>CAIQCK010000029.1 GCA_903870275.1 uncultured bacterium | reverse complement strand
GTGAGCACATCCGCCAGCGCCTTCGCCTCCGCCACCGTCCACGTCACCGCCAGATAATCGCACGCCGGCAACGCATCCGTCGGCTGCGGCTTCTGGAGCAACGGCACCGGCACCGGCGCCAACCCCGCCGGCCACGGAATACTCTGTTTCGGTTTCGCCGCCGCCATCGCTGCCATCGGCGCCGCGCTCGCCGCCCTCAAATTCGCGTTTCGCGTTTCGCCTTCCGCGTTTCCGCTTCCCTCCGGCTGATCACTGACCACTGCCCACTGCCCACTTTCCGCCTCGCCGCCGTGCAAACGCCGCATCCGCGTCGTAGTTGTCCATGGTCATTGCCTCCTAAAACAACCAAGATCCATAATCGCCGGGGGCTTTCTATTCGGTTTGGCGGCTGCGGGCAAAGCGAGACAGAGAAGAAGAATCAGTTTCCCGATGTGGTGTTGCGGATTCATGGGAGTGACTTCTGTTCGGGGGTGTTTGGTAGCGAGGAATATGTTCCGGGTCGGTCGAGACCAAATGCTGCTAGCGCTTGCCCAATCACAAAGAAACGCACACACAGACATGCCTGAATCAGCCCAATAGAAATGAAACACGCCATTAAAACAATGTCGAAATCGGTGATATGTTGAAAACGGTGAACTCCAACCTTGCAAACCACAATAGTCATGAAAGTGAGAAAGAAGACAGTAGAAATTACAGCAAGTCCTGCGATGACCAAGAAAACGCGTTGGGTCCGGCGGCTTGCAAAGCCTGTTAGCAGTTTCCGTTGTTTCTCCATTTTTGGATTCATAAACATTTACCTCCTCGCGGGAGCGACGGGCAGGGCGAGACAGAGAAGAAGAATCAGTTTCCCCATGTGGTTTTTCGGTTTGATGATAGTGCCTTTCGCAACGTTTCGTTCAACTGCTCCTTGCACCGTACGTGTCTTGAGCGCGACATGCTTTCTTGATCTCGCCTGAAAGAACAACTGGAATAATCAATCCCACCACTAGGCCGGAAACCCACTTCATCTCGACCCACATCAATTTACGTGCAAGCTCTGAGAACGGTTCGCTTTTGAGATAGAACAGACATCCCACGACGCTTTGAACGATACAGATGATACCAATTAGAAGGAAGACGCGCTTGGCCCATCGTTGAAGCGCACGCGCTTTGCTGCTGCTAAAGTAAAACAACACGAACAGTCCGCCAACGAATATAACGAACATGTGCGCACCTTTCATGAGAAGGATCGTTTTCGGTGTCATATTGTTATGAATGGCTTTTGTTGAGTCCAAGCATCGCGTGCGCGGAACGCCCGCTCCGGTATTGGCCGAGCGCCTTCAGTTCGGCGTGGGCGGCGACGGGCAGGGCGAGACAGAGAAGAAGAATCAGTTTCCCGATGTGGTTTTGCGGATTCATTGGAGTGCCTTCAGTTCGGCGCGGGCAAATTGATATTCCGGCATGTTGATCATACCAGCGTCCAAACACTTACGGAAGCTATCGGCAGCAGTGTTTTGGTCGCCAACTCTCAGCCGTTTCACGCCAACATAAAACCATACTACACAACGATGGTCTCGGTTCTCGTTTTGATTTGACGAGAACGTAGATGCGATCAATTCGCGCTCGCTCATTTTGTCGAGGACGAAATGCATTACCTTAACCAAGAATTCGTCTGGACCGTCTTGTTTTCGCTTATCCAAATACTCTGCTAGTTCTTGGTCCGCCCTTTCGGCCTCCCTAAGCCGCACCGTTACAAACCAGATTCTCAAGCGCGGATAATCCTGGTCACCCGAATGCAATTTCATTTCGCAACTTCTGCGAAAATCAGCCAGCGCTTCATTCCATTTCCGCTTCAAACAATAAGCGGTTCCACGAGTATCATAATGGATACGTGTTCGAAGTCGTTTTGCCTTACTCTGCATTAGCTTGCTCTTTATGGTCGCGCAAGCGGTTCTAGCCACAACAAGAGCCTCCTGTCGTTTTTCCTGCCCGATTAGGCTATCAATTAGAGTATCATAAATCAACTCAAGGTTAATCACACACAGATGGCGGTGGGCAGTAGCCAATTGCAACGCTGCTGTTGCGCAATACTCCGCTTCCTTATAATGACCGTCTTCAACTAACGCATTCGCTTTCGCCCAATATGCGGAGTCTTGTTTTGGCTTTAGCGCGATCGCGCGGTCATAGTATTTGCGCGCGCGTTTTAGATTTCCAGTATCTGAAAGCACGTATCCCAAAAGTACGTGTGCCCAGTAATTGTTTGGATCGCGTTTCAGAATGGCCTTCAAAGCCCTCATACTCTGAGGTAGCCTCCTGAGCAGGAATAGGTCGCTTGCCTTGTCCAACTCTTGGCCAATTCCTCTCTTCGATCGTTTAATTGACTTGAGCGCCTTCCTGGGTGGTATTCGGCCTCCCGGCACAACCAACTTGGCCTCACGTTTCTTGATACTCATGACATCTCCACTTAAGCCAGCGGTCTTTTACAGTGTTTGACGCCCCTGTAAGGATTACACATAACGCCCCGCGGAGTCTCCCATCCGCGTTCATCGGTGTCCATCAGTGGTTTCACATGTTCATCATCTCCTCATCGCCTGAATCAATTCATTGAGTTTGTTGGCCACGGCCATGAGGTCGGCGGCGGTGGGCGGGTCGGTGAAGGTGCCGGTGTCGAGCAGTTGCACGGCGTTGGTGTTGGCGCTGGTGCCGGCAATGGCGTCGGTGAGTTGTTGGGCGGTGACTTCGCCGGGAGGACCTTGCTGGCCCGGTGCGCCGTCGGCTCCGGGGAATCCTTGCGGGCCTTGATCTCCCTGCGGCCCCGGCGGACCTTGCGGTCCGGGGTCGGGGATGTTGGCACGGCAGAAGTCTGCTCGGCTGAAGTCGGCGCGGGCCATGTATTTTCTTCCTTGGCATGCCTGCGACGCGCCTTGTATCGCACTGCTGCGGTGACGGGTGCTCTATCGCAGGCGACTGGGGCGCAGAATACGCCGAAGCGAGGGGCTGGCAAGAAGAATTTCAGTAGCCGCGTCACTCCGTGACGCGAGTATGACCATGATGGCGCGTCACGGAGTGACGCGGCTACTTTGATGGCAAGATGTTTTTTGTGGCGCGGGGACGGCGCGCGGTGGCAGGCTCCCGGAAGCATGAAAACATTTTTCAACAACATCCTCACCGCCCTGTTGCTGGCGGCGTTGAACGTGGCTGCGGCCGCTGACAACGGTCCTTCACGCGAGGGGCTGCGGCTTTGGTTGGACGCGAGCGACGCCGGCACGCTGGAAGTTCAAGACAACGTAGTCACACGCTGGCGGGACAAGTCCGGGGCGGGCCATCATGCCACGGCGTTGGGCAAGCCCGCGTTGCTGGAGCACGATTTCAACGGGCATCCGGCCGTTCGCATGTCGGGCCGCGACGGATTCCGTGTGGCGGCCGTGGCGGGGAAGACCGGGCCGATCACCGCCTTCGTCGTCTCCCGCCGCACAGCGGCGCAGGCGGGCGGCAATGGCTGGCAGCGCCTCGTTTCCATCCGCTCGGGCGACATCGCGGACAACAAGCCGCCCAATCTCTGTCTCTCCGCTGAGGCCAAGTCCGACGCGTATGCTCCCAGCGTGAAAGTGATGTCCAAGGACGGCATTGCGCCCGGTCCGGTGGGCATCGGCACCGTGGGCGGGTCGGATCGGCTAGCCAATGCTCTTCAAGGTGACATCGCGGAGGTGCTGATCTATGACCGCGGCTTCGTCAGTGAAGGCGCGCTGCGCGATGTGACGGACTATCTCGCCGCCAAGTGGGGCGCGACGGTGGACCGGAAGGATGCCGGCTGGACGCGCACCGGGCCGCTCGGCCCGACGCCCGAGCTGGTCAATGCATCCCTGCCGCTGGCGGATCAACAGAACCAAGGTGGGTGGATCAAGTTCGAGCCGTTCAGCGACGAGTTCAACGGCCCGGCGCTGGATACGACGAAATGGGAACCGATGCGCCAGTGGAAAGGACGTGCGCCGGGACTGTTCCGGAGTTCCAATGTGACGATGGACAATGGGTGTCTCGTGCTCACCATGCGCAAGGAAACCGTGCCGGAGATGGCGAAGGACCCACGATATCACGACTACACCTCCGCCATCCTGCAAACCATCCGTTACACGCGCTACGGATATTTTGAAATCCGGGCGCGTCCGATGAATTCCGCCGGGTCCAGTTCGTTCTGGTTTGCCGGCGGCGGAAAAACGTGGCGCATCGAGATTGATGTGTTCGAGATCGGCGCCAAGGCCTTGGGACGTGAGAAAGCCTACAACATGAATGCGCACGTCTTTCGCGAAAACGGCAAAGCCGACCACTGGAGCACCGGTGGCGTCTGGCAGGCGCCCTGGCCGCTGGCCGACGGCTTCCACGTGTATGGGCTGGAATGGTCGCCGCAGCAACTCGTCTATCACGTGGATGGCGTGGCGGTGCGGTCGCTGCCCAATACGCACTGGCATCAGCCGATGCGCCTGATCTTCGATTCCGAAACGATGCCCGACTGGTTCGGCCTGCCCAAGGATGAAGACCTGCCTTCCTCTTTTCGCGTGGATTACGTTCGCGTCTGGAAACGGCCCGGCTGGGAGGGCGTGATTGGCGAGGAAGAACTGGATGCGAGATCCTGGGAACCGTTGAAGTAAACGTCGGGCAAAGTGAAGCCATGAAACCCGCACCCGCCATTTTCACCGCCCTGCTGCTGGCGCTGCCGGCCACGCTGCACGCCGGCGATCCCGATGGAAACGCGACGATCCGTGGCGCGGCCGGTTCTTCTGAGATCGTTATCACCACCACCGCACGGTTGGCGGGCGCGATCCATTCGCTGACTTGGAACGGACGCGAGTTCATAGACTCGTCCGATCACGGGCGGCAGCTCCAGTCGGCGTCGAATCTCGACTGCGGCACGCCCATCACCGCCGAAACCTTTAACCCGACAGAGGCCGGTTCGCGGCGCGATGGTGCGGGCGGAAAATCCTCCAGCCGGCTGCTGCACTGGCGCGTCGGGCCAGACTCGCTCCAGACCTTGACGCAAATGGTCTTCTGGCTTGTGCCGGGCGAAAAATCCGGGCCGAATCTTGCCAAAAACACGACGGTCCTTTCCGATCATCTCCTCACCAAGCGTGTGCGGATCGGTTGCAAAAACCTGCCTCACGTCATCGCTTACGATGTGACCTTCAGCCTGCCGGCGGGCGAGCGGCACACCCACGCGGTTTTTGAGGCGCTCACCGGCTACATGCCGCCGGCGTTCGAGGAGTTCCGCCAGTTCAATCCGCAAACCGGCGAACTGGAACCGCTATCCGACGGTCCCGGCGAAGGGCCCAATCCCGTCGTCTTCAGCGTGCCGGGCGGCACGCACGCGATGGGCATCTACACGCCGCCGCAACCTGCGCCGAACACCGCCGGGCCGACCTACGGACGTTTCCGGTTTCGCGCGGAGAAGGTCGTGAAATGGAACTGCGTTTTCCGCGTGACGGACAGGAACGGCATCGCTGCGGGCGAGTATGCGTATCGCATGTTCGTCATCGTTGGCGACACGAACACCGTGCGCGATTCACTGCGGGCGCTCTGCAAGCTGCGGAACTGAACACCGCCAAACGAAATCAGACATGAACTCCGTCGAACGCGTCCACACCGCCCTCAAACGCGGCCAGCCCGACCGGGTGCCGGTGCTGGAGTTTGTGGTGGACGAAAAAGTTGCGCAGGCGGCGGTGCCGGGCTGCCGCGATGTGGCCGACTGCATGGATCGGCTCGACATGGACGGCGTCGGCTGCGGCGCATTGTTTGAGAAGGTACGCGACAACCCGGACGGCTCCTTCACCGACGAATGGGGCGTGAGCTATCTGCCCAGCCCCGAGGCGGTGGCGCATCCGTTGCGCGGGCCGATCGCGACGCTGGAGGACGCGCGCGCCTACACGCCGCCCGATCCCGACGCGCCGCACCGCCTCGGCAAGCTGCCCGACCTCGTCGCGCGCTACAAGGGCAAGCGCGCCATCTGCTTTCACCATCGCGCCGCTTTCATGTGGTCGGCCTACCTGATGGGCCTCGACAACATGCTGATGAACCTCATTGCCGAGCCGGAACTGGTTGAGGTGACGATGGAGAAGGTGCTGCGCTGCAACATGCGCATCGTCCAGCGCGCCATCCGCGCCGGCGCGGAGGTCATCATCCTCGGCGACGATTACGCCGGCAACCACGGCCCGATGATGAGTCCCGAACTGTTCCGCCGGTTCATCCTGCCGCCGTTGAAGGCCATGATCGCCATGATTCACGACGAGGGAGCGCTGTGCATCAAGCATTCCGACGGCGACCTCTACCCGATCCTCGACATGATCGTCTCGGCCGGCCCCGACGGCATCAACCCCATCGAGCCGGTTGCGGGGATGGAGTTGAAAAAGGTCAAGCAACTCGTTGGCGGCAAGGTTTGTCTGACCGGCAACATTGATTGCGCGCATCTATTGCCGCACGGCACGCCGGAGCAAGTGCGCGACGCCGTTCGCCAGGCCATCGCCGACGCCGCGCCGGGCGGCGGCTACATTCTCATGTCATCCAACAGCATCCACTCGTCGTGCCGGCCGGAGAACTTCATTATGATGGTGCAGGCATGCCACGAGTTCGGGAAGTATTAAATGCTCTGGGCGCGGAGTGTAGCGGAAGCGGGGCGAAATGGAAGGGAAGATTGGCGGGGGGCACGGTGAGGGGCAGACGCAGCGTTGATTACAGGAGAAGGCGACGAAGAGCTCGTGCTTGCAGGCGCGGCACTTGACGCGGAAAAACCTTCTTGGAGATCGCCGCAGCGCAGGAACTTCGCCACCGTGCCGGCGACGATGGGCCGCCAGTGGTCGTAGGAGGTGGCGAAACGTTCCGGATAAACGCGCTCAAACTCGGCTAACTCCATTTCTGCGATTCACTTTGGCGGTGTGACGCTTCTTGACTCACCTTGCGCTGCCTCAGTTATCTGACCAACGACTTTCCGAACTTCAGAAACATATTGTTCGTAGTTTCGACTCCATTGGATGAACTGTGATCGGGGAACAGACTGTTGGTAGTTGTCACCACGGAACACGACTTCGTTAAATGAAAACAGACGCAAGCTGTTCCAAAAGTTGGCTGCGGGATCTTGCCTGAATGAATCAAGTAGTGTATTTGCTGTTGCGGCGTCCATACCGCCAGAGCGAAACACCAAGATGTCATCTGTGTTTCCAGCAATCTCAACTTCAATGGGGTTTCTCTGAGTTTTTAAGCCTCCTCGTAACGCAAGCGCGAGATTGGTTCGACCCCGTTGCTTAGCGCTAGGGCTAAGGAAAGCGTCATCGCTTTGAGTCTCTCGAAGTTGGCTATTAGAAGAGTTCGTTATCTGGAAGTTCTTTGATACAAACCGGTCATAGCCATGACTCAACTGCGCGATCTCTGTTTGGTGAAGCGTCTTCTGGTAGGCATTGCCACGAAACACGACACTTGCAAAGGCTGCGAAACGAATCGCATTCCAAAACTCAGATTCGTCTGTCCGAAGCGCATCCAAAATGATTTTAGATCCGGTTTCGTTCATCGTGCTTGCGCAAAACACCAGTATGTCATGGTCGTTACCGTCAAGCTCGACACTCAAAAACGAGTTCGTTGTTGTGAATGTTGCTTTTAGCGCGAGTGCCAACATTTCACGGTATCGTTTTTTCGCGGCGGGGCTGAATCCCCCAGTTGCGTCAACAACGTTGCTTTCGCTGCGCCTCATTACTTCCCAATCTTTCAGAGCCTGCGGGTTGAACCCTGACTTCGTTGGATCTTGCTGAACCGGCGCGGCAGAACGACGTGAAATACTGGCAGTATTCCGGCCCGAGTGGGTCATGTTGAGACCGATCACACCTATAGAAACAAGAAGCATCGCAAGAAACAGCCACGCTATGACGCGCAGCATTTTCTGGTTCTTGCGGGGCGTAGGTGCCAAGGCATCTGAGTTTGAATCAACCTTGGCAGGTTCTTCTGGCGTGGGTTCTTGCTTGGGTGTGTCCTGTGAATCCGCGGCAGGTTTGTAAAGGCTCACGCCGCACGCGTGACAAAAACAAGCATTGTCAGGGTTTGTTGAGCCACAAGAAGTGCAAAACATGTTAACTCAACAATGGTTGTCGGGCTCAGCGGTTTCCTTCTTCCCACGATGGGCGAGCAAACCAGCGCGCAATTGCCAGAGGTGGTCGACGTGTGTTTCCATTGGCTCAAACAGTTTAACGATTAGCCACTGTCGTGGGTAGGACTGGAGTGCGGCGGCACAACCTTCCTGATCAGTGTCCTTGTAAAAACGCTTGGGGTAGCGGGAGTGAGCCCAATGATTGCCGCGCTTGTCGGCTTGATAGAGCGGAAAATAAAAGCACCGCACCACGCCCTCGACGATCTTAAGGAACCGCATCGTCGTCGGATCAGCTTGATACCGAGGAATCTCGCGGTTTGTTGCGATGATCTTGAGCAAATCGTGACCGAGATCGTTTTTTAACCGCTCGACATAGTTTCTCCGCTTGTCGGCACCCACGTAACCCTCATGGGCGAGGTGACGGCAGTCATCAAACTGGCAAAGCCACATGCCCTTGAGAAAAATCTCAGTTCCCATCTGAAAGACCTGATACGGGAGATAACTGTCGAGAAACGGGCCTTGACGACCATTCATGAGTTGAACGGCACCTATGCCCTTGCTGCTCCGGAGCAGATCGAGGCCGTGGGACATCCATCGAAACGGTTGCAACTCGATATCGGCTTTGACACCGTCTTTGAGTTTAAGTTCGTAATCTTCGGGCAGGGCAGCGAGTTCGACGCACCAATCCAAAAACTCCTTCTCATTTCGTTTGTTGGCGTCCTCGCTCATCAACCGAACAATCTCCTGCTGGCAGTCGTTATTGTCTATGGGCATAAGCTTTGACTTTCGCAACCGACCACCCGAAATCGATGTCACGTTACAAAGGGATAGAGGGATAAGATTTTTATTTCAGGCCACCGGCGTTGAGGCGCTGTTTCGAGGCCTGCTGCCAGCCCTGCGGGCGTAGCCCGGCAAGGCTGGCAGCAGGCCGTGAGTAGGCACGGCGTAAAAATCCGCGCACGCCGCGTGCCGATGGCTGCATTGTTTCCGTTGCCGTGCTCATCGCTGGCATTCTCGCCGCCCGGACAGCCGGCGCAAGCACAATTCTTCCCGTTCGATTCGCTCGGCAGGATGACGAGGGACGAGTGTCGAGTGCCAGTGGCTATGGTTCCTCCGGCGCGGGCATGTAGTCGGCTTCGAAGCACGGCTCCGGCGGGGCCTGCACCGGCGGTGGGGCGCGGGCGGGCGCGCGCGGCTCCTCCCAAAGTCCGCAGTGTTCCACCACGCGAAACAGGCCGATAACCGCATGTTTTCTTGGTTTGAGGCCTCGCGAAGAGTCCGACTGCGTATCGGGGGACTTGAAGGGCGCTAAATGGGAGTTGGATGAGCGATAATGCTCAGGCAAGGATCCATAATAGAAGTTGAAGTGGTCAAAACGCGACAGCGAACGGCTTCCGGGCGAGTCTGAGCTTCTACCGGGAGACTTGGAGGGCGTTTCCGGGGAGTCTGAGGGAGCGCCGGGAGACTTGGAGCGTCCCCCGGGCGATACCGAGCAAGCGCCGGAAAACTCCGACCACGCCCCGGGCGATTCCAAGCGGTCTCCGGGCGAGTGCGAGCACGGCCCGGACGACTTCGATCCAGCGCCGGGAAGGGCCGAGGGAGGCCGGCGGAAAGAGCGGGCGGATTTTCTTGTGGCGCGGGGTTGGCGCGCCGTGGCACGCTGCGCGTGTCAGAGATTCAGGCAGTATCCCCTTCAAGGACTATGAACAAAACCAAGGACAAGATTAGCAAAGGCCAGCCGGCCCTGGGCGGCTGGGTGATGACAGGCAATCCGGCGGTCGTGGAAATCATGGCCGGGGAAGGCTTCGACTTTCTCGTCGCCGACATGGAACACACGCCGATCAACGTCGAGACGTTTTACCACATGGCGCTCGCCGTGAAAGGCACCGGCTGCGAACTGATGGCGCGTTTGCCCGCGTGCGACATGGTGCTGGCCAAGCAGGTGCTCGACATGGGCGCGGCGGGCATCATCGTGCCGTCGGTGAACACGCCGGCCGAGGCCGCGCAGACGGTGGCGATTGCAAAGTTTCCGCCGGAGGGCATTCGCGGCGCGTCGCTGTGCCGCGCGACCGGTTTCGGCCGGAACTTCGACGAGTATTACAGCAACCACAACCGCGACGTGCTGGTGGTGGCGATGATCGAGCACATCAACGCCGTCAACCATGTGGATGAAATTCTGGCGACGCAGGGCCTCGACGCCATCCTGATCGGGCCGTATGACCTGTCGGCCTCGATGGGCATCCCCGGCCAGTTGCAGCATCCCGACGTGCTCGCGGCGCAGGATGTCGTTCTCGCCGCCTGCCGCCGGCACAAGGTCGCGCCGGGCATCCATGTCGCGCCGGTGGACCCCGCCGATGTGTCCCGCCGCCTCGCGCAAGGATTCCTGTTCGTGCCGTGCGGCATCGACACGTCGTTCGTGCGCGAAGGCTGCCGGACGATGTTGAAGGCGAAGCGGTAACTCGAAAATGGTAATTCGTGATTGGTGATTGGTACTCTGCGCCACCAGTTACCAGTCACCAATCACCAATCACCAATCACATCATGGAAACCATTCTGGTCACCGAGTTGGAGTTCTCAAAAGCGGCGGAGGTTTTCCGCAGCGTGAAGGACATGTGTTGCAAGCCGGCTCCGGCGGACGAAGCGGCGCTGGCCGAGGCGGTGGCATTGAACGGCGCGCGCGCGGTCATCGTCGGCGTGGCGCCGTATCGCGGCCCGTTGTATGAGGCGCTGGGAAAGAAAAACGGCGGGATCATCGCCCGCTTTGGCGTCGGCCATGACAGCATCGACAAGACGCTCGCCCGGCTGCGCGACATTGCCGTCACCAACACGCCCGGCGCGCTCGACACCAGCGTTGCCGAGCACACGATGTGGCTGATGGGTTGCCTGGCGAGGAAGATCGTCCGGCAGGAGACGCGGTTGCGCGCGGGCGAGTTTGCCTGCGAGGTCGGCGTGGAACTTCGCGGCAAAACGCTCGGCATCCTTGGCTTTGGCGGCATCGGCCGCTGTGTGGCTTCGATGGCGCACCTGGGTTTCGGCATGAAGGTCATTGCTTGCAGCCGGCACGCGCCCGCCGAGCCGCCGGCGCGATTCGGCGTCGAACATTTCACGACCAGCGTCGAGGAACTTTTCCGCGCCTCCGACGTCGTGAGCGTCCATCTTCCGGTTAACGCGGACACGCAGCGGTTTGTCAACGCGACGCGGCTGGCGTGGCTCAAGCCCGGCGCGATGCTCATCAACACCGCCCGCGGCGCGGTGCTCGACGAGGAGGCTCTCTACGATGCGCTCGCCTCCAGCCGGCTCGCGGGCGCGGCGTTGGACGTTTTTGTGTGCGAGCCGTATGCGCCGCTCCATCCCGGCAAGGACTTGCGCACACTGGACAACGTCGTGCTCACGCCGCATACCGGCTCCAACACGCGCGAGGCCAACCGGCGGATGGCGGAGTCGGCGTTGCAAAATGTCCGCAGCTTTTTTTCCGGGGACACCGGCCGGATGACCCGGGTGGACAAGCCCTGATGGTAAATTACGGTGAACTAGCCTCCTCTTCATGACGCACGTCCGATACAAGGTGATCGCGTTTGCGGTGGCGCTCGCCGCCGTCACTTACCTGGATCGCGCGTGCGTCGGCACGCTCGCGCCCAACATCATGCACGACCTGGGCCTGAACAAGGACCAGATGAGCTGGGTCTACAGCGCGTTCGCGCTGGCGTATGCGCTGTTTGAAATCCCGACGGCGTGGTGGGCCGACCGGCGCGGCACGCGCAACGTGCTTACCCGCATCGTGCTGTGGTGGTCCAGCTTCACAATGCTCACGGCGGCGGCGTTCAACTTCGTGTCGCTCATCGTGACACGATTTCTCTTTGGCATGGGCGAGGCGGGCGCATGGCCGAGCGTGGCGCGGACCTTCTCGCGCTGGGTGCCACGCTCCGAGCGCGGCACGGTGCAGGGGATCTTCTTCAGCGGCGCGCACCTGGCGGGCGGCGTCACGCCGATGATCGTGGTGGCGCTGACGCAAAACCTGGGCCTCGGCTGGCGGACGGTGTTCGTGCTCTTCGGGCTGACGGGCGCGGCCTGGGCGGCGGCGTGGTATCGCTGGTTCCGCAACGACCCGAGCGAACACCCGCAGGTGAGCCCGGCGGAACTGGAAAAAATCACGTCCGGACGCGAGCCGGCCAACGGCCATCACGAAGGCTGGGCGTATTGGAAGCGACTGTTCGGCCACCGCAACACGCTGCCGCTCTGCCTCATGTATTTCCCCAACAGCTTCGCCTTCTACTTCTGCATCACATGGCTGCCGGCGTATCTGAAGGAGAAACACGGCCTCGATGCGATGCAACTCGGTTTCTTCTCGGGCCTGCCGTTGATCCTGAGCGTGGCGGGCGACCTGTTCGGCGGGGTGGCCACCGACGTGGTGACGAAACGCTTCGGCCTGCGCGCCGGCCGTTGCGGTCTTGGTGCGTGCGCCTACGTGCTGGCCGGCTCGGCGATGATCCTCGCGGGCGTCGTGCATCAGCCCATGCTGGCCGCAACGCTGATTGCCATGGCGGTGGCGGCGAGCATGTTCACGCTCGGCGCGTCATGGAGCACATGCCTCGACATCGGCGGCAACCACGCGGGCATCGTCAGCGCCGCGATGAACACCTCCGGCGCGCTCAGCTCCGTGATCAGTCCCTTGTTGGTGACGTGGCTGTTGTCTTTCTTCGGCACTTGGAACGCGCCGTTGTATGTAATGGGCAGCCTTTTCCTCGTCGGCGCCGTTTGCTGGGGCTTCATCAATCCCCACAAGCGCATCTTCGACTGACAGCGCCCGATGCCGTCGCCCGATGCCCCGCTAGAACGTCGTGATGTCGCCCAACGTGTCGGCGATTTCCTTGCGATTGCCGGCCGGGTCATACTGGTAGAGTTTTCCAGGCTCCTCGGTGCGGGCGGTTTTGTGCGAGCCGTCGCAACGCGGCTGGCTCTTCGACAACCCGCACTGGCAAATAAAGACAGGTTGTTCGCCGGGGATTTCGATTTTCGCCGGCCCGGTCTGCGTGCGTTTCACGATGCGTGCCATGGTGTCGTTCTCCTCGTTCGTTGATGTTGCCGACGCGACACTACTTCATCGGACCGGAAAGCGCAAAAAAACCGCTGCCGGGCAGGTTTCCGCCAGCACAGGCCCTCGCGAAAGTGTCCTGGTTTCAAGATTCGGCCGGTTGGTGTCCCGCCTTTAGCCGTAACTATGCAGTTGCCGCCGCCCCTCACCCCGGCTCTCTCCCCACTCACGTGGGGAGAGGGAGAAGTTTTCGCACGACTGACGACGTGCACTATTTGGTGACCGCATTGCGGAGGCCACATTCCCTCTCCCCATCCGATGGGGAGAGGGTCAGGGTGAGGGGCCGCCGGGTTCAACTGCATAGTCACGGCTTTAGGCGGTCTGTCTTCCGAGCCAGACCGGCTGAAGAGGCTGTGTGAATAATGCTCTGGCTATTCGTTAGCTCCGTAGGAGCGTCCTGTTTATAGAAAGAGATGTCGAAAAAACGCCAAGCTCCGTAGGAGCGGCATGTGGCTGCCGCAGAAGCGATTGACCCTGCACATGGCGCTCCTACGGAGCTTCTGCCGTTACGGAAACCGCTGCTATAAACATGACGCTCCTACGGAGCTGGAGGCTTCGGAACCGTTTTTCGCACAGCCTCTGAAGCCGGGACACCAACGTCGGCGAAGAAATCATTTCCAAATGAGAACACCACCTCCCTCGCGGGTCACTTGACAGTTGTTGGCCGCGTGCCTAGTATCTACATGGTTACTTATGGCAACATCCACTTTACGTTTGCGGCGGACACGGACGGTCGCGCGCGACCCCCAGCGCGCCCAGGAGCGCATCCTGGTGGCGGCGATGGCGGAGTTCGCGGCCAAGGGTTTTGCCGGCGCGCGTGTGGACGGCATCGCCCGCCGGGCGCGGATCAACAAGCGGATGCTTTACCACTATTTCGGCAACAAGAAGGATCTTTTCCACGCGATCCTGCAGCGCAAACTGACGGAGCGGGCCGAATGGCTCGCCAAAGCGCCGCCCGATCCCGCCAAGTCGATACCTTACTGGTTTGAACTGGCTTGTGGCGACACCAACTGGATCCGGTTGTTGCAGTGGGAGGCGTTGGAGGCGGGCAGCGGCCTGTTGATTGACGCCGAGAAACGACTGGCCAACATCGAGGCCAGCGTGGAGATGATGCGCCGCAGCCAGGCGGAGGGACTGCTCGCGCCCGATCTGGATCCCCGGCACGCGTTGTTGACGATGATCAGCCTCATCACCTTCCCGCTGGCGTTTCCCCAGATCACCAAACTCGTCACCGGGCTTTCGGCGACCGACCCCGGATTTCAGAAGAGCCGGATAGAGTTTCTCCGACGGTTCGCCGAGGCCTTCTGGCCGCGGCCGACCTCCAAGTAACACACGGCAAAAGCCCTGTAGCGGCGGTCTCCGACCGCCGGTTGTTTCGTCATCATTCGAAACGGCGGTCTCCGATCGCCACTACAGTGTGGCCGACGGCGTTCGCGGGGATTCTATTCGACGTTCTCTGCGTTCTCCGCCGCCGCGAGTTCGTCCTGGTGTTTGACGCGCTGGGCGGCCTGATTGTAAATCGGCCCGAACCAGTAGTCCACCAGGCACACGCTGAAAAACACGCCCCACGGCAGCAGCAACAGCCATGTTTGCGCGACGGCGTTCATCCCCAGCACGAAGATCGCGCCGATGGAGAAATCCACGAAACCTTCGCGGTAAATCCGGAAGTTTGTCGCGTAGTCGAACGCCGGTGCGATGCGTCCGGTGTCCAGATAGCGGCAGCATCCCACCGCGCAAAACGGCAGCGTCACGAAGAGCGCCACGGGCGAGGCAAACGGCAACAACACCTTGAAAAAGAATTGCCATCGTTCCGCTCCCGGAAAATGGAGGATCAACGCCACGGCCCAGGTAAACCCAAGCCACGCGAGTGCCGGCGCGAGCAGCGTTCCGCACGCAATCACCAGCTTCACGCCGCCTTCCGCGATGTAGCGCCCCCAGAGCCGCACGCCGAAGCCCGGCAGGATGAATTTTTCCGGATTGTTCTTCGCGCGCCGCAGCACCTCCATCGTAAACCCGAGGGGAATCAAAAACGTCAGCGGGCAGAAAAGCATCGGCCCGCCGGCCAGCACCTTCCACCACCAGCCGGAGTCGCGCGTCACGGCGCGAAACGCCTCCTTGAAATCGAAATAACGCTCCTCTCGCTCCATCATTGGGTGGATTGTCTCGGATACCGGCGGCGAAATGCAACTTTATTTCGCCGCGCCTTCAAACAGCGCCCGGAACGGCTCCGGCAAATCCCCGCGAGTGGTCCGGCCGGCCAGCGCCGCGAGGTCGCGGTGCGCGTAGGTGTGGAAGAAAAGATGCCGCCGGCCTTCGCCTTCGCGGCAGGCGGCAAAGGCCAGCATGCCCGCGGCGGCTTTCGCGGTATAGGTGGTGTCGAGCGTCAGTCCCGCTTCGGCGGCAAACAAGTCGCGCGCGCGCGCCGAGGCTTCGGTCGGTCGGCCGTAACCGCCGCCGGCCTGGTCGTGAAGAATCAGAAAATCCTCCGCCGCCGGTTGCGGCAGCGACGATTCTTCGACGCCCGCCAGCCGCGCGAGCCGTTGGCGCAGCCGTCGCGCGAGAAACATCACGCGCAGCTCCGTCAACACCTCCGCCGCCACGCAGCGGATCGCCACGACGCGGCTGCGCAACCCCGCCAGCCGCAGCCCGATGACCAGTCCCGCCGCGACGCCGCCGGTGCCGCCGGCCGCGTGAACGAAGTCCGGCGCGGGCAGTTCGCCGCGAGCCGCTTGCGCGCCGATTTCCAGGCCGGCCTCGACATAGCCCATCGCGCCGACCGGATCGGTGCCGGCGGGCGGGATGACGTAAACGGAAGGGGAGCGTGGAGCGTGGAGCGTGGAGCTTGCGTCGTCCGCCAGCGCCACCAGCGCGCGTTCGTCGAGTGTGCCGACGAGGAACAGTTTTGCGCCCAGCGCTTGCTCGGCCAGCAGCGTCTGGCCGACGCGCTCCGTGAGCGGCTCTGGCCAGAGCTGGAGATGCACCTCGAAGCCGAGTTGCTTTCCGTAAATCGCCGTCGCCAGCGCGTGGTTGGAGCCGAGCGGGCCGAACGTCAGCACGCGCCGCGCGCCGGCGGCCTGCGCGTCGCCGAAGTAATACTCCAGCTTGCGCACCTTGCTCATCCCCCACGGCTCGCCGGAAAGATCGTCGCGCTTCACCCAGAGCTGCGTGTTCGCCGGCAAAAGTGTGGCGCGCTCGACGGCGGCGAGGCGTTCCACCGGCGTCGGATACGTGCCGAGCGCCACGAACGGCATCGTGTCGCGCAGTCGCGGAAAACGTTCGAGCAAATGAATGTTGGAATGTGACATGAACGACGAACCAAGCTTTGCACCATCTGGAATTCGCTCCTGGCCCTGTAGCGGCGGTCTCTGACCGCCGAATCATTGATAATTCAACAACCGGCGGTCAGAGACCGCCGCTACAGCCGTTGCGCAGTTCCAATCTGCAACCGGTATTATGCTGTCCGTCACCGCAGTTCAACCTTTCAGTTGGGCGGCGGTTCGTGTAAAACAACCGCCCCATGACACCCAAAGTTTTACTATCCGGTTTCGCCGACGAGGGCGCGGTCAGGAAGACCGCGCTCGAACAGATGACGCTGCTCGCCACCGCCGGCTTGAAATATTACAGCCTTCGCTTCGTGGACGCCGGCAACGGCGTCAAGAACGTGATGCAGCTCACCGACGACGAAATCAAGACGCTCCAGCAGTTCCACAGCGACTTTGGCGTCAGCGTCGCCACCCTCGGCTCGCCCGTCGGCAAGGTGAAGATCAAGGACGTGGACGACGGCACGAAAAACCGCTACGTGCCGTTCCGCCAATACGTGGACCACGACGTGCGCCACGCCATCATGCTCGCGCAGGCGTTCGGCACCAAGCTCATCCGCGGCTTCTCATTCTACCCGCCGAAAGGCGAGCGGCCGGAGGACTATGTGCGGCAGGCGGGCGACATGATCGCGGAGATCGTCGCGCGTTGCGAGGCGGGCGGCGTCGTCTTCGGCCTCGAAGTCGAGCCGAACCTCGTCGGCCAGAACGGCCACCTGATCATGGAGCTCTACAAGCACGTCAACAGCAAGTCGCTCGTGCTCGTCTTCGACGCCGGCAACCTGTTCGTCCAGCTCGGCAGCGGCAAGGCCGTCGTCGAGCATTACCGCGCCATGAAGGACGGCATCGGCTGGATGCACATCAAGGATTACCGCCAGAAGGGCAAACTCCAGTGGCGCGGCTACGTGGACGAGGCGATGCTGAAAAATTTCGTCCCTTGCGACGAAGGCGATTGCAACCATCCCGCCATCCTCAAGGACTTCGCCAAACGCATTCCCGCCCTCGACCGCAAGCTCAGGAAACTCGGCGTGCCCGGCGTCTTCCTCGACCTGGAGCCGCACATCAAAGGCGGCGGCCAGTTCGGCGGCACGAGCGGCCCCGACGGATTCGGCGTGGCCCTGCGCGCCCTGACCAGTGTCCTCGACTCCGCCCGCATCGCCTACGACCTCCGCAGCTACAAGGACATCGAGGCGATCAAGCGGGCGGTGTAACGCAACGGCGCAGGCGTCTTGCGCGTCGGTTCGTTGCTGAACAAGTGGCAACCTTCACGGCTGCACGAAGTCAGCCTTCACACTCCGCGAGAATCGCGCGGGCGAACTTGATACTGGGTGAGCCGAGTTTGGTGAAGATTTCCACAGCGCGCCGGGCGTAGGGTAGCCCTTTCGCCTTCTTCTCCTGCCGAGCCAAGGCTTGGGCGAGGTAGTAGCAATCGTCCGCGATCAACTGCTGGATGCCTAGATCCCCAGCCAATGTGAGGCTTTCTTGCGCTAATGCCTCGGTACCCAGCCAGTCTTGGCGCTTCACCGCCACGCCAGCTAGTTTGCACGTATATGCAGCTACGCCTTTTCTAAAGTTGCGGACGCGAGCCACTCGCAACGCTTCCCGATAATCTCGCTCCGCCGCAACGATATCTTCGGAAAACATCTCCGCGTCCGCCAGAGCGCTAAGGGCAATGGTCACATCCTCACTCTCGGCGGACAAGCTACGGTGCAGTTGGAGTGCCTCGCGATAGGCGGTGATGGCGTTTTCGTAATCCGCATTGAGGCAATGTCCGTCTCCGTACATCTGAATAGCAATGGCGCACAATCGGGTACTAGCTTTAGCTTTTTGCCAGTGCGCCGCCGCTCGGTAGGCACAGGCGAGAACCTCGCCCGCCTGCTCGCGCCGGTCATACCCCGTGCCCGCTTCATAGGCCCGCCAGCCGGCTTCGGCGTAATCGTTGGCCGCCACGGCCTTGGTTTCGGCCTGTTGACAGAACGAAAGTCGTTCATCCCAGCGGCCTGTGGAATCGAGGAAGGTGTCAAGGGCATGGCACACGGTCTGGAGCCGATCATTTGGTCCGCTGAGAAAGAGGGGCAAGGCTGGGGCTACCGTGGGCCAGGCGGCATCGAGTATTTCGAAGGGTGCATTCCGGCCGTAGCCATTTTCTAAAATCAGCGCATAGGCGCGTTTCTCCAACCGGTTGCCGGTTTCAGTGACGACTTCGGGCCGTTTGCGGCGCAGGAACTCGGCAACCATCGGCACGATGGCGAAGGCTTCCTCCTCCTGATCGGGAACGACGAGCGAGCGGTTGGCAAGGCTGCGTAGAGCGGTCTCGACCGATTCGCGAGTAGCAGCCGACGTGAGGAGGCTCTGGCTTCCCTCCTTCAAAAGAGGATGAGCCTCCTCACGTCGGCTGTTACGCGGAGGCTCGGAGTCGCCGGCCACCTCGGCAATGTGCTCCACCTTCGCTTGCAGGCTGAAGTAGGTGAGGGCACAGAGCACCCGTGTCTCCTCCGGGGTGAACTCTCCCACGAGGTCACCGAAGACGAACTCCAGCGGGTCATTTTCCTTCGGGCAGGTGGTCAGAAAGTGGAGCGCATCGGTGAAGGTGCGGCAACTGCCGCGGCCAAGCTGCCCAGCCACCCAACGCAGGAGCAGCGGTTTGCCACCGGTCTGTGTGTAGAGGGCAATGCGTTCGGCCTCGCTGGTCTTCGCAAGGAGTTTGTTGTGCCGGGCGAGGTCGGCCAGGGTCGCCAGCGCGGCGATTTGATCGAGTTGTTCGAGGATGAGCTCCTCGGAGCCGGACCCGATGCGACGGCGGCTGGTGAGGATTGCCTTGCAGCCCTGCGGCAGGCGTTTGACGAAAGTGAAAAGCTGGTCGCGGTCGGACTTGGAAATGGATTCGAGATTATCGAGAATGAGCAGCGCCTGCGCCGGGCGAAGGGCCTCAAGCAGCAGCCGGACGCGCTGGTCCTCCGGGGCCTTCGTGATGTCCGGCTGCCCCAACTGGCGAGCGAGTTCATTGAGCATCTCGAGAAACCCCGGCAGGATGAAGCCGGTGAGCTTGCGTTCGCCATCGTCGTCCATCTCGCGCTCCTTCACGGAGAGGAAGATGATGCGTTGGAACTGTCCCGTCGGACAGTCGTAGGCCGCTCGGACGGCGAGCGAGGTCTTTCCCATCCCGCCCGGCCCGTCAATGAGCGCGCCCCAAGTGCGGTTCTCCGGTTCGAGGGCTTCGCGGATTTGTTTGAGTTCGTCGGTGCGCCCGAAGAACGGCTGGAGGCGCGGGAGGTTGTTGGGGATGGAAGTCTTCGGAGTTTCGCCGCTCGTGGCAACGGGTTTCTGATAGAAATCCTTGGACTTGCCTTCGTTGAGCGCAAGCCGTTCGAGGATGAGGTTGGCGGCTTCTTCCGGCGTCTTGTCGTCGAGTTCGATGAATCCAGCGGTGGAATAGAGACCAGCAACCTCAGCGTGACCAAAGCGTGTGAGGAGGACTTCTTCGACTTTGCGCTTTTTCAGTAAGTCGTGGATTGCGGCCCATTCCAAGCCAGTCCATTCTTTTTCACCGTAGTTTGGACATACCACAACGACGACGAGGTCGCACCGCTTGTGATAAAGCTCCGGCAGATAGATGCCGAGATCGCCTCGCGCGAACTCGGCCTCGTGATACTTGTCGTAGAGGATGGTGTCTCGACCGAAACGTTGGGCGAGAATGTCGGCGACCTTGGAGACAAAGTCGCGCTTTTCCCCCGCGAAGGAAAAGGCGATGCGGAATCGCTTTGTGCTCATTCCGGCGCGCATGTTGCCGGAGCCGGGGCGCAGATGCAAGCGCGGGACAAGCCAGCCGGGGAGGGGAAGCCACGGATACACACAGTGCGGCGGAGCCGCAATCCAATGTGGTGGGGCGAGACTCCGTCGAGCCACCTTCTTGGGCGTGTCGAGCTTTCAGACTGCGGAGGCTCGACGGAGTCTCGCCCCACCGAGTTCATCCGTGGCAGCCCCCGCAACGGCGCGCCCCACCGGCCTCTACCGCGAACCGGCAGGGGCGGCACCCGTAAAATATTAGCATTTTTCTCTTGCATGTTAGCAAGTTTCTCTGTATAGTCCCTCCCAACATGAGACGCGCCGCCAACCCAGCGCAGCGAGCCGGATTGGAGGCCGGTGCCGGCCATCCCCAAGCCGGCCCGGACGCGGCCCGGCGCGCGCTCCGGCCCGTGTGCCAAGGCCCCCAAGCGACGGCCGGGAACAGCCCGAGCTTTCAACGCGAGCCAACCCACCCACGGGCGGAGCGGGAAGCGGCTTCGGCGAGCGGCGGCTCAACGCCGCCCCGGACCGTTCCGTGCCATCGGTGGATGATCCCGGCGTCCGCCGGCTCAACGCCGCCCTTGACCTGGCTTGACGGTGGGGGCGGTGGCGGAAAATCCAAACGAATCCGGGTGAATCCGACTCCACCCGACTCAGCCGGAACGATGCAGTCACCATCCCTGGACGACACCCCTCACCCTGTCCCTCTCCCCTCGCCAGCGAGGGGAGAGGGAAATCTACCGCACTCGCCTTCGTGCACACCGAACGGTTTACCCGCGCTACCGGTGGAGAATCTCTCCCTCGCTCCGCGTCAGCGGGGAGAGGGCCGGGGTGAGGGGCCGCAGCAACTGAATCGTTCCGGCTCAGTCCGACTGCATCCGGGTCAATCCGGGTTGGGAACAAGCCACGGACACCGACATTCGCCGCGTGTTCGCGCAGCAGCGGAGTTGCACGGATTCCACGGGCGGGGCTATCCGGCTCGAACCGACTCAATCCGGCTGAATCCGACTGCTTTTGTCACACCCCAACACTGTCGGTTCGGCCGGCCCGGCGGTCCGGCCCCACCTTTCGGCGACCGGCTCCGGGTGAATCCGGGTGAATCCGACTCCATCCGACCCAATCCGACTCCTTTTGGCTCAGATGAATGCAGATGGGACGGAAGCTCTATCCGTTTGAATCTGTGTTACCGTGTCACAGAGTCCTCGCAGGCCGCGAGTGTTTTGCAGGATGGTAATACGGATTGCACGGAAAGGCCCAAGGCGGCGTCCAGCCGCCAGGCGCGGATGGAGCGGATCATGGCCGGTCTGGCGGGCACGCCGCAACCGGGCCGCCGGATGTGGCAGAATCGCCCCCCATATGGACGCCGGCTGCCGGCGGCGGGGTGGTCATCCTCTCCCTCAATCCCGGTGGCTCGTTTTACAAAACGAACCCAAATGATGGCCCCGGTCAAAACTGAAAAACGTCGTTTTCCTGTGGAAAACGACGTTTTCAATGTCCAGGGGTGGGCAAATCGATAGGTGTTTTTACGAAACGAACCCATATGATTCAGCCCCGCCCATCGGCGTTTCACCTGTATTTCAATGTCGCAGAGTCCTCGCAGGCGGCAAAGACTTATGATCGGTGGGGCGAGACTCCGTCGAGCCTCCGTTGTCTGAAAGCCCGACACGCCCAAGCAGGAGGCTCGACGGAGTCTCGCCTCACCGTCTTGGGTTGCGGCTCCGCCGCGTTGGGTTCATCCGTGGCTTCCCACCACCGGGCGTTCGCTTGCGGAATCGCGCGCTTGCATCCGTTCCGGGGCGCGGCTACTCTGCGTCCATCGGTCAACTCAACCGAAGCATAACAGCCATGAAAACTCCTTCTCTCCTTCCGAACTTCGCTCTCCGTTCCGCTTTTGGTCTCGCGCTGCTGGCGGCCGCTTTTGGCGGCGGGCCGCGCGCGGACGCGGCCAACTGGCCTTCGTGGCGCGGCGATGTGCAGGGCAGCGGCATCAGCAGCGAGACGAACCTGCCGCTGGAATGGTCCGACACGAAAAACATCCGCTGGCACGTGAAACTGCCAGAACGCGGCAATTCCACCGCCACCGTCTGGGGCGAGCGGGTGTTTGTCACGCAAGCCGTCAGCGCGGAGAAGAAGCGCACGTTGATGTGCTTCCACCGCAGCGACGGCCGGCTGCTCTGGCAGCAGGGCGTGGTTTATACGGAGCCGGAGCGGACGCAGCCGGCCAATCCCTATTGCTCCGCGTCGCCCGTGACCGACGGCGAGCGCGTCATCGCCAGCTTCGGCTCGGCGGGATTGGTTTGCTACGACCTCGACGGGCGCGAGCTATGGCGGCGCGACTTCGGTAAGTTTGACAACCTGTGGGGCAACGCCTCCTCGCCGGTGATTTTCGAGGACCTCTGCATTCACTACTGCGGCCCGACCCAGCGCCCGTCGCTGGTGGCGCTCGACAAGAAGACCGGCAAGACGATCTGGAAGTTCGACGAGCCAACGTGGGACACCGCCGACCGCACCGACGGCTTCAAGGGCAAGAGCGACGGCGTCATCGGCACGTGGAGCACACCCATCGTCATCCGCGTCGGCAGACACGACGAGCTGGTCATGACGTTTCCGATGGAGGCGCGCGGGTTCGATCCGCGCACGGGCCGCGAACTGTGGCGCTGCGGCGGCTTGAGCCCGCTCATCTACACGTCACCGATTTTTGGCGAAGGCATCGTGGTGGGCATGGGCGGTTTCTACGGCAATACCATCGCCGTGAAGCCGGGCGGCAGCGGCGATGTCACCGCCACGCAGCGCGTGTGGAACCAGGTGCGCTCCAAAGTCGGCATCGGCTCCGGCGTGATCAAGGACGGCTGCGTTTACCACGTGCAGTCGTCCGGCGCGGCCACGTGTTTGAAACTGACGACCGGCGAGCTTGTGTGGGAGCAGAAGCCGCAGGGCGTGGGCAATCATGCGGGCAGTTGGTCGTCCATGGTTCTCGCGGGCGACCGCCTCTACTATCCGAACCAATCCGGCGACGTGGTGGTGCTCAAAGCCAGTCCGAAATTCGAGCAACTGGCCGTCAATCCGCTGAAGGAGCCGACCAACAGTTCGATTGCGGTCTCTGACGGCGACATTTTCCTGCGCACCGAGACCACGCTCTGGTGCATCAGCACGCGGGTGGCGGCGTCACTCCGGTAACGCGGTGCCGCAGAAGTCTTTTCGAGATGCCATTGGCGGCGGCAACGGACTTGGAAGTCCGTTCTACGGTCCAAGGCCGGCCAGCAAGGAAGTAGAACGGACTTCCAAGCCCGTTCCGATTGTGGGAAAGCGTCCGCCGTTTTGTTGTCCCCACTCCCATTTCATTTTGGCGATGGTAGGCGGCCCGCGCGCAACGCCTGGTAGATCGCCGCGATTTCGCGCCACGGGCCGGCATAGAAACCCTCGTAGGCCCGGCCCGACTTCAAGGTCTCGTAGAACGCGCCGCGCGCGCCGTCATGCGCCGGACTCGCGGAGTTGAGTTGCAGGATGAGCAGGTCGCTGCTGAACCCCGCGAGCTTGCCGGGCGCGGCGGTGGCGAGGATTTCGGCGGCCGCGAGCCGGTTCCGGCCCGCGGGCAACGGCAGGTTTTTGCCGGCGTCGTCGTAGCCCGGATACTCGCCGCGCTTCGTCACCGAATAATCCCACGCCACCGTGACCAGGTCCCACGCCACCGGCGCGACGCCCGCGTTGCGCGCGGCGACCCATCGGCGGAGCGTCTCCGCGCCGAAGCCGGCCGAACGCCAGTCGTCGTTGGTCAGACCGTGACAAAGACCGCTCCACGTGTCCGCGACGGCGGCGACGAACGGCACCGCGAGCGGCTCGCCCGGCTGAATCCCGACGCGCACGAGGCCGCCCGGGAAATATTTTGCGAGTACCGCGAGTGCCGCTCCCTGATCCCGTCCGGCATGAACGTCATAGACCGCGACGCGACGCGCATGGAGCCGTGATTTGAAAAAATCGCACAACGCCGCGATCTCGTCGGCGGCGAAGACCGGCGTTCGCTTCTTGTCATACATGCGCAGGACGAGCGTGGGCACCAGTTCTACTTCCGGCGGGCACGCCTTGCGCCACGCGGAGAAAACCTCGCGGGCCGCATCCGGCGGCAACTCGCGATGGTAGATGAGATAGAGGCGATTCGCCGCGGCGTCACCCGTGAGCAATCGCGCGGCGTTGGCGATTTCAACATCCGCCGGGCGTTTCGCCACGCTGAAATCCGCTCCCCAGTAACCGAGTTTTGGCGAAGCCAGCGAAGCATTGATCCAGAACGAACGTTCCAGCCGGGCAAGATCGTGCGCCGGCGGTTCGGCGGCGGCGACGGCCGCGAAAGCGAACACTGCGAGAAACCGGAGTGGCGGTTTCATGCGCCAGGCGACTTAGCGCCGGATCCACTCGAAGAAGCCGAGCTTCTCCAAATCGCCGCGCAGTTTGCCGGCCTGCTCCGCCGTGAGGCTTGCAATCGGCAGCCGCGCGGGGCCGACGTCCACACCGAGCATGGCCATGACCGCCTTGGTCGCGCCCATGAAACCGTAGCGGTAGAGAACCTGCACCAACTGCACCGAATGGAATTGCTCGCGACGCGCGGCATCGAGGTCGCCGCGTTCGAACGCCGCGATGACCCGGTGGTAGACCGGCGCGGCGAAATTGTAGGTGCTGCCCACCGCGCCGCGCGCGCCCAGCGCCAGCGCCGCCAGCAGCATCTCGTCATATCCGAACGCCACGTCGAATTTGCCGCCCGCGGCGCGCAGGCAGAGCTGGTATTCCACCATGTTGTTGCTGGTGAATTTCAGGCCGGCGAGATTCGGGATGCGTTGCGCGCCCTTCTCCAGAAACTCCGACGGCGACAGCACGATGCCGGTGAACATTGGAATCTCGTAATAGTAAAACGGCAGCGCGGGCGCGGCCGACGCGATGTCCGCCATGCAACTCACCAGCGCGTCCACGCTGGCCGGTTTGAAGTAGCTGGGCGCCATCGCGGCGACCGCCGTGGCGCCAAGCTCCTGGGCCTGCGCGGCGAGCACGCGCGCGTCGGCAAGGCAGTTGGAGCCGGCGTGAACGATGACCCGCAGCGGCGTGCCGCGCGCGACCTCGGTCCAGCGCTGGGCGAGGGCACGGCGTTCCGCGAGCGCCAGCGAGTGGGTTTCGCCCGTGGTGCCGCCGACAAAAGCGGTCGTGACGCGGTTGGCCAGCAGATGCGCCGCCTGTTTTTCAACGATGGCGAGGTTGAGCGAACCGTCCGCGGCAAACGGCGTGTGCGGCGCGGCAATGAGACCGTGTAGTGGTGTGTTTGTATTCATGAAAAAGGGGTGCCATTGTGACGGAGCGCGCGCGAATCGTCAACCATCGCCGCATGGCTTGTAATCCACGCCGGAGCGTGAGAGATTTTGCGTTCAAACCCAAGGAGCGCCATGGAACAAACTCGGAAATTTCCCGGCTTCGGTTACGCCTTGCTTCTGATGCTGGCCGTCCTCGTCCTGATGGTGGGTCTGATCATCCCGGTGGCTGTGGTGGACTTCTTTTTCAAGATGAAACTGGTGGAACATCCGGGAGTGATGAGCTGCATCAGTCTTGTGTCGTCTGGCACGGTTATCTTCGTCGGTGCCCTCTTCACCAAGGCGCCGTTCCGCGAGGTGTTTCCGATGAAGCCGGTGCGACCGGCGCTGGCGCTGCCGGTGATCCTGTCGGTGCTCGGCGCGGTCATCGTGTTGTCCGAAGCGGACAATTGGATGCGATACGCGCTGCCGATGCCGCGATGGCTCGAGAAAATTTTTGTCGACCTGATCACGGCCAAGCACGGTTTCTGGATATCGTTGCTCGAGCTGGCCATCGTTGCGCCGTTGACCGAGGAATTGCTTTTCCGGGGACTGATCCTGCGTGGTTTTTTGAGCCGGTACTCCACGCGAAAAGCGGTGGTGGTTTCAGCCGTTCTGTTCGGACTGATGCACCTCAACCCCTGGCAGATGATCGCCGCTGTGGTGCTGGGTCTATTGTTGGGATGGTGGTTCGTGCGGACGCGCTCGTTGCTGCCGTGTCTGGCCGGCCACGCGCTGAACAATGGGTCGCTGCTGCTCTCTTCGTTCCTGCCTTTCCACATCAGTGGCTTCAATCTCAACTCGTCACTCAGTGGCGTGACGGAATTTCAACCACTGTGGTTTGACCTGCTCGGTCTCGCGTTGTTGGCCGGCGGCATATGGCTGTTTGCCGCATGGAGTCGCAAGCCGCCGCCGCAAACGAATGCCGTTGACTCAGCCGCGCAAGCCGGTTGAAACAGGAACGCGGCCCGTGGCGGCGGTGCGTTCCTCCGGGTTCCTCGGCCGGATGAACAAAATCCCGGCGGCGGAAATCGCCGAGAGGAGAGCGCAGAGCGCGAACGCGATGGAGAACGAAAGGCCCGAGTCGCGCATCCAACCGAGCACGACGGTGGCGCCGCCGCCGACCGCGGTGCTGACCAGGTTCATGAACCCGTAGCCGGTGGCGCGATGCTCCGGCCGCGCGATCTGGCAGAGGATCGGCATGTTGTTGCAATCGTAAAACCCCCAGCCGATTCCGAAAAGAACCATGAACGCAACCGCCGCGCCGATGTTCCACGCGTTGCCGATGCCGAGCAACGCCGGCACGCACAACGCCGTGCCCAACGCGCTGGCGTAGATGCGGCCGCGGGCACTCGCGTTCTTCCAACGATCAGCCACCGCGCCGCCGAGCACGACACCGGCAAACGACGCGGCCTGGACATAGATGGTGGCGGAAAGGCCGGCGGGACCTTCCTTCAACTGGAACGTGTCGGCGAGGAACGTCGGCAGCCAGTTTTTGGCAACCCAGCCGCCGATGGCCGGCAGCGTGAAATACACCACGAGAATCCAAAACGCCGGTTGCGTCCACAACGCGCGCACCGTGCCCGCGATCGTGACGGGCGGCTGGTTCTGCCGCGCCTCGCCGCTCGCGGATGGCGCGTCCCTCAGCGCCAGCATCAGCACCACCGCATAAGCCACGCCGGCCGCGCCGAACCACGTGAAACAGTTTCGCCACGTGCTCATCTGCGCGATGTAACCGCCGATGCCGCCGAGCGCGAGGCCCGCGTAAATGCCGCTCTGGTGGATGCCCACCGCTCGCGCCCGCGTGCCGCCGGCATGGAAGTCCGCGATGAGCGCCAGCGCCGCCGGGATGTAGCACGCCTCGCTGATGCCCATCAGCGCGCGGAAAAATTTCATCTCGCCGCACGTGTGCGCGTGGCCGGTGAGCCACGTCACCGCCGACCACACAAAGAGGCTGCCGATGACCGTCCAGCGCCGGTTGAACCTGTCCGCGATGTAGCCGCCCACCGGGCTGAGGAGCGCGTAACTCCACATAAAGCACGCCATTATCACGCCGAACTGCTGGGCGTTGGCGATGCTGGGAATGTCGGCGCAAATCGAGGCGCGAACGGTCGAGACCATCTGCCGGTCGAGATAGTTCAACATCGCCACTGGCCAAAGCAGCGCGACAACGGTCCAAGCGTAGCCGGTGACTTTGGACTCGGTGCGGGTCATGCGTTGCTCAGTGTGCTGGCGGCAACGCAAAAGTCCAGACTTCTGGCGAACGGATGCCCGGCTTCATCTCGCCGTTCGGAATCACAAACCGTCCACGCCACTCGACGCACGGCACGGTGACGCGCGCCACAGGCATTTCGCCCGCGGCGCTCCACGCGTCGGTCTTCGGGTCATAGGCCAGCACGCCGCGCGGGAAACCCCGGTGCGCAGGCGGCGGCGTGTGGATTTGCGCGCCATCGTCGCCGCCGAGAACGAGCAACCTGCCGTTGACAACTGGCGCGGGCGACGGCGCGGCCACCGTCATGCGGGGCGGATCGGCGATGCGCCGCCAGCCCTGGCCCGGTGTATAGCGGAACGCGTCGTGCAAATACTCGCGCTCCGGTTTGCCGTCCGCTCCCGCGTGCAGCGCCGTGCCGCCGAAGAGGAAAAACGAGCCGTCGCACGATCCGGCGGTTGCCAGCATCCGCTCGCGGCCCGGCCACGGCTCCAATTCGCGCCAGCCGGCCTTCACATTCGCGAGGTCGAGCGCCCAGAGTGTCTTCAGCGCCGTCGTCGAATCCGGCGTCGCGATGCCGCCGGCGATGTAAATGGTGTTGCCGGCAATCGCGCCGCTCATGTTCGCGCACGGTTGCGGCAACGGCGGAAGCGGAGTCGTCGCAGCTTTTTCATCGGCCAGCGTCAGCAGAAAAACGTCCGCATGATGCCCGTGCGAGTCGCTGCCGCCGATGCAAACGATGCCTTGCGCAGTCGTCAACGCCACACCGTAACCAATCGGGCGCGGCAATTTGCCCGCGGTCTTCCACGCGCCGTCCGGCTTCTCCAGCACGAAGACCGAGTCATACCAGATCTTGGTGCCGCCCTCCCACGGGCGTTTGCCGGGAAAGTTTGCGCCACCGGCGACGACGAGCGCGCCGTTGGCGACGCCGGCAAAGGGCGAGGCGAATCCTTCGTGGTCGGGAATCGACGGCAACGGACGCCACTGAAGTGAAAGTGTCATGGAATCAGAACCTCCGGCAACACAAGCGGCCGCGATGCCGCACGCCGCGGCCCGCGCGAGAAAACTCGCGCGTCGCGAAACGGTTGGTTGCGCGCCGGACGTCATCGCGCGGCATTGACCACGTTCTGCGGCTGGCCCCGCAGCCAGGCGCCAAGGTTGTCCGCGGCAACGTTCAGGAGCCGCGCGCGGGCGTTGCGCGTCGCCCAGGCGATGTGCGGCGTGATGATGCAGTTCTTCGCGCGCAGGAGCGGGTTGTCCGCCGCCGGCGGCTCGACGGAGAGCACATCGAGGCCGGCGCCCGCGAGCCGGTCGTGATTGAGCGCGTCGGCGAGGTCCGCTTCGTTCACCAGCCCGCCGCGCGCGGTGTTGACGAGGAACGCGGTGGGCTTCATTTGCGCCAGCCGCGCGGCATTGATGATTTCTTTCGTCTCCGGCGTAAGCGGACAATGCAGCGTGACGACGTCGCTTTTGCGGAACAGCGTGTCGAGGTCCACGAACCGAACGTCGTCGCCGGTTGGCTCGGCTCGGCCGTCTGCTGCCAGTACCTTCATCCCGAAGGCGCGGCCGATCCGGCCGACGGCCCGGCCGATCCGCCCGTAGCCGACGATGCCCAGCGTGAGTCCGCTCAGTTCCACCAGCGGAAAATCCCAGTAGCAAAAATCCGTCGCCGCGGTCCAGCGCCCCTCGCGCACCGTTTGAGCGTGATGGCCGTCGCGGTTGGTCAGTTCGAGCAGCAGCGCGACCGCGGCCTGCGCGACGTTGGCCGTGCCGTATTCCGGCACGTTGCAGACGGGAATGCCCCGCTCGCGCGCGGCCTCGATGTCCACCACGTTGTAACCGGTGGCGAGCACGCCGATGTAGCGCAGCCGGGGCAGGGCGGCGATCTCGGCGCGGCCGAGGATCGTTTTGTTGGTCAGCACGATCTCGGCATCGCACGCCCGCTCGACCGTCAGCGCCGCGGGCGTGCGGTCGTGGGTTTCAAAGTCGCCGAGCGCCTTGAAAGGCTCCCAGCTCAGGTCGCCCGGATTCAATGTGTAGCCGTCGAGGACAACGATCTTCATGCTGTTCACCATTCACCTCTCCGTTGGAATTTGACGCGCGCGTTTTTGCCGAAACGCACGGCCGCCTTATCAAACGCCGCCAAAATTTCCTTGGGGGTCTTACCCGCCGAGTCGCGCGCGGCGGAGATCAGTGTCTCGCACTCGTTGGTATCCATGAACCGCGCGGCTTCGAGCAGTTTTTTTTCCTCGCCGAAGGGAACAGCGAGGAAACCGTGTTTGTCGGCGTGGATCAACTGGCCCGGCTCGACGCGGCGGCCGAACGCTTCGACCGCGCAGTTCCAGCGGACGGGATGCGAGCAGGCGTGGCCGACGCAGAGCCGCCGCGCGAGCGCCTTGAAGCCGGCGTTGTTCATCTCATCAAGATCGCGGATGCCGCCGTCCGTGATCGTGCCGACGCATCCGAGGGCGCGATGGATGTTGCTGTTCACTTCGCCCCAGAACGCGCCAAACATGTCCGGCTTGTCGAGGTCCTGCACGACCACGATCTTCGGCCCCGGCACGCTGGCGACGTAACGGCGGTATTCGCTCCAGCCGTTGGGATTGGCGTCGCGGTGCACGGGGTTGCCGGGCTGGGTGACGACCGTGATTGCGTAACCGACCATCGGCCCCATCTGCGGCATGAAATCGCGGCACTCTTCGAGGTTGAACGCGTCGCGGGCGGAGTTGCCGGCGGTGATTTGTTCCCAGCCGTTGTAGATCGTCGGCGTGTTCCAGCGTTTGAACTGGAGCAGTTCGCCGTGGGACAACCGTGCGGTATTGGCTTTTTGCATGGCGGGCAGTTTAAGGTTGCCTTTCCGCCAGGCAAGCGCACTCTGGTGGTCAGTTGACCTGACCAGTGTGAAAAAGTTGCCGCAACGCCTGTCGCTCGTCTCGCAGGCCGCCGACATTTTGCGCGAGCAATTGGTGGCGGGCCTCTGGGGCGATGTTTTGCCGGGCGAACGTGCCTTGTGCGCGCGGCTGCAGGTGAGCCGCCCCACGCTGCGCGCCGCGCTCGAAGCGCTCCGACGCGAAGGCTGGCTGGAAGTGTCGCAGGGACGGCGGCGGCGGATTCGCCAGCCCGAACGCGGGCGGCGCGGCGTGCCGCGCTCCACCCGCGTCGGTTTGCTCACGCCCGTGCCGCTGCACCGGATGCCACCCTTTACCATGTTTTGGGTGGATGAACTGCGCGAGCGGCTTGGCGACGAAGGTTTCGAATTGGCGCTGCACGTCAGCCATGCGCCGGGGTTGGCGCGGCCGGAACGCTGGTTGCAACGGCTGACGGCGGAGGCGCCGTCCGCGGCGTGGGTCTTGTTTCGCACCTCCGAACCGTTGCAGCAATGGTTTGACGCGCGCGGATTGCCCGCCGTGATCATCGGCTCGCGTTTTCCCGGCATCGGTCTTCCCTCGGTGGACGTGGATTATCGCGCGGCCTGTCGGCACGCCGCGGGTGTTTTCCTCGCCCGGGGTCATCGGCGAATCGCGCTCTTGCTGCCGGAAGGCGGCGGCGCGGGCGATCAGGCCAGCGAAGCCGGTTTCATGGAAGGCTGCCGTGGCACAGGCAGGGACGCCGTGGCGACCGTCGTACGGCACGATGAATCGGTCGCGGGTGTTTGCCGTCGGCTGGATAGCCTGTTGGCGGCAGCCGAGCCGGCGACAGCGCTCCTGGTCGCCCGTTCGGCCCACGCGCTGACGGCGCTGAGCCATCTTCAACGGCGCGGGGTCCGGCTGCCGCAGGATGTTTCGTTGATTTCCCGCGATGACGACGCTTTTCTGGATGTCGTGGTGCCGTCGGTGGCGCGTTATGCGTGCGATGCCGCGGCGTTTGCGCGGCGCGTGTCGCGGATCGTGCTGCAACTCGCCCGAACCGGCTCGGTGCCCACGCGCCAGACCTTGATGATGCCGTCGTTCGTCAAGGGCGAGACTGCCGGATGAGACCGTTCGTAAAAATCTGCCACTGGTCAACAAAAACAACCAGTGAAACCGGCTCGCGCAGGCGCGGCAGTTTCCCATAAGGTCGCCCCGAACCAGATTCGATCATCAATCATGAACTCACGACTCTTGACCTGCCTGTGGATCGCCGCCATCGCCTTACTCCAATCCGCCGCGAACACGACCGCAGCGGAAGCGTTTCTCGAAAAGAGCGACCTCTTCGCGTCCGGCACGAACGACTACGCGCTCTATCGCATTCCCGGCATGGTTGTGACGGCACGGGGCACCGTGCTGGCCTACTGTGAGGCGCGCAAGACCGGCAAGAGCGACTGGGACAGCATTGATCCTTATTTGCGCCGCAGCACGGACGGCGGCAAGACGTGGGGACCGCGGCAGAAAATCGCCGACGTGCCGGGACCGAAAACCAAGAACCCCGTCGCGTTGGCCAAGAAACTCGCCAATCCCGACGACGTCACCTACAACAACCCGTGTGCCATTGCCGACGCGGATGGCAGCGTCCATTTCCTGTTCTGCCTTGAATACTGCCGCTGCTTCCACATCCGCAGCGACGACGATGGCGTGACATGGACGAAACCGGAGGAAATCACCGCGACTTTCGAAGCGTTCCGCAAGGACTACGACTGGAAGGTCATCGCCACCGGCCCGGCGCACGGCATCCAGCTTACGCGCGGGCCGCACAAGGGCCGGATGGTGGTGCCGATCTGGATGTCGCTCGGCACGGGCGGCCACGCGCACCGGCCCTCGGTGACGGCGACCATCTACAGCGATGACCACGGCAAGAGCTGGCAGCGCGGCGACATCGCCGTTCCCGACCAGCCGCCGTATCGTTGGCCGAATGAAACCGTCGTGGTGCAACTCGCCGACGGGCAGGTCATGCTGAATGTGCGCAGCGAGTCCGACGCGCACCGCCGGCTCCAGACCGTCAGTCCCGACGGCGCGACCGGCTGGAGCAAGCCGGTTTTCAACGATCAACTGCTCGAACCGATTTGCATGGCCAGCATCGTGCGCTTCAGCAGCCAGCCCGGCGACAAGAACCGCATCCTGTTCGCCAACCCCAACACGCTGGAGCGCGCCGACCACAAGGAAGCGCCGGGGAAATCGCGCGACCGCAAGAACCTTTCCATCAAGCTCAGTTACGACGAGGGCGCGACCTGGCCGGTGAACAAGGCGCTTGAGCCGGGGTTTAGCGGCTACAGCGACCTGGCGGTGTTGCCCGACGGCACCATCCTTTGTTTTTACGAGCGCGGCAGCACCAACAACAAGGACATCTACAGGACCGGTCTGCTGACACTGGCCCGCTTCAACCTCGAATGGCTCACCGACGGCAAGGACTCGGCAAAGCGGGCGGCGCAGTAAGCCAAAAATCAACAACCGGACCACGGCCATGACTCCCAGCGACTTGATCGAAAAACTTCATTCGGGCGAGCGGGTGCTTGGCACACTCATCGTTTCGCCGTCACCGCGCTGGCCGGACGCCGTGCGCCAGTGCGGCCTGGACTTCGTTTTCATTGACACCGAGCACATCGCCCTCGACCGGCAGCAGGTCTCGTGGATGTGCCAGGCCTATGCGGCGCTCGGGTTGCCGCCCATCGTGCGCATCCCGTCGCCGGACCCTTTCGCGGCGACCATGGCGCTCGATGGCGGCGCGGTGAAGCTGCGTCCCATCAAGGGGCGAAAACTTCAGGGGTTGCTGAAAGGCGACGCGCCGGAGCCGGAACTGGCCGCCTACGTCGCCCCGGCCGCCAAAAACAAACTGCTCGTGGTGAATATCGAGAGCGTTCCCGCCATCGAAGCGCTCGATGAAATTCTGGCGGTGCCCGGACTCGATGCGGTGTTGATCGGCCCGCACGACCTCTCGTGCAACCTGGGCATGCCGGAGCAATACGCCCGCAAGGAATTCCTGACCGCGTGCGAAACCATTTTCCGAAAAGCGCGCAAGGCCGGGGTGGGCGCCGGCATTCATTATTGGGGCAGCGCGGAGGAACAGGCGCGCTTTTTGGAAATGGGCGCGAATCTGTTGATTCACAGCGCCGACATCACGCTTTTCCAGAAGCATCTGCGGCAGGAACTCGATGCGGTGAAACAACTGGCCGGCGTCCGTTCCAAGACCGGCGCAGCCTCCAGTATTTCGATATGAACTTCCGACTCGCCGGCTGGCTGACGATGGCCGTCGCGACCATCCTCCCGAACCTTTCGCTTGCCGCCACTTCAGGCGATGCAAACCCCGTCGCCGATCCGCGAGGCTACGTCGCGATTGACCTGAGCAAAGGCGGCGTGCAGTGCGATCTCAGCGACCTGAAGCGGCGCGAAAAAATCGTCATCGGCGGACAGCCGATTGATTCCGCGAAACCGCCGGCCGGCCTCGTGCATCGCCCGGAGCTTGGCGTGATCCTGCCGGAGTGGATTAATGTGCGCCCGATGCACCGCTGGCCGCTGCCGCCGTTCGAGAACTTTGAGCCGCCGCCCGGTGTTGCCGGACCGATCAAGTTGAGGCATGCCAATTCTTACGCGGATTGCCCGCGCCCGTTCTTCACGTCGGCGGGCGATCTGCTGCTCACGCTCATCGCCGGCGATTATCATTACGGCTACTGCCCGATCGAGATGAAGGTGAACGACATCTTCCTCTACCGCTCCCGCGATCATGGCAAAACGTGGGAGCCGCCTGTGAAAGCGCCCAACCGGTTCAACCAGCACGCCTGGGTGCCGCTGGTGCCGCAGCATTCGTTTGGCGGCAAGCGCATCGTTGTCTTCTTCACGTTCCCGACGCCGGGCGACTACAACGGCCACGAAAACGCCGGCATCGGCTTCCGCTTCTCCGACGACGACGGCCGGACGTGGAGCGAGCCGCAACGCATCCGTCCGGTGAACGATCCTGATTTTCAGGGGATGTTCTGCATCAACGCCACCGAGACGGCGCGCGGCACGTGGCTGATCGCGCCGCACTGCGGCGACTGGACGAAGAAAAGCAGGCGAGCACCGCTGGAAACACAGCTTTATCTGCTGCGCTCGGAAGACCAGGGGAAGACTTGGACGCTCTTGCCCGACAAGCGCCCGGGCGGCTGGCAATACAAGCCCGCGCATCGCATGGACGAAGGCCGGCCGATCTGGTTGCACGGCGACAAGGTCGCGCTGTTCGCCCGCACGCAGGAGGGGCACATCTGGCGCGCGATCAGCAACGACGATGGAAAAACGTGGGGCGAGTTCCAGCCGACGGCGCTCGTGCAGCCCGACGCGCCGCCGATGATCCAGAAGCTCTCCGACGGCAAGCGCCTCATCGCGCTGCACCACAATCGCCACTCCGGCGGCGCGTTCAACATGGAGGACCGCTCCGAACTGTGGGTGTCCATTTCGGACGACGACGGCGACACGTGGAGCGAGCCGCGCTTCCTCATGGTCACGAGCACCACGACCTCGCGCCTGCTTTTCGGCCGGACGCATTTCAACCTCACCTATTCGGACGCGCTCGCGATGCCGAACGGCGACCTGCACATCTTCGTGCCGCATCTCTGGCGGCAGGTGCTGCAACTGACCCTGCGCGAAACCGACCTGCAAAAACTCCCGACGCGGGCGGACATCGCGAAGGCCCTCGGCGCGAAGCCGCAAGCAACTGCCGCGTGCCAATGGCAACCGATGGAACTGACGTTCACCGCCGGCAAAGACTGCGACGACCCGTTCGATTTTGTTCGCGCGAAGTTGTCGGCGACGTTCGCTGGACCCGATGGCGCGCGGCTGGAAGTGCCCGGCTTCTGGGACGGCGGGCGGACGTGGAAGATTCGTTTTACGCCCACGCGCGCCGGCGAGTGGTCCTACGCCACAAGTTTTACCGATGCGGGCGATCACGGCTTGCACGGGCAGCGCGGCATTTTTCAAGCCGGACTGCCCGCTCCCGGCAACGCCCTCCGCCTGCATGGCGGTTTTCTGAAAACCAGCGACAATGGCCACTATCTCACCTACGCCGACGGCACGCCGTTCTTTTGGCTGGGTGACACGTGGTGGGCGGTCCCTTCGGCGAACACGCCCTTTGAAAACTTCAAGCGCATGGTGGATACGCGCGTGGCGCAGGGCTTCACGGTCTTTCAGGCCCATGGTCACCGCGCCCTTTTCCCGGACGCGAAGGGCCGCGGCATCGGCGCGCTAGAAGCGACGCGCGCGCCCGACGAGGAGACGCTACGTTACTGGCACGAGACGGATCGCTTCATCGCCTGCGCCGACGAGCGCGGGCTGGTCGGAGTCATCGGATTTGCCGGGCACAGCCTGCTCGACGCGCCCAGCCTCGACGACCTCAAACGGCTCTGGCACTACTATCTGGCGCGCTACGGCGCTTACGCGGTCACGTTCCTCATTACGCAGGAATACAACGCGCGGCTCGGCAACGTCGCCGAGCGCGTGCCGAAGCTTCTCGCCCTCGGCCGGTTCATCAAGGAGACCGATCCTTACCATCGCGCGATGACGGTTCATCCTTGGACACATTCGAGCGATCACCGCGAGGCTTGGACCGAGCCGTGGCTGGACTTCATCCTGTTCCAGGCGGGCCATGGCCGGTTCGCGCCAGCGGAATTCTACTGGGGAGCGTATGGCCGCGACGCGCACAAACCGCTGATCGAGGGCGAGGCGAACTACGAGGGTTTCGTCCGCAAAACGTTCGAGGCCAACGCCGCGGCGGTGCGCCGCTCGGCCTGCACCGCGATCCAAAGCGGCTGCTGCGGCTTCACCTACGGCGCGCAAGGACTCTACGCGGGCGTGCTCGACCACAACCGGCCGCTGACGACGGCGCAATGGGGGCCGGTGCTCACGTGGGAGGAAGGTCTGGCGCTGCCCGGCGGCGCGCAGTTGCAGCACCTCCGCGCGTGCTACGAATCGGTTGCGTGGTGGAAACTGGAACCGGCTCTCGCCGCGGTGGAGCCGCCGGGCGACGTTCTGGTGAAAGCCGACGGCGTCAACACGCTGCTGCTTTACTTCCCCGCCGGCGCCAAGGTCTCGCCAAGCGCGTCGCTGGTGCGCATGCCGGAAGGCGGCAGCTACCTCGCTGAGTGGTTCGACCTGCGAACAGGGAAGGGCGCTAAACTGGAAGTCGCGCTCACCGTCAAGAATGATCGTCTTCCACTGCCGCACCGACCCGACGAGCAGGACTGGATGCTGGTTTTGAAACGGAAGCCCATGAAATGAAAGCCCGATTCGTCCGAGTTGGAGTAATGGGATGGCTGTTAGCCGCCGGTTTGGCGTGGGGTCAGGCTGGCCAGTCCGAAGACACACTTCCGCCGCCCCCGGCGGGGAAGACTTGGAAGATGGTCTGGCACGACGAGTTTGATGGCAAGCAATTGGATGAAACCAAGTGGGAAACACCGCCGGACGGCCCGCGTAAAACCGGTTGGTGGATGCGCAAGGCGGTGTTGCTGGACGGCCAAGGTCATCTGGTCATCCAAACGTCGAGGGAAGGCGACAAGATCATCGGCGGCTGCGTGCGGACCAAGGGCAAGTTCGAGCACGCATTCGGCTACTATGTCGCCCGCGTCCGGTTGCAGAAAGAGCAGGGGCATTGGTCGGCGTTCTGGCTTTACGGGCCGGGGGTTCAGACGGTGGGCAGCGACGGGCGCAAGGGAACGGAGATAGACATCTACGAGAAGTTCTGGCCCAACGACGAGGTGCAGCACACGCTCTATTGGGATTCATCTGGAAAGGACGAGAAGTCGCGGTTGAAGACGGTGACGGTGCCTGGGATTCGGGAAGGCTGGCACACCTTTTCCCTGTGGTGGAAACCCGACGAGTATGTTTTCTACGTGGACGGCAAGGAGACGTGGCGGATCAATCCCGGCGGCATCTGTCAGGTGCCCGAATACATCAAGCTCAGCGACGAAACGAATACGTGGTGCAAAGACATCACAAAAGCCCGGCTGCCCGACGAGTTCCTGGTGGATTACGTGCGGGTGTTCGATTTGGTGGAAAAGTAGCGGCAGCCACCTGCTTCTTCATGGGTCAAGCTTCAACGCGGTGCGTGAAACGTTCGCCGCGCTCCCCGACCAGAATCGCTTTTCCGCTTGAATGCCCGCCGCCACCGATGACACTCGTCGCACGATGGAAACTTTGCGCGCAGTGATTTTCGACATGGACGGCGTGATCGTGGACAGCGAGCCGCTCCACGAGCAGGCTTTTCTCGAAGTGATGCGCGATCTCGGCTACGGCCGCAACCACGGGATAGACTTCGACGCCTACGTGGGCCGGTCGGATTTCGAACTGTGGGAGGACTTCATCGCCAAAAACAAACCGCCGCAGTCGTTGGAGGAATTGATGGCCATGAAGCGGCGGCGCGTGACCGAAGTGGTGCAGCAACTCCAGCCAATTTTTGCCGGGTTGCCTGAATTGCTGGAGAAGCTGGCGGCGCGCTGCCGGCTCGCGCTGGCATCCGGTTCGGAGCGGTCGTTCATCGAGACGGTGATGTCGCTGAAAGACCTGCGCCGGTTCTTCCCGGTGATTGTCAGCGCGGCGGAGGTGGAGCACGGCAAACCCGCGCCGGACATTTTTCTCCGCACGGCGGGATTGCTCGGCGTGGCGCCCGGGGATTGCTGGGTTATCGAGGATTCCAAGCCCGGCGTCACCGCGGCGCTGGCCGCGGGCATGAAGGTCGTCGCCATCACCAACACGCATCCGGCCGGCGAACTACGCGAGGCCACGCACGTCGTGCAGACCTACGAGGAAATCGGGCGACTGTTGCTCGCGGCCCTGTGAGCGGCGTCCGCGGCGGCGGGGGCTATTCCTCGATCTCCAGATCGAGCAATTCGAGGTCGTGGGACTCGTCCACCTCGCGCGTCGCGCCGCAATCGGGACAGATGTACATGTGGCCGACGAGATCGTCGCTGGTGATGACCTGCTTGTGGCCGCACTTGCACTGGTAGTCGAGGTTCACTGTCTCGATGTTCAGCACGGCGCCTTCGAGCATCGTGCCTTTGGAGAGCGCGGCAAACGCCATCCGCAGCGCTTCCTCGGAGAACGCGCTGCCGCGCCGGAAACGCACGGCGAGCACTTTCTTCGCGCCGCGCTTGGGCAGCTCGACGAGCAGTTGTTGGACGCAGGATTCCACTATTCCGTATTCGTGCATGTCAGTTTTCCTCTGCGGACTCCGTAATTTGGCCCGAAAGCACTTTCTCCACAAGCTCGATCAGTGCCGGCAGCGCGGCGCGAACGATGGGCGAGAGCGTCTCGCCGCACTCGAAGCTTTCGCCGGCGACGCTGACGACAAACGCCCGCGGACAACGGCCATAGAGTTCCTTCGCCATGCCGAGCAGCGACTCCGGGCTGATGTGGTGCGTGAACGACGCTGGTCCAGGCTGCGGCTCCACGCGCCGCCAGCGGATCCGGCCCGGAGCGCCTTCGCTGGCGGCGTCCACGAAAATCACGGTGCCCGCCTCGCTGGCCGGCTCCGCCAGCTCCGGCATCAACTGGTGGCGGGTGAGCACCTCGGCGTCGTGGGCGGACGCGATGCCGGCGAGCAGGCGCGCCGCGTGCCAGCCGATGCCGTCGTCGCCGCGCAACGGATTGCCGTAGCCGATGATCAGTGCTTTTGTCATAAGACCCGTAACGACTGTGCGTTTCGACCCGCGCGGGCGCAAGCGCGAACTGGCGGCCGAAACCGTTTGTAAAAATTGTGTAACACCTCTATTGACGTTACCGGCGTGTTGCGTAAGATATTTCGCTTCCGAGTCTTTGGGTGGGATTAGACGTTACATTTGTATTGAGTCATGAAGATTTTATTGGCCATGCCGGCGTCTTTTCGCCGGGATGGAACGTTGTTTCAAAAGAGAAGGCGATGGATCATACCGATCACGCTGCCGTATTTGGCGGGTCTGACCCCGAAGACGGCCGAGATCCATCTCGTGGACGAGTTCCATACGCCGATCGACACGAGCATTGATTACGACCTGGTGGGCTTGACGGTGCTTTGCGCCGCCGAAAAACGCGCCATCCAGATCGCGCAGGCGTTCCGCAAACGCGGCATCAAGGTCGTCGCGGGCGGTATTCACGCCAGCCTCGCCACCGAACGCCTCCAGGACCACGTGGACTCCATCATCGTCGGCGAAGCCGAGAACGTCTGGGCCGACGTGATCGCCGACGCCCAAAACGGCCGGCTCAAGCCGCGCTACAAGGCCGCCGAGCTTTGCAGCATGCAGAACCTGCCCCGCCCGCGCTTCGACCTGCTGGACATGTCGAAGTTCCTTTACAACATCTATCCTGTCCAGACCACGCGCGGCTGCCCGCACGGCTGCCAGTTTTGCGAAGTGCAGGTGCTCTACGGCCGCAAATACCGCTACCGCCCCATTGGCGAAGTGCTTGACGAAATCAAGGCGCTCCCCGGCCGCAACCTCCACATTGTGGACGACAACATCGGCGGCAACGTCAGCCGCGCCAAGGAACTTTTCCAGGGCATGATCCCGCTTAAGGTGAAGTGGAGCGGCCTCACCACCTTCAAATCCATCCGCGACGAGGAATACGTGAAGCTTGCCAAGCGATCCGGCTGCTTCCACCTCAACCTCGGCATCGAGAGCGTCAATCCCATCAGCCTCAACGGCATCAACAAGCATCACAACAGCGTCGCCGAATACCGCGACCTGCTGCATGGGCTGGACCGCCACCGCTTGGCGTATTCCCTGAACTTCATCCTCGGCTTCGACGAGGACACTCCGCAAACGGTCCAGCGCACCATTGATTTCTGCCGGCTGATCAAGCCGCCGATGGCCTTCTTCAGCCTGCTCACGCCCCGCCCTGGCACGCCGCTCATGGCCAATCTCACCGCCGAAGGGCGCTTGCTCCACCAGCGCTTCGAGGAATACGAGTGGGACGACCCGGTTTTCCAGCCGAAGAACATGACCCTCGAGCAGCTCAAAGACGGGCCGTGGAAATGCTACGACGATTTCTACTCCTTCTCGCAGATGATGAAGCGATTCTTTCCCCGGCGCTTCTACATGAACGAGTTCTTCCTGAACCTGTTCTACTGTTATGCCGTGAGGAAGCGCATAGACCCCGTCTCGTGCTTCTAGCCGGCAGGTGGACCGCGTTCTCCGAACGCGGTTGCCGTACTCTTCGCGAAAGACGAGCGCGTTCAGGGAACGCGCTCCACCTTTTCCGGCATCGTCGGGCAGGCGCCCACGACCGGCTGACGGAACGCATGAGCGCCGGGAGCCGGCCCGCCCCGCCGCGTTGATTCCTTCGTCGCGCCGGGGACATTGCATTTCCATTCACTGTTTATCCAACCACTTTTCGTCGACGCATCAGCAGCGCCACGCCGCCAACGGCCAGCAGGCACAGGATGGTCGGCTCGGGTACAACTCCCAACCGGGCGTTAAAATCCATGCTGATATCGAACTGATTGAGCGAATCGGTCAGGTAAGGAGTCGTCGCGTCGTAGGGCGAATAGGTCGAGACATGGATTACCGAGTTGGTCTCGTCAAACTGATAGAGCCGCAGGTAGCCATCTCCGGAGTTTGTATTTTGATAGTCGGCCAGGTTCTCGAAAACCGGCTGCCCGGCTTTGTCGATCGAAGTTTGGTTCCAAGGTGAGGAAAAATTATGCCCGCACAACACCATGAACACCTGCGAATTGCCGTAGACCAGGCCGTCGGGGTTGCCCGTCAGCGCTCCGCTGAAAATCAAGTCGCCCATGCTGCTTCGGCCGCCAGTGCTGTTGAGGTAGTCGTGGGTGTTGATAATGGTTGGAATGCCGGGATTGGCCGTGATGACGCTCTGAGCCCAGTCCAATACGGATACCGAGGGATTGTATTCCACGTCGATCATCAGGTAGTTCCGCCCGCCGGCGGCAAACGTCTGATAGGAGCTGTCATTGTATGCTCCGCCATACCAGCTTTGGCCCGCAAATTTCGATGGACCGAAGGCATTGATATAGTTGACGCGGTCGAAATCGTGGTTGCCCGGCAGGACGCCCCAAGGCAGCCCGGGGGCGCTGGAGGAGATCTGAAACAGTTTGTTGCTGGCGGTGGAAAATTGATCGGTGGTGGGGAGACTGGTCAGATCGCCCTGCTGGGCCACGAAGGCGATGTTTTGGGACGCGCGGTTGTTGACGATCCAGTCGACCTGGCTTTGCAGCATGACCGGGTAATCCTGAGTCTCGTTCTCTATATCCGGCACGCCAATGATTGTAAACGGCGATGCGGCATGGACTGACGAAACGCCCATGACCAGACAAACCGCCACGGAGATCAATACCAAGGATAGGAATTTTGATGTTGCGCCACCGAAGGAGGACGGCAGCCAGAGGGCATCGGTGGAAAATCCTCCCGCGTCGAACTTCGGGTGTTCAGTCGTTACGGTCATTGTGTTCATCTCCGAAGCTCCTTGGAACTTCGCTTGTAGCCTGAACCTCGGCGCACGCATTACAAGCACAAAGCCCCTTGGTGGGATTCTGGTTTCGCCTCTGACGACGGGATCGGTTGCCCCCGACGCTTTGATTCGTCCTTCGAGATTTCCTGCGCCCCTCTGCGCCTCTGCGTTTAGTTGCCGCTATTTCAACGCAGAGACGCCGAGGACGCCGAGAAGCACCGAGGCTTGAACAATCAACCGCGCTGGACTTGGTCGAGAAGTTCGTTGCCGGGGCCGAGCAGCTCGATGCGCAACGGCATCTGGCCGAGGGCGTGCGTGGAGCAGCTCAGGCACGGGTCGAAGCAGCGGATGACAGCCTCGACGCGGTTGAGCGCGCCTTCCTTGAGCTTGCTGCCTTTGACGTAGTGCTTGGCCACCTGCGCGACACCGCGGTTCATGGCGAGGTTGTTGTGGCCGGTGGCAATGATCATGTTCACCCACGTGATGAGACCGTTCTCATCAATCTTGTAGTGGTGCATGAGCGTGCCGCGCGGGGCCTCGGAGACGCCGACGCCCTCATGCTTGTTCGGCCGGGCAAAGGCGCGGACGTGTTTGCTGAGGATGTTCGGTTCGTTGAGGAGCTGCTCGATTTTCTCGATGCCGTAAAGGATTTCCACGAGCCGCGCATAGTGCTGATGGAAGGAGCTCAGGATGACGCCGCGCCGCAATGCGCGGAACTCGGTCCACTCCTGGTCGGCCTTCGGTGTGCCGGGGCGGTCAATGATATTCAGCCGCGCCAGCGGGCCGACGCGGTAGATGCCGTTCGGGTAGCCGAGCGATTTGAAGTAGGGAGACTTGAGATACGAGAACGGCTCTACCGCCTCGGCGATGTGGTCGAGATAACGCGCCGGGTCCACGTTGTCGAGGACGACGTTGCCGCTGGCGTCAATGAAGCGCAGCACGCCGTCGTAGTGCTCCAACAGCGCGTTGTGCTCGTCTTCCTCGTGCGGTGTGACGAGGCCCATGAACATGCTGGGGAAATTGCCGAACGTGCGGATCTCGGTGCGGAACTGTTCGAACGCGGTTTTATACCAGTCGAGCGTGCGCTGGATGATGGCCATCGCGTCGGGAATCATCGCGATGATTTTGTCGCGCTTCTCAGCCGAGAGCGGCTCGGCGACGCCGCCGGCGACGACCCACGCGGGGTGGATGCGTTTGCCGCCGAGCATCTCGATGATCTGCTGGCCGAACTTGCGTAACGCGACGCCGTCGCGCGCCATCTGCGGCTGCTGCGCCAGGACGCCAAAGATGTTGCGCTTGGCCGGATCGCTGTCCATGCCGAGCAACAGGTCGGGCGAACTCAAGTGGAAGAAACTCAGCGCGTGCGACTGGACGATTTGCGCGAGGTTCATGATGCGGCGCAGGTTCTCCGCCGTGCGCGGAATCTGCACGGCCATCAGCGCGTCGCAGGCCTTCGCCGCCGCCATCAGGTGGCTGACCGGGCAGATGCCGCAGGTGCGCGCGGTGAGCGCGGGCATTTCGGTGAACGGCCGGCCCTCGGCGAACTTCTCGAACCCGCGGAACTGCGTGACGTGGAACTGCGCATCCTGCACCTCGCCCTTGTCGTCGAGAAAGATGGTGATCTTCGAGTGGCCCTCGATGCGCGTAACCGGATCAATGACAATCTGTTTGCCCATAAAATTCTCCTAAGCACCGAACCGCGTCTTGGAGGCGGTGTCGGGCATCCGCCCCGCCAAAAGTTCGCTCACGACGTAATAAATGCTGTCAGCCGACGGCGGGCAGCCCGGCACGAACACGTCCACCTTGACGCATTCGTGGATCGGCCGCGCGCGCTTGAGCAACTGCGGAATGACCTGATTGGGAATCTGCTGGTTGAGTTGCGCGTTCTCGATGTAGGCGCGGTGGCAGACGGCCTCGACGCCGAACGGATTGCGCATGCTGGGAACGTTGGAGTTCACCGCGCAGTCGCCGAGCGACACCAGGATTTTGGTGCGCGCGCGGACTTTCAGGATTTTTTTCAGGTCGTCCTCGTTGCTGACGGCGCCTTCGCAGAGAACCACGTCCACGTTCTCCGGATATTCCTTCGCGTCCACCAGCGGGCTGTAAACCAGCTCGATCTTGTCGGCCAGTTCGATCAACCGTTCGTCAATGTCCAGGAAGGACATGTGGCAGCCGGAACACCCGTCCAGCCAAATCGTTGCGATTCGTGCTTTGCTCATTCTCGCTCCTCTCGCATCAAAGTCAGGTAGGGCAGAAACTCGCGCTTGGTCATCTCTCCCGACGCGCGGCCCTTCTCGAACAACGTGCCGGTCGGGCAGACCTGCACGCACTTGCCGCAACTGGTGCAGGTTTCCGATGTGCCCCACGGCTGGTTCAAATCCGTGATCACCTGCGCCGACGTGCCGCGGCCCATCGTGTCCCACGTGTGCGCGCCCTCAATCTCGTCGCAAACGCGCACGCAGCGCTGGCAGAGGATGCAGCGGTTGTGATCCGCGGCGAACCGGTCGTGCGAAGCGTCCACCGATAGTTTTGGGTAAAGATACGGATAGCGGATGTGATCCACGCCGAGCTTCTGCGCCATGCTTTGCAGTTCGCAGTGACCGTTGGCCACGCAGACCGAGCAGACGTGGTTGCGTTCGGCGAAGAGCAGTTCCAGGATCATCTTCCGGTATTTCACCAGCGTCTCGGAGTTGGTGAACACCTCCATGTTGTCCTGGACCTGTGTGATGCACGCCGGCAGCAGCCGCCGCGCGCCCTTGACTTCGACGAGGCAAATGCGGCACGCGCCGATGGGCGTCAGGCCGTCGAGGTTGCACAGCGTCGGGATGAATATGCCGTTCTCGCGCGCCACGTCGAGGATCGTCTGGTCCTCGCGCGCGGACACGTCCTTGCCGTCTATTTGCAGCGTCTTGACGCTGAGCGTTTTTTGAGCTGAAGGGTTCATACGGTCGCCACCTGCTCCTTTCCGATTTTGCAGACGCCGGCGGGGCAGCGCCGGTCGTGGATGTGCGCCATAAACTCGTCGCGGAAGTAACGCAGCGTGCTGAGCACCGGATTCGGCGCGGTCATGCCGAGGCCGCAGAGGCTGGTGTTTTTGACGACGTCGCACAACTCCTCCAGCATCACCTGGTCCGCCGCCGTCGCGGTGCCGTCGCTGATCTTGCACAGCAATTGGTACATCTGTTTGGTGCCCACGCGGCACGGCACGCACTTGCCACAGCTCTCAGTCATGCAGAACTCCATGAAAAACTTCGCCACGTCCACCATGCACGAGGTTTCGTCCATCACGATCATGCCGCCGCTGCCCATGATCGAGCCGGCCTTCGCCAGCGATTCGTAGTCCACCGGCATGTCGAGGAACTGCTCCGGGATGCAACCGCCGGAGGGGCCGCCGGTCTGCACGGCCTTGAACTTCTTGCCGTCGGGAATGCCGCCGCCGATGTCGAAGATGATCTCGCGCAGCGTGACGCCCATCGGCACCTCGATGAGGCCGGTGTTATTCACGCGGCCCGCGAGCGCAAACACCTTCGTGCCCTTGCCTTTCTCGGTGCCGATGCCGGCAAACCACTCGCCGCCGTTGCGGATGATCGGCGGGATGTTCGCGAACGTCTCGACGTTGTTGATCAGCGTCGGGCTGTTCCACAAGCCGCGCTCGGCCGGGAACGGCGGACGCGGACGCGGCTGGCCGCGCTTGCCTTCGACGGAGGCGATGAGCGCCGTTTCCTCGCCGCAGACGAACGCGCCCGCGCCGAGGCGGACCTCGATGTTGAAGCTGAACGTCGTGCCGAAAATGCTGTGGCCGAGCAGTCCGAGCCGCTCCGCCTGTTTGATGGCGTCCTTGAGCCGCTTCACCGCCAGCGGATACTCCGCGCGGACGTAGATGTAGCCCTGGCTGGCGCCGACCGCGTAGCCACCGACGGCCATGCCTTCCAGCACGCGATGCGGATCGCTCTCCAGCACGCTGCGGTCCATGAACGCGCCGGGGTCGCCCTCGTCGGCGTTGCAAATGACGAACTTGCGGTCGCCGCGCGCCTTCGCGACGGTGCCCCATTTCAGCCCCGTCGGAAATCCCGCGCCGCCGCGCCCGCGCAAGCCGCTCTTGGTGACCTGCTCGATCACCTGCGCCGGGTTCATCGAGGTCAGCGCCTCCAGCAATGCCTCGTAACCCTTGGCGGCGATGTATTCCTCGATGCGCTCGGCGTCCACGACGCCGGAATTTTCCAGCACAATCTTCTTCTGCCGCGAGAAGAACGGCTGCGCGGTGTCGCACAGGAGGCGTTGCACCGGCGGTTTGCCGAGGTTTTCAACGATGGCCGCCGCGTCTTCCGCCTTCACCATCTGGTAAAGCGCGCCCGTCCGCTCCACCGACACCAGCGGCCCCGCCATGCAAAGGCCCATGCAGCCGACGCCCTTGACCTTGCATTTTTCCTTGAGGCCGTGCTTCTCGATCTCTTTTTCGAGCGCTTCCTTGACCTTGTCCGAATGCGTGGAAACGCAACCGGCGGCCGTGCAAACGCACAGCGTGTGATCGATTTGTTGCCGCGATTCCAGTTCGGTCTCGGCGACTTTGTGCAGTTCTTCTGGTGTCATGATTGCATCCACCTCCGAATCTTTTCCGTGGCGGCCGCGGGCGTGACCTTTGCGGCGACCTCGCCGTCAAACACCACCGCCGGCGCCAGCCCGCACGACCCGAAACAGCGGGCGGAGACCAGGGAAACCTTGCGGTCCGGGGTCGTCTCGCCGGGCTGGATTTTGACGATGCTTTCGATCGCCTCCAGGATCTGCGGTGCGCCCTTGATGTAGCACGCCGTGCCCATGCAGACAACGCAGGTGTGCTCGCCCTGCGGCTTGAGCGTGAAAAAGTTGTAGAACGTCGCGACGCCATAGACCTTGCTGAGCGGCACGTGCAGTGAGACCGCCACGTATTTCAAGGCGACAGTGTCGAGGTAGCCGAAAATTTCCTGCACCGTGTGCAGTGCCTCGATGAGCGAGTGGGGCGAATACCCGTGTCGGCGCATCGTTGCGTTGACGATCTTCCAGCGCCGGTCGTCGGACGGCAGCGCCGGCTTTGTTAAATTCATAACCATGTCATTCTCCTAAATTTCAACACTTGCAGCGCCCGAAAAGCGCCACAGCTGAAACAGTGAAGGCTAAGGTAACTCTCGGAACCGGACTACGCTAGAGTTGGCCATTGCTTTGCGCGCGTTGCGCCATTGGATGGCCGTTGTCCCCCGCCGAGTGTCCTAACTCAGCAAATCCGAGGCAATTGCTCGCCGCTGAGCATGTCCACGATCCGTGTTGCGCCAATATGGCTCTTGAGGGTCAGCAAGCCAGCCGGCTCGGCGAGGACGCCGCCGATGACGGTAGCCTCCCGGCCGAGCGGATGGGCGCGCATTATTGCCAGCGCGCGGTCGGCGTCCTTCGCCGCGATGAACGCGGCAAACCGGCCTTCGTTGGCCACGTAAAGCGGGTCGAAACCGAGGATTTCGCACGCGCCGCGCACATCCTCGCGCACGGGAATCGCCACTTCGTCCATGGCGATGTTGACGCCGGCCGCCGACGCGATTTCGTTGAACGTGCTGGCGATGCCGCCGCGCGTGATGTCGCGCAGGCAGTGAATCTCGACGCCGGCGGCGATGAGTTGCATCACCATACCGGCCAAGGGCGCGGTATCGCTCTCGATGGTGCTTTCGAACTCCAAGCCCTCGCGCATGGCCATGATCGCGATGCCGTGCCGGCCGATGTCGCCGCTGAGCAGCACGACGTCGCCGGGCCGCACGGATTTCGGCGAAATGACGAGGTCGTGCTCAACGACGCCGATGCCGGCGGTGTTGATGAACATGCCGTCGCCCTTGCCTTTGTCCACGACCTTCGTGTCGCCGGTGACGATCTGCACGCTGGCGGCCCCGGCGGCGCGCTGCATCGAGCGCACGACGCGCCAGAGCGATTCCATCGGCAGGCCTTCTTCAAGGATGAATCCGACGCTGAGGTAAAGCGGCCGCGCGCCGCACATGGCGAGGTCGTTGACGGTGCCGTTGATGGCGAGATCGCCGATGTCGCCGCCGGGAAAGAAGAGGGGATGCACGACGTAACTGTCGGTAGTGAACGCCAGTTTTTTGCCGTCCAGTTCGAAAACCGCGCCGTCGTGCTGCTGGTCAAGGAGCGGGTTTTTGAACGCTGGCGCAAACATCTTCTCGATGAGTTGCTGCATCAGCTTGCCGCCGCCGCCGTGCGCCATCAAAACCCGCGGATAATTCGAAATCGGAACGGGACAACTGAGCGCAAAGTTTTCGGGCGTCGTCATGATAAGCAAAGGGTGGAGCGTGAAGCGTGGAGCGTCAAGTTCCGTTTGGCCCGTGCCGCCCAAGCCGTCGCGTCACTCCGGGGCGTTTGCGGATGAGGTTCAGCCGTGTCCATGCTGTCGCCGCAACCCCTCAGCCCGGCTCTCACCCGGACCGTTTCCGCAACGCGCGTCTCTCGTGTCTCGGGCGGACTTGGCTCCGTGGCCACAGCCGCTCGCCCCGAACGCTCTTTCCATGGCTTCATTTGGGTTCGTTTTGCTCCGGGCACCGTCAACCGCCGCCACAAGGTTTTCATGCAAGTCCCGGAATTGCAGTCTGTTGATGCCGGCTCTCGCCTGTTCTCATTTGGCTTCGTTTCGCAAAAAAAGAGTTTTTTCCTGGAGGTCGGATGACATCGAAAAGTCGTATTCTTCTGGAAAAGCGATGTTTTCCGGTTTTGGACGCGGCCACCATTTGGCTTCGTTTTGCACGTCCGTTCCCGCCGGCAGAACCGTTTACGGCAACGGGACTTGGGCGCGGAATTGGGACGTAAAACAATGCAAACAGCCTTTCGTCTGTCCTTGCCACCCCCGCCATCGTGAGATTGCAGTGTGCGGGTTTCATACGGTCGGATTTACCCGGATTGGGTCGGATCGAACTGGATCGGCTGCGCAATTCCGCGCACCGCTTCGCCGCCCAAGCCCTTTCGCCTTTCCCCATTCCGCTTTTTGCTGTGCCTTTCGCGTTTCACATTTCGACAGTCATCGTCGGGCGTAGAGTAACCTAAATTCTCTATTTTGTCAAGAGAAATTATCTTATTTCCGCGGCCCGGTGCGTGACCGTTCAGATGGCGGCGCCGGGACGCGTCCAAGAAGGGAAGGTCGAGGCTCCCCATGAAACTGCCGCCGGCATGATCCAGCGGTGGTTGTCGCAACACCCCATGCCCTCAACTTGGCCCATCGTCAGTCGGGATACGCGTTGACTTCCGCGGCCGGTTGCGGAGAATCTGTCTTCAGTTTGTCAGCTTAAATTTTTCGCGTGTCATTATCGTGAGTCATACCGTTCTCAAGCGAAATCCTGCGCCGCGGCAGGCGTGGTATGGCATCCTTTACGTGCAGGTGTTGATCGCGGTCGCGCTGGGCATCGTCATCGGCTGGCTGTTCCCGGACTTCGGCAAGTCGCTCAAGCCGCTCGGCGACGGTTTTATCAAGCTCATCAAGCTGATCATCGCGCCGATCATTTTTTGCACCGTCGTCCACGGCATCGCCTCGATGCGCGACCTGAAAAAGCTCGGTCGCATCGGCGTCAAGACCGTCGTCTATTTCGAAATCGTCTCCACCATCGCGCTCGTCATCGGCCTCGTGGTGGTGAACTCTTTGCGGCCCGGCGCCGGTTTCAACATTGACCCGAAGACGCTCGACCCCAGCGTCGGCCAGGCCTACGCAACGAACGCGCACGGGCTGCACACCGTCGAGTTTCTGCTCAACATCATTCCGAGCACCTTCTTCGGCGCGTTTGCGACGGGCGACCTGTTGCAGGTGCTTTTCGTGGCGGCGCTGACCGCCGCGGCTATCAGCTTCATGGGACCGCATGGCCCGCCGCTGCTGCGCGGCATCGAATATGTCACGAGGGTGTTTTTCGGCATCATGCACATCATTGTCCGGGCTGCGCCGCTGGGCGCGCTCGGAGCGATGGGGTTCACTGTCGGCAGCTACGGCTTCGGCGCGCTCAAACACCTCCTTGCCCTGATGGTGAGCTTCTACGTCACAGCGGGCCTGTTCGTCCTCATCGTGCTCGGCACGATTGCCTGGTATAATGGGTTTTCCATCATCCGCTATCTCGGCTACATCAAGGAGGAATTGCTGCTGACCATCGGCACGAGTTCCTCCGAGACGGCGTTGCCGGGCATGATTGAAAAAATGCGCCGGCTTGGCTGCGCCGACGCCACGGTGGGCCTCGTCATTCCGACTGGCTACAGTTTCAACCTCGACGGCACCAACATCTACATGACCATGGCCGCCGTCTTCCTCGCGCAGGCCACCAACACGCCGCTCGACCTGAGCCACCAGATTACCCTGCTGCTCGTGGCCATGATTTCCTCCAAGGGCGCCAGCGGTGTCACCGGCGCGGGCTTCGTCACGCTCGCGGCGACGCTGGCGGTGGTGCCGAGCGTGCCGATCGAATCGCTCGCGCTGCTGGTGGGGATTGACCGTTTCATGAGCGAGTGTCGCGCCGTCACCAACCTCATTGGCAACGGCGTCGCCACCGTCGTCATCAGCCGCTGGGAAAAGGAACTCACCAGGGAAACGCTCCGCGCCAACCTCGGCCACCCGCCGGCTGTGGAAGCCGCCGCGCCGCCGGCCGTGGAAGCCGCAGCCAACGAAAACGACTGAAGACCGCAGCCGCCTCCTCACCCCGTCACACGGGGCAAGCGTCGCCGTCTACTTCCCCGCCGGCGGATGCTCCTTGAAGAATCTCACAATCAGCGGCGGCGCCTGGGTGGGAAAGATGTGGCCGCCGGGATGAATGGCCGCGATGAACGGCGTGCCGGTCTTCGACGGATACAGCGTGCAATACTTCGCCCATTCCTTCCCTTCCTCGTCGCAGCCGTTGATCTTGCGCACCGAGTCCATCGTCTGCTTTTGCCACTCGAACTTCACCAGCGGGTCCTTCTCGCCCCCGATGTGCAGGCAGGGCTTTGGTTTCAGAGGTGTTTTCAACAGACCTCGATAGGCTGCGCTCGACGGCGCAACCGCCGCGAAAACTTCGCCGCGTTCGGCCCAAAGCAGATACGTGAACCCGCCGCCGTTGGAGTGGCCGGTGCAGTAGATGCGTTTCTCGTCCACCTTGTAGTCTTGCTTGAGTTGCGCGAGCATGGTGTCGAAAAATTTCAGGTCGCGGTCCTGCAGTATGCCGGCCGTGTTTTGCCAGCCGGTCTTTTTGCCCTCTGGATCCACCAATTTTCCCGCCGTGTTCAGTCCCTGCGGATAGATGACGATGGCCTGCGGCCATAGACGATGAATGCCGAACCCGCGCGACACCTGTTGCGAACTGCCGCCGTGGCCGTGAAACACGAACACCAGCGGCGTGCTCGCCGTCTTCGCCTTCATCGGCGCGTAGAGCAGAGCTTCGCGCGTCGCGCCGTCCACCGTGAACTCCAGGTGCTTCAAGCCCTGATCGTCCCCGTCAGCGGCGGCTTGTGCTGTGACGTTGAGGAGTAGCGCGAGACCGCCCGCGCACAATGTCAGAAAAACATGGCGATTGATTTGTTTCATGATGGCAACAAGAAGAGTAAACACAGGTTTCGGAAAGAAGTTTCCAATTCCCTGCGTTCTCTGCGCCTCTTCGGTGAACTTGCCGTTAGCGCACGCCGGCACGGGCCGCCGGAGATTACTTCCCCTCGCACGCCTTGATGTTTTTCACGTGGACCTTTGCGCCGCCCACGGCGAACCACCAGCGCGTCTTGGCCGTGGCCAGATTCTCATGTTTCCCCTGAATCTCCTTGCCATCCACGCGTGCCGCCATCTTGTCGCCGGTCCATTCAAACCGCGCCGAATACCATTGGCCTGGTTTCAGGTCGAGCACGGCCTGGCCGAGCGTCGAGCCGGCGTGCTTGCCGTTGACCATGGTGACATCTTCCGAAATCTTGGCGAGCTTCGGCAGGATGACCAGCCGCCCGACGTGTCCCTTGGCCGAGTCGCAGCCGATGATGAACACCTTGCCGCCATCCAGTTGGAACTCGCATTCGATCACCGCGCTCTGCAATCCCACCTGATGCCACAGCACCGCGGAATGTTTGTCCGCAGGCACCTCCGCGCACACCAGCTCCCCGTCTTTCGGCTCCCAAGTTCCCTTCCGCACGCTCCACTCCTCTCCCAGCGGCGACTTGAGGTCCGGCTGGGCAACAACCTTCCCCGGCTGGACGAGGAGGGATTTGGCGTCATCGGCAAACGCCGTTGTTTGTGCCAGAACAATCGCAAGGAAAAGAAGCAGTGATTTCATGGTGCGCAGTCGAACATAAAACCGGAAGGATTTCAATCAAGGAGCGAGCAATTGTTCCTCGACTTTCGGCGCAATCACGCCCATATGTCTGAATCAGACGGGCAACGCTGTAACCTCTTCGTTCAATAGATGAATGAAAAAATGCCTTTTCGGTTTGATGGTCCCAATCATCACTCTTAGTCTTGCTGAAGGCGCGACGTTTCTGTGCGACTATGCGAATCCCACCAATGGGGTTTCCCTTACTGCCGGTTTCACCCCTGACGCTTCGCGCATAATCGTTGGTGAACCACTCTTCCTGACCTTCATGGCAAGCAATCGCGGGAAACAGCCGTTTCAGTTCTTTCACGTCCGCAACGAAATTTTCGCAATCACCGCAACCGACGTGGACGGCAAATCGGTGAGAGGTCACTATTATGGATTGGATGGAAATGGACCCGTGTCTCGGGAAAACGTTCCGCCCGGGAAGAACTACACCTGCCGAATCTTCCTTAACGAGCGATGCGTCTTTGATCAACCGGGCGACTACACGGTGACTTGTCGTTGTGACTTTGAATCCTTTTTGAATCGCAGCAATTCATTGGGCAAACCGATCATTACAACCTTCACTCTGACTGTTCTGCCGGCCGATCCCAAACGCATGACCGAAATCATCGAAACGTGGGGGCGCGTTGTTGAAACCAATGGCGCGCCCCAGGAAGCCGCGATGGCGCTCGCGGCAATCAACGACCCGCGAATTATTCCGCCTTTGGCCGCTTTAGTTGCAAAGAGTCCCGACAATGACATCGCCGTTGACGCGCTCGCGCGTTACACGAATAGCGAGGCTGCAGACGCACTCACGGTTGTGCTCAAGCATGGAGAGGATTTCGTGGCCGGCATCGCCGGAACCGCGCTGCGGAAATCGCAACAGAACGACCGTGCCGCGCGCACGCTGCTTCCCGGACTCACAAACCCGGACGCGGACGTCCGAATCCAAACCGCAAGGGCGATGGGTTGGACGGGTTCAGAACTCGTCTTCGCCCCGCTTTGTTCCCTGCTGCAGGATAAAAGCAACTCTGTTCGTTACGCCGCAGCTCAAGCCGTTGGCCGGCTCGGCGACACGCGTTCGTTTGGCGTGCTGACGAATTGCTTGGGCAGTTCGGATTTTGCCCTTCGCATTGCCGCAGTGAATGGTTTGCGCGCGCTCGGACGGCCGGTAGATCCGGCTTGGGTTAAGCCAATGATTTTGTCCGGCGGCGAAAACATACGAACCTACTATGACGCCATTGACCTTCTGCGAATGTATGGCGGCGATCAGGCTGCGCCCGGTCTCGCGAGTTGTCTGCATTTCGATGACCCGTCGGTCAGGCATTCCTATAACTTCCGATTGATGCTGGCTCTCGAATACAGCCCCAACGGTCCCAAATATTATTACAAATGGCATCACGATCCGAACCGCGATGGCACAGAAGAAGAACTCGCGGACAATCGTCGGATTCTTTCCGAGTTGAAGGCGTGGTTTGACAAGCAGAAACAGAACTGAAAGCAGCCTGCTATACAACTCGCGCCTTCGAACAAACCTTCGCGCCCTTCTCCACAGACTCCTTTGCCTTCGCTTCCATCCCTTTATTCGGCGCATCTTCCTCGCTCACTTCCTGTTCGACGGCGAACTGGCGCACGTCTTCCGTGAGCGTTCAGCGGTTTACTAACTCGGCGTTCCAGATCTTGATGTCATCGAATCAGCTTCGGCTTGCTTGGGCGGGCCGTGTCGCCGCTTATCGGTTTCAGTCTGCGTGGAAAACTTCTTCCATATCGGACCACCACTCACCTTCGGCGCGGGTGGCGAGCGGGGACTGACACGGTTTGCAGAAGCTCCACCAACGTTGCGTCACGGGGTCGGCGGCCATTTTGGCCATGTCGGCGGCGAAATCGTCGCCGGTGTATTCGAGGTAGCTGAAGAGGTAGGGTTTGTCGTCGTCGAGTCGGCGGAAGTAGATCGAGTAATTCTGGATGTGACACGCCTTGATCATTTTCAACACGTCCGGCCAGACGGCGGCGTGCAGGCGCTTGTATTCCTCCACTTTATCGGGATGCAGTCCGATGACCCAACCGTATCGTTTCATGGCTTCTCCTGTTTGGGGGCCGCCGGATTTTCTCCGGCGAATTTCCACGAGGACTGCGTATCACGCGCGAGCGGCAGCTTCAGCATGTCGGTGCGCAACATCTCGATTGGCATCGTGTTCTCCATCAGCACGGCGTCGTTAAACTGCTGCTCGCTCATTTTGCCGGAGCGAACCAGTTCGTCGTGCAGCGCCTTGAGTTGCAGGCCGCCGAGCAGATAGCCGGCCTGGTAGAGCGGCTGCGCGGCGATGAACCGTCGCACTTCGCTCGTCGCGCCGAGTTTTTCGTGGCCGACGCGGTTCACCAGAAACTCCACCATCTCCGCCGGCTTCATCCGGCCGAGGTGGAACTTGAGGGAGACGATGATCCGCGCGGCGCGGTGCATGTGCCAGAACAACATGCCGATCCGCTCCTGCGGCGTGCGCGCCCAGCCGAGGTCCCACAAACGCAGTTCGCAGTAGAGCGCCCAGCCCTCGACATAGAACGGCGTGCTGAACATGCGCCGATGCTGGTTGTGCCGCGCCGCCTGGAAGTTCTGGAGGTGATGGCCGGGGATCAGTTCGTGCGCCGTGGTCAGGTGCGTGAACGCGCGGTTGTTGCCGCGCATGACCATCAGTTTGTCCTCCTGCTTCATCTCGTCCTTCGCGTAGGCCACCATCATGTTCTGACCGCCGTAGGCCGCGTAAGGAATCGTCTTCATCGTCTCCGGCGACATCATTATCAGCCGCCAAGTCTCCTCGCAGAGCGGCGGCACGGTCGCGAAGTGGTGCTTCCGCACAAACGCAATGGCCTCGCGCGCGGTCTGTTCGACGAGCGCGTCCTGCTGGCCGGGCGGAACGAAATCCGCCTTCACCTTGGCCATCGCCGCCTTCCAGTCATCGCCGCAGCCCATCTGGCGCGCGGCGTTTTTCATCTCGTGCTCGCACCACGCCATCTCGCGCTCGCCGATGGCGATCAACTCCTCCGCCGTGTAAGGCAGAAACTCGAACCGGATCGCCTCCGCCACCGCGTCCGCGCCGATCGGGTCGCCGACGAGCGGGTCCTCGTCCTTGCCTTTGAGGCCGGCGACTTCCTCGCGGAGAAATTTCGCGTACTCCTCCAACTGTTTGTCGGTTTCCTCGTAAGGCTTCTTCACCCACCACTGGAAATCCGGCTGGTAACCGTCGTAGAAACCGAACCATTTCTTCAACGAGCCGCGCAACTCCGCCGTCGTCGTCGCCGCGCGTTGCGCCAGAGTCGCGGACACTGCAATCGCCGGCGCGTCATCGCTCTTCTTCTCCCGCGCCGGCTCCTTTTTCGGCGAACTCTCCGCCGCCGGTTTGTCCGCGGCCGCCTTGGCTTTGAGACCCTTCTCGACGCGCTCCTTGATTTGCTTCGCCTGCTTTGTCAACTCGGCCAGTTTCGTCGCCGCCGCCTGCGCGTTCGCCGGCTCGCCGCGCCAGCGGGCTTGCTCCAGTTCGTGGACGATGCCGCGGAATGTCAGCAGGTGATCCATATCCGTGACGCGTTTGCGGTCGCGCGCAATCTCCGCCAGCGATTGCTCAAGCCCGGCCCGCAGCAGCACGTAATCCACGCGGCCTGATTGGTTGAGCGCGTCGAAGTCCACCGACGTCAGCCGCGCCTGCCAGGCGGTGTAAAGTTTTTCGAGCCGGTCGAAGCGGACCGCCGACCGCGGCAAATCGTAGAAACTGGAAACGCTTTGGTCGTCCGCCTCGAACTCGCTGACGAGGCTCGCCAGCGACGAGGTGGAGGTTGCCGATGGCTTGGCCAGTGGTTTCGGCGACGCAGCCGGCGCGGTGATTGGCAACGCAAGCGCCAACACGAACAGCGCGACGACACTGCCGGCGGGAAAGTAGCGGTTATTCATGCGCAAGTTTTACCGCCAGTGTCGGCGGAATTCAACGCAGAGCCTTCGCAAATCGGCGTGTCCGTGCCGAAGGACCGGCGCGGGCGTTTGCAGCGGCCGGTTCACCGATACGAAAGTATCATGGTCTGCCGGGCGGCGGAGGGGTAACATCCGATCCGTCCTTTGGAAGGAGAACGCAAAGACACGTCGGAAAAATACCAGCAATCGTTGGCTTCCACGTAGCGTCGCGAACGAACGAAGGCGTAAGATGCGCGCAATTCTCAGACCATCAGTAGAACCATGAAGCGCAAGTTCAGCCACCAACCAGGAGTCACCCCGCCATGAGCACTGTTTGCAATCGCAGAGATTTCATCAAGACCGCCACTGTCAGTGCGGCGGCCACCGCCATGACGGCGCGCAGCTACGGCCGCGTCATGGGCGCCAACGAGCGCATCCGCATTGCCCAGATCGGCTGCGGCGACCGCGGCCGGAACGCGCACATGGCGGGCGTCCACAAGCACGACAAGGTGGAGAACGTCGAGTATGTGGCCGTGGCGGACCCGTGGCGCATCGCGCGCGAGAAGGCCGCGGCGCTTTGCAAGGAATGGTATGGCACCGATGTGAAACAGTGCGTCAGCTACCGCGACGTTCTGGCCTGCAAGGACGTAGACGCGGTGATGATCGCCGCGCCGGATCATCATCACGCCACTCAACTCGAAGCCGCAGCGAGGGCGAAGAAGAACGTGTATGTCGAGAAACCGATGGCGCGCAACATGGATGAACTCCTCCGCGCCATGGAAGCGGTCAAGGCGGCGGGCGTCGTCGTGCAGGTCGGCACCCAGGTTCGTAGCATGCCCACCAGCACCGGTTGCAACGAACTGTGGAAGTCGGGCATCCTCGGCAAGGCGTCGCGCATCGAGCAGTGCCGCAACGGCGAGAAGCCTTACTGGTATCACTACGTCAAGGACATCCAGAAGGAGGACGTGGAGTGGGCCGAGTTTCTCGGCAAGGCCCCGAAGCGGCCGTTCGACGCCGGTCTCATCTCCGGCTGGTATGGCTACCTCGATTACACCGACGGCCCGGTGGCCAATCTGGGCTGCCACTTCATTGACCTCTACCATTACATCACCGGCGCGCAGTTCCCGACAAGTTGCGTCTGCAACGGCGGCGTGTTCACGTGGAAGGACGAGCACAAGTTCACCTGTCCCGACCACGTCGAGGCGCTCTGGGTTTATCCGGAGGGTTTCATGGTGGCCTACTCGAGCAACTTCGGCAACTCGGGCGGCAGCCGGCACCGATACTTCTGCGAGAAGGGACAGTTGATCCTCGATAACTGGACCTCGCCCACCTTCAGCGCCGAGGGCGGCCCGAAGCGCGATGGCGGCATCCGCGGCATCAACGAGGTCAAACCCATCGAGACGCCCGACCATTTCCAGAACTGGTTGCAGTGCATGCGCACAGGCAAGCCCACGCGCGCGCCCATCGAGGCGGGCTATCAGCATGCCATCGCCTGCCTGATGGCGGTGGAATCGTACAAGTATGGCCGGCGGACAACTTATGACCACTCCCGGCGCGCCATCCTGAGAGGGTAAACGAAAACCAAGGAGCATGGACCATGAACACAACATGTGACCGTCGAGACTTCCTCAAGACCGCCGCCGTCGGCGTAACAGCGATGTCCATGACCGCGCGCAGCTACGGCCGCGTCATGGGCGCCAACGAGCGCATCCGCATCGCGCAGATCGGCTGCGGCGGACGCGGCCGGAAGGCGCACATGGAAGGCGTACACAAACACGACAAGGTAGAGAACGTCGAGTATGTGGCGGTGGCCGACCCGTGGCGGCTCGCACGCGAAGAGGCCGCCGCAATGTGCAAAGAGTGGTATGGCACCGATGTGAAACAGTTTGTCAGCTACCGCGACGTGCTGGCGCGCGAGGACATTGACGCCGTCATGATTGCCTCGCTCGACCACCATCACGCCATGCAACTCGAAGCGACTGCCAGGGCCAAGAAGCACGTCTATGTCGAGAAGCCGATGGCGCGGAACATGAAGGAACTCCTTCGCGCCGTGGACGCGGTCAACGCGGCGGGCATCGTCGTGCAGGTCGGCACGCAGACCCGCAGTTTGCCCACCAGCACCGCTTGCCGTGAGCTGTGGAAGTCCGGCATCCTCGGCAAGGCGTCGCGTGTCGAGCAGTGCCGCAACGGCGAGAAGCCCTACTGGTATGGCTTCGTCAAGGCCCACCTTCCCAAGTCCGCGCAGGTGAAAAAAGAAGACGTGGACTGGAATGAGTTTCTTTTCAACGCGCCGAAGCGGTCGTTCGACCCCGAAGTCTTCACCGGCTGGTATGGGTATCTCGACTACACCGACGGCCCCATTGCAAATCTCGGCTGTCACTTCATTGACCTCTACCATTATATCACTGGCGCACAGTTCCCGGTGAGTTGCGTCTGCAACGGCGGTGTGTTTACGTGGAAGGACGAGCACAACTTCACCTGCCCCGACCATGTCGAAGCGCTTTGGGTGTACCCGGAAGGCTTCATGGTCGCCTACTCGAGCAACTTCGGCAACGGAAGCGGCAGCCGCCACCGCTTCTTCTGCGAGAAAGGGCAGTTGAACCTCGACAACTGGAGCGCGCCGACCTACAGCGCCGAAGGCGGGCCAAAACGCGATGGTGGCATCCGCGGCATCAATGAGGTCAAGCCGATCGAGACGCCCGACCATTTCCAGAATTGGTTGCAGTGCATGCGCACCGGCCAGAAGACGCGCGCGCCCATCGAGGCGGGCTATCAGCATTGCATCGCCTGCCTGATGGCGGTGGAATCGTACAAGTATGGCCGGCGCACGACCTACGACCACTCCAGACGCGCCATCTTGAGAGGGTAAACGAAAACCCGGGAGCATGGACCATGAACACGTCCTGTGACCGCCGGGACTTCCTCAAGACCGCTGCCGCCGGCGTGACGGCGATGTCCATGACCGCGCGCAGCTACGCCCGCGTCATCGGCGCCAACGAGCGCATCCGCATCGCCCAGATCGGCTGCGGCGACCGCGGCCGGAACGCGCACATGGCGACCATTCACAAGTTCGACAAGGAGGAAAACGTCGAGTTTGTGGCGGTGGCCGACCCCTGGCGCGTCGCGCGCGAGCAGGCGGCGGCACTGGTCAAGGAGTGGTATGGCCACGAGGCGAAACAGTTCGTCAGTTACCGCGACCTGCTGGAGATGAAGGACCTCGACGCCGTGATGATCGCCTCGCCCGACCACGCACACACCACACACCTTGAAGCCGCCGCCAAGGCAAAGAAGCACACCTACATCGAGAAACCGATGGCGCGGAAAATGGACGCGTTGGTGCGCGCGGTGGACGCCGTCAAGTCGGCGGGCATCGTGGTGCAGGTCGGCACACAAAGCCGCAGCCGGCCCGTCACCACTGGTTGCCGCGAGCTATGGAAATCCGGCATTCTGGGCAAGGCCTCGCGCCTCGAACAGTGTCGCAACGCAGAAAAGCCCTACTGGTATCGCTACGTCAAGGACGTGAAAAAGGAGGACCTCGACTGGAACGAGTTCACCATGGGCGCGACGAAACGGCCGTTCGATCCCGTCTTCTATTCCGGCTGGTATGGCTACCTCGAATTCACCGATGGCCCGATATGTGGCATGGGCAGTCACTTCATCGGTCTCTTGAATTACATCACCGGCGCGGAATTCCCCACGAGCTGTGTCTGCAACGGCGGCATCTTCACGTGGAAGGACGAGCACCATTTTTCCTGTCCCGATCACGTCGAGGCGCTTTGGGTCTATCCGGAAGGATTCATGGCCGTGTTTTCGATCAACTACGGCAACTCCGGCGGCAACCGCTGCCGGTTCTTCTGCGAGAAGGGGCAATTGAACCTCGACAACTGGAACGCGCCGACCTATAGCGCCGAGGGCGGCCCGAAGCGCGACGGCAGCATCCGCGGCGTCAACGAGGTCAAGCCAATCGAGACGCCCGACCATTTCCAGAATTGGTTGCAGTGCATGCGCACCGGCAAGCCCACACGCGCGCCCATCGAGGCGGGCTATCAGCATTCCATCGCCTGCCTCATGGCCGTCGAATCGTTCAACACCGGCCGGCGCACGACCTACGACCACGCGACGCGCACGATTCGCAGGGCCTAGGCAATCACCGGGCCGTCGAACGCCGCCAGTTGGCGTAACGCGGCTCGGTCCGACAGCACGCGAAGCTTCAGCATGTAACGGCGGCTCTCTCCGGGCTGGAGGTATTGCTCGGCGCGCGGGTCTTTGTCGCGGGCCTTGCCCAACAACGAGCCGAAGAACGGTTCCAAGCCGGTGACATACGAGCCACGGGGGCCGTAATGCTGCCAGTTCGCCATCCGCGGCATCGCCTTCGCCGGATAGGAAATTTCGACGGCCAGCTTCAATCGCTCGTTGAGCAGGCCCACGCGACAAATGCCGCGCTTGTCCGGCGTGACCTCCACGATCAGCCCGCGCTCGCCAAAGCCGGCGTGTCCTTGCAGCGGTTCGGGCACGCGCTTGAGCTTATTCATCCGCGCGCTGTCCATCGGCTGGATGATGTCTTGGCCTGCCGGCGGAGGAATAACCCAATATTCCGCCTTGCCGCGATAGATGAACCGCGCGCCGTTGTCGAGCAACGGGTAGCCGAGGTTGCAATGGTAGAGCCAGTGATGCGCCGAGCGCGTGTTGGCGCGGTTGGTCACTTCGTCCTCGATGACGATCTCCGGCACGCCGAGCGTGCAACGGATCGTGCGCCGCACTTCCATCACCGGCCCGAACATCCGGCTGTCGCGCGTGACGAGGCTGAGTTGCATGTCGAGCCGTCCGCGATGCGGGTCGGGGTTGATGCATTGTTCGACCGCCGCGGGCAGGTTCGAGTAGTGGCCATGCAAATTCGTCTGAATGCCGTCTTCTTGCCGCGGGCCGCCCATGTATTGCGGCCCGCAGGTGGTCACCAGCCCGCCCGCCCATCCGTAAATCCACTCGACGCCCGTCTGGTGCGCGTGGTTTGGCGGCACGATGCCGTTTGGCGACAGATACGCCAGCGCATGCTGGTTGAAGCGCGCGTCCACGATGTCGCCGCCGCGGTCCAGCGCGACGGTGAATCGCAATCCCGCGCCTGTGTCCACGAGCGCGACGCGTCCGCCCGGCCTGCCGAGCGGATGGCTGTCGAGCGTGCCGGTGCGGATGCCGCCGATCTGGTGGATGTTCTCAAACTTGTCGAGGTCGGGCGAAGAACGGTGAATTTGCGTGTTAGCCATGCCGCGCAGTTTACTCCATCCGGCTCGCAGTCAAAGCGAGAAAATGCCGGTTTTTCTCTGTTGCCAATTCAACGAAGCGTGATAGCATTGGGTCGGTTCCTGAGTGGGAGCCGATTGAGTCAACCACAACAACCATCAACCACCATGAAACACATGACACGACTGCTGAGTCCGTTGGTCGCTGTCGCGCTGGTCGTGGGATGCCTGGTCGCCACAGAGTTGGCGCCGTCCACCCTCGCTGCCGACGCGGCAAAAGGTCGCGTGTATCTGGTCGGAATACCTGGTGCCACGTGAGGGAGCTGCCCAGCGATCGTCCGTGAGGCGATCACATCCCTGCCCGGCGTGGCCGAGGTCAAATTCGACCATGATACATTGACGGCCACCGTCACCATGAAGGACGCCGACAACAAAATCACCAAGGAACAGGCCAACAAGGTCCTGGTTGCCAAGGGTGAAAAGTTCAAAGTCGGTTCCTTCAAAGAGAAGAAGTAACCTGCGGGCAGGTTAAGATTGAGCCGGAGGCAACGCGAGTTGCCTCCGGCTTTCTTTTTATTCAGTCCCTTCCGCGCTGTCGCGCCCGCGCGGCGGAGGATTTGCGCTTGTTTTGAACCGGCGACGTGCCACCATGCCGCTGAACTCAACAAGGAGAACGAGATGAACACACCGATGTCTCGACGCGAAGCGGTGCGCATGGGTTTCCTCAGCGCGGCGGGAATACTGTCTGCCAGCCGCTGCGCTTTGGGCGAAGACGCCTCGCGCGCAAAGCCTTTCATGGGCGCTTACATTGCGTTGTCCGAATGGTTCCGTGGCAAAACCGATGAGGCGGCACGCGAACGCGCCATTATTGAAAATCTGGACCGCTTTCGCGAATCCGGGCTGCGCGTCTTGATTCCGTTCATCACCACCACCAGCGGACAGGCGTATTATCCCAGCGAGTTGATTCCCGACAAAACGTGGGGAAGCTGGGACCCGGTGGCCATCATGGTTCGCGAGGCGCACCAGCGGGGATTGCAGATTTATCCGACGATGTGCGTGCTGGCCTGCGGAAGCAAGAAGGTCGCGGGCGTGCTCAAGCTGCATCCGGATTGGGCGCTGCGCGACAAGGCGGGCGAACCGCTCGGTTTCATTTCATCGGGGCATCCGGAGGCGCGGAAATGGGTCGTCGCGGTGCTGACGGAAATCGCGACCCGATACAAGCCCGACGGCATTTTGCTCGACTATTGCCGCTATCCCGGCACCGAGGCTGCGATGGACCCGGTGGCGCAGGCGGCTTTTGATGCCGCCCATCCCGCCGACAAATTCCCGCGTGATGGCGCTGCGTTCAAAGAAGAATTCCGGAAATTCAAATGCGACTGCCTCAACGGGCTGGTCGGGCAGATCAGCAGCGCGCTGCGGGCGCTGAAACCCCGGCCGCGGCTTGCCGCTTACATGTGGGGAGCACAGGAGCTTAGAGGCACGCGCGATTGGAAGACGTGGGTCGAGCGCGGCTACCTCGACATGCTCAACCTCACCGGTTACGCCTATCGCGAACAGTTCGGCGACAAGTATCTCAAGGTCTTGGACGACCGATTCCGCGACGTGGCGGCGATCATCAAGGAGTCGCCCCATCCCGTTGAGTTTACAATCTGCGTCGGCATCAACACCAGCCACGGAAAAATCCGCGAGGCGCGGGAGATCGAAGACTACCTGAACATCGGCAAGCGCCACGGCGTGCACGGCGCGTCCATTTTTACGTGGGAGACTCTTCAGCAGTATTTGCCGGAGGTGAAGAAAGCCGGCTATTTCGAGAAATTCACTGCTGGATTGCCGCCCGCGCCGGCACGATAAACATCGCCGTCTTCGGCTGGCTATTGGCGAAGCGCGGCGTCGGTTGGTGACGCAGGCTCGCAACTCCACGTGTAGGCGCGTTTCGGCACGTCCTGGCCGTCGCATTCCAGTTCCGCCGTCACGAACATCGTGGTGCGGCGGCGGGCGCTGCGTTTGAGCGGCACCAGTTCCTGTGTGAGATCGTTGCGCTGCGTGAACAGCCGCCAGCGGTCCATCCGGCCGAAAAAGAAATCGCGAATCGTACGTCGCTCGACATCGGTCAGGCCGGGCACCATGCTGGCGACTTCGCTGTAGGTGACATCCACCGGCATCCAGCCGTAGCGCGGGAAATAAACCTCGGCCCAAACGTGATCGTTCTTCATCCCCGGCGGGAAGATCGGGCCGTTGTGAACACGCGCCGGGATGCCCACGCTCCGGCACAGCGCCGCGTAGAACACCGACTGGATGACGCAGTCGCCGACGCGCCGCTGCCGCACTTCCTCCGACGCGCAGCCGTAGGTGAACGTCGCGTCGCGCCAGCACCAGACGTAGTTATACTTCACGTTGTCGCAAACCCAGTCGTAGAGCAGCCGCGCCTTGCGATAAGGATTGCTCTCACGACCGACGACCGAGCGCGCCAGTTCGCGCAGCGGCTTGGTGAGCGCCATCTGCTGCTCGGAGCGCGTGAAACGCCGGTAAAGCTCGCTCTGCGTGTCGTAAGGCGGAATCGCGTCGGGCGCGATCTGAAAATCGGTGTGGAAAGCGTCGAAGGTCACCTTCATCTCAATGACGAGGTCGTCTTTCTCCGGCCTCGGCGCTTCGAGATAAGCGATTCCGATTTGCGCCTCGACATCCGGGCAGGATTTCAACGCGCCCGCCGGTTGCACCGACACGGTGCGGATGTTTTGCGTCGCGGGCGTCAGCAGCGGATACGGAAACCACGCGCGCACCACGCGGCCCGGCGGCAGATCACTCTGCTTCACCACGACCTTCGTGGTGAACACAAAGCGCACCGGGTCCACGTAGTATTGCGGCGCGCCGCCCGCCGCGCGAAGCCGGTCGAGTTTGGCCGACTCGTCGAGGAAAAGCCGCGCGAACTTCAGGAAGTTCTTCGCCGCCGATTCATTGCGGGCCATGAGTGCCGTGTCGAAGAACTGGAGGTTGGTGACGTTGGTGTTGTAGTAAAACTTCCTGCCGTCCACCTTCCACGACATAAGCCAGCCGCGCCGTTCCCACTCGGCAAATTCCGAGGGCTGGGAACCGCCGTAGGTTTTCGCCAGTTGTTCCTGCAACTGCGTCTCGCTCCAGCAAAACTTCGCCCGCATGTCCTCGATGCGCAGCAGACCTTGCTCGGCATCGCGCCGCTGCCGCCACGCCTGCTCGCCGTCGCAACGCCGGACCAGTTCGCGATAAACCTCCTCGGCGCGCGCAAACTGGTGTGCTTCTTCGAGCTTGACCGCTTTCTGGTAAAGTCCCGACGGCGGTTTTGGCGCCGCAGGTGGATCGGCAAAAATGGGGAGCGCCGTCGCGACGGCGCACGCGCAGGCCAACACACCAAGAACAATGTTTCCCGTCTTCATCGAGATACACCACTTCGGTTTTTATCCGACATTTTCCGGCTTTGGAAGCCTGCTTCGTTGGGCATTCGTTTTCATCGGGAGCGCGAACACCCAACCTGGTTTCGGCCCAACAGAAGTGAGGCGCTGGACTCCACTCATGAAAAACCTCGTGTCAGTTCATTCAACTCTAATGAGCACGACACGGTCAACGCAGATGGCATCCAGCTCGGGGCTGTGCCCGTGGGCGAACCAGAAGTATGCGCCGGCGACGAAGTCAATCGGGCCCAGCTCGATCCACCGAAACTTTTTATCGAACGAGCCTGTTTCGTTCAGGAAATCGTTCGCCGTGAGAACCCTCGTCTTAAGCGATTTCTTGCCCTTCGCGTCATAGACGCCCCACGAACCGACCTTGCCTTTCTGGAGGGTTCCTTCGCAGCGCAACGAGGCGAGCACGCGGTATTTCCCGTGAACCGGCGGGGTATAGCTGGTATTCCAGTCCACCTTTGTTCCCATGCGGACGCTCTTCCCGTTCCAGCCTTCGGGATCCTTGATAATCGTCGCCGCGTCGCGGTAGTTGTTGAATAACAAGGCGTCGAAAATGATCCAACTGTCTTCCGGCACGCCCTTGCAGATGTCCGGCGGATTCTTCTGCGCACTGAATCCCGCTTTCAATCCTTCCAGATACACTCCGAGATTCTTTTCCTGCGAAATGGCCGCCGCGTTCGTCTTGAACCGTTTGCAGAGCTGCGCGAACTCCTCCGCCGCCTGGAGCGGGTCTTTCGGACCGAGAAACGGCAGCTTCTTTTCCCGTGCTTCGCAGCGAAGCGGGTAATATCGGCTCAGCCAGACATGATCCACGCCCATCTTCGACTTCCGAAGCCGGCGCAGTTCATTGGAATCCGGGCCGTAAACTCTCGCCGCCGTCTCCACGGCCTTGTTCATGACTTCGGTCACCCGATTGAGCGTCACCAGATCAATCCATTGCGCTGAGTTCATGCCGAAGCAGCCGAGATAGATCTTTTCCGTCTCCGCCCGCGCGATCAGGATGTCCCAATATTGCTTGATGAGCGGGGTGACCGCCTCGCCGTAATAGCCGCTCATGAACTCATCGATCAACTTCCCGTCATCGAGTTGCGGTTCCCACATCGCGCGCAGGAGCACCCAGTTTTTCAGTTCGCAGAAGTCGTCGCCCTCACCCTCCTCGAACAGGCCGAGAGCCCCGTGCCGGATGAAATACCGGACGTTCGGCACGAGAACGCGCAGGTTTGGATGCGGTCCCAGATAGTCGTTGTAGTTGGTCGTGTAATCCCAAATGAACAAGTGCCTGGCCAGCTTGCTCCAGCCTTCCATGTCCGCGGCGAATTTCCGATTCTGCTCGCCGTCCAGCGGCTGGATGTAAGAGCACTCAATCGTGCAGAGGCGGATCAAAACGTTGTCACGCGGTTTGAGGGTCTTGGGCGGCTTGCGCGTATACTGATACGCCAGCGATTCAACCCAAACGTCTGGAAACTCCTTCTCAACCGCCTCGGCCACTTTGTTGAGCATCCGAATGAGCGTGCCCGCGTGGCTTTCATCGGCATCATCTATCGCCTTGCATTTGTCGCAGGTGCAAAACCCAAGCCAGTCGTTCTGGGAAATATCAATCATCTTGGCGTCGGGATTCTTCCGCAGCGTTTCCAGGACGTTCCTGGTCAACTCCCGGATCATGTCCTCGTTGGTCAGGCAGAGCTGCGCGTTTTCATGTTTGCGCTTGCCCTTGATTTCCGAATACCAGTCCGGATGCGCGTCGAAATACTTATCGGGTGGGAGATACTTGTAGAACGAGTGGACGAAATTGATGATCCGCACAGCACCGCCGTATTCCGGGGTGATGGACCCGTTACCCTTCATGCGGGCGGAGAAAACACCCGGTTGGGCGTTCCGATGATACATTTTCCGCGAGAACATCTGTGGCGCGTAGGACACGGCCAGATCATCCGCGATGGTCAGCGTCGGCTTCTTCGGCACAAAGCTGTCTTCGGGCGTCCACCAGCGAACGCCGACGACATCCTGCAGGAACGAGTAGACCGCATACAGGCAACCCCGCTTCTTATGCCCGGCGAGGATCAAGTTCCCGCCGTCCATTTTGATCAGAATCTCATCGAACTTGTAGTCCTTCTTTGGGGCCTTTGCTGTGTTGCCAACGAAGATCAGCGACTTGCCGCCCGCAGGCGTGTCTTTTTCGGCAATCGTCTGAAACCCGGTGCCCGTCACCAGCTTCAGATGTTCGGACAGTTCACGCGCGGCCGTCTTCTCGACCATCGTCGGTTCGTTGGGCAAAACGATCTTCCAACCGGTCGCGCCATCCTTCGCCAGTTCAGCGGAATACAAGTGCGCCGCCAGGGACGGCAGGCAAAACAACAGAAGAAAGTTTGTCTTCATGGTTTTTAACTCTCGCTATCTTGGGTGAAAACCTGCGGCGATGATGACCGATAAAGGCCATCGGATATTATCCAAGTGCGGCCATTATTGTTTGCAGTTCTCGATGTCCCATTGGGTGGTGCAAGTCTGGATCAGTTCGACAAGAGGCGCGGGGTCTTCCAAACCGTGCGGATGGTGGCCGCAACCGGGCTTGTGAAAAACCGTGATGATGCCACCCAATTCTTTGTGCCTCTTTTCGACGATGGCGGAGTTCGCTTCCGGTGGAAGGAAAGCCCTTGTTTATGCGGCTCCATTGCAAGTCACTAACTCCCGCTTGTAAAGTTCATCCGGGGAATCCGGGTTTATTTCGCCGTTCCGCCGCACCACTCCGCCGCCAGCGTCGCGTAAATGCCGGTGAGGTCGAGCAGATCCTGGATTTCGACCCATTCGTCGGGGGCATGGAGATGATCGCCGCGCGGGCCGAGCAGGATCGCGGGCATCTTGCCGGTTTCGCCATAGACACCTAGGTCGCACGAGAAGGCCGCGCCGCCGATGCCGGGTTTGTCGCCGCGATAACTCTCGAAAGCTGAAACGATGGACTTCATGGCCGCGCCGCCGGTCGGCGTCTCCCAAGGTTTCACGTAGTGGTAGGCGCGCTCCAGCGCCAGCTCGAACGGTTGCAGCGCCGGGTCCGTCGCGGCACACTTTTCCCAAAACGCGCGGAAGCGCCGGTAAAACTCCGGCTCGGTCATGCCGGGATGGCACCAGACAATCCACGCGATCTTGGCGATGAGCGGCGTGCCCATCTGGGTGAACTCGCCGGCCTTGTCGGTCGTGACGTGCCACGGCAGCACATTGAGCTGTTTGCCGGGCGCGGTGAAGAGCGCGTGCTTGTTTTGGGCGCGCCACTGCGTCTGCCATTCCTGAAACAATTCGATGGCGCGCGCGGCGCCGTTCATGGGGTTGGCGATGGCCTTGCCCATGAAGGCCATGCCGCCCTTGCCGGTGAGCGTCAGGTCACCGAGGAACGCGCCGAGGCACGCGGGGCAGACTTCCATCCGCGTCGGCTCGCTGACGATGGCGAGACCGGCATTGTGGCCGCGCAAGCGCGCGGCGAGTGTGCCGTTGCCGCCGGCAAATTCCTCGTCCACGAGGCTCTCAAACAAAATGTCGCCCGCGGGACGGAAGCCAAGCTCTTGCAGGATGCGCATCGCCCAGAACATCGCCGCGAGGCCGCCTTTCATGTCGGCGGAGCCGCGTCCGTAGAGCCGGCCGTTTTTCACGACGGGTTTGTAGGGGCGGCAGACTTTCCAGTTGTCCGGCTCGAACGGCGCAACATCGCAGTGGCCGCTGAGGAGGAGGGATTGTCCTTTGCCAGCGCCACGCCAGCGCGCGACGACATTGTCGCGGCCCTTCGGGTAGTTACGGCCTTCGAGCCACGACGGATGTTTGCGGACGCCGCGCACGGCGAGCGGCGAGAAGACGTCCACTTTCCACTTCCGCTTCCGGCATTCGGCGGCGATCCATTGCTGCGCTGCGGCTTCGTTGCCGTCGGGCGGGCGGTTCTCGCTGGGAAAGCGGACGAACTGTTTCGTCCACGCGACAATCTCGTCCGCATGACGGTTCACCGCCTTGCGAATCACGGAGGTAGTGATGGCGTTCATAAGCAGTCGCGTCATTCCATGACGCGTTTGTATTTGATGATGACCGCGTCACGGAGTGACGCGACTACGTAGCGGCTACAATACGATTACTTCGCGCCGGAAGCTGTTCAATTCGCGCAGGCCGGTCTTGGTCACGAGCACGCCATCCTCGTAGCGCATGCCGTATTGGCCGTCGCTGAGCCAGATGTCCACGTTGAAGAGCATGTTGGGCTGGATGACGAAGTTGGCGCTCTTGGAAAGCCACAGTCCCTCGACCTCCGAGCTGCCCGTGCCGTGGGCCGGGCCGTAGAGCGTGAAGTTCTCGTAGCCGTAGCGCGACAGAATCTTGTGGTAGCCGTCGAACATGTCGCAACCGCGCACGCCGGGACGGATGGTGGCGATGGCGTAGTTCATCGCTTCCAGCGCGGCCTCGGCGAGCTTGCGCGCCGCCATCGGCATCCGGCCGACGGCGAACGGGCGGCACATGTTGCCGCAGTAGCCCATGTATTTCGCGCCGAACGTGAACTGCACCAGATCGCCCGTCTTGATGGCGCGGTCGGTCGAGCGGCAGAGGCTTAACGGTGTCGTCGGGCCGGAGCAAACCCACGCGGGGTAACTCATGCCCTCGGCGCCGGCGAGCACCATCTTCGACCGCGCGACGGCTTCGAGTTCCCACTCGCGCTTGCCGGGTTTGGCGGCGCGCAACGCGGCCTTCATCGCCTCCTCGGTAATGCGATACGCCTCGGCGATGTAGGGAATCTCCGCGTCGGTCTTGATCATTTGCACGCGCAGGATGAGATCATCCGCCGGCACGAACTCCGCGCGCGGCGCGGCGGCCCGCAGGTCCTCCCAGATCGGGTGCGGGAATATGTTCCAGTTGGCGACGCCGATGCGCTTCGGCGTGCCGCCGCATGCGCGCGGCAGCAGCGTCTTGAAACTCTCGCCCTCGACCTTCGGCACCCACTCCGGCGCGCTGGTCTCGACGAAGAGCTGGTTGATGCGAATCTCCGGCGCGTTGGAAAACTTCTTCGCGAACTCGAACGATTCCGGGCCGCCGGTGATGAGCACCGCCTTGCCCTCGGCGGGAACGATGATGCCCGAGAAATCGAAGAACGGCCAGAAGCCGGCGAGGTAGCGCGTGGTGCCGGTCTCGCTCTCGCTGCTGTAGCCGACGAGGCAATCAAGCCCGCTCTTTTTCAGTTCGGCCTGGAGCCGCGCGATGCGGCCGGCGTATTCGGTTGAAGGCAATGGTTTTAGTCTCATTTGTGTCTCTTGGTGGATTATTTGCCCCACGAGGTGGCGTTGGGTTGGGCGGCGAACTCCATGTATTCATACACGGCGCCGTCTTTCTCAATGAACACGACGGTCAGGCCCGGCATCGCCTCGAACGGGCCGAGCACTACCTTCTCGCCTGCGATCGCGGCCTTGATGCTGTCCACGCGAAACGCGAAGTGCGGCAGATCGCGCACGACGCCCTTGACCGGCGAGTCCGGCTCAAAGCGCAGGAACTCGACCTTGTATTTGTGTTTGAGCGGGTCGGTGACCCACACTTTGCTGGCGGGCACGTAGGTTTCGCCGGGTTGTTTGTCATCGGTGGGCAATCCGAGGTGGTGGAATTGTTTCATGGGAGGTAATTGGTAACTGGTAATTGGTAACTGGTGATTGGTAACTGGTGATTGGTAACTGGTGATTGGTAACTGGTGATTGGTAACTGGTGATTGGTAATCAGTAACTAGTGGCTGGCAGATGATCAGACGGAAAGTTCGTCGGGAATTTCAGCACCATAAGGCGGCGATGATTCATGGATTTGCAAGCTGGCGCCGGCTTTCTGATCGCGCAGGTAGCGGATGTATCCGTTAATGAGCCTGAAAACCGAAAAACCTTCAGCCTTCAAACTCTCGACTTTGGCTGGCGGCAGATATGCTTCGTCAAGGCATGCATTCAAATCATCCATCAGTTCCGCCAAGGAACCGCGCGACTGGAACAGGAATCGGATGTTGTCGAGGTAATGATAGCGCCCGTGGCCCTCGGCGATGTTGTTGGTAACTGACACAGCGGCCCGCCGGATCTGGCTCGCGAGGCCGTATTTCTCAATCTCCGGCAACTGCTTCGCCACCGCATACATCTTCTTTCGGAAATCTCTGGCGACCTTGTAAACTTCCAGTTCCTCGAAGCTCTTATATGTTTTCGCAGCCACTTCCATTTGTCCGATTCCGGTTGCCAATCACCAGTCACTAATTACCAGTTACCAATCACCAATTATTCACAGCTTCACAAGCTTGCCGGTGGCGGCCGATTTCTCCGCCGCGAGGCACGCGCGCACCGCGGCGGCTGATTCTTCTGCCGTGATGACGGTGGGCTTGCGGCCTTCGAGAACGCAGGTGGAGAAGTAGTTTAGCTCCTCGCGCAACGCGCCGGCCCTCACACCGTGCAGCATCGGCCAATAAGTTGTGTCGGGCGAGTGCCAGCCGGTCTTGTCGCAGACGGAGAAATTAGGATACGTCTCGTGGACGTGGACGGAACCTTCCGTGCCGATGATCTCCATCCGCTCGTCAATCTGGAACGCCGTCGTGTCGGGCAGGAACCATGTGTCCTCCAGCACGCCGACCGCGCCGCTGTCGAAGCGATACATCGTCCAGCCGAGGTCGGGGTTCTTGAACTTGCGAACATTGACGGTCTGCGCGTAGGCCGACACGATCTTCGCGCCGGAATACCACAGCATCAGATCGGTGTCGTGGACGCCGTCGCCGATGATGGGGCCGATTTTCGGCAGCACGGAGGCGCCAACAAAGGCAGGGATGTTTCGCCGCGCGTACATCGAGACGATCTTGCCTATCTTGCCCTCGGCGATGGCGGCCTTGGCGGCGGCATAGCGCGGGTTGAACCGGCAGATATGGCCCACCGTGAAGAACTTCGACGTCGCCTTGGTTGCCTTTACGATCGTTTCGCAGTCGGCAACGGACGAGGCCATCGGCTTTTCCAGGAACACGTGTTTGCCGGCCTTCAAGGCCGCGACGGTTGGCGCGACGTGCTGGTCCCACATCGTCACGACGTTCACCATGTCCACGTTGGGATCGGCGAGCAGTTTGTTGTAGTCGGTGTAGGTCTTCGTGACGCCGAAGGTCTTCGCGACCTCCTTCAGCCGCGGCTCGGCGCAATCGCAGAGCGCGTAAAGCTCGACGTGCGAGATGCCCGACAGCGCCTCACAATGTTTCTCTCCAAACCAACCCAAACCAATGACGGCGACTTTGACTTTGTTCATGGTAGTTCTCCTAATTTGCTGGTGGCAGTTTGCTGTTGCATCAAATTTCCGTCCACTGGCCGGGGATCGGCACGGGATAGCGGCCTTCCGCGTCGGCTTTGAGCGGCGGTTCGCTATCATCCGTGAGGTTGTCAATGCCCGGGCAGTGCCGGAAGTCGGATTTCATCGCTTCCTCCCACGTAATGACGCGGCCCATGTGGACGGCGGCCCGGCCCATGATGTCAGCGAGATTGCTCATCGCCGCGCGCCTGGCTTCGTTGTGCGGCTTGTTGTTGTGGATGGCATCGAGCAGAACGTTCCATTCAGCTTGATAGTAGGTAAACAACCCTTCGTCGGCCCGCCACGCGATATTGTCCGGCGCACAACGCTGGTCCTTGTAGATTTGCGTCAAGTCGTCGCGATGACCGCTCAGCCAGGGGAACACGGCCGCGCATCGGGTGCCGTGGATATACGTGTTGAATTCGCTGTAACACTTGGGAAGCCAGCGGGTGACTTGATACGCCTTGGTTCCGTCGGGGAACGTCCACTCGACGGAAAGCGAATCGAAGTTCTGCCCGCAGTCCCTGCTGCCGGCAACCCGACCGCCCACACCGTGCGCGGATACAGGCCAGGCGTCTTTGATCCAGCATATCTCGTCCACTTGGTGGATGTTCATCTCCGCCCACAATCCGCCCGAGACCCAGATGAAATGCGTGAAGTGGCTGATCTGCCAGTGCAGATCCTTGACCTCGGGCATCCGGGGAGGCAGCGTCCCGCAAGGCTGCATTCGAAAGGCACGGATGAATTGAATATCGCCAAGCTGGCCGTCGCGAATGCGCTTGATAAGTTCCTGCCGGTTGGGGGCGTGGCGGGCCATCAATCCGGCTGCGATCTTGAGGTTCTTCTTTCCGGCTTCCTCGCCGGCCTTGATGACGCGCCGCACGCCGGGCGGATCGGTGGCAAACGATTTCTCCATGAAGACGTTGACGCCTTTGGCCACGGCGTATTCCAGTTGCGCCGGCCGGAAACCGGCGTAGCCGGTCAGCATGGCGACGTCACCGGGGCGAAGGAGATCAATCGCCTTCTTGTAGGCATCGAACCCGACGAACCGCCGGTCCGGCGGCACGTCCACCAAGTCACCCAGCTTCTGGCTCAGGACACCGTGAGAAGCCGTGAGCCGTTTTTCAAACAAGTCGGCCATCGCGTAGAGCTTCACCGGGCCATAAGGCGATTGCGTCGCATCCACCACCGCGCCGCTGCCGCGGCCGCCGCAGCCGATCAGCGCGAGCCGGATGGTGTTGTCCCCCTCGGCATGCACCGGCGGGATGGCCACGCCCGCCAATGCGGAGGCAGCGATCTTCTTGCCGCGCAATCCATGAGACGCGCGGCCTATGGATTGTGAGGAATTCAACGGCGTTAAATTTCCGTCCACTGGCCGGGGATCGGCACCGGATAGCGGCCCTCGGCGTCGGCCTTGATCGGCGGCTCGCTGTCGTGGGTGAGGCTGTCTATGTTCGGGCAGAACCGGAAGTCGGACTTCATCGCCTCCTCCCACGTGATGGTGCGCCCCATGTGGACCGCCGCCCGGCCCATGATGTCCGCCAGGTTCGTCAACGCCGCCCGCTTGGCTTCGTTGTGCGGCTTGTTGTTGCGGATGGAGTCGAAAAAGTCGTCCCACTCCGCCTGCCACGGCGTGATCGGTTCCTTCTCCGCCTCCCACGCGATGTTGTCCGCCGCGCAACGC
>CAIQCK010000028.1 GCA_903870275.1 uncultured bacterium | reverse complement strand
TCGGCACGCACCCGCTGATCCAGATCGATGTGGTAACTGAAGAGTTCCTTTTGCGGTTGTTGCTCACCCATCATATGCCTTCTCTAGACTCCTGCCGCCCTCCCGGCATTCAATCCAAAATGATTTGGGCAACACGCCCTTGCGCCGTGGGCTATGGTCTAACGTCGCTCCGCGACTCATGCCGCACCCTCCACGATTTTCACTTCCTCCTCCGTCGGGCCGTAGAGGGCATACACCTGCCGGTCAATCCCGGCGTCCGTCGCCGCAATCTGCCGCTCCAGCGCCTTCTGGGCGACCGTTCCCTTCCCGGCACTACGTCTGCTTTCTAGCAAGCGCGGCTATCGGGCGGTTTCCATGCCTCACGCCAAACGCGTTCCAATAAATCCGACGGCGAAGGCAACTTCTTCACCCTCACGAGCGAATTGAGGAACTTTTCAGCACCCGTAACAAAAACCTCCATATCAGTAATACGGCGCAGCACTTCGGAGCCGTCAATGTCAACTAAGCAATTGTGTGCGTTGAGGTCTCCGCCATGAACAATTGCATGTCTTCTCTCTACTAATATTTCGATGCTCCGTAGCAATGTTTTCCGACCAATCTTCGCTTGAACAGAATGGGTAAAGTTTTTGACGCCGTAAGCAAGAAATAAGCTATCAATTACTTCAAATCTCTGCGTTACGAAACGATCGAGGTAGGAATCAACCAAGCTCCGCAGGCGCCGATACGGCCTTTCCATCGTCAGCATTTCCAAGGCTAGTTTCGTGTCGAAACCAGCTTTTCCGAGAAGGTCCAAGAGTCCTTTGGTTGGTCCTCTGGTTTTTAGGAACGGAATGAACATTTCGACAAACCTGTTCGTAAAATAGTTGTCCATTGCCGCCACAGCCAAAACAATAGCAGCACGCATGATGTCATCCCGAACGACTTCCGCGTCTTCGTGGCCTTTGCCAGCAGCAGGAGCGGAGAGATCAAGGCTGGCTTTGATGAGTCCGATACTCCTTCCCACGGTGTTCAAGAACCGGTGGAATGATCGGGTATTTCCTTCTGTGAAAGTCATGAGTTGTATTCGCCTCGCACGATCTTGATCTCGTCCTCCGTCAGGCCGTAGAGGGCATAGGGGTTGATGAATTCCTGCCGGCACTGGGCTTCGTTGTAGGCGGCGGAGCGGTAGGCGTCGCGGTTGTTTTGGAACCGCTCCACCAATTCCTGGATCGCGGCGGGAATTGACATGCCGCTCTTGTATCGGAAACGGCGCGAAAATTCAAGGCGGCACACGCGCCACGATCAAGCCCCAGAGGTAGGGCGAAGCGTCCCCGCTGAGCCGTAATCGTTCACGTTCCAAAGGCCGCGGTTCGCCAGGGACGGCTCGCCCTACCCAACGGGCGCGGATGCGAAGTTGCGCGCGGCTCAATCCAGGAACGGAGTCCAACGGACAGGAATGTCCATTCTACGGTCAACTCCGGTTCTCATTGCGGCCCAATGGGCGGTCCCGGACGTTGTTTTTGACTCTTGCCAATGGCCGCTGGATGGAGTTGATTACCGCCAGCGTAACGGACATCGCTGAGTCATGAATGCGACTTGTTTGAATCCCTTTGGCTGCACCCTCGGGCGCGGCCGGGGACGTCGAGTGTCCGGTTTCACGTGACTGCTTTCCTGACGCGCGCGGGGCGCGCGCATCTCTTCGCCGGCGGTTAAAAATCCGACTGCCGCGCCGTCGTTTGTCCCCCTTTCCTAACGAAAACAGTTTTGCCCCGTGGTTGGGGCAATTCGACAAAAAACAAACCCAAAGAGGACACAGAGAATGAAGAAAGTAATCGTAGCACTGGCAATGGCCTTGTTCGCGTCGGGCGCTTATGCGGGCGACTTCCCGGACATCAGCATTGGCGAACTCAAGGATGCCATCAACGCGCGGAAGGTCACGGTCATTGACGTGAACGGGAAGGATTCCTGGGCGCAGGGTCATATCCCGGGCGCGATTGAGTTCGGCGCGAGCAAGGGCAACCTGGCGGCGCTGCTGCCCAAGGACAAGGATGCGCTGGTGGTGGCTTATTGCGGCGGGCCGTCCTGCGGCGCGTATGCGGCCGCGGCCAAAGCCGCCAAGGCGCTGGGCTACACCAACGTGAAGCACCTGGTGGCGGGCATCTCTGGCTGGAAGCAGGCGGGCGAGAAGATGGAGAAGGGCGAGTAGCGCTTTTCGCCGGATAGTGAAGATTGCGGACGGCGGGCCGCCGGGCTTGAGACAGTTTCAGATGTCTTGCAGCCGGCGGTCCGTCGCGCCGACGGCGGCGAGGATGCGATTGCCGGGACATGCGGGGGCAGTGTATCCTTCGCCGTCAAACCTTGGAGGACAAACCTTATGAAAAAACTGATCGTCTTAATTCTCGCCATCTGCCCGGCCTTCGTGATGAACGCCGCCGGGGCTGACTGGCTCACCGACATGCCCAAAGCGCTGGCGCAGGCCAAACAGGAAAAGAAAATGGTGCTGGTGGACTTCACCGGCTCGGATTGGTGCGGCTGGTGCATCAAGTTCAAGCAAGAGGTGCTCTCGACGCCGGAGTTCGCCGAATACGCGAAGAAGAAGCTCGTGTTGGTGGAACTGGATTTTCCCCATGCCAAAGCACAGGACGACAAACTGAAGGCCGCGAACATGGCATTGAAGGAGAAATACGGGGTGCAAGGTTTTCCGACGCTGCTGTTGTTGAAGAGCAGCGGCGGGGAGGCTTGGCGGCAGGTCGGTTATCTGGAAGGCGGTCCGAAGGCCTTCATCGCGGCGCTGGAGCAAGCGATGAAGTAAGCGCAAGCCAGCAACACCCCGCTGCCTCCTGATTGCCAGCGGGCCGTTGCAAGACCCTGTTGATCCCTTCGTGCCGATCTTGCGGCGGAAGTGGTGTTGAAACTGAAGCAGCAGACGGCTCAACGCCGCTAGCGGCTGCTTGGGACTGTAACCATTCGCCACGGCGGCGGGTATCTGGGGGCAATGAGACCTTCCGCGCGGGCGCATTGGAAACCGATCCTGACGTTGCTGCTGATCACACCGTTTCTGACGGAACTGCTTTCCGGCAACATCCCGCCTTCCAAGTTCTTCAACCCGCTCGGCTTTCTCCTCCTCGCCACGATCGGATACGGCTTTCCTGTGCTGTTGTTGCGGGAGATCGCCTGCCGGAACCGAATGGGTGTTCCCGGCATGATCTGCCTCGGCCTTTTCTACGGCATTATCAATGAGGGGATACTGGCCAAGACGTTCTACCTGGCCCAAGGCGTGCCCATCAACCTGTTCGACGGCTACGGCTACGTGGCGGGCATTTGTATTCCGTGGGCCATCTTCATCAGCGTCTGGCACGCTTTTCACGCGTTCCTCTATCCGGTGCTGATCACGTATTATTTTTTTCCGGCGCATCGCGAGGAACCGTGGCTCAGCCGGAAGGGCGCGCTATGGCTGGCGGTGCCGACGGTGTTGATCCTCACACTGAATTTCTTCGGCCACAACAAGGCAAGGGGGCCGGGCCAGGTTCCTCATTATGTTCTCATGCTGTTGGCCATGGGATTGCTGGCGTGGGTCGCCACCCGGATTTCGCGGCCAGCCACCCTGAACGATGAGAAACCTTTTCGCCTGAAACCGGCGCTCATGGGCGTACTGGGTTTTCTGACGCTGTTTCTCGCGCCTTTGCTCCTCTGCCGCGCGAAGGTGCCCGCGCTGGTTTTTTGCGGGTATTATATTCTGGCGCTCGCGTTGGTTTTCAGGTGGCTCCTGAAACAATCCGCGCTGCCGGTGATGACGTGCCTCCTGTTCTCCATTGGCGACAACGCCGTCTTTGTGCTGGTCGGCGTTCTCATCGCCGCTCATCGCGGGTCGGTCGAGTTGATGGCGTCCAACGCTCTTTTCGTTGTCGCCTTCGCGTTCCTTCTCGTCCGGCTCCGAAAAGACGCGCGCCTGTGTCCGGCGCCCGTGAGGGTGAACGATCCCCCTCTAGTTTCCTAACCGCGGAACCAGCGGCCGGCTTCAGGAAGACATGCGGAGTTTTTCTTTTTTCGTCTCGCACTCGTCGCGCAGCTTTTGCCGCTCGGCGAGCAACGTTTGTTCCCAGTTCAGGACTTTCTCTACGTCCTGGGCGGCGCGGGCGGCGGCGATCTTGTCGTTCATGGAAAGCTCCAGGTCGGCAATCTTCGCCATGTAAATCGAGTCAATTTCCGCCAGTTGCTTTTTCTGGCTGCCGGTCAGCTTGCGCTGCGGACCGAGCGTTTTGCCGAGCCGTTCCATTGCGAGGTCGTAGGAGGATTTCAAAGCCATGTCAGTCTCTCCGTTTTGTCCGACTCACTCCTTGTCCGCCTTCTCCGCCGCCAGGCGTTCGCGGCGTTCGATGAGCCAGGCACCCCAGACGCTCAATTCGTAGAGCGCGCAGAGGACGACGGCCATGACGAGTTGGGTGAACACCTCCGGCGTCGTCAGCAGCGCGCCGGCGACGAGCGCGAACACAATCCAGAAGCGGCGGCCTTTTTTCAAGCCGGCATGGCTGATGATGCCCATCTTCACCATCGACAGCAGCACCACCGGTGTTTCGAATGCCAGCCCCATGCCGAGCATGAAGCCGGTGACGAACGCGACGTATTCGCCGACGCGCCAGAACGTGGGATCCACGTGCATCCATCGCGCCCACGCGATGCTGACCATTAATGCCCGCGGCATGATCCAGAAAAAACAAAAACCGGCGCCGAGGAAGAACAATCCGCCGCCGAAGGCGAACGCCGGCCAGATGTAGCGTTTCTCGCGCCGCGTCAGCGCCGGCAGGACGAACTGGCCGATATAATAAAGGATGAACGGCAGCGCCAGGAGCGTGCCGGCGTAAACGGCGAGCTTGATGGAAAAAATAAATACTTCGCCCGGTCCGATGGTTTTGAGGAACTTGCCCGGATCAAAATCATTCGGCTCATTGAGCCTTTCGATTTCGAGAGGATACGCCTCCTCCAACAGCAGGCGGTTGAGCCGAATGCGCTCCTTGCCACTGGGTTTTTGTTGCACCCACTCCAGCGCCTCATCGCTCAGCTTGATATTTGAAAATCGATCCGGCGTGTAGAGGCACTCGCCTTCCGTGATCTTATTGAGATCATCCACCAAGTCTGACCGCAACGCCCGGGGCGCGGGCTTGGTCGGATCCAGTGTCTGTAGCTCCTTTTGAGTGCCCTCGGTAAGATGCTCCGCAAGGTATCGCGCCAAGGCATCGGGCGGGTTTCTCAGCTTGGTGGCGAAGTCGCCGGCGTGGCGCAGGTCGCGCGCCGTCAACGGCACTGGCTCGCGAAAGACTAAGGCGACACCGCGCAGCGGCCACTCCAGCGCGGTCATGATCCACGGCAGGCCGTAGAACGAGACGGAGATGGTGACGAACACCGCCGCCAGCGATTTCAGGAGGGTCCACCGCAGGTCTTCGAGGTGGTCCAGAAACGGCTTGGTTTCCAACTCCTCTTCTTCGTCCGGCTCGTGACCGGGAGGCGGTGTATCGGATGGCTCGGCCATGGCAGGTTTTACTGATCACCCCGCGCCGGTTCGCGCGAGGCGTGCGCGTCAGGATTGCGGCGCTTGCGGTTTTTCCGGCTCGGCAGAAGCGGTCTTCGTCGGTGCCGGCGCCGGTGGCGCGGGACGGGAGACCGGCTCGTCGGGCGCGTTGGCGGCCTTGGTGACTTCGTCCTGAATGTCGCGCGTGGCCTTCTTGAATTCCTTGATGCCCTGGCCCAGCCCCTTGGCCAGATCGGGCAGTTTTTTTGCGCCAAACATCAGCAACACCACGAGCAGAATGAGGATGATCTGTCCCATCCCCAAATCCCAAACACCCAATATTACGTTCATGTCTCTTCTCCGTTCCTAAGATTCATGGAAGGTTAGGACCTTCCCGTTCAAATGTAAAACTCCAACTCCATCGGACAAAACGGCCCGGACACGCGCATCATCCGGGCCGTTTCGAATGTGAAACCAGCCGTCGCGATTATTGGCCGGTGATGATGAATTCGGCGCGGCGGTTCTTGGCCCACGCTTCTTCGCCGTGGCCGAGGTCCGCCGGCTTCTCTTTGCCGTAGCTGATGGTCTGCAGCTTGTTGCCATCAATGCCGGTGCTGGTCAGGTATTCGCGGCACGCCTGCGCGCGGCGCTCGCCCAACGACCGGTTATACTCGGCTGTGCCGCGCTCGTCGCAGTGGCCTTCGATGGTGATGACATCGTTCGGTTTCTCGCGCATGTAGGCGGCCATGTCGTCAAGCTTCGGCCGCTCGCTGGGATTGACCACCGAGCTGTCGAAGGCAAAGTGAACGGTGTCGGCCGCGAGACGCGGCGGCTGGTTGCGCTGGCTCAGGTTGCCGATGCGCTGCCCCATCGCGCCGGGCTCCGTCGGCGGCGCCACGACCACGGGGCCGGTGCCTTCCGTGCCGAGGCCGGGGCCGACGCCAGTCGGATGAGTCTTCTTCTTGCAACCGACCATGCCGGCGCTGAGGGCGACGGTGAGGCTGAGAACGCTAATCTTCGTCAACAATCTGATGTTCATTTTATCTCCTTCGATCCAACAGTATTATACAATGCGAAATCCGCAATTCAACGCGACCACGCCGGTGCCGTACAATCACCGAGGACGCTCAAATGTGGATTGAGTTCTATCGCCCGACCCGTAAAGGCGTCAAGGATATAAAGCGACGACCGGTGGCCGAGCGTTCGTGAATAAACGATGTGCCGGCCATCTGGCGCCCAGCACGGGTCTTCATTGTCTGCGCCGTCCTTCGTCAGTAACAGCTCCTCGCCGGTGTGCGACTTCAGGCCAAAAATCTGGAATTGCCGGCCGGCGCGCGCACAGAAACAAATGTCCGGCACTTCCGGCGACACCGACCACGCCGCCCAATCCGGCTCGGTTTTGTAGCCACCGAAGGTGACGCGCTTCGCCTCGCCGCCAGAAGCGGACATGATGTAAAGCTGCGGCTGGCCCGCGCGGTCGCTGACAAAACAGATTTGCGAACCATCCGGCGACCAGCACGGCGAGGCCTCCGCCTGCCGCGTGCGGCTGAGTCGCGTCAGTCCGCCGGAGGTCAGGTCCTTGATGTAGAGTTCGGGATTGCCGTCCTTGCTGAGGATGAGGGCGAGCCGCCGGCCATCGGGCGAAATCGCGCCGCCGGTGTTCAGGCCGGAATACGACGCCACGCAGCGCGGCGCGGGCGCGGCGATGTCCGGCATAATGTAAACGTCCGGCCATGTGCTGCGGTAGCTGGTATAGACGAGCGTGCGGCGGTTCGGACCGAAACGCGGCCGCACGGTGAGCGTGTGGTCGTTGGTGAGGCGCTTGACGTTGGCGCCGTCGTAGTCCATCGCGTAAAGCTCCTTGCTGCCGTTGCCGTTGGCGACGCAGGCGATCTTGGTCTGCGCAATACCGGGCTTGCCGGCGATGTTGCGGACGATTTCGTCGGCCATCTGGTGCGCTACGCTACGCGGATTGGAGCCGTCGCCGGCGCATACTTTTTGCAGCACCGGCGTCGTGCCGCCACGGCTGAAGACCGCCCCGTTGAGCGCGCCGCCCGACACGGTGCCGCGCACGATCACTTCCGCGTTGGCCGCGGCGACGTAGTTGAACCAGTCCGACCGCACCAGATCGCTGGCAAGCACCGCCGCGATTTGCTGCGCGCTCGTGTCGCCGCCGAACGGCTCGACGGCGATGTTGATCTTTTCCGCCGCACCATGGGTAATTCTAATCACAGTGCTTTGCGCCGCCATGGCCATGCTCGCAGCCACACTCACAACCAACAAACTCCACATACGATATTTCATCAAATGACTCCTAAAAAACAAAAATTAGCCGTGTCCTTTCGGCTTCAGTTCAAATTCCACCGGGATGTCCGCGTAACCGCCGCCCAAGCCGGGCGGCAACGGCCGGATCCGGCCCACACTGTTTACCGCAGAAACCACTGTGTCGTCCATCACGGGATTGCCCGACTTCCGGTCGAACCAGACGTTGGTGATGGTGCCGTCGCGCTGGATGCGGATGAAAACCACGCACGTCAAGTGCCCCTGCAACTGGCTCGGCTGCGTCCACGCGTGATCCATCGCATCCTTGATCAATTGATAATACCAGCCGAACTCCGACGGCAAACCGCCGCCGGTGCCGGGCCCTGTGCCGGGACCGCCGCCGGTGCCGGGTCTGTTGCCCGGGCCGGTGCCAAGACCCGCATATTGGCCGGAACCTTTGCCCTGTCCCGGACCCGATTTGTTGCCGTTGCCCGTGCCGGGCCCGGTGCCGGTGTTGGAACCGTAGCCCAGTTTGCCGAGCATACCTCTCTTGAAAGCGTCCGCGTTGAAACTGCGGCCGGCCAGCTTGGGGTTCTTACCTTTGCTGTCAGGGGGACCGGTGCCTTTGCTAGTCACCGCGGTGGAATTCTGCACGCCGGGTTTCGGCCGCTGCACCACCGTGTTGGAAATTTTGATCTTGTTGTTGTCTTCGACTTTCGTCGGATGCGGCGGCTGCGGTTTGGTCTCCGGCTTGGGCTGCTTCTCGATCTTCTTCGGCTGATCCATGTGGACGACGGGCTGGTGCGTATCCTCCTTTGGCTTCGGCGGTGTCACATGCTTGACGGGCTCGTATATCGGCGCGGGCTTTGACGCTTCTTCGGCCACATTGGGCTGGCCGGGCGGAGCGGGCGCGGGTTCATCGGACGGTGTTGTGGACGGCTGGCTTGGTCCCGGGCTGCCGCCGCCTTCGCTGCCGCTGCCGCCGCCGGCCTCACCGCCCATGCCGAGCTCGAGCCACACCGGTTGGTCGGCCTGCTTCGGCGCGAACGCGGCCCACATCATCACCGCGCCAATCAGCAGAACATGCAGCACCGCCGAAACAAACAGGTTCCAGCGGTATCTGGGATCGTCTTTTTTCGCTTCCATCGCTAACGCGTCCGACCTTCGGTCAATGCCACAATGCCGACGTGACTGATGCCGGCGCCTTTGAGCACGTCCAGCACCTGCACAAATTTCTCGAATTGCTGCTCTTTGTCCACCCGGATCAACACCGCCACGTCCGGCTCCTCGTTGTGCAACGCGTTCATGGACGCGCGCAGCGTCTCCGTGTCCACCGGCGAGCGGTCAATGTAAATCTGTCCCGCCTTGTCAATGCTCACCGTGCGGCCGTGCGTGGGGTTTTGCTGTTGCGCCTTGGCGGCCTTGGCGAGGTTGACGCCGATGGACTGCTCGAACAGCGGGGTCGTGATGATGAAGATGATCAGCAGCACGAACGCCAGGTCCAGCAGCGGCGTGATGTTGATCTCCGCCAGCACCGACAGATGACGTTGGGAAAAGCGGCGCATGGCGTTACTCCATCGCGAACTCGCGCTCCAGCGCCGTGGCCAGCTCGTTGGCGAAGTTGTCCATCTCCACGGTCATCCCGCGAATGCTGTGCACCAGCCAGTTGTAGGCGAACATCGAGGGAATCGCCACCAGCAGGCCCGTCACCGTTGTGATGAGCGCGCCGCTGACGCCAGGCGCCATCGTTGTGAGGCTGGCGTTGCCCTGAATGGCAATCTCGCCGAACGCGTCCATCACGCCCCAGACCGTGCCGAGCAATCCGAGAAACGGCGCGCCGCTGACCGCCGTCGCCAGCATCACCAAACCCTGCTCCAGTTTCAGACCCTGCTCCGCCACCGTCCGTTCGATCACGCCCTTGACGTGGTCCATTTGCTTGAGCGTGACGCGTTTGCCGGCGGCGGACGCCAGCAATCCCATCGCCGCCGTCGGGTCGGACTGGATGCCGTGATAATTTTTCAACTCCTTGCAACCGGCGTTGTAGATCTCGTAGAGCGAACACCCCTCCACCCGCACGCGTTGGGTGAAAAGATCGAACGCGCTTTTCTCCGTACGGAACGCCTCCAGAAATTGTTTGTTCAAACGCCGCGTGCGGCTGATCTCGCCAAACTTGGTAAACATGACCGTCCACGCGAAGATCGAAAAGATCATCAGCACGCCGATGACGACCTTGCCGGGCAGATGCGCCTCCGTGAACGAGTAAGTGATGTCTGCCAGCGGCAGTGTGAACAGAAAATCGGGAATCATATTGATGCCTCGCATTCTAGCGGGTTCCGCCCGTTTTACAACCTTTTCAGAAGAGCCGTCGCGCTCCCCAGCCGGTCAAGCTCCATCGATTGCAGGAGATTTTCGGACGGCCGTCAACCGCCGGGGTGAATTTTTGAAGGGGCCATGTGCCCCGCGTCACTTCCCGCTGACGTCCATGCAGACGAGATCGCCGAGGTTGTTTTTGCAGAAGACGCGGCCGTTGGCGAGCACCGGCACGACCCAGCAGCGGCCTTCCAGAACTTTGGCGCGGGCCAGCGGTTTGTAACTGGCAGGCGACGGTTCGGCCACGACGAGATCGCCTTGCTCGCCCTGAATGACCAGTCTGCCGCCGGCGATCATCAGCGAACCTTTGCCGAGGCTCTTCTCCTGCCATTTCACCGCGCCGGTGGAAAAGTCCATGCAGGTCAGAACGCTGTCGTCAAAACCGTAAAGGTGTCCCTCCCAGAGGACGCAACTGTTGAAATGGTTGCGCATTTTTTTGCTGTGCCAAAGCTCTGTGAGGCCGGCGGCGCCCAGCTGGAGCAGCGCGCAGCCTTTACCGTAGCCGGAGGAGATGAAAATCTTGTCGCCGGCGACAATCGGCGTGGTGGGATTGATGTCGTAGTCGGTTTTCCATGCAAAATGCGCCAGCGGCGCGCCGTTGGCGGCGTCGCGCACGGTGAGGCCGGAGGCGTTGAACGACGCCACGCAGGATTTGCGCTGGCTGGTGAACGGCATCAGCGAGCCGTAGCTGGCGTGCTCGTGGCCGTTCTTCCAGACCACCGCACCGGTCATCTTGTCGAAGGCGATCGTGCTTGCCGCCGCCGCGCCGACGTCGAGCAGCAACGCATTGCCGAGCACCAGCGGCGAGCCGGCGTAACCCCACATCGGCATCTTGCCGTGGAGGTCTTTCTGGAGTTGCTTCGACCAGACGACGTTGCCGGTGGCCATTTGCAGGCAGAACAAATGGCCCGACCGGCTGAGGGTGTAGACGCGGTCGCCGTCCACGGTCGGCGTGGCGCCGGGGCCGCCCTCGAACATTTTTGGATCGAGCGGGCAGGCGTAGGTGTGTTTCCAAAGCACCGCGCCGCTGTTGGCGTCGAGGCAGGCGACCGTGTCGGTGTCGGACTGGTTGCCGAGCGTGAAGACGCGGCCGCCGCTGACGGCCACCGACGCGCAGCCCGTGCCGACGTTCGCTTTCCAAACCTGCTTCGGCCCGCCGGCCGGCCACTGCGTGGTCCAACCGGTTTCGGTGGAGATGCCGTCGCGATTCGGCCCGCGCCACTGCGGCCAGTCGGAGGCGGTGACAGAATAGGCGCTGGCCAGCGTCCACACGACGCCGACTACAACGAGGAATGATTTTTTGAGCACGGGAACCTCCTCCCGCGATGTGCGGGTTTAACTGGTCGGCCAGTTGCGCATGAACTTGACGAGGTCTGCCACGGACGGACTCTTGCCGGTGCGGACATAGAAGCCGCTCGTGGAAACGCCCACCAGCAGTGACATCTCCTTGTCGAAACCGAGCAGGTTGCCAAGGCAGAACCCGGCGTTGAAGTGATCGCCCGCGCCGGTCGTGATCAGCGGCCTCACGCAGAACGGCCCGTCCACGACCGCCGCGCCTTTCGCGTCCACTGCCACCGCGTAGGCCGTCGGATGCACCACCAGCCGCTCGATCTTCAGCGCGGCAAAAATTTTCTCCGCCAACTCCGCAATCGAATCCTTCGATTCATCGGCGGTGTTGATGCCGAGCACCTCGCCGATTTCGTGCGCCTCCTTCTGGTTCAGGCCGAGGATGACGCGGTAGAACCTGCCGAACTTCTGGATCAGGTCGAGCGCCTCGCGGATGTCGGCGGCGGTGCGCTTCTCCGGATCGGCGAGATCGAAGAACACGACCGGCTTGTGCTTCGGCTCGGCCTTCGGCAGCGCCTTCGACAAAATCTGCCGCCAGATGTCGCTCATGTGCGGCAGCATCGTCCAGTTGACATAGGCCACGAACGCGCTGCCCGTGAGCAGCTTCTTGAGCGTCGGCAGTCCCACGCGCTTGACGATGTTCGCCCAGTTCACGTCGCCGAGCGTCTCGTGCTTGCCGAGCATGATCTTGCCGTCCTCGAACTCCAGCGCGTCCGTGTGGCCGGGGTCGGCGATGCTGATGATCTTCGCGTGTTTGGCCATCGGCTCGAAAACGGAATGCAGGTTCGGGAAACCGAGGTTGCCGATGTAGGTGACCTTCAGGCCCATGCCTGCCAGCGCGTTGGCCATGATCGGGCCGTTGCCGCCGAGCTTCATCCGCTGCACCACGAGCTGCATGTTGGTGCTCTTGCCCGCCGCGCCGCCGACCTTCTCGGCCAGCTTGGTCATCGTCGGCACGAACGTGTATTCGTTCAGCGACGCGCGTTTGTCCACCACGCGGATGATTTCATCCACGAACCCGTCGAAGCCGACGGTGGCGGTGAGTTTGGGCACCGCGCCCTTGGCGGCGGCGAGTTTGGCGGCGACAAACGGGCGAAGTTCTTCTGGATTCATGGCGCGCGAGAATAGCGACCGGCGGCGCGGAATCAACAAACTTTTGCAGCGCTACCCGCCCGTGTGGAATGCCTCCCAGAGTTTCCAAATCCACGCCGCTAGCAGCAGCGCGCCGGCCGCGATGCCGAGCGCGATTTTTTGCCAACGCCGCAATTGCGCCGGCGGCGAGCCGCCAGCCAGCGTCCAGCCCGCGCCGGCCATCATCGCCAGCATCACGAAGAACGCCGCCGCACCGGCCGGTTGCTCGCGAAACGCGTCGGTGAACCGGCCGCGCGCGGCGTAGGCAAACGCGTGCGTGCAACCGCACGTGACGCACGGCAATGGTCGTCCGAGCACCCATCCGGTGATCGTCTTGAACGAGCACGGCGGCAGCCGCCAGCGGCCGTCTTCGCCCCAGCCGTCCGCGCCCGGCGAGAACGTCAGCGCCGCGGCCAGGATCGCCGCGCCGCCGAGCAACACCGCCAGCGCCGGAAACTTCTGCTTGCACCACTGCATGGAGCTACGATACACACAGCGCGCCCCGGAAAAAAACCGAATTCAGGAATCAGTATGGAACTGAAAAGCTATTTGAACGAACGCCTGCAACTGGTGGACGCCGCGCTGGACCGCGCGATGCCATCGGAGAAAACGCGCCCCGCCACGATCCACAAGGCGATGCGCTATTCGCTTCAAGCCGGCGGCAAACGGTTGCGGCCAATCCTCGTGCTCGCCGCGTGCGAAGCCGTTGGCGGCAAGATCAAGAACGCGCTGCCGGCGGCTTGCGCCGTCGAGATGGTCCACACCTACTCGCTTATTCACGACGACCTGCCGGCGATGGACAACGACGATTTCCGCCGCGGCAAACCGACCTCGCACAAGGTGTTCGGCGAAGGCATCGCCATCCTCGCCGGCGACGGCTTGCTGACGCAGGCGTTCGAGGTGATTGCGCGGACCCGGCCGCAGCCGCGCTACCCGACCGCGAAGTTCGTGCTGGAGCTGGCGCGCGCCGGTGGCAGCCTCGAACTGATTGCCGGCCAGGTGGAAGACCTCGAAGGTGAGGACCGGGTGGTGAGCTTCGAGGACCTCCGTTACATCCACGAGCGCAAGACGGCGGCGTTGATCCGTTGCTGCGTCCGGCTCGGCGCGATGGCCGGCAACGCGACGCCCGCGCAGCTCAAGGCGGTCACCACCTACGGCCATGGACTCGGCGTCGCGTTCCAGATCATTGACGACATCCTTGACTGCACCGCCACCACCGAGCAACTCGGCAAAACCGCCGGCAAAGACGCGAAGGCAAACAAGGCCACCTATCCGTCATTGCTCGGTCTGGAGAAATCGCGCGCCGAAGCCGCGCGCTGGACCGCGTCCACGCTGGGAGCCATCGCGCGTTTTGGGAAAGCCGGCGAGGCGTTGCGCGCGCTGGCGGATTATTTGCTCAAGCGCACTTATTAGAAGTTGGAACAGGCAGGATGCCCGTCCTGTTAAATGCGAATGCACGCCTGGTAGAAGCGCCACAAGCTCCAGCCGAAGGCGGGGATGCAGGCGAACATGCTGATCGCGATAAGCCCCGTCACCGTGCGCTGCAACAACTTGTCCCAAAACTTCCGGCGGCGGCGGCGGTGTTTGCTTTTGTGCCTGCGGTATTCGTTAAGCAGCACCGTCCAACCCAGCCAAAGAGCGCTGAGTTGCAGCAAGCTGCCGGCGGGAACCGTCAGCACCACCACCAGGTGCCCGTGCGGCTCCGCCGATTGGCCGCCCGCCTCGATTCGTTCGCTCGCGCCGTTAAACAAGCTCGGCCCCTGGCTGGCCAGCAACAAACCCGTCAACACCCCCGTCGGCAGCCACAACGCAAACAGCGTGATCAACAGCCGCCACAAGGAAGTGTGCGAATTCCCGTCGAGTCCCGTCCGTTCGATTTCCGATACGCCGCCCATTATAAATTTCGTTTCAGTTCTGAATTTCGGTTCCGCGCCGCCCGGCGATTGCCGCATCCAACGCCGCCAGCGCCACGGCCGCCGCTCTTTCGGCGGCGCGTTCGCCCTCCAGCGCCGCCATCGCCCCGGCCATCTCCCGCTGCATCCGCTCGCGCCGCGCGCGGTCGCCGAGCAGTCCGGCCACCGCTGACGCCAGCAACTCCGGGCGCGCACGTTGCTGGATGAACTCCGGCACGATCTCGCGGCCGGCCATGACGTTCACGATGCCCAGATGGCGCACCGTCACCAACCATCGCGCCACAACATACGTCAGCCAGCTTACCCGATAAACCAGCACATAAGGCAAACCAAAAAACGCGCTCTGTAGCGTCGCCGTGCCGCTGGCGACCATGCCGGCCGCCGCGCGTTGCATCAATTCTCTCGCGCCGCCAACGCGCACCTCCACGGGCTCGCCTTGCGCCAGCGTTCGCGCGAGCGCCGCCACCTTCTCCGAGGCCGCCGCCACTTCAAACCGCAGCTCCGGCCGCTCGCGCCGGAGCAACCACGCCGCGCCGAGCATCGGCGGCAGGATGTGTTCCACTTCCGCCTCGCGGCTGCCCGGCAGCAGCGCCACGAGATTCTCTTCGCGCTTGATCTCGCGCCGCTCGCAACCGAGTTGCTCCATCACCGGATGGCCGACGAACTCCACGCGCAGCGCCGGCGCGTGCTCCCGGTAGAAATCCTTCTCGAACGGAAACACGACCATCATCAGGTCCACAAGCTCCGGGATCTTCTTCACGCGGTCGCGGCCCCAAGCCCAGACCTGGGGGCTGATGTAATAAAAGACCGGAATGCCGCGCGCCTTCATTTGTTTGGCGAAGCGGAGATTGAAGCCGGGATAGTCGGTGAGGATGACGGCGTCGGGCTTGCGTTGCTCCGCCGCGCGCACCAGTTGCCAGAACAGCCGCCGGAATTTCGCGTAGTTCGCGAGCACGTCGGTCAGGCCGACCACGGCGTGCTCGGTCAGGTCCAACAGCAACTCGACGCCCGCCGCCTTCATCGCCGGGCCACCCGCACCGAAAAGTGTGGTGCCGGGGCGCTGCCGCAAAATTTCCGACGCGACCCGCGCGGCGTGGGTGTCGCCGCTGATTTCACCGGCGATCATCATGATCACCGGCGCTTCGCGCTTCACGCCCGGCGTTTCACATTCCGCGCTCATCGGCCGGAACGGATTTGCTCGGTGATGGCGAGCGCCACGTCGAGCGCGCGCTTGGCCTGCTCGCCGCTGACCTCCGGCGCGTGATGGTCGCGCACGGCGGCGACGAACGACGCCAGCTCCAGTTTCAGCGGCTCGCCTTTCTCGATCGGCACCGGCTCGCGGATGATCGTCCTGCCGGCGAACTGCGAGACGACCGTGGCCGCTGCGCCGGCGGTGGCGAGCAGTTTCGCCAGCAAGCCGCTCTCGCGCACGTCCTCGCCGGCGCGCGCGACGCGATAGACCTGCCCCTCCTGCCGCATGTAATCGAGCGAGAGATAGCTGGTGCTGGTGAACATGCGGATTTTCCGCAGGCGTTCGGCGCTGACGCGCGAGCAGGTGAGGTTGGCGACACAGCCGTTGGCGAACCGCAGCCGCGCGTTGGCGATGTCCTCGCTGGAGGAGAGCACCGGCACGCCGACGGCGTCCACGGAGACCAGCGGCGATTTTACCAGATGCAGGATGACGTCGAGGTCGTGGATCATCAGGTCGAGCACGACGCCGATGTCCGCCGAGCGGCCCGGATGCGGCGAAAGCCGGTGCGCCTCGATGAACCGCGGCTCGGCGGCGACCTGCTCCAGATATTTCAACACCGGGTTGAACCGTTCGATGTGGCCGACCTGCAGCACCAGCCCGCGCGCCTGCGCCAGCCGCACCAGTTGCTCGGCTTGCGCGCCGTTGTCGGTGATCGGCTTCTCGACGAGCAGGTGTTTGCCGCGCTCGAGCAGCGCGGCGGCGACCTCGAAGTGGTGTTTGGTCGGCGTCACGATGCTCAGCGCGTCGCATGCGCCGGCGAGCGCCTCGGCGCTGTCGAACACGCGCGCGCCGGTCTTGGCCACGGCGCGCTCGGCGGCGGCGCGATGAACGTCGAACACGCCCACCAGTTCCGCTTCGGGTAGCTCGGAATAAACGCGCACGTGATGCTGGCCGAGATGGCCGACGCCGATGACGCCGATTTTGATTTTGGAGACCATGGTTTCGGTGCCGGGAATTTTAACGCGGAGGCGCAGAGGACGCAGAGTTTCGCAATGACTCTGCGATCCTTTGCGTCCTCTGCTTCTCTGCGTTGAACCTTCGCGTTCTCACTTCGTTGCCGCTCCGCAAATGATCAGTTTCACCTCGTCCGCCGCCGCCAGCGTCGCCTCCTTCTCAAGCAACAACGTGGCCCCGGCCTCGACCGCGAGAACGGCAATGCGGCCCGCGGCGCAGCTCTCAATGGTGCGCGTGCCGATCGCCGGCACGTCGAAGCGCATGTCCTGGTCCGGCTTGGTAACCTTGACGACGACCGCGCCGCCCTGTTCGCCGGCGAGCGCGCCGCCGCGGCGGATGCATTCGTCGGTGCCTTCGAGCGCCTCGACGGCGAGAACGGTGCCGTTTTTCACCACGACGGTCTGGCCGATGTCGAACGCGCTGACGCCCTTGGCGATCTTCAGGCCGAAGGCGATGTCCTGTTCCTGCTCGCGCGACGGCCGGCGTTTCGTGATCGGACCGGCGGGCGCGAGGTAGTCCTCCATGAACGTCGTTGCCGGCAGCAGCGTCACGCCGTCCTTCTTCAACTCCGCGGCAATGGCGCCGAAGATCGTTTCCGCGTTGCGCTCCTTGAGCCGGGCGAGCATCGCCACCAGCCGCAGGTCGGGCCGGATGTCGCGAAACAGGTTTTTCGGCGCGACCTGCCCGGCCATGATCGCTTCCGTGACGCCGCGCTGGGTGAACGCGCCGATGAGCCGGCCGAGTTGTCCAACCTTGACCCACTCGACGTGGTCGGCCGCCTGGGCGATGTCGGGCGAGGTCTCGTTCTCAAATGCCACGGCCACCACCTGCCGCGCGCCGCGCGCCCGCGCTGCGCGCGCCAGCAGCAGCGGATACACACCGCTGCCCGCAATGAGACCGAGCTGTTCCATACCTTAGCGATCACTCCGGCTGGCCATGCCGCCAAAACCGATGGGCTGGCACAACTCCAGCCGGTTCCCGTCGGGGTCGTAGCAATAGATCGAGTGGAACCCGCCCGTGCCGGCCTTCAGTTCCGAGACGCACTGAATCTTGTGCGCCTGCAACACCATCTTCGCGGCGCGCACGTCGGTCACCTCGATGGCGACGTGCTGGAGCGGATTGATGTTCGTGTCCCGCGCCTCGATCAGGTGCAACTCCTGCGCGCCGAGGAAATACCACGCGCCGGGAAAATTCAAATCGGCGGGCCGCTTGATCGGCACGAACCCGAGGACGCCCTCGTAAAACGCCCGCGCCCGCCTCAGATCGCTCACCACCAGCGAGACGTGCATGATGCCGCGTCCCTGAAACGCTCTTTTCACCTGTGTCATGGGAAAACTTATACCCGCCGCGAACCCGGCGCTACAAGCGATTTGTCCGGGCCAAGGGAACGCCTCCGCTTTTCGATTCAGTTCCGGGACGGAAGAAAGGCGCATCCTGGTTTTGGGCCGGATTGAGAAAACGGACTGGAAAGTCCGTTCTACGGTTCCGTGCGCCACAAAGCAGAACGGACTTTCCAGTCCGTTGCCTGAATCTGTCCTAAAACCGGGATACGCCGTCACTCCAGCCGTCGTGCCATTGCAATCCACAGCGGGTTTCATACGGTCGGATTCGGTCGGATTTACCCGGATCGAATCGGATTGGGGGACATGCGGCTGCAAAAAAATCATAGTCGAAATCACTTTGACCAGCTTGGACTGACTTTGACTGGCTTTGACCGGGGGGTGACTGAAGACGCGGTTGGGGACTTCTCCCGGCGGCAGATTGGAATCACGTATTTGCGATAGAATCACGGTCGGATCCAGTCGGATTGGGCCGGATCGAACCGGACAGCCGAACCGCTTCGTGAACTGGTTTCGGCGTTCCGGCCTCGGATGGAACTTCCTGTCATGCAAGGTCTTGCCTGTTTCGATTTCTCTATTTGGGTTCGTTTTGTTTCGTCCCGACATCGGTTTTTTTGCAAAGCTATGCCACCACGGCTCTTGCAATTCTCTATTTGGGTTCGTTTCGTAAAAAAATGTTTCATCACCCGGACGGATGCGAATCGGAATGTTCATATTCCTGCGGAAAAACGATGTTTTCCGGTTTTGACCGCGTTCTTTATTTGGGTTCGTTTTGCACATCTGCCGTCGCGCCGGCAGAACTCGTTCCGGTAACAGGACCGGGCACAGAATCATGACTTTGCGTTCTCCTCCGTATTGCTCCTCATGGCTGCCTCCCTGTTTTCCGACCCGCTTCCGACCTCTGTCTTGCGCTTTTCGCCTTCTCGTTTCATTGCAGGACGAAGATATAGAGATTTTCGCTGTATGTCAAGCTAAATTCGCTATTATTTTCGGCGGTCACGGTGAGGGCGGTTCCGTTGCCCCGTCCCGCCTCACACTCTCACGCCTGCTGTTTGTGCTTTCGCCCGGTTCCGGGCAAGCGGCCCACTCCCACGCGAAAGTCCTGATGTCAGGCAATGTCAGGGGACAGTTTTGAGCGCGGCCATGCCACGGAAACCCAGGATCGAATACGATGGAGCCGTTTATCACGCCATGAGCCGGGGCAACCGGCCTCAGTTCGCCACTCGTTTAGCGGTAATCGCCATTGAAATCTCGACCGACCACTGCGTGCCTTGTTTCACCGCGCCGCGCACCGGATAGCCCGCCAGCAGATATTCGTCAGTGCCGTATTTGCGGTGGTCCACGAGCGACAACCCGACTGAGCTTTCGATATTCAGCGTTGTGTCACCGGTTTCAATGGTGACGTGTTTGGCGGATGGCAGCAAGGATTCGTCTTTCAGCGCCACGGGCAACGTGACGCGTTTGGCGTCGGTGCTCGCTGTCGCATTGGCGTAGCGGGCGACCGGGAACGCGAAATCATGCCGCCACACGCGCAGGTCCAGGTCGGTGGCGGCGGTGAAATCAAATCGCAGCGTGAAGCGATTGTCAGGCTTGACGACGCACGTTTCGTTGAAATCAACGCGCTGCGATTCTGCCGCGAGCGTGCCGCGAAACGTCAGCTTTACCTCGCCGTCACTCGCTTCGGCAATTCCACCCGAAATACTTTCCGCATGAAACTCGCGCGACGACGAACTGCGCGCGAGCGGCCAGCCGCCGGTTAGCAGCGGTTGGCCGCGCCAGATTACATGGCGCAGTTTCGCCTCGCGGTCGAAACGCAATTCCAAGCCGCCCGGTGTCTGCGTCGCGATGACACCGTTGTCGAGTTTCGCGGCGCGCAATTGTTCCGGCGGCTTGGCCGTCACACGCGGCGCCACATCGGCGGTGGTTGTTGCCGGTTCGTCGGTCGGCAAAAAGATGCGGCCATCGAACGATGGGAGCGTGAAGCGCGTGCCGACGCGGCCGGTGCTCACGTCGCGCGACTTCGCGCGGAGCTCCGCCACGACATCGAAAAGCGTGCCGTTCACGACCACCGTGCCGCCGTCAAAATCGCGCCGCCAGGTGCCGTCAGCGTTGCGGCGCGCGGGACCATGTGGATAGCCGAGCGGCGCGTCGTATTCGCGATACCACCACCATGTGCCGCGTTCCGACGTGCCGGCGTCGTAGCCGAAATAGCCGTCGCCCATCAGCGCCGTCGCAAGACCAAAGCGCATTGTTTTTTCATCGGCGGCGCGCGCACGCTCGCAGATCGCCTGACGCTCCTTCCAATTCAGTTTGTGCCAATACGATGGGTCGTTGTTGATGTTCTGCGGCCGGCAAACAATCATCGTCACGACCGGCTTGCGGCTCTCGCGCGTCCAGCGCAGATAACGGGCGAGGAAATCTTCGAAGTCCACTTTGCCATCAATGACGCGGTTGATTTCGTCTTCGGCGAGCACGCCGTTGAGCGAGGCAAAACCTTTGCGCGGCAAGCTCCCATCGTTGAGCATGACGACCGCTTTGCCGTCACGCAGTTCCGCCGTGCGCGGCACGAGCCAGTCGTCGGGAGCCCAGACATCGTAAAACACGCCGTCGAAACATCCGCGTCCGCAAATCTCCGTGCGCACTTTGTCGAGGTTGAACTGGAGCACCTCGGTGAGCGCGGTGTTGATGCGGAATTTACCGGGCCAACCGCTCCAACGTTCGCCGTTCTTGAGCGCCCACCAATGTTGCGGCACGGCGGGATCGTCTGAGCTTTCGACCACATCAACGTAGGGTAGCACGAGCACATGCGGGTTGACTTGCCGCAGCCGCGCGATGTTCTCCTCGACCTTGGCGAGTTTTTTCGGCCAGTGCGGTTTTTCCCAATCGTAACTGAGAGCGTAGCCGCCGCCGATGATGAGGCTGAGCTTGCTCCAGTAGTTCGAACCTTCCTCCCAGGTTTTCGAGCCGAGGCCCGCTCCGTAGCAGTTGCCGATGCGCGGAAACGACGGGTTGATTGTCGAGAGGTCGCGGGCGGCGCAGGTGCCGGCCAGCAACACGCCGGAGAGAAAAAGTTGGCGGAGTTTCATTTTGAGTTTATGAGCGGCTTTGTCCCTACAGCATCACAACCGCTCGAACAAGCCGTCAGTTTTGCGTCAGCATTACTCTGCGCGCACGGAATGGAGGAAAGGGGTCAGCGGGAAGTCATTTTCATGGACGACAACTGCCATCTCTTTCTGGCGACGCTGGCTCAAGCCTGCGACAGAACCGGCTGGGCGGTCCATGCCTTCGTCAATCCAAGGCATGGGCCTGCGGGCAGAAGACGATCCGGGTGCTGGAGTTTGCCGGTTTCGGAATCCTCATTGCCCATCCGGGCCGCTGCCTTCCGGTCCGGAACATGGATTCTTCATGCTTGGAAAACGCCGTTGCCAACGGCGGGGAAATAAGACTACGATAGCCGGGTGGTGTTCGGAAGGAGTTTTCCTTTATGACGATAAGCGTGCGCACGGCGGATAAAGTGACGGTGCTGGATATCAGTGGCGAGGTGGACCTTTATCACTCGCCGGAGTTGCTCGCGAAGCTGACGGAACTGATCAAGCAGAACCACATGAGCCTCCTGCTGAATTTCCAGGCGGTCACTTACATTGACAGCTCGGGGCTGGCGTCGCTGATCGGCGCGTTCCAGCAGTTGCGGCCGCACGGCGGGCAGTTGCGGCTGACCCAACTGAGCAAGCCGGTGCAGAGCGTGTTCACGGTGGCGCGGCTGGACAAGGTGTTCACGATCCACCCCACGGAGGCCGAGGCGCTCCAGGCGCTGGGGGCGAAGTAACGGGCGGCGGACGATGGCCAACGGATGACGCTCCCCATGCCGATCACGCTCACACGATTTTTTCAGCACGTCACCAGTTGGTGCTGGTTGTTCAGCAACACGTTGTATTGGGCGTTCGTGTCGCCGTTCCACGGCAAGAAGATGCGGGTGAACGATCTGTTCCGGCAGATGACGCTGATCGGCGTGCGCTCGCTGTTGATCGTGTTCCTGGTGATGTTTTTCATGGGGCTGGTGCTGGCCATGCAGAGCGCGGACACGCTGGAGAAGGTGGGCGGCCTCTCGATGGTCGGCGGGCTGGTGGCGGCGGCGGTGATGCGCGAGATCGGGCCGATGCTGACGGCGATCGTGCTGGCGGGCCGTTGCGGGGCGGCGATCACGGCGGAACTGGGCACGATGCGCGTGGCGGAGGAACTGGACGCGCTGGAAACGATGGGGCTGAATCCGGTGCATTTTCTGATCGTGCCGCGCGTGCTGGGGATGGTGATTATGGCGCCGTGCCTGACGATCCTCGGCGTGTTCATGGCCATGTATGGCGGTTGTCTCATCAGCGTGCTTTTTCTCGACCAGGACGCGTTTCACTACTGGCAGAAATCGTTCGAGATGCTGAAGCTCAAGGATGTTTACTCGGGCATGATCAAGAGCGTGGCCTTCGGCACGCTGGTGAGCAACATCGCCTGCTACTTCGGGTTCATTGTCGAAGGCGGCGCCGAGGGCGTCGGCAAGAGCACCACGCAGTCGGTGGTGACCTCCATCGTCATGATCATCGCCTGCGATTGCGTGCTGACGGCGTTTTTCTATTTCATCTGAACATGACCGCTCCTGCTCCAACCTCCGCCGAAACGCAGCCGAAAAGCGGGCCCATCGGCGCCGACGACGTGATCGTCGTGGAGGACGTGGTGAAGATTTACGATGGCCGGCGCGTGCTCGACGGGCTGAACTTCCGCGTCAAGCGCGGCGAAATCCTCGTCATCATGGGCGGCTCCGGCTGCGGCAAGAGCACGCTGTTGCGGCAGCTCATCGGCCTCCAGCAACCGGAGCAGGGCCGCATCTGGATTGACGGCAGCGAGATCACGCGCCTGACGGAGGAGGCGTTTATCAACGTGCGGCGGCGGTTCGGCGTGCTGTTCCAAAGCGGTGCGCTGTTCAACTCGATGACCGTCGGCGACAATGTCGCGCTGCCGATTCGCGAGCACTATCCAAACCAGCCGGACATGACCGTGGACATCATGGTCAAGATGAAACTCTCACTGGTCGGCATGACGCAGTTTGCGCACCTGAAGCCGGCAGAAATTTCCGGCGGCATGAAGAAGCGCGCCGCGCTCGCCCGCGCCCTGGCGCTCGACCCGAAGCTGCTGTTTTGCGACGAGCCGACGGCCGGGCTGGACCCGACGCGCGTCACGGAGTTCGACGAGCTGACGCTGAAGCTTTGCAGGGAACTCGGCGTCACCGCGGTCGTCGTGACCCACGACATGACCAGCGCGTTTCGCATCGGCACGCGGATGATCCTGCTGAACAAGGGCAAGATTTGGGCGGTGGGCACGCCGGATGAAATCCGCGCGCATCCCGACCCTGGCGTGAAGCGTTTCATTAATGGCGATCCGGAGAGCGAAGTGCGCCAGGACGCCGACAGTTATTTGCAAGACATTCTGGGTGAATCGCAGTAATCAACGGAGACTCTTATGGCCGAATACAAAAGCCCGAAAACCGGACCGGGTGCCGTCATTTTCTTCAGCGCCGTCGCGCTTATTTTCATGGTCCTGGCGGTGGGGAAGTTTCCCCTCTTCCAACACACGAAAGACGTGACGCTCTACTTTGAGAGCGTCAGCGGCATCAAGGAACGCACCTCCGTCACCTACGCCGGTCGCAAATGCGGCGAAGTCAAAGAGCTGACGGACCTCGCCACGCCGAAGCAGGATGCCGCCGGCAAGTTCTATCACATCAGAGTCGTCACCAAAATAGACGAGGCAACCCCGATCAACACCGAAACCAAAGCCATGGTCACGATGGTGGGCATGCTCGGCGACAAGGAGCTGGACCTCGTGCCCGGCGACCCGAACAAAGCGCAACCGTTGCCGCCCGGCAAGGAAGTCGAGATCTTCGGCGAAAGCGGCGGCTTGGACATCCTCATCAACACCTCCCGCAAACTGGTGGTGAAGCTCGAACCGCTGCTGAACTCCATCCAGACGGTGTTGGCCAACGTCAATGACGTCATCAAAGACCCCGACTTCAAACAAAACCTCAAGACCACCGTGGCCCAAGCCAAGGTCGCGCTGGAGAACGCCGACGCCATGCTCAAGCAAGCCAGGGAAATGCTCGGCGAGAACCGCGACAACCTCAAAGCCACCCTCGGCAACGCCCGCGAGTTGACCGAAAAAAGCAAGACCACCCTCGCCATGCTGAACGACACGCTCGGCGACACGAAGCCGAAACTGGAGTCGTTGTTGACCAACATGGAAAAACTCACGGCCGAACTGCGGCCCAAACTCGACGAACTGCTGGCCAAGACTGGCGGGACGCTCGACAAGGCCGGCACGACACTCGACAAGGCCAGCGCCACCTTCGACACCACGCACGCCCTCCTCAACGACAACCGCGAGAACATTGGCATGATGCTGACGAGCTTGCGCGAGACGGGTTACAACGCCAAGCACATCACGCACACCTTCCGGTTGATTTTTGCTCCGTGGTCCGTCTTTTCCAGCCAGAAGAAACCGGACGCCGCGAAGCCGGAGTCGGGCGGCGCCGTCAAAGTGCCTGCGGATCAACCCGCCGCCAAGTCTGCCGTGCCCGACGCCCCGAAATGACCGCGCGCCTTGAGAACAAGCTGGCCGCGCTCTCGAAGCTTGTCGAGATCGCCGCCGCCATCAACTCCAGCCTCGATCCCGACGACGTTCTGCCCAACATCCTCGACGTGGCCCAGGCGACGATGGATGCCGCCGCCGTCAGCGTCGCGTTGGTGGACAAGATCACGAACGAACTGGTTTACGTCATCGCCACCGGTCCTTACGGCGAACGCGTCCGGCAGAACGTCCGCCTCAAAATGGGCCAGGGCATCGGCGGCTGGGTCGCGCAGCAGGGGCGGTCACTCGTTCTCACCGATGTGGCCAACGACCCGCGCTTCAACCGCGCGGCCGCGGAAAAAAGCGGTCTGATTCCGCGCTCAATGGTCTGCGTGCCGATGCGCGTGCAGGGAAAAGTCACCGGCATTTTGCAGGCGATTGATCCCCGGAACAAACCGGTCTTCGACGAGGACGACGGCGGGTTCTTCGAGGCCTTCGCCAGCCTCGCCGCCACGGCCATCAGCAACGCCCAGATGCACAAGGCGCTGCTGAAGCAACAGAGCGAGCAGCAGGAGCGCGAGTTCGCCCGGCAAATCCAGCAGAGCTTCCTGCCGAGCGAGATGCCGCCGATTCCCAATGTCACGATTCACGCCTGTAACGAGTCGGCCCTCGCCGTCGGCGGCGATTTCTACGACGTGATCCAGCTCTCGCCGACGAAGGTGGCGCTTATCGTCGGCGACATCACCGGCAAAGGCGTCGCCGCCTCGCTCTACATGGTGCGCTGCCTCTTTGACACGCGCCGTTCCTGCGGCACCGCCGGCGCCGGCATGTCTCCTGCCGGAATGCTGATCGCGAAGAACAACATCCTGGCCCGCGAATCCGCCGCGCAGCTTGCCACGGAAATGGCCGCCGATCTGCCGCCGCACCCGCCCATTTTTGTCGGCATGATCTGCGCGACCTTTGACGCGGCCACCGGCGAGCTCCGTTACGCCAACGCCGGCCTGCCCGATCCGATCCTGCAGACGGACGGCGGCGCTGAAGATCTTTCCGCCAGCGGCGGCCCCGCGCTCGGCATGTTGCCGGAGATGACGTTTGATGAGGGTGTTCGCACGCTGCGCGGCGGGGAAACATTGCTGCTGTTCACCGACGGTTTGAGCGAAGCGCGCAATCTTGGCAAGATCGAGTTCGGCCGTGAACGCATCGCCGAGGCGCTGGCCCAGCCGCACGGGGACGCCGAAGCCGCGGTGGCATTGATATCCCATCGCGTCCTGCACTTCATCGGCAGCGCCGAGCGTCACGACGACCTGACGATGCTGGCGCTGCATTTCAAGAAACCATGACGCCGCCGCCGCTCACCATCAAAAGCGACCCGCGCCACCTGGCCGAGGTGCGGACGTTTGTCCGCAGCGTCGCCGCCGAGGTGTGCTTCGAGGAACAAACGACGTTCCACCTGACGCTCGCGGTGAACGAAGCTTGCGCCAACATCATGCGCCACGCTTACAGCGGCGACACCTCGCAGGACATCATCATCAGTGCCACGGTCTCCCCCGACGCCGTCGAGTTTCGCCTGCGCGACTACGGCCGGCAGGTGGACCCGGCGTGCCTCAAATCGCGCGACCTCGACGATGTGCGTCCCGGCGGACTCGGATGCTTTCTCATCCGCCAGACATTCGACGAGGTGGAATACAACACCAATTTCCCCACCGGCACCGAACTGCGCCTTCTCAAACGACGCCGCTGAACCTGCCGGCCGGCAAGACAGGACAACGCCGCGTTACTCAACGGCGGCGATTGGGCTTGGACGGTGACTCAATCCGGTATCTCAGAAACAACTCCTGCCCGTGGCGCTCGCAACGCAGCAGTTTTGCGTTGAGGACCAGCTTGCGCGGGAAGCCCGTGCCGTCCGCCAGCGTCGGCGCGGTCGCGCCGCCGAAGACGCGCGGGCAAAGCGTGACAAACACTTCGTCCACCGCGCGCGCGGCGAACAACGACCAGTTCAGGCCCGCGCCGCCTTCGCCCAGCAGCCGCTTCACCTTCCAGTCGCGCGCCAGAATGTCGAGCATCAACGGCACGCTCACGTCCCGCTCGCCGACGATGTAAACATGCACGTCCGGCAAACGCGCCAGCCGGTCGAGTTTGGCCCGCGACGCGCGGCGCGACGCGAAAATCAGAATCGGAGACACCCGCCGCTCGAACACGCGGATGGTCTCGCGAAAGGAGCCGTTGCCGCTGACGATCACGCGCAGCGGATGCGGCGGCTGGCCGCGGCGGATGCGCGCCCGCTGGAGCCGCTCGTTGGGAACGGCGAGGCTGGTGCGGTCGGTCTCGGCGGTGCGCGCGCCGACCATGACGGCGTCGGCGGTGGCGCGAAGTTTGATCAGGTGTTGCTTGTCGGCTTTGCTCGTCCAATCGGTCGGTTGCCGCTCGATGGTAGAGGTCTTGCCGTCGAGCGTCATGGCCATGTTGAGGAAGACAAAGGGGCGTTTCATGGTTTGGTGATTCGTGATTGGTAATTGGTAATTGGTAATTGGTAATTGGTAATTGGTAATTGGTAATTGGTAATTCGCGAGTTGTGACTGGTGTTGCTTGCGTTCAACCCACGAGTCACGAATCACGAATTACCAATTACGTGTCACACAATTAACATGCAATCCCCATAACTGTAAAACCGGTAACGCTCCCGGATGGCTTCGGCGTAGGCGCGCAACGCCGGCTCCTGCCCGGCGAAAGCGCAAACCAGCATCAACAGCGTCGAGCACGGGAGATGGAAGTTGGTCAACAGCGCGTCGGCGACGCGAAATGAATAGGGCGGGTAGATGAAGATGTCGGTTTCGCCCGCGCCGGCGCGCACGAGGCCGTCGGCGTCGGCGACGGATTCGAGCGCGCGGACGGTGGTGGTGCCGACGCAGACGACGCGGCGGCCGTCGCGTTTGGCGGCGTTGACGGCGGCGGCGGTGTCGGGCGGGATGTCGAACCGCTCGATGTGCATGGTGTGCTGCTCAATCTCGTCGGTGGCAACCGGCTTGAACGTGCCGGGGCCGACGTGAAGGGTGAGCCGATGCACCAGCACCCCGCGCCGGGCCAGCGCCTCGAACGTGCGCGCCGTGAAGTGCAGGCCGGCCGTCGGCGCGGCGACGGCGCCCGGCTGGCGCGCGAAGACGGTCTGGTAACGCTCACGATCCGCGGGAGCATCTTCGCCATGGCGGATATAAGGCGGCAGCGGCACGTGGCCGACGCGTTGCAGCGCGGCGAAGAGATCGTCGGTCCCCGTGAAACGGACGACGATTTCGCCGCCATCGCGTTTGGCTTCGACGGTGGCGCGGAGCGGTTCCGGTTTTGGAGATTGGAGATTGGAGATTGGAGATTCGGCGAAGACAATTTCGGTGCCTTCCCGGAGTCGTTTCGCGGGTCGGGCGAGCGCCAACCACCGGGAAGCAGAGAGCGCTTCGACCAACAACAGCTTGACCTCGCCACCGGAGGGTTTGCGGCCGATGAGCCGGGCGGGAATGACTTTGGTGTCGTTAAGAACGAGCACCTCGCCGGGCCGCAGGTGTTCGGGGAACGCGGTGAATTGTTTATGATGGATGCCGCCGCCCACGCGGTCCAGCACGAGCATGCGCGCGCCGTCGCGGTCGGGCAACGGTTGTTGCGCGATCAGTTCGGGTGGCAGCGCGTAGTCGAAGTTTGCGGTTTTCATCACCTGTGCCTTCTCTTTTAGCCATCCCGCGCAAATTTCGCCAGCCCGCAGCGGTCCGGCAAGCGCGATGTGGTTGGCACCTGCATTGCTCACCCATTTGCCATAGCAGAATCGGTATGTTTAGGTAACGAAACTCAAACGAGAAAAAAGGTGAACACGGGTGCGAGTGACGCGCCCGATTGCAAAGCGAGGAATCCAATGAAATTATCCAGTCTAACTCGAGTCATGGCCAAACGAATGCTGCTTGGCAGCAGTCTGGCGGCTCTGTTGGTGGGCGCGGCCAGTTGGTCGTGCGCTGCGGACGCCACGACGGCCGCTCCGAAGAAACCCGAGCCGACGCTGGAGCAACGCATTGCGTCGTTGGAAGCATACGTCACCAACGGTGATCCCACGACTGCGCTGAAGACCGGCCCGAAGGACAAGGACGGCAATCCGACCATCCCCGACGGCTTGGTGACGCCGACCTCGGCGACTTCCGGCCCCGGTCACAACGCCTGGCAAATGACCAGCACGGCGCTGGTGCTGTTCATGACGCTGCCGGGCCTGGCGCTGTTTTACGGCGGCCTCGTGCGCAAGAAAAACGTGTTGTCGGTGCTGGCGCAATGCCTGGGCATCGCCGGATTGGTGACGATCCTGTGGTGGATTTGCGGCTATAGCATCACGTTTGCCTCCGGCAACCCGTTCATGGGCAGTTGGTGCAAATTCGCGTTCCTCAAGGGCGTGGATTCGGCCCCGAACACGGATTATTCCTACTGGGTCTCGCACAACGTCTTCTCGATGTATCAGCTCATGTTCGCGATCATCACGCCCGCGCTGATCGTCGGCGCGATTGCCGAGCGGATGAAATTCTCGGCGGTGCTGGCGTTCGTGACGCTCTGGATGTTCGTGGTGTATTTCCCGCTCGCACACATGGTGTGGGGCATCGACGGCTTGATGAACGGCGTCTGGAACGCGAAGGCGGGCATCAAGGCGATTGATTTCGCAGGCGGCACGGTGGTGCACATGTCGAGCGGCTGGTCGGCGCTGATCCTGTGCTTGATCATCGGCCCGCGCATCGGTTTCGGAAAGGAAAAGATGCCGCCGCACAGCATGGTGCTTTGCATGGTGGGTACCGGCATGTTGTGGGTGGGCTGGTATGGGTTCAACGCCGGCAGCGCGGTGGGCGCGGACGGCATCGCCGCCAACGCGTTCACCACCACGACGATGGCGACGGCCGTCGCCAGTTTCGTGTGGGGCATGGCGGAATGGATAGTCCGCGGCAGACCCAGCGTGCTCGGTTTCTGTTCGGGCGCAGTGGCGGGCCTGGTGGTGATTACGCCCGCGTGCGGCTTCGTGAACACCAACGGCGCTGTCATCATCGGCATCGCGGCGGGCCTGATCCCGTTCGTGGCGGTCTGGAAGCTCAAGGAGTGGTTCGGATATGACGACGCGCTGGACACCTTCGGCGTGCACGCGGTCGGCGGCACACTGGGCGCGTTCCTGACCGGCGTGCTGGCCGTGCTGGACGTCAATTCCAACCTGGCGACCAACCTGAAAGACGTCGTCGGCCATACGCTCTGGTTGGAGCAACTCAAGGCCATGGGCCTGACCCTCGTTTTGGCAGTTGTCGGCACGACGATTATCGCTTATACGGTAAAGGCAGTGATTGGCCTGCGTCCCGCGACGGATCAAGAGCGCGAGGGACTGGACATCACCGATCACGGCGAAGAAGGTTACAACTTGATCTAAGCTGAAGAACAGAGGCGAACTGAGGAACGATTCATGAAAAAAATCGAAGCGATCATCAAGCCGTTCAAACTCGAAGAGGTCAAGTCCGCGCTCGCGGAAGTCGGCGTCGAGGGCATGACAGTCACCGAGGCCAAAGGCTTTGGCCGTCAGAAGGGCCACACCGAAATCTACCGCGGCAGCGAATACACGGTGGATTTCCTGCCGAAGCTGAAACTCGACATCGTCGTCGGCGACGAGCTGCTCGATGCGGCGATCACGGCCATTATCAAGAGCGCCAAGACCGGCAAGATCGGCGACGGCAAGATCTTCGTCATGCCCGTCGAGGAAGCGATCCGCATCCGCACCGAGGAGCACGGCGGCAAGGCGGTCTAGTCCGGATCGCCGGCGGCCTCGCGCCGCCGGGCCAGACCTCAAACCATTATGAAGTGGCGTCCCGCGGCCGGGACGCCACTTCTTTTTTTTCCGAAGCGCGTCGTGGGCCGGACATCGGCTGCGGCGTTTGCTCAGCCGAAGATCAGCAGGTGGATGTTCGACGGCAACTGGCGCGCCACCTCGCCGATCACGTCGCCCTTGAGAAGGTTGACGAACCGGCTGCGATGCGTGCCGCCCAAAATCAAATACTCCACACCCACCGTCGCGGCCAGATCCAGGATGATCGGCGCGGGATTGTCGCTGGTCGTATAGACGGGCAGCACGTGCACGCCGCGCCGGGCGCCGGCCTCACGGGCCGCCTTGAAAATTTCCACGGCGTCCTTGTCGTCGCGCCAGTGGGATTCCGTCGGGATTTGTACCGCGATCTCGCGGACGTAGAGCACGTAAAGCACACACCGGCGCAACGCGGCTTCTTCGATGGCAAATCTCAGCACATCCGTCACGCCGCGCGCCGCGACCAGGATCGCGCCTTCCGCCGCCGCCGGCGCGGTGTCGCCCGTCGGCATGACCGGCTCCAACACGGTTGTGATTTCGCCCGACTCTTCGAGCGCGCCCAGCACCGACGGCGCGGGCGCCGGCCCTTTGACCAGCTTCGTGGTGCACAACAACCCGATGCCGACGACCAGCAGCGCAAACACCAGCGCATACGGCTTGGTGATGCCGATGGTCACCCACACGCCCGCCAGCACCGCGCTGGAGCCGATCAACAGCCAGCGTTCCCAGTGTTTCATCGGCAGCTTGAAATTGAACCCCGACGAGCCGAGGAAAACCGTGATCGCGCCCACCACGCCGATGGCATACAGCGCCGCCAGCCCTTGCAAGTCGCTGATCGCGTCCAGCACCAGCATGGGCACAATCCACGCCACCATCAGCGCCAGCCACGGGACGCCGAAACGGTTCAAGCTGGCGAACAGCCACGGCAGTTCCTGGTCGCGCGCCATGACGAACAACACGCTGACGGTGCCGACGATGGCGGTGTTGGTCGCCGACAACAGCAGCAGTCCGAACACGATGCTCACCACCCAGCCGAACCACGGCCCCACAAACATCTCGCCCATGTAACGCAGCATCGAGGCTTCCAACTCGTTGTGTTGCGGGTTGGTCTCGTAGTCCGCCGCCACCACATGCTGCTCGATGCCGTGGGCGTGCGTTTCCGATCGGAAGGTCAATCCCGGCAGCGCGTTCATCGCCAGCGCCAGCAGCGCCGTCAGCAGGCACACCTCGATGATCACCGGCCAGATGGTTTTTTGCACCGTGGGGTTGATGGACGGCTCGCCCTTGCCGCGGCTGTCCATCTCCATCACACCGGTCATGTTCGCAATCGTCTCAATGCCTGAAAGCGTCAGCATCAAGCCGACGAAAATCGTCCACGTGTGCGTCCAGCCGCCCGCCTGCGGTTGCATGTGATGCACCGCCTGGCCCAAATGCGGCACGGAGGCCGCTGTCAGCGCCAGCACCACGACCAAAGTTGGCACGGCCAGCAGGAACGCCAGGGTGCCGGTGTGTTTCGGCCCGAAGAAGTTCAACATGCCGATGAAGAAGATCGTCAGGATGGCCCAGCGTTCGGGATTGGCCACGCCGAGGTAATGAAAGGCGTCCAGGCAGCTCAGCGACGCCGTCACGATGTAGTCCGCGCACAGCAGCAGCGCCCCGATGAGCGCCAGCCACTTCGAGTGCGCCTTCGCGCTGGTATAGACGCCGCCGCCGTCGGGATAGTATTTGCAGACGCGGCTGTAGTTGAACCCCACCACCAGGGTCAGCGCGCACACCGCCATCACCGGCCCGAAACTGGCGTAGCCCGCCAGGGCAAAGGCGATGCCAACGACGTAGGCCTTGCTCGTGCCCAGGTCGCCGTAAAGAATGGCCGCCGCGCGCAACCAGTTTACGTTGCGCGGCCGGCGGATGCCAAGTGTTGCCATGATGGAATCGTTGTCCGTCGCCGCTCAACGCCGGTGGAACAACCACGCCAGCAGCGTCAGCAGCAGACTCACCATGATGCAGGTGGTCAGCGGAAAGTAAAAGCGGAAATTGGGCCGCTCCACCGAGATGTCTCCCGGCAGCCGCCCCAGCCATGGCACTTTAGGCCCCAGCCACAACAGCGCGCCCACGCCCGCCATGGCCAGCCCGGCCAGCACCAGCATTTTTCCGATATCGCTCATCCGCCGCCAAACTATCCGAAACCGCCCCCGCCGCGCAAGATGTAGCGCGCGAGCGGGTTCCGTCCTGGTTTCGCTTCTTGTCGCCCACCATTTATGATGTCGTTGTCAAAGAACCTCCGGGCTCGCAGTCCGGGGACGCAGTCTCGCCCCCGGCATCATTTGGCTTCGTTTCGCAAATTTGCGTTGTGTTCGCGGGACGGCTGCCACCCGAAACATCCATATTTCCATTGGAAACCGCCGTTTCCGCATCCGCGCTGCCGCCATCATTTGGCTTCGTTATTGCAGCCGCGTCATTCCGTGACGCGGCTGCTTCGTCCGGATCCGCCGCCCGTAGCCGCCGACGCAAGTCGGTGGCCGCCGGACGCAAGTCGGTGGCTGCCCGTTCCCGCCGCTCGCTCCGGTTCCCGACCACAGTCTTTCTGCCCAATCCCGGCTTCCTTGAACGGCGGAATGACTCCTTGACTACGGGAGCGTCCTCAGCGTCCCGCTCGCGAACGCCCGAAGCCGCGTCAACATCCGCCATGCGATCTTCATCCGCCCACTCGCCCGATGCTCCGGCGGCCAAGGCGCTGAGACCCCTCCCACATTCATCCGGCCCGCGTTCTTCCACCGCATCCCATTTCATCCTCGCGGCCTCGTCCTCTGCCGCCGGCCTCGGCATTTTCCCCGCCATCCGCATCCGCTGCCACCGCTCCAGTTGCCGCAGCAGCCGGAACAATTGCCGGTCCAGCGCGCCCTCATACCGCAGGATCCGCTCCACCGATTCCCCCGACGGCAGCACCGACGCCCGGCGGCGCTCCTCCTCTTCCCTCGCCTCCCGCGTCTCCATCGCCGTCCGCGCATGCCCGTAAAGCTCCAGCC
>CAIQCK010000027.1 GCA_903870275.1 uncultured bacterium | reverse complement strand
GCAATTTCGGTTGCGCGCATCCCGAAGGCTACCGCAAGGCGCTGCGGTTGATGCGACTGGCTGAAAAGTTTAATCTGCCGGTTGTATGTTTGATCGACACGCCCGGCGCGTACCCCGGCATCGGCGCCGAGGAACGCCACATCGCCGAGGCCATCGCCGCCAATCTCCGCGACATGATGGCATTGCGCGTGCCCATCGTCGCCGTCGTCATCGGCGAGGGCGGCAGCGGCGGCGCGCTCGGCATCGGCATCGCCAACCGCGTGCTCATCATGGAGAACTCCTACTACTCCGTCATTTCCCCCGAAGGCTGCGCCGCGATCCTCTGGAAAGACCGCGCCGCCACGCCCAAGGCCGCCGAAGCGCTCAAGCTCACCGCCAAGGATTTGCTGGAACTCAAACTCGTGGAAGAGATCCTCCCCGAACCGCTCGGCGGAGCGCATCGCGACCCGGCCAAAGCCGCCACCACCTTGAAAGCCGCGCTGCTCAAGCATCTGCGCGAGTTGATGAGCCTGACCACCGACCAGATTCTGGACCAGCGCTACGCCAAGTTCCGCGCAATGGGCCAGTTCGATTTCGTCGTCCCCGGCGGAAACGTTTAGCGCCAGCCCGGCGGCTTATCGCTTCTCCGACAAACAGTAGAGATACTGTCTGCCCCGCAGGAACATCTGGTTGCCCACAATGGCCGGCGAGGCATCGAAGCCGTCGTCCAGGTGGTTCCGGGCCAGAACCTCAAGTTTGCCCGCGTTCCGCAAAACCACCGCGCCGCCGTCACGGCCGACGAGATACACGCGATCACTCGCCCCGACAGGCGATCCATACACACTCTCCATGCCCTCCACGCGCTGGGCCTCAACCAGCGGATTGCCCGTGGTGGCTTCGAAGATGGAAACCACGGGGTTGTTCCACGTGAGCACGTAAAGCAGGTTGCCGTAGAGAAGCGGCGATGGGACATAGGGCGTGTGTTTTTTTCGGAACCAAGCGACCGCCGGCGTGCCCGCGATGTCGCCATGACCACCCGGGCGAAAAGCGTAGAGCGCGTTGCCGTGAAAACCGCTGGTGACGAATACCAGCCCCTGACCGGCCACCGGGGACGGGATGGCATTGAGCGTCTGGCCGGCGCATTCCCAGAGCAACTCGCCTGTGGACAGGTCGTAGCTGCGCACTTTGTTGGTTCCGCTGGCCACGACCTGCCAGCGGCCCTCATGCTTGATGATGAGCGGCGTGCTCCAGCCGGTCGGCTCGTCGCGCTTCTGCCGCCACAGTTCTTTTCCATCCCGAACGTCCATGGCCACGATGAAATCATCGCCTTCGTGGTCCCAAAGGATCACCAGCGTATGGCCATGCAACGCCGGCGAAGTGCCCTCCCCGTAGCCGTAGCGCGTCCGCTGGAGGCCAAGGTCCTTTTGCCAGAGCAAATGTCCCGCGAGGTCGTAGCAGAACAGACCGTTCGACCCGAAGTAGGCCACGAGATACCGGCCATCGGTCACCGGCGACCCCGAGGCGTAGCCATGATCGCGATGGTAACCTTCGTGCGGCACTTTCTCGCGCGCCGTCTGTTGCCAGAGCACCTTTCCCGTTGCCCGATCCAAAGACATGACCGTAAACCGCTGGAACTCGCTCGGCGGATTGATCATGTGGGCATTGGGGCCGGGCGGGATCGCGTCCGGTTTGACTTCGACTTTCCGTCCGGTCGGAATGGCCGTCAGGACGAACACTTGATTTTCCCAGACAATCGGCGAGGCGGTGCCGCGTCCCGGCAACGCGACCTTCCACTGCACGTTGCGGGTCTCGCTCCATTCGACCGGCGGGTTGCCGTGTGGCGCGACGCCATTGGCCAGTGGCCCGCGCCATTGCGGCCAGTTCAAGTCGCGAGCGTCGTCGGCGGCAAAGGCGGAGTTGGCGCAAAGCAATACGGCCAGACTAAGACTGGTTATGAAAGCGGGAATATTCACGGGCGTAGAGTGGCGGCGCGTCTCATAAATTTAATGCCTCGGCGCAAAGGCTATCAGCAAAGCCAGCATCGTCAACGCAGAAGAGTCCTTGTATACGCCACCCGTACGTCAGCACCTCCGCGCGATGAGCCTATTCGATTTCGTCGTCCCCGGCGGAACCGTTTAGCCTCCGCTTCCGTGCTTCCACTTCCGCTTGCAGTCCCGGCACCGATAGATGTGTTTGGAAAATGGAAACGGCACATGATAAAGCATCACCATCAGCAACGCCAGCCGCTTGCTCCGCGACGCCTCCTCGACCCGCGGCGACCGGCACGCCGGACAACGCAGCATGATTTCCTCGCCCTCCGCAAGCGCCGCGTCCTCGACAAGGAAAAGGCGGGCCGCTTCAAAATCCTCCTCGGGGACCTGCACTTTGATTCCACGAACCACGTAGGACCAAGGCCAGTAGTTCCCCACCGTGAACTCATCCACAATGAACACCTGAAAACCTCCCGCCTCCAGATGAATTCTCAACAGATGGGCTTCTTCAGGAAAGTCGTATGTCCTGAGGGTAATCATGACTCGCCGGCCAGCCGGACTTTGAACTCCGCCTCTGGGCGTGTCCAGATCATTTGCGCGGTTGGTGGGCGTAGTCTGAAATGGCAGGGACGACGCTCTGCGCCGTCCGCTGACCGTCCATGAGAATATTCTTCGGACGCCGCAGCGCGACGTCCCCGCTACCGATCACACAGCCACCATCCTCCGCCTCCCCGCTTGGCAACGCCGCGTTACGGCTGCGGAAATCTCTTGTTGAGAAAACGACCGTTCTTCTGGATGAGATCGCCGTCGGCGTAAATCTCGCCGCCTTTGCGAAGGTCGCACACCATATCCCAGTGGAGCCCGCTGCGGTTCTTGTTGCGGGTCTCGGGATAGCCGGCGCCAAGGGCGAGATGGATGGTGCCGCCGATCTTTTCGTCGAAGAGGGTGTTCTTGGTGTAGCGTTTGACGTTGTAGTTGGTTCCAAACGCGGCCTCGCCGAGGTAGCAGGAGCCTTTGTCCATCGCGATCATCGCTCGGAGGAACTCCAGGCCCTTGTCGGCCTCGGCTTTGACGACTTTGCCGCGCTCGAAGGTGAGCCGGACGCCGCTCACTTCGCGGCCGCTATGGACGGCGGGAAAGCTGTATTTGATGTGGCCTTCGACGGTCTCCTCGACCGGGCCGGTGAAGACTTCGCCATCGGGGAAGTTCAGGCGGCCGTCACAGTTGATCCATGTGCGGCCTTTGACGGAAAAGGTGAGGTCGGTGTCCTCGGCGACGATGCGGATCTGGCGGCGGCGATTCATGAAATCGGTCAGCGCCTGCTGTTCCTTGGAAATGCGTTTCCACGTCTGGATCGGATTGGGATCGTCGAGATGACCAGCGCCGAAGACAAACTCCTCGTATTCGTCGAGAGACATCTCGGCGTCCTGGGCGCTGGCGTTACAGGGCCATTGCGTGCCGACCCAGCGGAAGGTCTTGGCGGCGGTGCGGTCCATGACGAGTTTCATGACCGGCTTGCGCGCCAAAGAGGTCAGCGCAACGCGCTTCGGGTCAACATTGGTAAGCGCCTTGGTGTTCTCGCAAGCCCAGATGCCGATGGAGGCGTCAATCTTGCGGACTTTGTAGAGCATCATCGGGGAAAGCCATTGGAGCTGTTCCTTGTTGGCCTCGGCATACAAAATATCGGCAACGCCGCCGAGGACGACATCGCAAACAACAAAAGCGCCTCGCCGGAGCGCGGCCCGGTAGCAGGCGCGGATCAACGGCGCGGCGACGGCATCGCCGTTGATGGCGACGATCTCGCGGGGTTTGAGCTTGAGAGAGTATTCAACGAAGAGGTTGGCGAGTTTCTCGATGCGCGGGTCTTTCATAGGTGTCCGTGGTTGTTTGGCTTCTTTACCGACATCGCAGCTTGTATCGTAGTCCACCACTCCGTGACGGGAAACAACTTTCTCAAAATCCCGCAACGGAGTCGCGGGCTGCGAACCGGCATCAACCCTTCACCGGCGGCGAAGCTCGCGAGATAACCTCCTGCCGCGTCATCTCGCTCCACTTCTTCCTTGGGCCTCCACCAAAGGCAAGATGTCACGCGCCCAACGGCCGGGCTTCAGCGTCCACTGTCTGGCCGCGCTCATCCTGTGCGATTTGTTCGCTGTAGAAAAGTGCATACGCCGTCAGGAAAACAACCGTCCCAAATGCCAGGACAATGTCGCCGACGAGTTGCGCGGCAGCGTCAACGACCCAGTTGTCGAGACCGGGTATAAAACCAACTGCGGCCACTAGCGCAAACCCTGGCAACGCGGACACCGCAAAGGTGGCAAGGCCCAATCGCACCATCAGCCAGAATCGTCCCTTTGTGAGCGCAAAGCTCCTGCGCATCGCATCCGTTCCCGACAGGCGCTCCAAGACAGCCACGGGCTCCACGAACGAAAGGCGCACAAGCAACCACACACCCGGAACGACCAGGAGCAAACAACCGAGTATCAGCGCAATCCCGTAGAGAAAGCGCGTCCACCACATCCTCCCCCACGAAGCGAAACCCATGCCGAGCGCGCTGCGAAACCCGGGCCGGTCGCCGGCGAGCACCTCATATCCGACAACGATCACACCCGCCGTGGCAATGATCCCGCCGAAATTCTCCAAGAATAGCGCAAACCTCACCGACGCGAAAAACTTGTTCTCGCCGAATACATACGCATCCATGTAACTGCTGAGCAATTCCAGCGGCAGCCAGATGACAGCCACGACCGCCGCGATGACAAAGAAATGCCGCCGGTAGATTTGCCACGATTGCAGAAAAATTCTGCCCATGACGCGCGCTCCTCTCTTGGATTTAGTTGATCTTCGACACCGTCCTCTACAACAAGCCGGACTGTGAAACCCGCCCCGAGACGTGTCCAGAATATTCGGGCCGCGTCACAGTCCACCACTCCGTGGCGGGAAACAACATTCTCAAAATCCCGCCACGGCATCGCGGACTACGACCCGGCAATCACTGCCTACCGCTGGTTTTCTATGTCTGCGGCTTCGCCTCGTCGCCGACGACGCGAATGTGGAGGTCTTTCAACTGACGTTGCGTCACGTCGCCGGGGGATTGGGTCATCAGATCGGTGGCCTTGGCGGTCTTCGGGAAGGCGATCACGTCGCGGATGCTGGGGCTGCCGACGAGCGTCGCCATGATGCGGTCGAAGCCGAGGGCGATGCCGCCGTGCGGGGGCGTGCCGAAACGGAACGCCTTGATGAAGTATCCAAACCGGCTCTCGGCCACGTCGCGCGGGATTTCGCAGACATCGAACACCTTCTGCTGGAGGTCGGGCTGGTGGATGCGGATGCTGCCGCCGCCGATCTCGCTGCCGTTGAGGACGAGGTCGTAGTGCTGGCCGCGCACGCGATGCGTGTCGGTGTCGAGCAACGCCGCGTCCTCCGCCACCGGCGCGGTGAACGGATGATGGCTGCTGATCCAGCGGCCTTGTTCCTTGTCGAACGTGAGCAGCGGGAAATCCACCACCCAGAGGAAATCGTAGCGGTCCGCCGGGATCGTCAGCTTGCCCAACGTCTGGAGGTATTGCGCGCAAAGCAGCCGGATGCGGCCGAGGATTTCGCAGGCGCTGGTCCACTTGTCGGCGGCAAAAAGGATGAGGTCGCCTTCCGTGACTTCCAGCCGGCTCGCCAGCGCGGCCTTTTCGGCGTCGGTGAAAAACTTCACGATGGGCGAGTTCCACTTCCCGCCCTCGACCTTGATCCAGGCGAGACCTTTCGCGCCGAAGCTCTTGGCGGCCTCAGTCAGCGCCTCGATCTGGCCCTGGCTGGCGCAGGCAAATCCCTTGGCGTTCATCGCCTTCACGACGCCGCCGCCGTCAATGACGGAACGAAACACCTTGAACGCGCTGGCGCGGAAATCGTCGGTGAAATCCACCATCTCCATCCCAAACCGCGTGTCGGGCTTGTCGCTGCCGAAACGGTTCATCGCATCGGTGAACGTCATCCGCGGAAACGGCGTGGGGATGTCGCGGCCGAGCGCGACCTTCCAAATGCGCGTCATCAACCCTTCCATCAAGCGGTAGATGTCCTCGCGGTCGATGAAACTCATCTCCACGTCAATCTGCGTGAACTCCGGCTGGCGGTCGGCGCGCAGGTCCTCGTCGCGGAAGCAGCGGGCCATCTGGAAATACCGCTCGACGCCGGCGACCATGAGCAGTTGCTTGAACTGCTGCGGCGACTGCGGCAGCGCGTAAAATTTTCCGGGAAAAAGCCGCGACGCGACCAGATACTCGCGCGCGCCTTCCGGCGTGCTCTTGAAAAGCATCGGCGTTTCAATTTCGAGGAAGGCGAGTTCATCGAAGTAGTCGCGCACCGCCTTCGTCACTTGGTGGCGGAGGCGGAGGTTGCGGAACATGGAGGGCCGGCGCAGGTCGAGGTAGCGGTATTGGAGGCGCAAGTCCTCGCTGGTCTGCGTGTCGTCGCTGACCTCGAACGGCGGCGTCTCGGCGGCGTTGAACACTTCGAGATGGTCGGCGATGACTTCGATCTCGCCGGTGGGCAGCTTCGGGTTGACGGTGCCTTCGGGCCGCGGGCGGACGCGGCCGCGGATGCAAATGCAGAATTCCGAGCGCAATGCGTGCGACGCCTCGGCGGCAGCGGGATTGTATTGCGGGTCGAACACGACCTGCGTCAGTCCCTCACGGTCGCGCAGGTCAATGAACACAATGCCACCGTGGTCGCGCCGGGTTTGCACCCAGCCGGTCAGTGTCACCTGCTGGTGGTTGTCTGCCAGCCGCAATTGTCCGCAATGATGAGTCCGTTTCATAAAAATTTGAAGTATTGGAGTATCGGAGCGCTGGAGTGTTGGGGACGGCTTGCTTCCCTCACTCCAATACTCCATCACTCCCTTAATTTCTCCACCAGCCGCGCGATTTCCATCTTCGTTTCCTCGCGCGTCGCCAGCGTTTTCAGCGTCACCTGACCCTGCGCCCACTCGTCGCCGATGACGACGGCGAACTTCGCGCCGGCGGCGGAGGCGGCTTCAAATTGTTTGCCGACCTTCGCGCCGACCAGCGGGTAATCGCACGCCAGCCCGGCCTCGCGCAGGTCGCGCACCAGCTTCAACGCCTGCGGCCGGAGTTCTTCCTTCGCAATGACGACGTAAGCGTCGAGCCGGTTCTCCAGCTTCGGCAACAGCTTCCGTTCCTTCAGCAGCTCGCACAACACCACGTCGCCCATGCCAAAGCCGAGCGCCGGCATGTCCACGCCGCTGATGAGTTGGAGGAGATTGTCGTAGCGACCGCCGCCGGCAATTGCGCGCAGCTCGCCCTTCTTATCGAACGCCTCGAAGACAACGCCGGTATAGTAAGCCAGCCCGCGCACGATCTTCGGGTCGAACTTCAGGAAATCGCCGAGGCCCTTGTGCGCCATCAGATCGAAAAACCGTTGCAGCGTCGCCATCTCGGCGGGCGCTTCCTTCTCGAACACGCCGGTGTCGGCAAATTTCAGAATCGCTGCCGCCGCTTCCGCCGGCACGCCGAGCGCGTCGAACTTCTTCTGAGAAACCGCCGCTTCCTCGCGCTCGATCTTGTCCACAATGCCAAACACCGCCGGATGCCTGTCCTCAGCGACGCCCAACCCTCGCAAGAAGCCGCTCCACACGCGCCGGTCGCTGACGCGCACGACGAAATCCTCGTGCGTCAGCCCGAAGCTGCGCAACACGTCCACCAGCAGCGCCACCAACTCCACGTCGGCGGCCACGTCTTTCTCGCCGACGATGTCGGCGTTGAACTGGAAGTGCTCGCGCAACCGGCCGCGCTGCTGCCGCTCGTAGCGGAAAAGCTGCGGGATGGCGAACCACTTCATCGGCTTCTTGTAGTCGCGGTGCCGCGAGCCGACCATCCGCGCAAACGTCGGTGTCAGTTCCGGCCGCAGCGAAACGGCGCGCTCGCCCTTGTCGGTGAAGTTGTAGAGCTGGCCGACGATCTCATCGCCGCTCTTGACCGTGTAGAGGTCCAGCGGTTCCAGCGGCGGGCCGTCATATTCGCGGAAGCCGTAGCGCCGCGCGGCGTCGCGCCACTTCCCGAAGACGTAATTGCGCAGCGCGCAATCGTCCGGGTAAAAGTCGCGGAAGCCTGGAAGCGGTTGGAACGACATGGTGATTCGTGGCTCGGGATGCGTGATCCGTGGTTCGTGGTTCGTAATGCGTAATCGAGGAATTGCCCGTGGTTCTAACGAATTACGAGTTACCAATCACGAATCACGAGTTACGAGACACGCATCACACCGCCGGCGTCGACAGCTTCTCGACGCGTTCGGTCATGATCTTGCCGGGCTTGAACTTCACCACGGCGCGCGGCGGAATCTGGACGGTCTGCGTGGGATTGTTGGGGTTGCGGCCAATGCGCGCGCGGCGGAACTTCACCTCGAAAACGCCGAAGTTGCGCAGCTCGACATTGCGGCCCTCGGCAAGGGCGTCCACAATGGTGTCGAGCGTCTTCTGGACGATGACGGCCACGTCCTGCTGTTGCATTTCCGCCGCGTCGCTGATGCGCGAGGCGATTTCTCGTTTGGTCAGATTTGGTTTGTCAGTCGCACTCATAAACCTGGGGCTTTCTCCGTTTGTATCGGTCGTGGTCCGCGCGGTTCAATCAGTCGGTCCGCGCCGGTCTGCGTGAAATTCATCAACCACAGCGCCGCGGCCACCATCGCGCCCAACATGAGCAGGATGACCACGGGGTTCCGCAGAACACGGCCGATGTAATACCCAACTACGCTAACAGAAGCAAGTTGAAGTTTCCGCGCCTTCAGCCGGCCCAGCAGTCCTTGCAGATGGAGATAGCTGCGATGCCACGCCGCCTCCAGCACGCGCAGTTCCGCGTCGTCCAGTTGGTTCAGCCGCTGCAACGACGCAGCCGCCGCCAGCACCTCCGTCGTCTGGTCGCCCGGCTCGCGCTCGGTCGCCGTCTCCGTCAACAGGGATTCGTAGTCCTGGGCGAGTTCGCCTTTGAGCAGGAGGAACTCCGCCTCCTGCGCCTCGGTCGGAGGCAGGCGCTGCTGGGCGCTCTGGAAGATGCCGCGCAGCTTCTGCCAGCGCTCGATGAAATCATCCAACGCCTCGACTTGCCGTTCCAGCCGCCGATCTCTCATGGGAAGATGATCCGCTTGCGGGCCGTCCAGCGGCCGGCGGTTACTTGCCGCTGGCGACGCTGAAGTTCTTCTTCGTCTGCTTCGTGAAAACCTTGATGCCCTTCAGGACATCCACCGCGCGATCCAGCTGAACGTCGCGCATGATCGCCTCCGGTTTCTCCGGCTCGGCGCCGGGCGGACGGTTGCGCTGGATGGCCAGCTTGATCTCGTCCTCTTCGGACATCGGCACGATGATGTCGGGCGCAATGCCCTTTTCATGGATGACGCGCTTGCTCGGCGTGTAATACTTCGCCGTCGTCAGCCGCACAGCCGATTTGTCGGGCAGTTCGATGATGCTCTGGACGCTGCCCTTGCCGAAGGTCTGCTCGCCGACGAGGAGCGCGCGCTTGAGGTCCTGCAACGCCCCGGAGACAATCTCGCTGGCGCTGGCGCTGCCACCGTTGACCAGAATGACCATCGGATAATTCGGATGGCGGTCCTTGCCGGTGGCGGCATACTCCTGCCGCTGCGATTTCTGCCGGCCTTCGGTGTAAACGATCAGTTGTCCCTTTGGCAGAAACTTGCTGGCGACATCCCGCGCGCTGACCAGCAGGCCGCCCGGATTGTTGCGCAGGTCCAGGATCAGGCCTTCCATGCCCTTGCCTTCCAGCTTCTTCAGCGCTGCCTCCAGTTCATCCGCCGTCGGCTCGTTGAACTGCGTGAGGCGGACGTAACCGATCTTGTCGTCCACGAACGGGAAACTGTTCGCCGACTTCACGGTCCGGCCGTTGAGGTCCTTCACGCTTTCCACCGGAATGACCGCGCGGGTCAGTGTGTATTCCTTCACCTCGCGCGACTTCGGCCGCATGATGGTGAGCGTGACCTTCGTGCCCGGTTCGCCGCGCAGCTTGTGCACGGCATCCTGGACTGAAAATTTCTCCGTGGACTTGCCCTCGATCTTGATGATCTTGTCGCCCGCCAGCAAACCGGCCCGCGACGCCGGCGTGTCTTCGATCGGCGCGATGACGGTAAGAATGTTGTCTTTCACGCCGATCTGGATGCCGAGACCTCCGAACTGCCCGTCGGTCTCGCTCTTCATCTCCTTGTAGTCGCGAAGGTCCATGAACTGGCTGTGCGGGTCCAGCGAGCCGAGCATGCCCTTCAACGCGCCGTACGCCATGTCCTGGTAGCTGAGATGCGCGCCGTCCACATAATCCTGGCGGATCAGCTCCATCACATAGGTCACCAGCGCCGCCTGCGAGTAGGCGTCGTCCTTGTTGTCCGTCGCGGCGACGGCCTGCTGGTAAGCCCTGAACCCGACCAGCAGGTTCGCGCTCAACAACCCGATCAACATTCCCGTTACGATGCGTTTTCTAAACATGCTGCCTTTCTCTGGCTGACCACTCTTCGCATCCGTCTCGTGGCGCGATGCGAACCCACCGACCTTAGCCGCGCCAACCCGCCGAATCAAGTGTTAGTAGAACAGGCTTCCAAGCCCGTTGCCGAACGGATGTGGACATCCGTTCTACGGTGGCGCAGTGCGTTTTGAGACAGTCTCTTTCGTCCCTCCGGGACTCGATTGCGGACGCCGGCAGCAAAACTTTTGCGCCGAACCCGACATTCCACTACAGTCTCTGGCGCCCAATGAATTTCACTCAATGAACAAACGCTCGCTGCTCATCATCTTTCTGACCGTCTTCATTGACATGCTCGGCTTTGGCATCGTCATTCCGCTGCTGCCGATTTACGTGCAACGGTTTGGCGCCAGCGCCGCCGTCTGCACCGCCGTGCTCGCATCGTATCTGATCGCCCAGACCATCTGCGCGCCGATCCTTGGCCGCATCTCCGACCGCGTGGGCCGCAAGCCGGTGCTCGTCGCCAGCCTGGCCGGCGCAGCGGCGTCGTTTTTCATGCTCGGATGGGCGCCGTCGCTCGTCTGGCTGTTCGTGGCGCGCATCGTGTCGGGCATCACCGGCGGCAGCATCTCAGCAGCGAAAAGCTTCATCGCCGACGTGACGACGAAAGAGAACCGCGCGCACGGCATGGGCATGCTCGGCGCGGGCATCGCGCTCGGCTACGTGTTCGGCCCGCCGCTCGGCGGCGTGCTCGGCCATCACAACGTCACCCTGCCCTATTTCGTCGCGGGCAGCATCGCGCTCCTCAACTGCATCGCCGCGATCTTCTTCCTGCCCGCGCCGCCGCGCGCGACCCCGCGCGAACAAACCGACGAACTGTCCTCGTTCGCCTACGCCCGGCGCGCGCTCACGCAGCCGCGGCTTGGCGCCTGCCTCTGGATCGTTTTCTGCGTGACACTGACGTTCTCGCTCTTCACCGGCACCTACGCGCTGTTTTGCAAACAGGCGTTGGGCTTCACGCAAAACAAGATCGGCCTCCTGTTCGGGTTTGCCGGTGTCGTTGCCACCGTCGTACAGGGCGGCATGATCCGGCCGCTGGTAAAACGCGCCGGCGAATGGCCGCTGGTGGTGATCGGCGCGGTGATGTTCGCCGTGAGCATGGCGCTGCTGCCGCTGGCGGCGTCGGTAGCGGCGATCCTCGGCATGCTGCTGCTAATGTCTGGCGGCAACAGTTTCAGCAGTCCGACGCTGCTGGCGCTGGTGTCGCACGAAGCACCCCCGGAGGAACAAGGCCGCGCGCTCGGCTTCGAGCAAAGCGTGGAGAGCATCGCGCGCATTGCGGGCCTGTTGCTGGGCGGCGCGCTGTTCGATCTGCACCAGTGGGCGCCGTTTGCGTTTGGCGCGGCGTTGATGGTGCTGGGTTCCGCGCTGGCGCTGCGTCAACTGGCCCGCCGCAAAGCAGCGACTCCGAACTGAGTGGGGCGAGTTTTCAAACTCGCCCGGCGGCATTTCTCCACAAAAAAGCCGGGCTTGAAAGCCCGGCCCACTGACGCAACCGAACCCCGTCTACTTCTCCTCCTCGCCGCTTTCTTCCTCGCCCTCGCTTTGCGCTTCGCTCATCTTGCGCAGCACTTCCGACATGTCATCCACCACGTCAAAAACGTGGCGTGCGACGAGGATCGGGCACTTGGCCTGCAACGCCAGCGCGATGCTGTCGCTGGGCCGGGCGTCCACTTGGAGGAACTTCTTGCCCAGCTCGTTTTCGCAGACGAGGTAGAGTTGCGCGAAGAACGTGGAGTTTTTCAGGTCGTTGATGACGACGCGGTTGAGCCGGGCGCCGAGGCCGGCAAAAATGGAGCCGATGAGATCGTGCGTCAGCGGCCGTTCCTTCTGGACGCCGCGCATGAACATCGTGATGGCCGCACCCACGCTCTGGTCCACGTAGATGACAAAGGTCTTTTCCTCATTGCTGAGGAACACAGCCGATCCGCTGCTAGTGGGCAGCACCACGCGCACTTCCAAGGGAACCAAATCTTCCTTAGTCGCCATTGCGATTTACACTATCAGTTTACCCCCAAAAGGCAAGGCGTCACAAACAAAGGGAGGATGTCCTCACGGCGTAGGACTGTTCCGGCCCATGTTGTGGCCTTTCCAGCCATACCACGCCACATACGCGTAGGCGACGAGCGGCACGATGAAGGAAATCTGCAGGTTCTTCGTGACGTCGGCCAGATACCCCTGGAACGGCGGCAGGATCGCGGCCCCGAGAATCGCCATCACCAGCAACGACGACGCCTGGCTCTTGTAGATGCCCACGCCATCAATCGCCAGCGCGAAGGTGTTGGACCAACCGATGGACGTGAACAACCCCACCGCCACCACGCACCACATCGCCGTCTTGCCGCCCACGGTAATCGCCGTCGCCAGCAGCGCCACCACCGTCGCGGAGAAGATCATCAGCGTCCGCCCCGGCAGCGCCTTGCCGAATTGGAACAGCAGCCAGCACAGGCCGACAAACGGCAGATACGTCTCAAACACCGGCCGGTTCGCCACGAACGCATCGCCCCACAACGTCATGACCGATGCACCCGAGCCGCCTTGGATTGCGTCCAGCGGCGCGCTCTTGACCACCCAGAGCAGCAGCCATCCCGCCAGCGGGATCGCCACGAGCAGCCACTGCTTGCTGCGCCGCGCCATCTCGCTCAACTCCACCGCGCCCATGAACCGCCCGATCAACATCCCGCCCCAGAAGAGCGACACATACTTGCTCGCCTCCAGCTCCGTCAGGTCCGCCACGTTTTTCTGGCCGAGGAAATTGATGATCGTGCTGCCGACGGACACCTCGCCGCCGACATACATGAAGATGGCCACGACGCCGAGCGCCACATGCGGATAGCGCAACGCCCCCGCGCCCGATTCGATCTTCCCCTCGCCCACGTGCGGCAGATGGACGAAATAAAAAACCGCCGCGAGCACCATGAACACGACGCAGAACGCCAGATACGGCATCTTCACCGACTCCGCCCCGTGCGCGCCGGTCCGGGAGAAATATTGAAAGATCAGCCAGCCGGCGATGAGCGGGCCGAGCGTGGTGCCGACGGAGTTGAAGCCCTGCGCGAGGTTCAGCCGGCTCGACGCGGTCTTCTCCGGGCCGAGAATGGTGACGTAGGGATTGGCGGCGATTTGCAGCATCGCAAACCCCAATCCCACGATGAACAACGCCACCAGAAACATCGGATACGACGCCATCGTCGCCGCCGGCCAGAACAACGCGCTGCCCGCCGCCGCGAACAGCAGCCCGATCACCACGCCGTTCTTGTAGCCGATCCGCGCAATCGGATCGCCCTTCGTCGCCGAGATCAGGAAATACCCCAGCGACCCCGTGAAATACGCGCCGAAGAACGCGAACTGCACCAGCATCGCCTGAAAATAATTGAGTGTGAACGCCGCCTTGAACCGCGGGATGAGGATGTCGTTGAACACCGTCATGAAGCCCCACATGAAAAAGAGGCTCGTCATGATCGCGAACGGCCCGCGGAAGCTCTGGCCATTGCCTCCGCCGTTCCCTGTCACCGTTTTGCCCGCAGCGCCAACATTCTCCATGCGTTGTCTCCGTGATGCCGTCGTCGAAAAACTGGCCGTAACGCGGACACTCCTGTCCGCGTCTGCCTCAAACTGCAAGCGGAATGGCGGACAGGAGTGTCCGCCTTACAATCCGCGTCCGGCCGCACACAACATCCAATCTACTGTTGCCGAAAAACTGGCCGCGAACGATGCGCGTTTCGTTCACCGAGCGCGAGCAAAATCCATAGCGCTTGGGTCACGCAAAGACGCAAAGGCGCAAAACATCTTGGCGACTTCGCATCTTTGCGTGAGAAGACAACCACCGCGCGCCGAAAGTCCGCCGCCGACCTCCGAAAGTCATTAGAGACCCCTCATTGCTTGGCTCCCGACCGACGACGGTCGCCGCGCCACTTCCCACAGTCGTTATCTGACCGTCGGAGATCAATCCCTCACCTTTCATGGTCGGATTTCGATCTTCGTATTTCGCGCCGCGACCTTCCACAGTCAATCCGCGACTTTTGGCGGTCATCTCATGACCGTCCACGGTCATTTTTCGATCATCGGAGGTCGCGTTTTTACCTTTTTGTGCCTGAAAATCAGCATTTTCCGTCTTTTTCCAAAAAACGGACTTTTTCCGGCCCCGTGTGACACCGGCGGCTCCCCGGTCACCAAGCTAGTCGGCGTTTTTTCCATGAGAAAACAGCGTTGACAATAACCTACGAAAAGAGCATACGTGCGAAATCCGCCGGGGCATCCATAGTGGAAGCCGGGCGGAAAAAGGGAAACCTCGGAGAGGAGAAAAACGAAATGGCCCGATGGGATTCAGGCGTGCGATACGACTCCGGCGTTCGCTACGATGAATCCGATCCGGCCAAAGGAGCCAAGATGAACGGATACAACATCAAATTCCCCATGACGGACGCGGACGAGACCGGTCTCACGACCAGCCTCAACGACCTCAACACCAAACTGCTGCCCTTCAAGCCCACCGTGGACACCACCGGGCTGGCACACATCAAACCCGAAGCGCTCGAAACGCTGGAGGAGATGCTCGCCTTCGCCCAAGCCCATCCCGAGCAGTTGCCCGCCAGCATCAGCCTGGATGAGTTCGAGCAGATCGTGGACCTGGCCAAACGCGCCTCGCTCTTCGACGCGCGGTTGCAGGAGGTCAGCAACCTCTCCGGCACCATCGCCCAAGCCGCGCGCGACTACGCCTACGGCACCGCCCGCGAAATCTACCGGATGCAACAAGCCAAAGGTCGCAACGACACCAACGCCGCCATCCTCGACGCCTTCGGCCAGCGCTTCGCCCACACCGCCAAAGCCGCCGCCCAGGCCAAGAACAAGCCGGCGTAGGAAGAACGAAAACGAACGAACAATCAACGCGCCTCGGCGGGAGTGAACGCCCGCCGACGGCGCACGCAAGAAAGGGAAGATAATATGTCCTATGTCTGGTATGCTGGATACGGCTCGAACCTTCATCAGCAACGATTTCTGTGTTACATAATCGGTGGACGCCCCCAGTTTGGAATGAAGTGCGCCAAAGGTTGCACGGACAAGACAATGCCTGTTGAGAACAAGCCCTTCACAATCAACTATCCACTCTATTTCGCCATACCAGGTACAGGGAATAGCACTTCAAACTGGGGTCTTGGTGGCGTCGCATTCATTGATCCTCAAGAAAACGGCAAAGCGAGAACCTTTTGTCGCATATGGAAGATAACAACAGCGCAGTATACCGAGGTAAGATGCCAGGAGGGACGGACCTGGTATGACCACGAAATCCCTCTTGGTATAGACTGCGGCTACCCAATTATGACGATCACTAATCATTCGGTTATCAGGAACATAATCAGTCCTTCAGATGCCTACCTAAAGACCATCGCTCTTGGACTCAGGGAGACTTACGATTTCAGCGATGATGAGATAGCCGAATATCTGCTGGACAAGACAGGAATCAAAGGAAGCTTGCTTAAGGACGACATGCTGAAAACAATCGCTTAACAATGATTTCCAACCGACGCCGAGGACGGTGCCGTTGAAAGCCGACGTTAGGTTGCCCGCCACACTGCCATCGCCGACATCAGCCGGCCCGCAGGGAACGTGCTCCGTCGAAAGATTGATCCTATGAACATGTTAAACTCTTCGCTTTTTCCTCTAACACCACCAACCGAAGGGACAACCGAAATTGAGAGAGCAATTCAAAAGAGTGGTTTTACTCAAGCAGCAGCGTGCCGAATTCCGGGCCGGGAAGCCAAACTCGCCAACACACTTCCAGACGCGTTGCACCCAACAATTAGGCAACTTATTTCGGGACGTTATCCTAACGGACTCTATTCCCATCAAGCCGCAGCGTTGGAAACCTCGCTAGCAGGTAACGACATTTGCCTCACCACCTCAACAGCCGGAGGCAAAAGTCTTGTTTTCATGACGGCGGCGGCTGACTTGGTTATGCGAGACGCACAAGCAACTGTGCTTGTCTTTTATCCACTTCGTGCCCTGATCCAGGATCAACTGCAAAAATGGGCCGCTATATTAAAGCCGCTGAATATGCGGCCGGCTTTTATTGATGGCTCAATTAAGATGTCTCAGCGCGAAGATCTGTTGTCACAACATCGAGTGGTGTTAATGACGCCGGATGTCACCCATGCGTGGTTCATGAGCAACTTGAACAACACTGCCATCGCCACTTTTCGAAGGAATCTACGGTTGCTGATTTTGGACGAAGTTCATGTTTATGAAGGTGTGTTTGGAACGAATATGGCCTTCTTCTTGCGGCGACTCCAGGCTGTATGCGGAGAACATCGTTTGATTTGCTGTAGTGCAACTCTTGGCAAACCAGCCGATTTCATTTTCCAGTTAACCGGAAGAACAACGCGTGAGTATGGCCCTGACACTGAGGGGTCACCAGTCCCAACAAAAACAATAATGCTTCTGCATCCGCAAAACGGCGACGGATTCAATGACTCCGTCGGTTTGATTCAAGAACTTGCACGAAACTATTCAGGAAGGTTTCTTGCTTTCGCGGATTCGCGGCGAATGGTAGAACTCGTCACGGCCGCCGTGCAACGACCACCAAGCAGTGGTTCTGCTAATAGTGGAGAGGCTAACCCGGATATAGGTAAAGGTGTTCATCCTTATCGCTCTGGGTATGAGAACGAAGATCGTTTAGAGATTCTGACGGCTTTAACTGACGGCACACTCAGAGGAGTTGTTTCCACTAGCGCATTAGAACTTGGTTTGGATATTGGCGAGATTGATTTTGTATTACTTCTCAACACACCACCTTCGATAAAAGCCTTCTGGCAGCGAGCCGGCCGCGCAGGAAGACAACGCGAAGGCTTTTGTGCCATCATTGATTCACACCGGATGATTGGCTCTGACACAGCATCATTGAAGGATTATCTTTCGCGGCCCGTTGATCCCAACTGGCTTTACCTGCCAAACCGCTATGCGCAATACGCAAACGTTCTTTGCGCAGCCGCAGAAACCCAACAGGTTGGGAATGAAATCAAGAATGCTTACTTTGATTCACTTCCGCTACAGTTCAAACAATACCTCACAAACGAGCTTAATCCGACGGAAATGGTTCCAACGGAGCTTTATCCACTAAAACAAGCGGCCCAAAATGGGCCACATCGCGAATTCCCTTTGCGGAGCGGAGCTGAAAAAGACTTTCAGGTTTACAACGGTATAAATGAGAAAAAGGGCAACCTATCATTCTCGCAAGCACTACGGGAAGCATATCCAGGCGCAATCTATTATTACATGGCTGAACGGTATCGTGTAATACGGTTTAGCTATGCAAAAGGAAAGATCGAAATCATCCCCGATAAGCACCATACAACGAAACCGATCATGCAAACGATGGTTTTTCCAGATTTCCGGACTGGGATATTGCGTCTTTGGAAATCGGCAACAGGTTTCTTGGCAGAAGCTGAGTTGCAGGTAAGCGAACGTGTCACTGGATTCAGAGAGACGGAAGGCAGGGGCATGCACACGCAGAATTACGGTCCGAAAAACATGTATAGCCAGACACCGATCATTCGTTACATTCGAACAACAGGTGTGTGCTGGTTCCTACCGCAAACTTTCATGGTATCAGAAGGCGTTGCGGAGGCGATCTGTGATACTTTTTGTGCAGAGTATGGGATTCAATCACGAGACGTTGACTTCGGACGCTTCTATGCTCAGCAAACGCCTCTTGGAAACATTCCAACAAATGGCATGTGCATTTTTGATAGCTCAAATGGGAGCCTTCACCTCACAGAACGCCTCGGACAGAATTTCGTGGCAATTGTTAAATCAGCAAGCACAATAGCGGACACTCGGGGCAATACAGCATTGAGGGACCAATTATATGAAATGATTCTCGCCATTACCGATTGCTCTCGCTCAACAATCGCATTTGACGCTCCTCAAATTGTCAGTGCTTCACAACCAACAGATCTTGTGACCGTCATAGCCAGAGAACAGAAAGCGATGATGATTACCCCAGATGGAGCCAAAGAAGTAACCGTCAAAAACTATTTTTATTCGCCCAAAGGGATCGTGTATGACTTGCACCATCCTAATCCAAGTGTAAAATTTACCGCTCCGGCTGAATTGCTTCAACCTATAAACGGCGTAACGACACTAATTTCATATGATGTTATGACCGGAGAGGAACATGCGGTGTGAATTCCTAATTCCCGAAGAAGACATCACACACAGCGTATTTCACTCGCTGCATGGTGTGAGCTACATTGCTGCGTCTCTCTGCGCCTTGTTGTAAGAGCAAGCCGGGTTACGCCAGACCGAATTCCTTCTTGTTCGCTTCGCAAGACAGGAGCACGGGTTTGTCGGAGAGCTTCGCCTTGAGGAGCGCCTGCTCGTCCGCGCCCGCGGTGAGCGGCAATGCCACCTGCCCGCCTTCGGCCGCGGAACGTTGCAGGGCAAACATGACTTCGGCACCGAGCGCGGCATGGGCGAGATTGCACGGATGGACTTTCGTGCCGTCGAGCCAGTCGGCCATATCCTGAATGTAAGGCGGCATGTCGGCGTCGTAGTTCATCGCGCCGTCGCCACTCTGGCAGCCGCCGCTCTTGGTGACCGCGCGCCAGCCGCCGTTGGTGAGCACTTCGACGAAGCCCTCGGTGCCTTGCGCGCCGATGCGGTTCTTGCCCCACCACTTGGCGACCTCGGGCTGATCGGGCGCGCCGGCGCCGCATTCGTAGATGCCGCGCACGCCGTTGGCGAACTGCACAAAGCCGGCGATGTAGTCGGGCGAGGGATGGTTGTCGGCGAACTTGGCCTTGCCGGCCGCCTGTGCCATGGCCCACGCGCCGGGCGCGTAGTCGTTGAACCACATCGAGTAGTCAATCATGTGGCTCATCATGTGGGTCATCCAGCCGGTGGCAGTGCCATAGACGGTGTGGATGCGGCCGAGCGCGCCGCTGGCGGCGATCTCCTTCACCTTCTGGTAATGCTTGCCGTAGCGGTGCTGGTGGCTGACGACGGCCTTGGTGCCGGTGGAATCGAGCAGCTTTTTCATCTCCAACATCTCGGCGCTGGTGAGCGAGACGGGTTTCTCGAACGCGATGAGCTTCGCGCCGCCCGCGACGCCGGCCTTGATGAACGGCATGCGCAGGTGCGGCAGGGTGCAGAAGCAGAAGACATCCGGCTTCAGTTCGGCGGCTAGGGCGGCAGCGTCCTTGCTGGTCTTGGGATTGCCGAGCTTGGCCGCGGCGGCGTCGAGGCGCGCCTGGTCGATGTCGCAGATGCCGGCGACCTGGAAACGGGGGTTGGCGTTGAACGCGGTGGCGTGGTGCATGCCGCGCTTGCCCATGCCGACGACGATGACGGAGTATTTCTTCATAGTCTTTTTTTGTGATGATTAGTTCGTTTGAGCAGGAGGCTCGACGGAGTCTCGCCCCACCTTCCGTTGATTCAATTCGATTGGTTAAATCCGTTGGGCATCAAAAGGTGGGGCGAGACTCCGTCGAGCCTCCGCTTTCGGATCTGCCTTGTTCAGTTTTACCAGCGGATTTCATGCACGCAGCCTTTGTATGGCCAGTCTTCAATTCTGTTCACCAAACCCTTTCGGATCGGGTTCTCCTGCACATAGCGCCATTTGACCGAATAGTCCTCATCCTGCCGCAAACGATGATGCCAGCCGCGAGATTGAAACTTCCACTCCGGCCGCCCATGCCGCCGCCGGAATTCGCGCTTCCAATAGGTTATCCACCGCTCCATCGCGAAGTCCGGTTCGGCCGGCTCGCAAAACAGATGCGCGTGGTCGGGCATGATCAAATAATCACCCACCAACCACGCTTTCGCCGCCAGCCATGTTTCGCGCAGCAGGCGGTGCGCCTTAGCATTGGCCAACCACGGCTCGCGATGTTCTGTCGTCACGGTCAGAAAGACAATGTTCGATTGACCGGACTGGAGATGAACGCCCGGCGAGGGGTTCTGATGCCCCTCTTCGATGGGCAACATCTCGCTGTTCATAACAGGACCAAGCCGGGTGGGACGAGACTCTGTCGAGCCTCCTTGCGGTGCTTGGTCAACTCAGAAGGAGGCTCGACGGAGTCTCGCCCCACCTCAATTGATTATGGTTTTACTTCTGCGCCTTGTCCCACTCGAGGGTCTTGGCGATGACGTAGTCCACTTCCTCGGCGGTCAGCTCCGGGAACATCGGGAGGCTGACGCAGGTGGCGGCGTTGTGCTCGGCATTGGCCACGGAGCCGACGATGCGCGCGCCCTTGCCCCACGGATAGCCTTCCTGTTTGTGGATGGCGATCGAGTAGTGGGTCTTGGCATCAATGCCGTTGTCCACAAGGAACTTCACCATCGCGTCGCGCTGTTCGGCCTTCTTCGTCTCGATGGCGTAGAGGTGGAACACGTGGCGATAGCCCGGCACCTGGTAGGGCAGCGTGAAGTTCTTCGCGGTCTTGAATCCCGCAGTGTAACGCGCGGCCCACTGGCGGCGGAGGTCGCTCCATGCGCCGATGTGCTTGAGCTTGGCGCTGAGGATGCCGGCGTGGATGTCGTCGAGCCGGCTGTTGAAGCCGAAGCTGTGGACGTTGCGCTTGGCCGAGCCGTGATTGCGCAGCTTGCGCACGCGCGCGTCAATGTCCGCGTTGTTGGTGATCAGCGCGCCGCTGTCGCCGAACGTGCCCAGGTTCTTCTGGATGATGAAGCTGGTCGTGGCCGCGTCGCTGAGCTCGCCGATGCGAAAAGTGCCGCCGTTCGCGTCAATGGCCTGCGCGTTGTCCTCGATGAGCTTGAGCTTGTGCTTGTCGGCGATCTTCTTGATGGCCGGCATGTCGGCGCACTGGCCGTAGAGGTGGACCGGGATGATGGCCTTGGTCTTCGGCGTGATGGCGGCCTCGATCTTGGCCGGGTCAATGCACTTGGTCTTCGGGCAGCAGTCCACGAAGACGGCGGTCGCGCCGGCGATCCAAATCGCCTCGGCGGTGGCGAAGAACGTGTTCGGGTGCGTGATGACCTCGTCGCCTGGTCCGATGCCGAGCGCCATCAGCGCCATCCAGATCGCGTCGGTGCCGTTGCCCAGGCCGACGGCGAACTTGGTGCCGCTGTATTTGGCAAACTCCGCCTCGAACTGCTTGAGCATCGGGCCTTGGACATATTCGCCGCTCATCAGCACCCGCTGGATGTTGGCGTCAATCTCCGCCTTGATATTCTGGTATTGCTTGACGTGACCGTAGAACGGAACCTTCATCTTTCTCTAATCTCCTTCTGGTTGTTTATTCGGATTGCTTATGTAAATAACGGTTTCAGCTCGTCCTGACAAGAAAGCAGCTTGCCACCGTCGAAAATCTTGCCCAACTTGCCACTTGACCATCGCTGTAAACGATACAGCGTAGCAAATGCAAAATTCGGCGCCTGGCCGCCCTGCCCGCCGACGATCTCCGCGCCGCGGCGGACGTTGTCCTGCATCCACGCCGGCTGGCCAAGGTGGTAGGGGTTGCGCTGCACCTCGCCGACGTGGAACGACGTCGCCGCGACTAGGTCGGCCACGTCGCGTACACTGGACTCCACCATCAGGTTCGGTGTCGTCATCGCGCTCCAAAACTCCGTTTCCACGACGAGGCACGAGAACTCCGGGCCGAGCTTTGCCATCGCCTCCGTCACCAGCAGGCTGGTGCCGATGTGCGTGCCGTTCCAGTCCTGCGCGTGCGGCATGAAAACGACGCACGGCTGCTGGACGGCGAGGATGTTCGCGATGATGTCCACGGCGGCGGCCCAGTTCGCCGGGTCCTGCTCGCGGCCCTTCGGGCTGATTTTTTCGAGGCCGTTCTCGCGCGTGGTGAGCAGGCCAAAGCCAAGGAAGTCGCAGGCGTTGCGCAACTCCGCGAGCCGCGCCGCCTGACGCTCCTTGTTGCTGCCCTGCGTGACGGCGACGTTGATGACATTCATCTTCGCCTCGCGCAAGAGCCGCAGCGCCAGCGCGCCGACGATGCACTCGTCATCCGGATGCGGCGCGAAGATCAGCGCCTTCGGCGCGTTCGCGCGCAACTTGGGGCGTTTGGCCGGCGGGATGCCGCCGAGCGGACACGCCCTGCCCTTCTCCACGACGCGGACATAACCAGAAACGAAAGACTTGTATGGATTCTTCATCGCAACCTCTTATTTGGCAGCCGCCGGTCGCGGCAGGCTCGCGGCGGCGATGGCCTGGCCGTGGCGCTTGTCGCGCTCGCTCGGAGTCCGCAGGCGAATCTTCCTGGAAAGCGCCGGGAACTCCGCCTTCAGCACCTGCCTGGCGTTGTTGATGATGATCGTGCCGCCCTCGCCCGTCGTCACGCGGCCGAGAATGAGCACGTTCTTGATCTTGTAGAACTCCGCGTAGTGCGCGATGGCGTATCCGAGATAAACGCCGATGGTCTCGTAAATCCTCCTCGCACGGCAATCGCCCTTGACCATCAGCGCCTGCACGTGCTTCAGCTTTTCCGGCAGCGGCATCGCCGCCTCCAATTCAATGCCCGCCACGCCGACCAGCCGCCCGACCGCCTGCTGCGAGAAATACTGCGCGCCGCAGCCGCGGTCGCCGCTCCACTCGTCCTTCGCCGCGTCGGGATTGTAATCCACCGGGCAGAATGCGAGTTCGTTCAGCCAGGAAGTGATGTTGCCGTCGGGCGTGACGAAACCGGCGGCCTGGCTGGAGCCGAGCGCGACGCCGAGCACAGCGTTGTCCTTCATGGACATGGAGCCAGCCAGCGCTGTGACTTCGCCGTCGTTGACGACCTCGAACGGGATATCGTTCCACGCCCGCCGCATCTCCAGGAACAAATCCTTCACGCGGCCGTCAAACACGTCCTTCGGCACGCCGCGGAACAGCGACGCCACCTTGACGCGGTTGTTCACATAGACGCCCGCCGCGCTGCCGCCGATGCCGTCCACGCGCGGCAGCTTCGCCGCGGCGCGCTTGAGGCCCATCATGATGCGGTCGAAGTGATACTGCGGGTCCGGCTGCACCGAAGGCTGCCACGGCAACTCCTCGCTGGACACCACCTTGCCGTCCATAAGCGCCGCGATCTTGTAATCGCTCGCCCCGAGATCGAATCCGATACGGCAGCCCTTGAGATGGCGGCCCAGCGGCATCGTCGCCTCGCGCGGCGGCGGAATCTGCCCCCGGTCGGCGATTACGACCTTGAACGGATGCTCGTAGATGCGCTCTCCCATGATCTCCGCATCGAAACGGCCCGTGGGCGTCTCCTTGTAGTAGCGCTGCAACGCCTCGCCGAACACACGCGGCCCGGCGAAATGCACGCGAAAACCGCCGCGCGACCAGAGCAGGAACTTCACGAACCGCTCCAGATAAGCCGCGTTCTGCTTGGCCTCCGCGTGACCTTGGGGAAAAATCTCCGTCTTGAAATGAAACACCGACCCGTCCGCCTGCTCCAGAGCGATGGTGACGGGCGTGCCCTGACGCGACGCCTTCACCGCCTTGCGATACGCCGCGTTGGCCAGCACCGCCGGCCGGAAAGACGGCTCCAGCACCGGGGTGACTTTGGGCGCCACAAGTTTCAAACCACGATTGTCGTTCATGCTCACATCCTCGCTTTGTTCACTCTTGGGAACCGATCGAACGCCAAACTTGAAGCCGGCCACGGTAATTAATCGCGCCGCGTTTGCAAAGGTTTTTTCGCGACACGTTTTTTCGCGATGCTCTTGCGGCGTCCACAGCCACTGCAAGATCGTTACAGGGCTGGTGATTTCAAGTGGACGACCTCCGGGCGCGATTCTTCCGCCTGACGGTTTATACCAGCCTGCAACCGCTGCATAACCCTCTGCAGCAGCCCCACGGGCGCCAGCACGCGCACCTCGGGCGTCCATGAGAGAACCCACCGCACCAATTCCTGTCGCCCCGTGGTGGTGAGCGCCAAACGAGACAATCCTCCGCCATCTCAACTTCTGGGAAGGACTGGTCCAGCGTACGGATCGCGCGCCGCCTCCGCCGCTTGAACTCTCATACACACGGGAGCCGTTCGACGACGACATGTCATTCGGCCCGGAAACCTACGCCGAGTAGAGAGAACCGAAACTCCAGGCAACCGCCTCCCACCGGCGATGGGAGAGCCATTGTCCATCGCCGCTGTCGGGCCGCGTTTGCCACCCGTTTTGGCTTGACTCCTGACCGAGCTTTTCCCCACGATGAGTTCCCGAAAGGAAAGAAAATGTGCGCGCAGGATAATTTCGCAGGCATCACGAACACTTGGGACCGCCACCGGAGTACGCCCCCCCCCTTAACCCCCCTGCTGGCGCCCATGCGGGCACCCCTGAAAAGCAATTTCCTATCAGTAGTTAAATCCGGAATAGGAAGAACTTACGAACGATGGATTGAAAAGCTCTAATCGCATGACGAACTCGCCGGGGCGGCATCGGCGGCATCGGGGTTAACCCCCCTGCTGGCGCCCATGCGGGCACCCCTGAAAAGCAATTTCCT
>CAIQCK010000026.1 GCA_903870275.1 uncultured bacterium | reverse complement strand
CTCTCCGTCGAGCCTCCGCCATCCGCCATCCGCCACCCGCGATCCAGAGGCTCGACGGAGTCTCGCCCCACCGGCGGAAAACCGCAATCCGCCATCCGCAATTTGAAATCTGAAATTCGAAATTTGAAATCCAGCGCCGCCGCGACCGGGGTTCTCGCCCGGATCGGGCCGCTGGCGTTCATCCGGGCGCGTCTGCACCCCAACTCGGTGTTCCGGAAGGCGCTCGGCGATCCGAAACTCGGCGAGGCGTTTTTGAAGATCGTCCTCGGCAAGACCAACCGCGAGGTTCACGCCTGGCTGGTCCGCCATGGGTTCCCGATCAGCCTCCGCAACGTCATCCTGGGCTGCCATCGCGTCCTGGCGGCGGCGGAAAAAATCTCCATGCGCTCGCAGGCGCTCCAAGTCCTGGAACGCAACGCCATCCGGCGCGGCAGCAGTCTCGCGCAGGAGGCCATGAAGCAGCAGGCCGCCGGTCTGGCCGACATCATGGACGCCGCCGCCGAGAAAAATCCTCAAAAAGCCGCCAAGCTCGTCAACGCCGGCCTCGGCACCATCACCCGCGTGGTCAACGCCGAGGCCCGGATCGAGGCCAACAAACTCAAAAAACAGAACCTCGAACTCGCGCTCCGGAAATACCGCGATGCCACCACGGCGGCGTTGGACAAGGCGCTGCGCGAGTTTGCCAAGTTTGTGAAAAAATATCCGGAGCTGTGCGCCGCGTATGAAACGTTCGACGCCGCCGTCCACAAGGCGGCGCAGGAGGCGGCGGCGTGAAGACACGCCATGCAACAACGCGCCGCGTTGTGAAATCCTCGCGGCATGCCGCCGCAGGTGGATCGCGTTCTCCGAACGCGATGTCGCGCGACGAAGAAACGCGTTCGGAGAACGCGTTCCACCTTGCGGGTTCTGTAGGCCGCGTCCCCGACGTGGCGCCGGCTGAGGGCAGCCGGCCTGCAATCCCGGATGCCACGGAACCGCACATCGGACCCTTTGTGGAAGTTTTCCGCGGCGGAACAATCCCCGGCCGGCCGGAGTGCCGCACGTTTGCGGAGTATCTGGCGGGCTGCGCGCGCGTGCCGTTGCGCGGCGGCGCATACGGGCCGTTCAACTTCGAGGGCCGCGCGCCGCTGCGCTGGATCGTGGCGCTCACGGACAAGGTGCTGGCGAATTGTTTGGGCGGAGCGGGCGGCGGTGGAAGTGACGAAAACGGCGACGGCCAGGGCAACAACATCCTCAGCGGGCGTTTCCGAAACCCGCAATCTCCAATCCAAAATCCAAAATCCAAAGCCGGGGGCGCAGAGGTTTCTGTAGCGGCGGTCCGCCAGAGTACTGTAGCGGCGGTCTCCGACCGCCGGAATGATAATGATAATCGGCGGTCGGAGACCGCCGCTACAGATCATCCGGCGTCCGTTTCGCGGGACGCTTCCGCAATCCAAAATCCAAAATCCAAAATCCAAAATCGTCCCGCCTCTTCCACCGCTTCCTCCGTGGAAATCGACGGCGTCCTTTTCAAACCGCACTCGCTCAAGGGCGCGACGATCACCGTGGGCGGCGGCGCGCAATGGGGCAAGACCGTGCTCGTGCTGAATTTCCTCGGCTACCTCACCGCCATCGAGTTCGCCAACTTCGGCTACTACACGCCCGACCAGGAATTGCTCGCCAAGATCGTGGACACCAAGTTCCGCCCCGACGTGCTGGACCAGCAGCCGTGGATGGCCGCGATGATCCGCCTCGGCGTCGCCGAGAATGCGAGCGGCAAGACGGTCAATCGCAAGAACAGCTTCCAAGTGTCCGACGGCGGGCGGAAGGCGTTCGGGCATTTCTGCGGCATGCAAAAACCGCCGACCACCATCTCGCTCGATGCCGCCGCGCTCGACGAGGTGGACGACATTCCGCTGCGGAACATCGGCTACGTGGACGGGCGCATGACCGGCTCGCCGCTGGCGCTGAAGTGGGAGATCGGCACGCAGCGCGTGGCCGGCGCGGGCCAGAACCAGCGCGTCGAGGCGGGGAGTTTTCATCGCCTGATGACGCCGTGCCCGAAGTGCGGCGCGGTGTGGAACCTGGAGGAGAATTTCCCGCAGATCGTGCGCGTCCGCAAGGACGGACGAGTTAAGAGTGAAGAGTTAAGAGTGAAGAGTGAAGAGTTGGGGAGCGCAAACGGAAAGAGTTCGAAGTTAAGAGTTAAGAGTGATGGTCGCGCCTGCGGCGCGTTTCCCAACTCTTCACTTTCAGTTCCGCATTCCCGCGGCGGCAGGAATGCGGAGAACGGCTCCGGTCCCAACTCTTCACTCTTCACTCTTCACTCTTCACTTTTGTCTGCTCCTTCCATCACCCCCGAGATGGGTCACGACCGCGATGCGCGGTATTACTGCGCGTGCCTCCAGTGCGGCGCGGAACTCGACCGGGACGCGGGCGACTACGTGGCGAAGAATCCGGATCAAATCCGCCACGCGAAGTTTTCCGTCCGCGTCTCGCAGCTCGGCATCAGCGCCATCTCGCTCCAGGAGATCGTCGGCGCGTGGTATTCGGCGATGAGCGACCCCAGCGGCGAGGCGATGACGGCGTTTTACTGCGACCGCATCGCCATCCCCCACGCCGGCGCCGCGCAGCCGATCACGGCGGAGGTGCTGGAGAGGGCGAGGGGAGAGAAGGCAGAAGGCAGAAGGCAGATGGCAGAAGGAGGAGCCGTCGCCGGCAGAGGAGCGGCTGGGAGCGGCGACTTCCAAGTCGCCGACGCGTTGCGAAAAACCGGCGACTTGGAAGTCGCCGCTCCCAGCGGCATCGCTGGCGCGGCTCAGCGGGACGCTTCGCCCTACTCCGTTTCTGTCTCCCGCGGCGACTCCCGAATCTCAAATCTCAACTCTGAAATCAAAAACCATCCGTTGCCCTCCTCGCGCGCTGGTTTTCCAGCTTCAAATTCCGGCTTTCCAATCTCCAATCTCCAATTTCCAATTTCCGCTTACCCCATGTCTTTGTCTCTCGGCGACTCTCCCCGCTTCGCGGGCTGCGACATGGGGCCGCGCTGCTGGTTCTGGTGCGATGAAGTCCAGTCGCCCGTCGCCAGCGCGCTCGTGTGGGCCGAGATGATCGCCAGCGGCAACCTGCCCGCGCGCCTGCCGCGGCTCATGGACCTGCTCGGCATCGAGTGCATCTGCTTCGACGCGGGCGGCGAGCCGGACCTGACCACGCGCCTCTGCCTCGCGCTCAACGGCCTGGAGAACTACGAGCCGCCGGCGCTGCCGCGCACGGAGTTGATGCGCGCCACGCTCTCGAACATCGGCGCGGGCCTGACGTGGGACGGCGGGCGCGGACTCTGGAGCGGCCTGCGCGCGGCGGCGGTGCTGTTCACGTCGAGCGAGGCGGGCGGCATCGTGCAGACCGTCGGCATCACGCAGGCGGGGAAGATTTATCCGCTCATCAAATGCAACCGCGCCGAGAGCATCCAGAGCGCCGTGAACGATTTTCTCACGCCGAGCGAGGGCGTGATTGAAACGATTTTGGATTTTGGATTTCCGATTTTGGATTCGGGGAACTGCGGTGTCTCCGCGGTCTCGCGCGAACACAACGGAGGGATGCACCGCAGAGACGCAGAGGACGCAGAGGGTAGGGACGTGGAGCGTGGGGTAGGGCGAGCCGTCTCTGGCGAGCCGTTCGGCGGCGCGGCTCAGCGGGACGCTTCGCCCTACCTTGTGTCCACCGGTGATTCTCAAATCCGCATTCCCCAATCCAAAATCCAAAATCCAAAATCCAAAATCCGTTTCTTGCCTCGTGCGCGCCTCCCTCAAACCTACATCGGCGCGGGCGCGCCGCAGGCGGTGCTCGACACGCATCTGCTCAACCTGCGCCGCGTGCGGGACGCGAAAACCGGCGCGGAGGATTGGGCCGACAAGGTCGAGAACCATCTTGGGTTGGCGAAAGTCTATGCGCGCCTGGCGGCGGGCGTGGCCGGCACGCCGCGCCAGACGCCGGGCGGGGCGCTCGACCCCGACCGCGTCGTCACCGCCGGCAACATCCGCTGGGCCAGCCCGGCACGGAGGAACTGGTGATGAGGAACGCAGCGAATGAAGAGTTAAGAGTGAAGAGTGAAGAGTTGAGGAACGCGCCGCAAGCGCGGCCATCACTCTTAACTCTTAACTTTGAACTCTTAACTCCTCACTTCGTCCTTTTCACATACTGAACACATCGAGGAACTGACTATGTGGAACCCCTTTTCAAACTCACCCACCAACGTCGGCCCCGCGTATCAGCCCGGGCCGAACCTCAACCCGATGCTCCGGTCCACGCCCGACGCGCCGGCGCGCGAATCGTTGCCGCTCGCCGCGCCCGACATCGGCACGATGATCAAGCCGCAGATCGCGGAGCGCTGGTATCACTCCGTCAGCCGCAACCTGCATCCCGAATTTCTCGAAGCCGTCCTCGAGCGCGCGATCACCGGCGCCATCAGCGAGCAGTTCCGGCTGTTCGAGGAGATGGAGGAGAAGTGGATCGAGCTGCGCATCCCGCTCTTCAAACACAAACTCAAGGCGTGCCGCCGCCAGGGCCGCATCGTCCCGCCCGACAAGCCGCTCAACCCCGATCTCGCGAAACGCAAGTGCGATTTCGCCAACGCCGTCTGGGCCGACATCCAGGACTGGCCGCGCACGATGTTCAACGCGATGGACTTCGTCGGCAAAAATATTTCCGTGCATGAGATCGATTGGGCCGTCCGACCCATCAACGGACGACAATCGGTCGTCATCAACAAGATGCCGTGGGTGAACTATCGGCATCTTGTGTATTGGCCAGACTCCCCGCAGCTCCAGCTCATCCCGAATTTGCTCGTGTATAACCGCGTGGATTTTCCGCCGAAGAAATTTGTCATCTTCGAGCATCTCTCCAAGAGCGGCCACGCCGCGCGCGGCGCGATCCTGCGTCCGCTGGCCTGGGCGTTCCTCATCGTGCTCTTCGCGCAAAAGGATTGGGCCGCGCTGGCCGAGACGTTCGGCGCGGACATCGCGTGGGCGTTTTACCGCGAGCAGGGCGGCTCCCGCAGCGCCGAGGACAAGAGCGCGATGCAGAAGATCCTCGCGCACCTCTCGCGCATCGCCATGCGCGTCGCGTGTTTCCCGGAAGGCACGAAGGTCGAGATCAACCGCATCGGCGCGAGCGCGGGCGGCGGTCCGCCGCAGGAGGCGATCATCAAGTATTACTCCGACCTCGCGCTGAAACTGATTCTCGGCTCCACGCTCGGCACCGACGCGGGCACGCGCGGCGCGCGCTCGCTCGGCGAGGTGCACGTCGACGAAAGCGACGAGGTCATTGACTGGAGCTGCGTCCTCTTTTGCCAGGCGATCAACGACACGGCGATGCGCTGGCTGATGGAGTTCAACTTCGCCGAGCCGGGCGACAATCCCCGTTACGAGTTGCCCGGCGCCGACCGCAGCGACCAGACCGCGCTCGCGAACATTCTGAAGGTGCTGGCGAGCGTGGGCGTGCAGATCCCGGAGCGTTGGGCGCACGAGGAGTTTGATATTCCGCAGCCCGCCGGCGGCGAGGCGGTGCTGAAGAGCGAGGGCGCCGTGGGCGGAGAGGACGGAAGTGACGGAAGGGACGGAAGCAACGGAAAGGGCAACGGCGATGGCCAAGGTGCTGGCACGCTCTCTGGAAGTTTCCGAAACCCGAAACCCGCCCCGATCTCCCATCTCCCAACTCCCATCTTCCACTGAAAGGCAACATGAGCCACGACGAACTTCCCAACCCGAAACATCTCAACAACGACGCCGCGCCCGTTGTCGCGTTGTGCGGCATTGCTACTTCCGCATCTCCCATCTCCGATCTCCCGTCGCCCGCGTCCTCGCCGCGCGACCGCTGGCTCGTGTATGTCCCGAAAGGCGACCGGCGCGTGCCGCAGAAAAATCCCGACGGCACGCCCTACGAGCTGCGCGTGCATCCCTCGCCGCTCTCGGCCCAACGCATGGAGGGCGCGCGCCGCAAGATGATGGCCGCCGACGGCGTGAAGCCCTACACCGATTACGATCACAAGGACGAGGACGCCAGCGGCGCGCCGTTGCGGTTCGCATGGCACGATGATTTCGGCGTCATTGGCCTGACGCGGCTGACGGCGAAAGCCGTCGAGCGCACGACGGGCGAGCCGCCCGAATACCAGTCTTTTTCGCCGCACGTCCCGATGGACCCGGAGACGGGCGAGGCGGCGGGCCTCTACGCGAACTGCGGCGGTTTTGTGAACCGCGGCTTGTTCGGCGCGGAGGCGTTGCTTTCGGCCACGGCGCGGCTTTCGGCCTCGCTCGTGGCCGCCGACCCCAACGACGTGGCCCGGATCAGCGCAGCTCTGGACGACGGCGAACCCCAACCCCCTGCGCAGACAGGAGAGCAGATGAAGGAATTGAAAGCCAGGCTCTGCGCGGCGTGGCAACTCGATCCGGAGAAAGCCACCGAGGCCGAGTTGATCGCCGCGTTCGAGCAACACCAAACCCGCGTCGCCGCGCTCACCGCCAAGGCCGCGCCCGGCAACGTCATCGCGTTGCAGGACTACGCCGGCGCCGTCGCGGAGATCGCCATCAAGGCCGGCATCATCAGCCCGGCGGAGCGGGAGATCACCGTCGCGCGCCTCACGGGCAGCGAGCGGGAAGGGGAGTTCAAGGCGCTCGTGTCCCGCACGCCCACCGTCCCACTCGGCATGGTTGTGCAAACGGCCACCGCGCAGGGCGCCGACGGCCTCGGCCCGCAAGCCGAAGCCTGGGAAGCGCCGCTCAAGGAGCTGATCGCCAAGGACCCCGAACTCATGAAGATCGCCGCCGCCGACGTGCATCGCGCCCGGTCCATGGGACTGGTGCGGCTCATGGGCGAGAAGCCGGAGTTGTTCCGGACGGCTGTGGAGCGTGGAGCGTAGAGCGTCCGAACAATCCAAAATCCAAAATCAGAAAACCAATTCCCCGGAAAGATTTCGGGGCACCAAGAAAGAAGGAAAAAATTATGTGGAGTCGAACAGTTCAAACCGCCGTCAAATGCTGCCGCTTCGCCAAGCGCGGCGCCGCTGACGGCCAAATCGTGCCGGCCACCAACGCAAGCGCCCCGTGCTTCCCGGTCTTCGGCGAAGCCACCGACGCCGACCTGGAGATCGCGGCGGGCAAGACCGTCGCCATCGTCACCGACTCGGACGATCGGGAGATCTTCCTGATCGCCGGCGGCGAGGTCACGGAGTTCCAGTTCCTGACCTCCGACACCAACGCCGCCGCCGTGGCCGCCAGCGATGGCGATTGCTACGGCGCCCAGGCGCTCCAGTCCGGCAGCGCCGGCGACATCATCAAATGCCGCGCCGCGCAAGGCAAACACTACGTCAAGGCGTCGTAGTGGCGAGTGAACCGCAACCCGACAGATCAAGAAAGCAACGAACATGGATCCAACCCAACTCACACTCAACGCCCAGTTGACGACGTTTGTCGCTGGGGTTTATCCGCCGGAGTTCATCGGGCGCACCCTCGCGCCCATGGCGCCGGCGCAGATCATCGCCGACCTGGCGTTCAACTGGTGGAAGTTCGATCCCGCGGAATACCTCCGCGTGGTGGACCTGAAGATCAACCGCCGCGGCAACATCCCGGTGGCGGACTTCGCGTTCAAGACCGACACGGCCGTGCTGAGCGATTACGGCCGGCGGCTCATCCACCCCAACGACGTGGCGCGGCTGACGCAGACGCAGCCGAGCGGCGTGTTGCAGGTGCCGATTGACACGCGCATGGCCAAGGCCAAGGCGCTCGTGGACACGTTCTGGTTCTCGCACGAGATCGAGACCAACACACTGTTCACCACCCTCGCCAACTACAAGACCGGCAACGCCGTGGACGCCAGCGCGCAGGGCAACTCCGGTTACAAGCTCGACGATCCGGACACGGACGTCGTCGCCGTCATCCAGACGGCGATGGCCAAGTCGCTCATCAAGCCCGACACGGCGTGGATGGGCCTGGCGGTCTGGCTGCCGCTGCGGCGTCATCCGAAGATCATCAGCGCCATCAAGGCCGTGCTCGGCGACCGCCAGGCCGTCGAAGGCGTCGCCAACGAGGCCGAGGTCGCGAAGTTGTTCGACCTGCGGCAGGTCGTCGTCGGCGAGCAGCGCGGCAACTTCGCCGCGCCCGGCGAGGCGGCCAGCTACCAGCGCGTCTGGGGCAAGGACTTCGGCCTCTGCCGCGTCGAGCCGGCGCCGCTCTCCACCGTCGCGCCCTACGCGGGAACCGCGCTCACGGCCTACGGCGCGTTGTTCGGCAGCGCGCCCGTGTTCGTCCAGAGCAGCGCGATCCTGCCCGGTCAGGAGCATGGCGGCTTGTGGGGCGCCGTGCAGGACATCGTCGGCCATTGCCGGCGCGTCATCATGACCAACCAGGACTCGTGCTTCCTCATCAAGAACGCCGTCACCAACGACGTGTAACCCGGCGACCCCTGGAGACAATGCAAACCAAACGCAGAGACGCAGGGAGTGAAGAGGCATTTCGGCTGACGGCGGACTGCCGCCGGCTGACAGCTTCTCCTCTCTGCGTCCTCTGCGCCTCCGCGGTGAACTCCACACCCTCATGACCACCATCACCACATTTTTGGATGCGACCACAGTCGCTGCCAACGTCAGCCCGCAGTCGCTGCTCCTGCTGCTGGACGATCCCTGGAACCCGACCGGCCAGCTCAACACGATTCTGCGCGACCATCTCATCGCCCGCGTCAACGGCGATTTCCTTTCCAAGTTCCGCCTCCGGCACAAGCTGCCGCTGGAAGTCAACGACGACGACGCGGCCAACGTGCGGGCCACGATCACCGGCCACGCGATGGCGCGCTTCCTCTACTACGCCGCGCAGGCGCAACTGCGGCCCGACAGTCCGCGCGACCAGAAGGCCGCCTACAAAGACCAGTTCGACGCCTCGGGAAAGTTCCTCGACGACGTGGCGCGCGGCGTCGCCACGCTCGGCGCGGCCCAGGAGCCGCCGCGCAGCGACCGCGGCGACGTGCTGAGCAACGCCGAAGAGCGGGTCTTCAAACGCGACACGATGAAAGGGTGGTAGATGAAGGAAATTAGGAGTGAAAAGTTAAGAGTTAAGAATTGGGGTGCGCGACCTCCGGGCGCGTTTTTCATTCAAGACGAATCGCGCCCGGAGGTCGCGATCCACCTTCATTCTTCACTCTGCGCTTTTCACTCTTCACTTTCGTTTCCCCGCCCATGAGCACTTCCACCGCCATCAAAAGTTTGGACGAAACGCGCCCCGCGTCGCGCTCCTTCATCTATCGCGTTTCCGACGCCGCGGTGCTGATGAGAGGGCTTGACGCGAACATCCATCCGGTGAGCGCCATAGCGCGCTCTCTCCAACTGCCGTTCGCGTCGAGATACCGCACCCTCTCGCTCAAATCCCGCCACGAGCCGGAGCCGGGCTGCGGACGGCGGCCGGCCGGCCACGTTCCACATGGCAAGGAGGCCACACCGCATGAGAGTTAAGAGTGGAGCGTTAAGAGTAATGGTGGATCGCGTTCTCCGAACGCGATTTCTTCCGGCAAAAAACGCGTTCGGAGAACGCGTTCCACCCCAACTCTTCACTCTTCACTCTTCACTCTTCACTTTCGTTTTTTTCCGCCCATGAACCCGATTCTCCAATGCGAAGACGCCATCGTCGCCGAGCTGCGCGCGGCGCGCCGGCCGGATTTTCCCGACGTGCCGCTGTTCAATCGCGTGGACACCTACGCCGGCGAGCGCAACGAGGTGATGGAAACGCTCGTCCGGTTCACCGCGCCGTCCGCGTGGGTGCAGTTGTTCTCGCTGAAGAACGTTTCCAAAGTCACCGAGGTCCTCCTGCGCCACGGCCGCCGCGAAATCAAGCTGGTCCCCGAGGACATGCACACCGCGTTTTGGTCCATCTTTATCTGCGCCGCCTCGCTGCGCAATCCGCGCGAGCTGCGCCGCGGCGCGGTCGGCGTCGTCGGCATTTATGAAATCCTCGACGCGATCTGCGACTACGAAAACAAAAACCCGCGGCTGCCGGGCCGCCTGCGCAACCGCAAGCTGCTGCCGCATTGGGACACATTCCTGGAGGAGGGTTGCGAACTGGTCGCGCAGACGCAGACCGCGTGCGTCTATGAGGTGTTGTTCAGGACGCGCTACCAGCTCCTCAATTCAGATGGCGTGGCGGAAGGCGTCACGCCGGCGCCGCCCGCTCCCACCACGATCGACGGCGGCGATTTTGTTTCCCAGCCCGGCGGCGGACTCGACGGCGGCGACTTCACCTCGCAGCCTCCCGCCGGCATACCCGATGGAGGAATCGTCTAAATGAGCTACCCCTTGTTGCGCAACCTGCGTTCCGTCGTGAGCGTGCTCGACCCGGAGACCGTCGTCGAGAACGACATCCAGCAACTCAACCAGATCGCCAACTACATCGTGCCCGACTCCACGACCGCCGCCGGCGCGCCCACCGCCGGCGCGCACGAGCAATACGAGTATTGGGTGGACATGAATTTTGTCGTCTGGGTCTGCACCGCCGCCGGCACGCCCGGCACGTGGATCAAGTTCAGCGAACCGCCAACGGCATGAAAACGAACAACAGAAATCAGAAGTCAGAAGACAGAAGTCAGAAGTCGGAAGCAGGATTCCGCAATCCTTGGTTGGCTAGTGGGCGGGCGTATTCCGCATTTCTTCTCCGCGTTCTCTGCGTCTCCGCGGTGACCTTCGACGCCACCGCCCAGGTGACGACCAACCGCATTCAGTTCCGCCGCGGCCTCGACGCCGAGCGCGTTGCCAACGTCTTCGCCGCCGGCGAGCCGGCGTGGAGCACCGACACCCAAAAGCTCTGGCTCGGCGACGACGCGACGCCCGGCGGACTCGGCGTGACGATGGACAGCGACCTTGCCTGGGCGACAAACGCGGCATGGAACACGACGACGAATTGGATCGTCGGCCAACTTTATGTGACGGCTTCCGTCACCAACGGACTCGCGTCAACGGGATTCGTGACCGGTCAGGGTTACGTGACGGCGAGTGTGACGAACGGGCTGGCCTCGCTCGGCCGCGTGGACGCCGCGACCAACGCGGTGACTCAATGGACGCGCGGCACCTTTATTCCCATCGGCAGCAACTTCATCTTCGCTGGCTCCGGCGTCAGCGTCGCGCAGACCAACGGCAACTTTTACATCGGCGCGAGCGGCGGTGTCACACTCGATCAGGTGTGGAACGCGATCGGCGGCTCGATGACTGTGTTTCGGCCTGTGAACAGCGTGCTGCCGGCGATCTCCGGCTCGGTCAACACCGGGCAGACCGTCAGCGTGTCCTATGGCACTTGGACAAGTATTTCGAGCCTCGCCACCGCGGCCGATACCAACCGCAGCGGCGTTTGGGTGGACGACATGGCGGGCGGCGGCGCTTGGGGCGTGCTCGGTGGCGCCACGAGTTTTACAATCACCAATGGAATTGCCGCCGGCCAGGTGCTGTTCGTCATTGCCACGTGGACAAACATCGTGGGCGTCACGAGTGCGGTGAGCACAGAGTACGTCGTTGCCACAGATAGTCCGCCCGCCACGCCCGACGCGCCTGTCTTTGAGACTCCATCCGATAACATGGATGGAACGTTCAACGTGGTGATAGATATTCCCAGCCTGCCCGCCGGCGCGACATCCATGTCCTTGCAAGTTTCGCCGGATGGTGGAACGAGTTGGCCTGACCAAGGCGGAGTGACTCCCGGCGGAACTCATTTATGGGTCGGCGTCCCGTATGGCACGGGCAAAGCTCACGTCACTGCCAACAACGCCCACGGCAGCACACAAAGCTCTGATGCGACCGTTTCCTTCCCGTAACGTTTCCTGCAAAACGCCATGAGCATAATAACCTCCATTCTCCACATCGGCGCGGCCAGAGCCCCGTTCCGTTCGGCAACCGCGGTCGTCCGTGGCGCCGGCATCCTTGCCGATACCGCTTCGGTTTTCGGGTTCAAGAGAAGCCGGCGGGAACGCCCGGCGCGCGAAGGTCAAGTTTTTGCAACTGCCAACGTCATGAAAACAAATAATAGAAGCCAGAAGTCGGAAGTCGGTAGCCAGAAGTCGGAAGCCGGAAGGCTGGTAGGGACGGCCCGCTGCGCCGTCCGCAAGATGATGACCGGACGGCACAGCGCGCCGTCCCTGCGATTTGCAGTTCTCTGCGTCCTCTGCGCCTCCGTGGTGAACTTCGCCGCCACCGCCCAGGTGACGACCAACCGCATCCAGTTCCGCCGCGGCCTCGATACCGATCGCAGCACCAACGTCTTCGCTGTCGGCGAGCCGGCCTGGAGCACCAACACCCACAAGCTCTGGCTCGGCGACGGCGCGACGCCCGGCGGACTCGGCGTGGCGATGGACCGCGACCTCGCTGCGGCGACAAACGCGGCGTGGAACGCGACGACGAATTGGATCGCCGGCCGGCTCTATGTGACGGCTTCGATCACCAACGGACTCGCGTCAACGGGATTCGTGACTGGTCAGGGTTACGTGACGGCGAGTGTGACGAACGGCCTGGCATCGCTTGGCTATGTGGGCGCTGCGACAAACGCGGCGTGGAACGCGACGACGAACTGGATCGCCGGGCAGCCTTATGCGACGGCTTCGATCACCAACAATCTGGCGTCGCTCGGCTACGTGGACGCCGCCACGAACGCGGTGTTGCTGTCGGCAAACGGATTTGCCATCAGCCAGCAGCAAAACCTTTCCGACTCGATTCTCAACGTCATCAATTCATCGGGCTGGCTGACGGCGGGCAGCAACGTCGCGTTTCAAGGAGTGGACAATCAGTTTGCGGTGAATCAGAGCGCGCTGAGTTTCACGGTGGCGAATGTCTATAAGTCAACGAACTATGTTTACATCATTCCGAACGGAGTGACGAACATTGTGGACAGCGGAAGCACCAATTATACAGCATTTACAGGGGCTTCCACTTTCTCTTCGGCCACAACCAGCTTGATTGGAGAAAGCACCGCCTACGGGGCCGAGCTTGCCAACGGCATGCTTGTTTATGACGGGCAGCCGGGAACCTGTGTTGGCATGGTTGCCTCCATTCAGGATGATGCAACAGCGACGCTTTACGGCAACGCGCCCTACGATGCTCCTGGCTACGTTACTGTTTATCGAGCTGACACCATCTTCTCCACCGTTGTCTATGACCTGACGAACATTGTTGCCGGACTTCAAACCAACCTCAGCTTTTACGCTTTCAACGACGGCAGCCGGCAAACGACGGCGTTCAGTAATTCCGCCGCGCAGATCAACGGTATCTTCGGCGGACCGTTGGCGCTGCAATCCTATGCGGACACGGCGATGGTTACCCAGCAGCAAAACCTGTCCAACTCGATGCTCAACCTTATCCATTCATCGGGCTGGCTGACGGCAGGCAGCAACGTGGCGTTTCGCGGAGTGGACAATCAATTTGCGGTGAACCAGGGCGCACCTGGCTTCACAGTGACAAACTTATACAAGCCGACAAACTACGTTTACATCATTCCAAACGGAGTGACGAACATTGTGGCTGGCACTAACTTTGTCCAATTAACCGGACTGTCAACTTGGCAAACCAGTTGGGCTACTGTCGACGGTCAAGGGGCCGCATATTCAACGGAGTTATCGTCGGGCGACCAGGTCTACGGTGCTAATGATGGGACGCTCTTTATTGGGACTGTCAGTAGCACGATGGGCGACGTCGACTTCACGCTGACAGGCACGCCATCTTTTACGAATCCAAGTTATCCCGCCTATGACCCGATTTGGCGCGGCGATGTGTTCTATGCCACGAATGTCTACGACCTGACGAACATCATTGCTGGCGTGCAAACCAACATCGGCTTCTACGCTTTCGGAGACGGCAGCCGGCAAGCCACGGCGTTCAGCAATTCCGCCGCGCAGATCAACAGCATCTTCGGCGGACCGCTGGCGCTGCAATCTGACGTGGCATGGCTGCCGCTGACTAATTCATGGAGCGTTTTCTACGCGCCGTCGGGCAGTCTGACCACAAATATCCTTGGACAGCTTTTTGACGTGACAGGGCGGTTAAATATTGGCAACGAAATAGATTCTGGCTCCAGTTTATATGGGGGCGGGGCCACGGTTTTAACCAACGATGGATGGGGTGGCTATTCTTGGCCGATATTTCCTACTGGGTCGAATATCGTTTTGCGAAGCGACACTGATCATGCCGTGATGGACTTGCATACGCTCGTGGCCAGCGATGCGCAGACGATCACGCTTGGGGAACCCGTCCAAGCTCTTGCGTGGGGCATTGACACCGTTTCCGTTTATTACGCGCAGATTTTTACCAACCTCGCGTCCAATCTCGCGCCTAACCCCGTCGTGTTAGATTTCGCGACGAACCAATATCAGGAAATCTGGCTGGCCACGGACACGTCGTTTATCACCAGCAACCGCGTCGCCGTTGCAAAACGGCTCACGCTCTTGATCCACGGCGATGTGACCGGCAGCACCAACTACAGTCTCTTTTTTCCGCCTTGGCAATATGTCGGCGGCATAAACACCAATGGGCTGATGATACCGGCCAATGGCACGGTGATTTTGCGTTTGCTTACCACAAGCGACACGACCGAGGGAGGCGTGGTGGCCGACTACAGGTGATCACATGAGACCTCTTTTTGCCTCCAAGCTGCTCTCGCCGGCCGCGCCTGTCGGTTGCGGGTTGCTCTCGGCCGACGCCGGCACGGCGCTGACCGAACTGGTGCAGTCGGTGAATTCCAAGGCCGTCGCGGAGATCGACAGTTACTACGGACTTGGCAACACGCCGGTGCTTGGGCGCGCCGTCGGGCCGGATGGCGTGCTCGCGTACGTGGATTTGTGGAACCATCACGGCGCGAGAGAGAAGGCTCATTTTGTTGCCAACGTCGCGTGCAACGGCATCGCTGATCGGATCCCACCGCTGCGCATGTGGAGTACGGAGGCGGCGCGCATGTTCCTGTCAGGAGCGTTCGACAAGGTGTTTATTGACGGCAGCCATTCTTGCGAATGCGTCAGTGCCGATATTCCCGCCCGACTCCCGCCCGTGCGCATGGGCGGATTCCTCTGCGACGACGATTACGACCGCGGCGACTATAGTGTCGCAGCGGTCGTCAATCGCGTCTTTCCAGCAGCCGAGGTCATCGCCAAGTGTCTATGGGTTCATCGCGTGGTGCTGGACAACCGCGAACGCCGAACCTCGAATCTTGTTTCCCCATGACCTCCGTCCTTCACATCTGCGCGCCCGTTAGCGGACACAAGAGACTTGGCTGGAACGCCAGGCACACCACGGCGCTCTCGCGCGAGCGCGGCATCGCGGCGGATTGGTGCGAGTCCGAACAGCGGGAGATTATTTATATAATTAAAAAGCACCGTCCGCGCGTCGTGGTCATCATGGCGCTTGGGGTCGAGCTAGCGGAGATGGCGCGGCTCGCCGAGCATTGCCCGAAAACCATCTTTGTGGTCAAGAATCACAGCGGGCCGCAGTTCCTCGCGATGGAGGGCAAGAGTTGGAAACTGTGGCTCGATTGCGGCGATCTTAACCGCACCTACGGCAATGTCCGCCTCGCCGCGATCAGGCCGGAGATGGTGGACGCGGTCGCCGGGCTCGGCTCGCCTTGCGTGCTCCTGCCGAACGTCTATCCCCCCGCTGAACTCGCCGCTGCGCGCGCCGCGCTGAGACGCGGGGGAGATGGCAGATGGCCAATGGTCGATAGCCGATGGCCGATAACCGATAGCCGAGCGAATCATTCGGGAGGTTTGCCATCTTCCAACTTCCATCTCCCAACTTCCGTCTCCTGCCTCCCATCTCCCCACTCCCCATTTCACATCGGCCTGTTCGGCGCGATGCGCCCGCTCAAGAATGCCGTCGGCATGGCGCTGGCCGTCGCCCAGGCCGGGCGACGGTTGCGCGAGGACGGCCGCGTCACGATCCTGCACGTCAACCAGCGCGCGGAGATGGGCAGCGGCGCGGACTTGTCCATCATCACCGAGATTTGCAGCCGCGCCGGCACCGGCCTCATGCGGCACGACTGGCTGGATCACGTCGACTTCAAACGGCTCGCGGCACAGATGGATGTCTGCGTCTGCGCGAGCTTCGAGGAAACCTATAACTACGTCGCCGCCGACTGCATCACTGCCGGCGCGCCCGTCGCCGGTTCGCCCGCGATCGGTTGGCTGCCGGAAATGCAGCAGTTCAATCCCGACAGCACCGAATCGCTCTGCCAAGCGATCCTCGCCGCGCCGCGCTGGCCGCGCGAGCCGCAATTGAAAGCTTTGGAAGATTTCAACGCCTGGGCCGCCGAGCGCCTCCTGGAGACGTTCGCGGAACTCGGCGTCGAATGTAGCCGCGAGCGCGTGCCCGCGGCCGAACCGCAGTCAACAGAAACCTCGGCCCCGGCCATGATGGTCGCGGCTACAGCCAACGGCAGTGGACAGTGAACAGTGGACAGTTGGCAGATAGCAGATAGGAGACCGAAAAAACTATGAGTCAGAAATATCCGCAACTTGGAGACGACAAGAATTTCCTGTTACTCACGGGTGAACTCTTGTTCCAGCCGAAAGGGCAGGCCGGTTACATCAACCTCGGCCCGCTGGTCATGCACCAGATCACGCCGACGTCCGAGAAAAAGACCGTCGTGCGCTCGCTGCGCTTCAACCAGAAGCGCACCGTCCGCGAGGACATCGTCAGCATGGACCTCGTCTATGTCGGCGAGAGCAACGAGTTCCCGCCGGAGACCTTCGCGATGCGCGTCTTCGGCACGCAACTCGCCGATGTGACGCAGACGGCGGTGACGGGGACCGCCGCCACGAAGACCATCACCGGTTGCTTGCAGCGCCGGTCATACGACACCGGCATCCGCAACGCCACCGAGGTCAGCGTCGAGGCGGGTCAAACAGCGGCCGTTGCCGGAACGGATTACAACTACGACGCCATCTCCGGCATGCTTTATGTCATTGACGGCGGCACGGTCATCGGCGCTGGCGGCACACCCACGGACATCACTTTCAGCTACAAGTGCCCGGCGATCACCGCCGCGCAGTTCAAGGCGATGACCCAGACGCAGGCCGAGGGCCATTTCCGGTTCATCCAGACCGACGCCCAGAGCAGCGACGCGCGGGCGATCCATGACTTCGACGGCACGATCTCGATCGAGAGCGCCGACGATTTCAACGGCGAGACCCAGAAGGCGAAGTTCCGCATCCATCCGTCGAGCCAGCCGATCATCACCATGCCGCCCGTGGCGTGACGCCCCATCCGTCACGCCGCGCAAGCCGTCGCCGGCGGTTCGCCCCTGCCGCCGGCGACGGCCATGCGGAAACGCGAAACGCGGACGGCGAAACGTAGCCGCCGACGTGAGTCGGTGGGCAGTGGCCAGTGGGCAGTGAACAGTGGGCAGTGGGCGTCCGGATGCTGACAACTGAGAACTGAGAACCGGGAACTAACAAATGAATGAAACGAAAATCTTGATGCCGGAAAAGGAGGTGCGGGTTTCGGGAAGCGACGCGCCGCTGACCGTCGGCGCGCTCTCCTGGAAAGACGGCCTTACCTTCGTCGCGAAGATTTCCCAGATGATCCTCCAGCAGGCGTCGTTCATCGCCGGCGTCGGCGAGAAGGGCCTTGCGTCGCTCACCGCCGAGAAGATTGCCGAGGTCGTCGCCGGCAGCGCCGAGCTTTGCGAATGGCTCCTGACGCGCACCGTGTTCGTCAACAGCCCAACACTCCAACACTCCAACACTCCAACTCCCCAAACACTCCAACACTCCGCCCTTTCCGGGATGCCCGTCGTGGATGTGCTGCGGCTGCTCGACGCCGCGCTGGAGGTGAACCTCTCCGAGGAGGTGCTCGGCCTGGGAAAATCCGTGGGCGGCCGGCTCGCCGCCCTGATGCCGAAGCGTCCGGGATCGGCGACATCTACTCCTATCTCATCCGCCACGGCCATTCCCGCCGGGAGCTAGACCGCGCCACGCTCGCGCAACTGGACTTATGGGTCACCAAAGCCAACAAGTGGTTGAAGATGCTCGCTCGGGCGCGCGCGCTGCGGCCGTGAACACAAAAATCAAGAGTTATGAGTTAAGAGTTCAGAGTGATGGTCGCGGCTCCGCCGCGTGTCATGATTCCCAACTCCCAACTCCCAACTCTCATTCCCCAACTCTTAACTCTTAACTCCCATGGCTGACATCAACACCACCTCCGATGCGTTCCAGCGCTTCCTGGGCGAAGCCACCGACTCGCTCGCGCAGCTTCAGCAGCAGATCGAGAAATTCTTCGCCTCCGTCCAGCAGGGCGCCAAAGACACCAGCGCGGCATTCAATTCCATTACGTCCGCCGCGCGCTCCGCCGCCGCTTCGTCCTCCGCCCCGGGCGGCCAGAAAACCGAACAGGCCGCTTCTCAACCGGTCTCCGACGCGACAAACAAAGACAAAGAGGCCGGCTCTCAAAAGGTCTCCGACGCGGAACTCTATGCAGCCAAAGAGGCCGCCCTTAAGCAAGTGGCAGCGGACCAAGTTGCCGGGCAGTTGAAGAATCTAGAGGAGGAACAAAAGGCGGCTCAGACCCGATACAACGCCACGCAAACCGCCACATCCAACGCTCCCGGCGCCGGACTGAACGGCGCCGCGCAACCCGCCGCGTCCGGCGCATCCGGCGCCGGACAGACCGGCACGCAGGAGGATTTCATGCGCAGGGCCGAGGCGGCGAGGGAATATTCCGTCGTGCTGGGCGATGTGCTTACGAATCTGGAAGACTTGCGGGATGCCGCGGACAAGGCCGGCAACAAAGACCAAGTCGATGAGATCGATCACAAGATGGAAAATGTCAGCGCCACGCTGGGCAAGCTCGACACCCAGATGCAACAAGGCGATCCCTTCGGCCGGATAGGAGTTTCGATGCAGAACTTCCTCGCCGGCATGGGCGACGTGGCGGGGCAGGCCTCTCAGGCGTTGCAAGGCATCGTCAACACGGGGATCAACGGCGTCAGCAATGGGATCATGGGAATGATCAACCACACCAAGAACGCGGGCCAGGCGTTTCAGGCGATGGGAACCCAGATGATCCAGATTCTGATCCAGATGGCGCTCAAGCTTATGGTCGCCAATGTGCTGATGGCGATTCTCGACGCGCTCACAGGCGGGACGGCCGGACCGGCCATGGGCGGGATGTTGAGCGGCTTGATCGGTGTGGGCCGCAAAGACGGCGGCATTATCCGCGCCGCCGGCGGATTCGTCAGCGGGCCGGGCGGACCGCGCGACGACCGGGTTCCCGCGCTGCTCTCCAACGGCGAGGCCGTGATTCCCGCGGGCATCGTCGCACAAAACCCCGGCTTCATCCAGAGCATGATCGCCGGCGCGGTGGACCTCAACAACATGGCCTCGCAAATTCCCTCCGCCATCGCCGCGCCGATCGGCGCCTCGGCCGCGTCCGCCGCGGCGGCCGGCGGCGGCTTCAACGGCAGCGTCCACGTCGCGCCCGCGCCGGTGCAGGTGGCCGTGCTGAACTCGCCGGCCCACGTCCGCAGCTTCCTCACCAGCGCCGACGGCCGCAAGGTGCTCTATGACACAGTGAGGTCGCAGATGCTCGAACTCGGTTTGAAATCATGAAACGAAATTACAAACCCAAGGAGCGGCGACTTCCAAGTCGCCGGTATCCGCAATCATCGGCGACGTGGACGTCGCCGCTCCCAGTGTTCGCATGAGCATCCTGCCACCAGCGCCGACGGCCGCAAGGTGCTCTATGACACGGTGAGGTCGCAGATGCTCGAACTCGGTTTGAAATCATGAAACGAAATTGCAAACCCAAGGAGCGGCGACTTCCAAGTCGCCGGTATCCGCAATCATCGGCGACGTGGACGTCGCCGCTCCCAGTGTTCGCATGAGCATCCCCGCCACCATTGCCGACATCCCTTTTCTCTCCGCCGCGCCGGACTGGAACGCGAAGCCGTCCTGGAAGCGGAACTGGATCGGCGACATCGCCGCCGCCCTCTTCGGCGCGGAGCAGCGCGCCGCCATGCGCTCGCGCGGCCTGGTGACGCTCGGCTACCGCGTCACGCCCTACACCACGGAGGATCGCGCGCAGGCGGAGGCGGTCTGGCGCGCCGCGCTCAAGGCCGCGCGCATCGCCATCCCGTATTGGACGCATGGCGCGGAACTCGCCGCCGACATCGCTTCCAACTCTTCACTTTTAATTCTTAACTCTTCACTCTATACCTTCCGCGCCGGCGATTTCCTCTGGCTGCCGAACGGCGAAAACGGCGGCCAGGCCAGCCGCGTTACGGCCGTCAACAACGACGGCTCGCTGTCCCTGGTATCGAACACGGCGTTCGCGCTTTCCGCCGGCGATCTTATCTGGCCCGTCGTCTTTGGCATCCCGAAGCCCGGCGCGGACAATTCCGGGGACTCGCCCGCGCGCCTGTTGCTCGAGGTGACGGTCACGGACATTGACGAGCAACTCGCGCTCAAAGACTTCTACCTCTCCGCGCCGGCGATCCTCGATCCGCCCGCCGGCGGCACCGCCACGAGTTTTGGCGGGCTGGTTTCGTGGACGCCGGTGGCGGATGCCACCGGCTACCGGGTTGAAGTGTTCGCTGGCGCCGTCTGCGGCGGCACGGCGATTCATTCGCAGACGCTGGACGTTTCCAAGCCGGCTCTCCTCGATCCGCCCGCGGACGGCCAGGGCACGCTCACGAGCTATGGCGCGCGGATTTCGTGGACGCCGGTGGCCAAATCCGCCGGCTATCGAATCGAAATCTTCAATGGCGACTCCTGCGGCGGCACGGCCATTCATACCGCGGAGGTGAGCGCGTGAAATGGAGGAATTTCACCGCAGAGGCGCAGAGAGCGCAGAGAGGAAACCTCTCAGCGTCCTCTGCGTCTCTGCGGTGCATTTCCGCCGCCCCCACCTCTTCACTCTTCACTCTTCACATCCTATGAGCCTTCTATTTCTCGACGGATTCGATCACTACGCCACCAACGCGCAGTTGCGGATGAAGTGGACTGCCAGCAGCGACAGCAACATCGCGCCCACGACGGGATCGGCGTCACGTTGGAGCGGCGGTCGTGGTGTGGCGCTCGGCACGGGCCAGTGGCTGGGTTACTACGCGCCCGCGGCATCCGGCACGGCTTGGATGACGGTCGGCGCGGCCGTTTACCGCCCGAGCGGCGCGGCGCTCAGTCTCTACATCGACGCGACCAGCACGCTGCCGGCGGTGCGGTTCGAGATCCTGTCCGACGGCAATGTCCTGCTCTACCGATGGGACACTTCTGCGTATACCTACATCTCCGCCGGCACCGGCAACGGGCCTGTCACCGCGGCCGCGTGGCATTACATCACCGTTGCGTCTTGTTACACCACAAGCGGCGCCTACGGGGCCGGCTATATGATCGTCTCTCTGGACGGGACGGAGATCCTGAATATCACGCCGATCACGACCAACACCTCCGGCGGCGTTTCCTGCACCGGGTTCAGAATCGGCTCGGACTCCGGCACGGTTTATATCGACGACGTTTACGCCACCAATCAGAGGGGACTCAACGCCACCTGCGACATGCTCCCCGTCCGGGTGGCGACGGTCTTTCCGGCCGGCGACGTGGCGAATGCGACGCAGTTCACCCGCGTGGGCTCCGGCCTGACCGGCAACTGGCAGGCGGTCATGCCGTCCGCGCCGCCAACAGGGGATTGGACGCCTTATCTTTTCGGGGCGGCCGAAGGCCAGAACGATCTTTATGCCACCGGCAATCCAATCCCGGACGGCAAGACGATTTACGGATTCGTCATGCGCTGGTGGGCGCGGGCCAGCGACAGCACCCCATGCGGTTTTGCGCCGATGTTCAACCTCACGGGACTTTCGCCCAATCCCTATCTGGGCCCGCCGCAGTTGCTCTCGGCGTCCGGACTCTATTACGTCACCCCGATCTACACGGCGCTGCCGGATGGCTCGGCCGCGCTCGCGGTGCAGAACATGAACGCCCTGCAGATCGGGTTGATGGCCTCGCGTCCCACGACCAGCGCCAATCCGCCGCAGGGCGCGCAGTATTTCCATCTGCCGGTGGATTGGCTGCCGCATTTGAACGACCCGAACCAGTGGTATAGCGTCCGCGTCACCGCGCTCGCGCCGTTCAATGGAACCGCCACAGACGCCGCCAGTGACTGCACGTCGTTCCAGATCCGCGACACGGGCCTCGCGCAGGTCGCGCAGCTCCTGATGGAGGTCTTGAGGACGATATGAGCACGAGAACAAGAAGTCAGAAGTCAGGAGTCAGAATCCGGAAGCTCAAATCGAGTCGGTCCCACTTTTGTGCAGTCCGCATTACAATGTCGAAGAGTCCTCGCGGGCCGCGAAGATTTATGATCGGTGGGGCGAGACTCCGTCGAGCCTCCGCTGTCTGAAAGCTCGACACGCCCAAGAAGGAGGCTCGACGGAGTCTCGCCCCACCGTCTTGGGTTGCGGCTCCGCCGCGTTGGGCATTTCGGGGTTGCTGTCATGAACTATCTTTCCAGACCCGTCTTCCCGTTGCCGATGGATTGGAGCCAGACGCCGTCGCGCCGCTTCACTTACGATCTGCGCGAGCTGCAAATCGGTTTCGGCGCGCAAAGCACCGCGCCGTTGCAAGAGCAGATCGTCCACGGCCTCCAATTCTCGCTCAACCTCCAGCCGGCCGACGTCCTCACGCTCGATGCGTTTCTCACCTCGCTCCAGCACGGCGCGCAGGGTTTCTGGCTGCCGTCGGAGAGCGAGGTCTTCACGATGGCCGGCGACCTGGTCAACGGCGTCTGCCTCATCGCCGCGCAAAATCTCGCGGCAACCTGGCGGTCGCTGCCGGCGTTGTACGTCTGGTTCCAGCCCGACGGCGGCGCGCCGTTCGCCGCGCAGGTTGCCAATGTTCAAACCGTGGACGCCAGCACCGAGCGCGTCACGCTCGGCGACACATCGCTCAACTGCGCCGCGTGCATGGTCAACCGCCTGCTCTACGTCCGCATGGCCGGCGACGTGGAGGAGGCGCAGTTCGAGGCCGAGGGATATTCCACGCGCTCGCTGCGCGTGGTGGAGCTTCCGCTCGAATACGCCCAGGCCGAGACCGGCCAGCGGCCGTTGTTCCTGTTTGATTTTTCGTTCGATTTCCCCGGCGCGCAACAGCACTGGCGCTACACATCGTTTCTCGACCCGGTCACCATGGGCGGCGTCACCTACGCGCCTTACCCGATCACCTACAAGTCGCTCAAGCGCTCGGCCAAGATCGAAGAGACGACCTGCACCGTCGAGACGATCCTCGACCCGGCCGGCCCGTTCGAGATTTACGCCGCCGGCGCGTCGGAACTGCCGTTGCAGGTCACCATCTCCAAAACAACGCTGCCGGAGCCGATGCCGTCGCCGGTCGTCATCTTCGCCGGGGAGCTCACGGACGTCCAACTCACCGGCCGCACCATCGAGGCCACTGTCTCCAACTTCGTGACGGCGTTCGCGCGCCGCCTCACGCGCCCGTCGGTCCAGCCGCGCTGCAACTGGTCGCTGTTCGACCCCGACACCTGCGCGCTCAGCAAAAGCGCGTATCAACCGCTCGCCACGATCTCGGGGCTTCCCAGGCCCAGCAGTGCATTCGTCACGATCTCCGGCCTCGGCATCGGCGCGGCAATGACCGGCTACTATGCGCAAGGCGTCCTGCAACTCAGCGACAGCGACGGCGCGCAAATCCGTCTCATCACCTACGACAGCAGCGTGGACGCCAACACCCGCAACCTTCTGCTGGATCGGCCGCTCAATACCGTCGTCGGCGCGGTGGTGAAGTTGCTGCCCGGCTGCGACCGCTCGATGGCGACCTGTCAGACCAAGTTCAACAACTACAAAAATTTTGGCGGCCATCCGTTCGTGCCCGCCCGCAACCTGTCCATGAATGTCACCACCACTGCCACGGAGGGAGGCGCCAAGAAATGAACCCGCTGCCTTATAGCAATTCCAGTCCCCATGCTCCTGACGCTCCCAATTCCACGCTTCACGCTCCGCCCTCCGCCTTCCCATCGGTGGGGCGAGACTCCGTCGAGCCTTCGCAATCCAAAATCCAAAATCCAAAATCCAAAATCGGAACTCCGCCTTCCGCCTACTTCGGCACGCCCGAGAAAATCGCCCTCGCCCTCGCCGTCGCGCAGCGCTGGCTCGGCACGCCCTTCGCTCCCCGCACGCGCGTCCGCGGCGCCGGCGTGGATTGTGTCCAGCTCGCCGGCGCGTTCTACATCGAGACCGGCCTCGTCACGCACTTCACGCCGCCGCCGTATCACCTCGATGCCGGCGCGCACCGCGAGACCAGCCAGGTCATCGAATACGTTGAGGCGCTGCCGGACAAGCTGTGGCTGTTCTGGGCCTCCGACGGCCGCGACAACAAGGAGATGCCGCCGGTGATCATCGGCGACCTGCTCGGCTTCAAATTCGGCCGCGTCATCCACCACGTCGGCATGGTCGTCGCCGACGCCAGCATCGGCCGTCCGACGGAGTTCATCCACGTCTTCCGCGGCGGCGTCGTTTGCGCCTCGCCGCTCGACGATCCAAGCTGGCTGGCGCGTCTCGCCGCCGTCTATCGCCCCCTCGCGCCGCGCGCCGTTCCATCCGCCCAATCCGTAATCGGCGGAGCAAGCGGCCCCGGTAGGGACGGACCGCCGGGCCGTCCGCTCAGTTCCGACAACGGCGCGCCCAGCGGTCGCGCCCTGCCCGAACGCCCCATCGCGCCGCGCCTATCCAATCACCAATCACCAATTACCAATCACCAATCACGATTTTCCCCATGAGCTTCCTCGGCGGCAACACCAACAACCAACCCGCGCAGCCGACCCAGGTCCTCGGCCTGTCGAAGGACGCGACCACCACCAACCAGCAGTCCATTCCCGTGCCTTATCTGGCCGGCATCGCCCTCGTCGGCATCGTCTGGCTCGACTGGTTCCGCAGCTTCGCCAGCGTTCAGCACGCGAGCGGAGGCGGCGGCAAATGATATTCGCAAACCCGAAACCCGAAACCCGATACCCGAAACCCGACACCCGACACCCGATCCGATGAGCGCTCCCACCGCCACCACCACCACCTACACCAGCGACTTCGCCGCCCTGATCGCGCTCGGCCCGGTCGAGTTCCTCGACTCGATCTTTTTCTCCAACTGCTACGCGTACGGGCCGGCGCGCATCAACCGCGTCGTCATCAGCAACAACACCACCACCATCCGGGATTACGTGGACATCGTCGTCGCCGGCGCCACCACGGCGCGGTTTTATTTCGGCACGCCCACGCAGACGCCCGACCCGTGTCTGGCCAACGATCCGAACCAAGCCGTCCATCCCGCCTACAAACACCAGAGCTATCTGCGCTTGCAGGGATTCTCCCTCGGCAACTCGCCCGCCGCGCCCACCGGCCAGCTCATCGTCGGCCGCTATCCGCAGCCGACCGGCGTGGACCTGGGCGCCACCTCCAACCGCATCGGCGACGACGCCAATCCCGCGCACGTCATCTGCGAACTGCTCACCTCCACGCGCTTCGGCCTCGGCTTGCCGCCCTCGCAAATCAACGCGACAAGTTTCAGAAACACCGCCGCGCGATTCACCGCCGCCGGCTACGGCCTCAGCGTTTTTATCGAGCGGCAGGAGCCGGTGCAGCAGCTCATCGCCGAGATTTGCGAATACTTCGGCGGCATCCTCCGCGACAACGGCGGCCAGGCCGAGTTGTTCGTGCCGAATGTGACGGACTTTGATGCCGCGCCGCTGTTGACGGCCGCGCATTACGTCGAGGAGCCGAGGTTCAGCTTCGGCTCGTGGTCCGACACCCTCAACCAGCTCAACGTCCTCTACAGCGAGCCGGCCATTTATTTGCAGGAGTCGCTCTGGATCGTCATGAACGACGCCAACATGGCGCTCGTCGGCGAACAACGCATGCTCTCCAACCAGCGCCGCTGGCTGACCTCGCAGGCCAACGCCGACCGCTACGCCAAAGCCGTGCTCGCCGCGAAGTCCAAGCCGGTCGCCACCTGCAACTGCCGCGTGCTCGCCGTCGCCGTCGCCGGCCTGTTGCCGGGCGACGCCGTCCGCGCCACCGTCCCCGACACCGGCGACGTGCTGGCGTTTCGCATCACGAGCATGACCGAGGAGACCGCCGGCGCGCAGTCCGTCACGCTCGAACTTTCCCAGGACTACAGCGAGGTGCTGCCATGAGTGGATCATCCCATCGCAAAGATGTCACACGCCTCGTAGCCGCCGACGCAAGGAGGCGGATAGGTTGCAGCGAGGTGCTGCCATGAGCTCGCCCGGCATCCAACTTTCCAATTTGAAATTTCCAATTCCCAGTTTTTCCCCATGAGCGATTCTCCTTACGGCCCCGGCCCTTTCTAATTTGAAATCTCCAATCTCCAATTTTTCCCCATGAGCGATTCTCCTTACGGCCCCGGCCCTTTCTAATTTGAAATCTCCAATCTCCAATTTTTCCCCATGAGCGATTCTCCTTACGGCCCCGCGCCGCAACAAACCTTCCCCTCGCCGCCCTCGATGGTGCCCGCGCCGATCGTTGTAGCGACTGCTTCGAGAACCATTGCGGCGGCTGCCCGGGAGATCGGCGGCAGCGGCGGCGGCGGCGGAATTTCCTCACCCAATCCGCGCGTCGTGGAACTTCCCTGGCCGCTGGTCCGCCAGCAAGTGCCGACGCTTGCGCCCGTCTTCGCGCGGCGCGACCAAATTACCAGCACCATCGCGCTGTGGGCGAGCCGCGACGGCGAAAGCTATGATCAACAAGCGATCGGCGCAGCGCGCTTTGCCGCGCTCGGCACGCTCGCGGCCGATTATCCCGACACCGCGCCGGTGATCGACGACACCGTCGGCATCCTCGTGAACTGGTCCGGTGCCGACCGCGTGGAAAGCGTCAGCGACGCCGACGCCGGCGCGCACACGTTGCTGGCGTTTGTGGACGACGAAATCCTCAGCATCCGCGACGTCACCATCCTCTCCGCCACGCAAGTCCAGCTCACGGGCCATCGCCGCGGCATTGGCTGCACGCCGCGCCAGACCCACGACGCCGGCGCGACGATCTTGTTTCTGCGGCGCGACCAACTGCGGCCGTTCAGCGACGCGCGCCGGTATCGTTACGGCACCACATGGCAATGGAAGCTCCAACCCGTCTGGTTCAACCGCTACCTCCCGCTCGACCAATGCGATCCGCTGCCCGACCCGGCCCCCATCCGGGCCGTGACCTGCCAGCCCGCGCCGCACGTCAACCTCAGCGTCAACGGCGCGACGCAAAACGCCCTCTGCGCGTGGGGCAGCGACGTGACCGTCGCCTGGGACCTGGCCGACTGGCGAGCTGAAGCCTTTTGGTCGCTGTTCTCCATGCCCTTCGTCCCGCGCGAGATCGGCAGCCTGATCCAGATCCTCGACGCCACCGGCACCGTAGTGCGCCGCGTCGTCCTCGGCGTGGGAATTTCGACCTGGACCTACACCCCCGCCGCCCAAACCGCCGACGCCCAAAACCCCGCTTTTGCGACACCGCCAGCCAGCTTCACTATCCGTCTCAATTCCCTTTGGGACGGCTACGCCTCCTCCGCCTGCCAGGAAGTCCTCGTGCGGACCTGACGGGAGATGATCGTGCTGCGTTGATGGGCCACGGCGTGGCCCATATCTCGTTTCGAACAAGCCCTGTGCCGGGTCTTTTTTGTTCCTCCAATTTTCCAAACCCCCTGTCCCCGCCCTCCCAAACCGTGCGGGAATTTACAGAGCTTCACACTACCCGCGTTGTATGGGCAAAGCGCAGGCGGCGGGTCAATGGACCCGAAACGGAAGCGGCTTGATTGGACGATTACGCCGTTGGCGGCTCGGTCGGCGCGACGGGCGTCTCCTTTGGCGCGGTGGGCGGCTCAGCTGGCGCAGCCGTCGTTTCCGCTGGCGCGACCGGCGGTTCCGGCGCGGGTGGGGCGGGTTCGGTCGGCGGCGGAGCGACAGGCGCGGGCGACGGAATCGCAACGGAGGGGGCGGCGACGATGCGACGCAGCAGCTCTATGCCTTGGCGCACGTCGGCGATTTGCTGGTCGCCGGTAATCTCGCGCTCGATGGTGAGCGGTCCCTCGTAGCCGATCTCGCGGAGCTTGGCGATGAATCGCTCAAAGCCGACTTCGCCCTGGCCGAGCGGGACTTCCATGCCGAGCTTGCCCGGCTCGGCAGGCGACTTGCCGTCTTTGCAGTGGACGGTGACGACGTGCGCGGCGAGTTTGCCGAGCGCCGCGATGGGGTCGCCGGAACCGTAGAGGACCATGTTGGCCGGATCGAAGTTGACTTTGACGTTGGATTCCTTGACGTCGGCGATGAGGCGCAGCAGGACGTCAGCGGGTTCCTGGCCGGTCTCGAAACAGAGCTGCTGGCCGTTGAAACGGCAGTGACCCGCCGCCCGCCGCAACATGCGCACGATGGGCATGTAGTCCGGGTGGTCGGGATTCTCCGGCACGCAGCCGACGTGGAGCGCGAACCGTTTGATGCCCACCTCGCAGCCGAAGTCGCTGAGTTTCTTGGTCAGCTCCAGCCGTTCGTTGCGCAGGTCCGGCGGGACGAGTCCGACGGTGTTGCGCACGGCGGCGATGTCGGCGTAGCTCTCGCCCTCGAACGCGGCAAAGAGCGTTATCCACTCGATGCCGGAGCCTTGGAGCAGCTTGGCGAGCGCGCGGCGTTTGGTAGCACTGTTAATGTCGCGCCAGACGATGCCGATTTGCGCAACGCCGAGACCGAGGGACTTGATCGTGTTGATTTTCGCTTCAGCTTCATTGGCCCAAATCATGAGGCCGATTTCAAACGGTTTCATTTCTCATCCTTTCAATTTGCCGTCAGGGACGATACCGCTCGGTCCACTGGCGCGTTCCATACTTCTCCGAACACAGCCGTTCTGCCAAGTCAAATAACGCCTGCGCCGGTTGGAACTCCTCGAACGCCACGTCGAGTTTTCGCTCGAAGCCGAGCCGCAACGTGCCGTCGAGCGCCCCCGGCAGGCCGGAGACGGTCGCCAATGATGGGGAAAGAATGGAGCCTTGGTGCAACAGCCCGCGCTTGAGCCGTCGCTGCGCCGCACCAGCGACTTTTTGTCCCGCGACGACGACATCGTATTGCACCGGCCCGGCGAAGCAGACGTTGCGGTCGTTGGCTCCGCAACACGGCGCCAGCGTGGCGGCGACGCCGGCGAGTTGCAGCGCTTCCGTCACCGCGCCGTGGAGCAGCCGGTAACATTCCGGCGTGGGCAGCCGGCAGAGCGGATGCGCCGGCGGGGTCACGACCGTGTAGGTGACATCGTGCGCGTGGTCCACCAGCCCGCCGCCGGTTGGCCGGCGCACAACGGGCCGGCCCGGCGCCAGTTCCGGCGAGAACCGCTGGAGCAGCCCGATGCTGACCGCCGGCGCGTTCCAGCGATAGAGGCGCAGCAACGGCCGCCCGCGTTCGGGCGCGGTGCGCAGCAGCGCCTCGTCCACCGCCATGTTCATGGCCGGATCGCGCGCGCCGTCGAGCCAAAGGTGCCAGGGGTCGCTCATGTCGAATCCGGTGCTTCTAACACGGCGGGGCGCGGAGTCAAGCCTGTGACAGGCGTGTGACGGGCATTCGCGGGAATCGAGGCTTTAGCGTTGACGGGACGGAGTGCCATCCATAGTATCACGCGTTTCAATTCCGGAGATACCGGACGCGTGGGTGCGCGTTTCGGGCAGGGCAGCCGTTGGACTGCCTGAAAATGAACAATTATAAGGCGCGTGGCAGGCGTGGCAGTGTGCTGCCGCCCGCAGTGAGGAAACTATGAACAAACTTTCTATTGCCGATCTGAAAGACTTGCGCGGCAAGCGCGTGTTGGTGCGCGCGGACTACAACGTCCCGCTCGACGAAAAGGCCGCGATTACCGACGAGACGCGCATCAAGGAAACATTGCCGACCATCCATTTCCTGACTGAGCGCGGCGCTATTGTCATCCTTTGCAGCCATCTCGGCCGGCCCGACGGCAAGCGCGTCGAGAGCATGAGCCTCAAGCCGGTGGCCGTGCGGCTGGCGGAACTTCTGAATCAGCCGGTGGGGTTTGCCAACGATTGCGTCGGTGAAGACGTGCGTAAGAAGGTCGCCGCCATGAAGGCCGGCGACGTGCTCCTGCTGGAGAACACCCGTTTCCACGCCGAGGAAGAGGACAACGACCCGAAGTTCTCCGAGCAACTGGCGGGCATTGCTGATGTCTTCGTCAACGACGCCTTCGGCACGGCGCATCGCGCCCACGCCTCCACGGCCGGCGTTTGCAAGTTCATCAAGATTTGCGCGGCGGGCTTCCTGCTTCAAAAGGAGTTGAAGTATCTCGGCGAGGAACTGGCGAGTCCGGACCGGCCGTGCCTGGTGATCCTCGGCGGCGCCAAGGTCAGCGACAAGATCGGCGTCATCACCAACCTGATGGGCAAGACCGACGCATTCATCATCGGTGGGGCGATGGCCTACACGTTCCTGAAGGCGCAGGGCGTGGCGGTGGGCAGTTCCTTGGTGGAGGAAGACAAGCTCGGCATCGCCAAGGAAACGCTCGCCAAGGTGCAGGCCACCGGCGTGAAGTTCCTGTTGCCGACGGACCACGTCATCGCGCAGAAAGTCGAGACGCCCGTCCCCGGCCAGAAGAAGCCGAAGATCGAGTTCAAGAACCCCCAGCAGAGCACCGACGCGACAATCGAGGTCGGTTACTGCGGCGTGGACATCGGTCCGAAGACCATCGCGCGTTACTGCGCCGAAATCGCGCAGTCCAAGACCATCGTCTGGAACGGCCCGATGGGCATCTTCGAGACGCCGGAGTATGCCGCCGGCACGTTTGAAGTCGCCCGAGCCGTCGCGGCGGCGACGCAGGCCGGGGCCAAAAGCATCATCGGCGGCGGCGACAGCGTCAAGGCCGTCAAGAAAGCCAAAGTCGGCGACAAAGTCACCTTCATCAGCACCGGCGGCGGTGCGAGTCTGGAATTCCTCGAAGGCCGCGAACTGCCCGGCGTTGCGGCCCTGACGGATAAAGCGTAGTTTCATCACAGCCAATCTCAAACAACCCAATACTCTCATGGACAAAGCACGCAAACTCTTCATCGCAGGCAACTGGAAAATGAACAAGACCGTCGCCGAGGCACTCGACCTCGTGAAGACGCTCAAGCGCGACCTCGCCGACGTGCGCGAAGTGGACATCGCCGTTTGCCCGCCGTTCACGGCGCTGCATCCGGTGGGCCAGTTGCTCGACAACACCAACATCAAGGTCGGTGGCCAGGACATGTATTGGGACAAATTCGGCGCATTCACCGGCGAGGTGAACGCGGCGATGCTGAAGGACGTGCTGTGCGCCTACGTCATCATCGGCCACAGCGAACGCCGCCAGTTTTTCGGCGAGACGAACGAGACGGTGAACAAAAAAACCAAAGCCGCGCTCGCCGCGCGCTTGAAGCCGATCGTCTGCGTTGGTGAAATGCTCGCCGAGCGCGAGTCCAATCGCACTGAGGCCGTCGTGACCGACCAGGTGCTCAACAGCCTGACCGGCCTGAAACCGGAAGAGTTGCTCGAAGTCACCGTGGCCTACGAGCCGGTTTGGGCCATCGGCACCGGCAAGACCGCCACCGCGCAGCAGGCGCAGGAGGTCCACGCGTTGATTCGCCGGCTGCTGGCGCAACTCAGCGACGCCAAGACCGCCGCGCGCATCCGCATCCAATACGGTGGCAGCGTGAAGCCGTCAAACGCGCGCGAGTTGATGGGCCAGCCCGACGTGGATGGCGCGCTCGTGGGCGGCGCGAGCTTGCAGGCGCGCGATTTCGTTGAGATGATCCAGAATGTGAGGAACTGATATGGCGTTTGTTATTGGCTTATTGTTGACGGTGCAGGCATTGACCTGCGTGTTTTTGATATTGATCATCCTTATGCAGCCCTCGAAGGCCGACGGCGGCTTGGGTGCGGCATTCGGCAGCGGCGCCACCGACACGCTGTTCGGCGCGCGCACCGGCAACGTGCTCACCAAGGGCACGATCTGGGGAGCCACCATCCTGTTCGTCACCGCGGTGATGCTGGCGATCCTGATTGCGCATCAGAGGCCGGCCTCCATCGTGTTGGACAAGGCGGCTGCTGCACAAAAGACCACCGAGAAAACAGCTGCGAAGCCTGCGTCGGATAAGACGGCTCCCGCCAAGAGCACCGAACCGGCCAAGAGCACCGCGCCGGCGGAAAAAGTCGCCGAGAAATCTTCCACCGCGCCCGCTCCAGCCAACAAGTAGCGCGGGTTGCCAAGGTTCCCGTTGAAAATGGCTTTCTCAATCCAACGCGGATTGGGATTGTTGTTCAGCGCGCTGACAATCTGCGCCGCCGGCTGCGGCCCTTCCGCCGCGCCCGGCGGCAAGCCCGGCGAGATGGTATATTATAGTGAAGGCGGCGACATCAAGGGCTTCGATCCTGCCAAGGCCAGCGACGTGGACACCGCGCTGGCGGTTTACAAAGTCTACGAAGGATTGCTCGAATACGACTACCTCTACCGGCCCTACCGCGTCGTGCCGATTCTGGCCGAGTCATTGCCGGAGATTTCCAACGACGGTTTGACCTACACGTTCCGCATCAAGAAGGGCGTCCGTTTCCAGGACGACCCCTGTTTTCCTGGCGGCAAGGGCCGCGAAGTCACGGCGGACGATTTCATCTACGCGTTCAAACGCGTGATGGACACAAAGAACTATTCCAACGGCTCGTGGGTTTTCGCGGAGCACGTCGTCGGCGTGGACGAGTGGACCAAGGCCAGCGAGGATCCGAAAAAGCCGACCGATTACTCGCGACCGATCCCGGGCTTCGAGGCGCCCGACCGTTACACGCTCCGCATCCGGTTGCTGAGACCGTATCCGCAACTGCTCTGGGTGCTGACGATGCAATACACCTTTGCCATGCCGCGCGAAGCGGTGGAGTTCTACGGCGACGACTTTCTCAACCACCCCGTCGGCACCGGCCCGTATCGGCTCAAGCGCTGGCAGCGCAACTATCGGATGGAATTCGAGCGCAACCCGACCTTTCACGGCCAGCTTTATCCGAGCGAGGGCGCGCCGGGCGACCGCGAGAAGGGTCTGCTCGCCGACGCTGGCAAGCCGCTGCCGTTCATTGACCGCATCATTCTCTACAACGTCCGGGAGTATTACACGTGGTGGCAGATGTTCCTGCGCGGCCAGATTTACAGCGTGGGCATCAGCAAGGACTACTTCAACAAAGTTATCAACCCCGACCTCGGTCTGACGTCCGACATGGCCAAGCGCGGCATCGTGCTCCGCAAAGAACCACAGATGGACGTTTACTACATCGGCTTCAATTGGGAGGACCCCGTCATCGGCGGCGGTAAGACGCCGGATGAGGTTGTTCGCCATCGCAAGCTGCGGCAGGCCATCACCTGTTCGTTCAACCAGGACCAAATCAAACAGACCTACGCCAGCCGGATGATTCCCTCCGCCGGTCCGATAACGCCCGGCACGACCGGCTACGACCCGAACAAAATTTACCGGTGGCGATACAACCCCGAACTCGCGCGCAAGCTTATCGCCGAGGCCGGCTATCCCGACGGCAAGGACACCCGCACCGGCAAGCGCCTGCATCTGACGCTCGACATGGGCGGCGCGGGCGACGCCGAGACGCGGCAGTTGGGCGAAATGTATGTCGGCTTCGCGCGCGCGATCGGCGTCGATATCACGCTCAACTTCTCGCTCCAGCCCGAGCACTGGCGCAAGCTCGAGCACAAGGAGTCGCAGATGTTCAGCGCGGGCTGGGTGATGGATTATCCCGACGCGCAGAACGTCCTCCAACTCTGGTATGGCCCGAACGAGGCGCCCGGCGTCAACCACTGCAACTACAAGAACCCGGAGTTCGACAAGCTTTACGAGCGCATCCTGACGATGCAGGATTCGCCGGAGCGGACGGCACTCTACCAGAAGATGGCGGACATGATGGTGGAGGACTGCCCCGCCGCGTTCATGTTCCACCGTCTCATCTACGCGCTGCTGCGTGACTGGGTGGAGGACTTCAAGCCGCACGATTTTCCGTATCCGAACGTGAAGTTTTACAGGGTTCGTCCGCACTAGCGCGCCATGACCGCCTACATCATACGCCGCCTCTTATCCGTGATTCCGATCACGCTCGGCGTGTTGTTGCTGGTGTTTTTGATTTACCGCGTCATCGGCGGCGATCCGGCGGCGCGGCTGGCGGGAAAAAACGCGACTCCGGCGAAGATCGAGCAGATACGGAAGACGTTTGGCTATGACAAGCCGAAGTTCTTTGGCTTTTGGGTTCAAAAGTTCTTTCGTGCACAACCCGGCGCCGGTCTTGGCGTGGTGCCCGTGTCAGGCCAGACGGTGTGGGAATTCTGTTTGAATCTGTGCAGCTTCCGGCTTGCCGTGGTGTCCGCGTCAGGGCAGACAGGGTGGAATTTCAAGCCGGCGCAAGGCGCCACACGGTTGGCGGTTGCCTTGCCGGACTTCGATGCGCGGCAACGATATCGCATGGAATTTCGAGTCGAAGCTCCGCAGGGCTGCTCCCTCCGGGTGCTCTTGGCTCATCCGGGCGCCAAACCGGAGAACCAACCGATCATTCTGGAAAAATCGTTGTCGAACAACGCCCGGACTTTCGTGACGGCTGACATTGCCCCCACGGTGGACTTGGACGCGGCGGATGGAGGCACGGCGCAAGTCACCGTGGAGATCACGGGTGGCGAGGCAACCGTCTCCGCGTTACAGGTGTGGCGCGCACAGTCTAATCCGTTCGATTCGCAGTTCTGGCAGATCGTCTCGCAGTTTGCGCAGCTCAACTTTGGCAAATCGCTTCAGAGCAACCAGCGCATCTCGCGCATGATGGCCGATGGCGTCGTGCCGTCGCTCTGCATCACCACGCCGATCTTTGTCATCGAGTTCGTCGTCGCCGTTGCGCTGGCTTTGCTGTGCGCCTACTACCGCAACACGTGGCTCGACCGCACGTTCGTCGTCATTTCCATCGTCGGCATGAGCGTCAGCGGGTTGGTTTACATCATGCTTGGCCAGTATTTCTTCTCCTTCGAGCTTGGCTGGTTTCCGGTGTGGGGATTCGAGGGCATTAATTACGTGCTCCTGCCCGTGGTCATCGGTGTTGTCGCCAGCATCGGCGGCAGCCTGCGGTTCTACCGCACCATCATGCTCGACGAGATGTATCAGGATTACGTCCGCACCGCGTTCGCCAAAGGCGCCTCGCAGCGACAGGTGCTCTTTAAGCACGTCCTCAAGAACGCGCTCATCCCGATCCTGACCAACGTGGTCGTTGCCATCCCGTTCCTCTACACCGGCTCGCTGATGCTGGAGAGCTTCTTCGGCATCCCCGGCCTCGGCCGTATGACCGTGGATGCCATTTACACGGGCGACGAACCGGTACTGTTCGCGATGGTGTTCATCGGCTCGGTCGTCTTCGTCATCGCGAACCTGATCACCGACCTCTGCTACACCTGGGCCGACCCGCGCATCCGACTGCAATGACCGACACTGCTGCCAATCCTGCCGCGCTCGCCGCGAAGCCCCAGACGCTCTGGAGCACCGCGTGGCGGCAGTTCCGCCGCAACCGGCTGGCGGTCGTCTGCCTCGGTATCGTCGCGATCTACGTCGCTGTTTTCTTCTACGCCGAGTCGGTCTATTGGATCGCCCGCATTCGCGATGTCGTCCCGTCCTACAAAGTCACCGATTTCGCCGGCCGCGACGCGCATCCGTCCGCCGCCCACTGGCTCGGCACGGATTTCGCCGGGCACGACAACGTCGCGCAGCTCATCCAGGGAGTTCGCATCGCGTTCGAGATCGCCATCCTCACCAGCGCCATCCTCATCCCGCTCGGTTTTCTGCTCGGCGCGCTCGCCGGTTACTTCGGGCGTTGGGTGGACACCGCCATCATTTGGCTCTACTCGGTCGTGGACTCGGTGCCGAGCATCCTCTCGATCATCTCCATCAGCTACGTCGTCGGTCGCGGCATGAAAGGCATCGTCATTGGCATGGGCCTCGTCGTGTGGGTCGGCCTCTGCCGGCTCATCCGCGGCGAATACCTCAAGCACAAGCAGCGCGCCTACGTTGTTGCGGCGCGCTCGCTTGGCGCCGGCCATCTCGCCGTCATGCTGCGGCACATCGCGCCGAACGTCCTCCACATCGTCATCATCACTTTCACGCTGACGTTTCCGCGTTTCATCCTTACCGAGGTTATCCTCAGCTACCTCGGCGTCGGCATTACCGGCGAGCCGAGCTGGGGTGTGATGATCAACGACGCCAAACAGCGCCTCTGGCTGGGCGTCTGGTGGGAACTCGGCGGCGCCACCGCCGCGATGTTCTTCCTGGTGCTCGCCCTCAACATCGTCGGCGACGCCTTGCGCGACGCGCTCGATCCGAAACTGAAAACAGCGGAACGGCCGGCGGCCTGAACCGCCGACAGCGGGGACCACTCGACAGCGGCGGATTCGTCATGCCAGAGTAACGCCGCCCGCCATGAGTCCACGCATCTGCGCTCTGGCGCGGGCTTGCAGGAAAGGAGAAGAAAAGCATGAGGACATTCCGTTGGTGTTGGATCAAGAGGCTGATTTCATGCGCAAGGCTCGTCATCGGCTTGGGAACGGCAACATGCACGTTCGCAGCCGGAGGTAAAAGCGTGACGGTTTGGTTGTCGCCCGGCGGCCCGCCGGGCATCTGGGAGCATACACATCACGATCCGTTTCCAGCGAAGCTTATTGTGGACGATCTGGCTTCGCTGGGGGTCAGCGACATTTTGTTTTTCGAACAGGAAGGTCGTGGCGGCCCATTCCTCCATCCAACCACCGTCCCTCATGCGAAAAGCTGGTCGCAACTCAAAGACCGCGATTATCTCCGTGAATTGCTGGAGCAGACCGCTCCGCACCACATCAACGTGTGGCTGGCGTGGACGCCGCCGTCCGGGAAATACCCCGGCACCGATTTCGCCGGTTTGAATGCGCCCGAACTCCTGAAAATCTACACCGACGAAATCGAAGAGGTGGCGCGCAATTACCGGCAGCATCGCAATCTCGCCGGCATCATGTGGCACGAGGTGGACTGCACGGAGGCGGTGGATTCGCACGCGGACGACGTCGTGGATTTTGCCGGGTTCTGCCGGACCCGTTTTGGCGAGACCTACACCGGCGCCGCGATGCCCGCCACCGATCCGCAGGACAAATGGTGGCGGAGGTTTTTCCTCTATCGCAACCACGTGGTCAACGAGTTCGTTCGGCAGACGGGCGCCGTGGCGCGCCGGCATGGGTTCCGAATCAGTTTCTGCTCTTACGCGCCTGAGGCGTTCACGGGAGAGCCTTGGAAATGGGGTTACGACGTTGTTGCACTGGAGAAACTCTGCGAGCGCCAGTGGTTCAGCGGCTACACCGTGGAGTCGGGCAAGCCTTACCAGCGCGCGCGCGGCGCGTGCGTGGATTTCGGACCGAGCTATCAAGGCCAGATTCTGGCCCGGAATTACAGTTACGCGATGCATGGCGCGCCGCTGAGCTTTTTTGAGTATCGGGCGCCAGTATATCTCGACGAAATGCGCCGCTTCTACTCGGAACGGGCCAAGGCCTTCAACGCGAAATACGGCGATTTCTACACCGGCTTCATGGGCCTCCAGCCAAAGGAACTGGAGTTGTTTTACGGCAAGGAGAACCTCGGGCGCTGGCTCGAACTGATGACGCGCTGGCAGGGCGGCGCCAGCCCGGCGCGTGTCGCGGTCGCGGTTCATCCCAATGCGTTCGTCATGAAGCACCCGTTGGCAACTGGCAGCTACTATCGACAGCAGGTCTGCTCGCTGATGGCGGCGCTGACGACTTCGACCGACGTGGATGGATTGCTGCTGGAGAGCCAGTTCGCGCTCCAACCCAAAAACCTTCGCTCGTATTCGCTCATCATCATTCCCGAAGACATGGGCAGCGGCCTGTCGCAGGCGATGGTTCAGTCGCTGAAACGTTACGTGGACGACGGTGGAAAACTGCTGGTGATCGCAACGCCGCTGACGACCGCCAAGTCCGATCTCATGGAGGAGCGCGACCTGACGCGGGAGATTTGCGGCCTGGAGATCGCGGGTCCCGGAGTGGCCGGCTACGTCACATCGCCGGACGGCACGAAGTTCTGGTCGGGCAAGGTCGTTCCCATTCGAGTGGATGGCGCGGAAGTCGTTTGCACACAAGGTTCGCGAACGGAGCCGCTGTTGCTCCGTAAGAAGGGCGTTTATTTTTCGACAGCCGGTTGCAGCACCGAGGGCGCGTCTCTTTTTGTTGAGACACTGCCACGGCTCACGCAGCCACCGATCCGGCTGGACGCCAACGGCGGCATTCGCATTCTCGAAAGCGTCATCAAGGACGGATTGCTCTGCGTGTCGCTGTGGGGCAACGGCCGCGCCAGGCTGCATCTCGACTCGCGCGCGCTCGGCCTCGGCGTGGCAGACCTTCATGTTCGCGAGGTCGTCGCCGGCGCGTTGGATGGGGATTTCACTGCCGCGCAGCTTGCCGGGGGGATTCCGATCGAGATTCCGCACACCTACCAGCCGTTCATCTGCGTGATCGGCCGGAAGCAACTCTGCGAACGGTTTCAGCCGATCTATTCGTCGCCGTCGGTGTTCGCCGGGATGCGCGAGAAGGAGAGCCTCAGTGAGCCGGAAGTGCCGCGCGAGGCGCTCGGCGAAACCGCCGCGCCGGCTTCGTCGCCGGTCGCTGTGGGCCGAACGCCGCGCAACAGGGAAATTGCGGTTGTGGATTACGCGCGAAAGTATCAGACGACGACCCGTGCTGCGGCGGACTCGTTCGCGAATTACTGCAAAGCCGTCCGCAAAGCCGGCCTGACGCCGGAGACGGTGGATGTGGATATTTTTCTGCCGTCGCAACGTGCCGAGCGCAACCGCTACAAACGGATCGTCATTCCAGCCTCGACCGATTGGTTTTCGAAACCGATGTATGAGGGCATGGGCGAGTTTGTGCGTGATGGCGGACTGCTGATCACCGGCTCGGGATTGTTGCTGCTCGACGTCAATGACAACTATCACGCCGCCGGCGCCGCCGTGTTCGCCGAGTTGCCGATGCGCAGCTTTCTCGGCGTTCGCGCCAACGCCAGCGCCTCCACGCGGCGTCTGAAAGTGCTTCAACCGTGTCCCGTTACGGCCGGGCTTCCGCTGGGCGAATGGATCGAGTTGGCGCCGCCGACGAGCGGTCGTCAGACGCGCAACGAGTCGGCGGAGGTTTTGGTCATGTCCGATCGCACGCAACGCGACCGGACGGACGGAGAGCAGCCGTTCCTGACCTGCAAACACAGCGGCCGGGGCGCGTGCATTTACCTCGTCGGCCATGTCGGCCCGGAGCCGGATAAGATGCTGGAACGGTTGATTGCGAACATTTGTTCGCAGGCCACGCTGGAATGGCTCTGCGCGCCGTGACCGGCTTCCTGTCTCTGAGCCACTCGACAAACTTCCTTCACGCAAGTAGGCTGTGCCATTCAATGACGTCCGACAACACGCTTTTGAAAGTCCGCGACCTGCGGATCAGCTTCTTCACCGACGAAGGCGAAGTGCGCGCGGTGGATGGCATTTCGTTTTCGATGAAGCCGGGCGAGACGTTGGCGGTCGTGGGCGAGAGCGGCAGCGGCAAGAGCGTGACGGCGATGGCGCTGACACGGCTGGTGCCGTCGCCGCCGGCGCGTTTCCTCGGCGGCGAGATCATCTTCAAGGGCCACGACACGCTGAAAATGTCCGGCGATGAGCTTCGCAAGGTTCGCGGCGCGCAGATCGGCTACATTTTTCAAGAGCCAAGCACGTCGTTGAATCCGGTCTTCACCATTCGCTCGCAAGTCGCCGAGGCTCTCGAACTGCACCGGCGCGATGTGAAGAACATTGACGCGGAGGTGGAACAATTGCTGGCGCTCGTGGGCATCCGCGACCCGCGGCTGCGGATGGGCGACTATCCGCACCAGCTCAGCGGCGGCATGCAGCAGCGCGTGATGATCGCGATGGCGCTGGCTTGCAACCCGTCGCTGCTGGTGGCCGACGAGCCGACGACGGCGCTGGACGTGACCATCCAGGCGCAGATCATGGCCTTGCTGAGGGAACTGAAACAAAAACTCGGCATGGCGATCATGCTCATTACGCACAACTTCAGCATTGTCGCCGACATCGCCGACAACATCGCGGTGATGTTTCGCGGCAAGATCGTGGAATACGGCCCGACGCAGCGCGTGTTGCGCGAGCCACAACATCCTTACACCAAGGCGCTGCTGGAGTGCATCCCGCGGCTGGGCGCGCACAAGCACCGGCTGAAAACCATCGACCACGCCGAAATCGAAGCGGCTTTGAAACGTTAACCACCATGGCCTTGCTCGAAGTCAAAAACCTCAAAGTTTATTTCCCGATCATGGGCGGCGTCATTCGCCACAAGGTCGGCGAGGTGAAAGCAGTGGACGATGTGAGCTTCACCATCGAGGCCGGCGAAACCGTCGGCTTGGTCGGCGAGAGCGGCAGCGGCAAGACGACCGTCGGCCGCGCGGTCCTTCGCTTGCTGGAGCCGACGGCTGGCGAAATTCGCTTCGATGGCTGCGACATCACGAACGCCTCCCACCACGAACTGCGGCCGTTGCGCAAGCAGATGCAGATGGTCTTCCAAGACCCGTTCGGCTCGCTCAATCCGCGCATGACCATCGCTTCCATCGTTGGCGAGGCGCTGAAAATCCATTTCGTGCAGATGGACCGCAACGCGCGGCGCGACCGCATCGCCGAGTTGCTGCGCCGCGTTGGTCTGAAGCCGGAACACATGAACCGCTACCCGCACGAGTTCAGCGGCGGCCAGCGGCAGCGCATTGGCATTGCCCGCGCGCTGGCGGTGGAGCCGAAGTTCATTGTCTGCGACGAGCCGGTGAGCGCGCTCGACGTGTCGGTGCAGGCAGCGATCATCAACCTGATGCAGGATTTGCAAGAGCAGTATCGGCTGACGTATCTTTTCATCGCGCACGACCTGGCGGTGGTGGAGCATATCAGCGACCGGGTGCTGGTGATGACCCAAGGCAAAATTGTCGAAGCGGCGAGCGCGGAGGACATCTACAGCCGTCCGCAGCACGCCTACACTCAGAAGCTCATTGCGGCGGTGCCGAAAGCGTTCTGAGCGCGGGGCCGGCGGTTGAATATCTTTGCCGCTGCTGCGTCAAAACCCGTGATTTGACGAGGGCACATTGACCATTGCGAAAAACAGTCCCAAGTCGTTTTTGCCTGCGGCGGTGGCCGGCGGGATGGTGCTATTATTTTGCGCCGCAACCACTTGGACGGTCGATGTGCCGGCTTTTGGGTTTCAGCCGAACACGCCGTCGCCCGGTCATGGCGTTATCCGCGTGACGGGCGTCGGCCTGCCGCCGCGCATCTACGCCGCGCGCGGGCAGTTGCATCTGATGGCCGAACGCGCGGCCATTGTGTCGGCTTACCGCAACATGGCGCTCGCGCTGGGCCAGGGTTCGCAGATCGTTACGGATGGCACACGCTACGTGACCGCGTCGGGATTTATTCGAGATGCGCAGATCGCCCAAACGCGCTATTATCCTGACGGGCGCGTCGAAGTGGATTTGACGCTGGCGGTGGAACATCCGGCATCGGCGCCGGCAATCGAACCGCCGCCGCCGCCACTTCAAACGCCGCAGAAAATAGAGGCGCAAAAACGACAGATTTCAGAAAAGGAATGGCTGGAGCTTTACAAACAACCCAAGGAAAACAAGCCGTAAGTCAAAAGGAAGAATATGAAAACAAACTATCGTTGGATTGTGTGGTCGGTGGCCGCGCTGCTTTGTACTGCGGTCTCTCCGGCTTGGGCGCAATTTCATCCGGGTCAGGAGAAGCTGCTGGCCAAGAACGCGGCGATCCGCGACGCCCAGCGCAACCTGCTAGAGACGATCAAGGGGCTCAAGATTGACGCCAACAGCACCGTGCGCGATTTCGTCACGCAAAGCGATCAGGTCAATACGGCGATGTCCGAGTGGCTGCGTGGCGCGACTGTCGTTCCCGGCAGCGAGACGTGGGACGGCGAGATGTATCGGTTGGAGATGCAAGTGACGCTGGCGCAAGTCCGCGCCGCCATCGAGCAGATTCAGCGGACGTATCCCAGCGGCCGCACCTATGTCACCGAAAATATGACGACAATAAACACAGAAACCGTCATCAAAGCGCCGGGGCAGGGCACCACCCGCGCCGCGACGATGGTGGCGCCGCCTCCCGGCGCGCCGGCACCCGTTTACGGCGGCACGACGGCGTATGTGCCGAGACAGATTCCACCGGGCTGGGAAAACGTCACGGCACAGGGCCGGCTGCTCGCCGAGCGCGCGGCCCGCACGGATGCCTTGCGCAAACTCGCCGAGCGCATCCGCGGCGTCCACATTGACGCCAACACCACCGTGCGCGACTTCGTCACGCAGGCCGATGTCATCAACGCTCAGTTCCAAGCGCACCTGGCCGGCGCGCGCCAGGTTGGCCCGACGCGTTTCCTGCCGGACCAGACCTGCGAAATGGACCTGGAGGTGACCATTCAAGATGTCACCAAGTGGCTGAAGGAGGTTCAGGACTGGGTCGTGTATCCCGACGCGCATCATCTGGATCACCCGATTCGCACGTATCAGTTTGAGAAAATCATGGACTTCGGCCCGGAGCGCGTGTTGCGCGAGACCGGCGCGGGCGTGCCGCGTGGTGACACGATCCGCAGCGCGCCGCCGGCAAGCAGTTCTTTCGCGCCGCAGCCGCCGCCGCCCGGCGTTCCCCCGTGGGCGGCCGGCATGGTCTCGGCCAAAGGCACCGGTGTTCCCAATCCCGGCGAGACCGGCCCCACGGCCCGGCTCGGCGCCGAACGCTCGGCGGAACTCGACGCGCGCCGCAAGCTGCTGGAAAGAGTCCAGGGCGTGCAGATTGACGCCCAGACGACGATGAAGGACTTCATCACTCAAAACGATCAGGTCCGCTCGCGTGTGCTCGGCGTGCTCCAGGGCGCGGAGGTCAGCGAGCCGAAATATCTCTCCGACGGCAGCGTCGAGGTTGTCGTGTCGTTGCCGATGGAGAGAGTCTATCAAGCCGTGCAGGCCGGCGGCCCGCCGCCTCCCGCTTACGGCGCGCCTCCCAGCGCGCAACCGGGCGTGGTTCGTGCGTTGCCGGCGCAGTGAATGTGATTTGTAGCCGGTGATTGGTGACTGGTAACTGATAACTGGCGGCTCGTAACTCATCCGCGCGTATTGTTTCACCAATCACGAATTACCAATCACCAGTTACCAATTACCGGCTACCCATCACGGTCCCAGCACTCGTAGTGCGCCCGGCTCAATCGAAAAGTCCACCGGACAGTCTTTCCAAAACTCGCCGTCCAACTCCGTTGGCGCCGGCTGCGGCGATTCCACGCGCACCTGTCTGGCGCTGAAGTAATGAACATCCGCCAGCTTGGGATGCGATGCGGTCAGCACCCAAGGCAGATAGCGCAGCACATCGAGCACGCGGCCGCCTTCGAAGACGCACACCTCCAGCATGCCGTCGTCCAGCCGCGCCTCCGGGAACATGCGGTATGACCCGCCGTAACACCGGCCGTTGCCGATGAACACGAAGCAGCCTTCGCAGTGCCGGCCATCGGCCGTGACCGTCAGCCGCGGCAGGCCGCGCGCCACGGTGCGGAAGCCGCTGATGACGTAGGAGAGCCAGTTGATCCGTTTCTTCAACCGCATGTCGAGCGCCGCAATCGCCATCGCGTCGAAGCCCGCGCCGGCCACTGCCGCAAAGTATCGCCGCGCACCGTCCGCCGCGCGCATCACGCCTGCATCCACAAGCCGTTCGCGGCCCGCTGCGATCACCCGCCACGCCGCGCCCATCGAAAGGGGCATTCCCAGCGCGCGCGCGTAAACATTCGCAGTGCCCATGGGCGCCACGCCCAGCCGCGGTCGGGCGTCCGCCGGCACGCGCATCAGGCCGTTGACCACCTCGTTGATCGTGCCGTCGCCGCCGGCTGCCACCACCGTGCCGTAGCCGTCGCGCGCCGCCTGTTCCGCCAGTTCGGTCGCGTGGCCCGCCTCAGTCGTCGGCAGGAACACCGCGCCGCTGGCCAGTTCGCGCAGACGGCGCAATCGCCCTCGCGCGCGCTCGCCGCAAGCCACAGGATTGAAAATGACGCACGTGCCGGACACAAGTTGGAGCATTGTATCGGCGCGCGGTTGGATTACAATGGTCTCATGCGAATTATTGCCGGTTCTGCAGGAGGCATTCCGTTGGCCATGCCGCGCGGCGCGGGCGACGTGCGCCCCACGCCGGACAAGGTCAAGGGAGCGGTCTTTTCCAGCCTTGGCGAAGCGGTCGTCAGCGCCCTCGCGCTCGATCTCTACGCCGGCAGCGGCGCGCTGGGCATTGAGGCGCTCAGCCGCGGCGCGGCCCGTGCGACGTTCGTGGACCAGTCGCGGCATTGTGCGGAGGCGATTCGAAGAAATCTGGCGGCGGCGCGGCTGGAAACCGACGCCACAATTCTGCAAACCGACATCGGCCGCGCCCTGAGGCGACTTACCGGCGGGCCGCGCTTCACGCTGGTTCTCGCCGACCCACCGTATGCGAAGCAACCGGGCCGTGCGTCGCTGGCGCAGCAGCTTCTCGAGACTGCCGATCTGGCCGCCGTGACGGAGCCGGGCGGCTGGTTCGTTCTCGAACATTACAAGACCGACACGCTGACACCGCCGCCCGCCTGGTGCGCCTCCCGCCAGCAGCGGCACGGTGACACGCTGGTGAGTTTTTTCACGCGAGCAGCGGACGCCTCGTCCCCAGCCGCACCCGTGCCGTTGAACCTCGCCGACCCATTACCCTGATCCCTTTCCCACGCCAGCGGGGAGATGGCAGGGGTGTGGGACCGAAGCAACTGTATCGGTGACTCAGCGCGCCGCGCCGGTGCGCCACCACCCGTAGAGGCGCGGCGAGATTCCCTTTTTCGCGGCGATGAAATCCATCAACGCCACCCGCACCAGGTCACTCATTTCGACAAGCTTCGCTTCCGGCGCGTCGGCGATGGCGCGGAGCCGGGGCTTGCGCTTGCCGGCGCTGGCCAGATCGAAGCTGTTCACTGCCACGCGCAACCGCTGGCCCGCCTCGAACGGCTGGCCGTCGCAGTCGGCGATGGAAACGACCCGCTGGCCGGGCGGCGCCCCGACGCGCAGCACGATCTTCGCGCCGTAAACTCCGCTGAAATGTTCGCGCGAGTAATGTACGGCGTCTTCCTCCAGAATCTCGCGAAGCTGCGCCGGCGTGACCTCGAACACGCCGATGAAATTTTCAAACGGCACCAGCGACCAGCAGACGCCAACGGTGATCGGGCCTTTTTTAATCCCCGCGCGCTCGTCGAGGACGCCGTGGATCACAATGTCCGCCGGATGGCCCGCGCGCTGGCAACGGTCGAGGATCGCCTCGCACAGCAGATTGTGCACCGGCGTTTCGCGCGCCGGCGCGCCGGCGACTGGAAAATCTTTCGTGGCCGTGCCGATGACTTTCGCCATTTCGCGGTTGGCCGCGTCGAGGTCGGCTTTGGCGAGTGCGAGAATCTCCGAATCCATCGGCACGTTGGCGTCCATCGGGATCAGGCGCGCGTGGCGGCGCGTGAGCCGGCGCTGGTCGGTGTCGTACACCAAATCCAACCGTCCGAGGCAGACGCCCCAGTGCCCGGCCTGGGTGTAGAGGATGTCGTGCGCCACGATTTCCGACACCGAGCGATGCGTATGGCCGCCGATGATGGCGGCCAGTTCCGGACACCAGCCGACGATATCGTGAATCTCGTTGGCGTGATCGTCCGGCGCGGTGCGGAAGCCTTGATGCGCCGCCAGCACGATGACGTCGGGCTTCTGCCGTTTCAACTCCGGCAGCGCGCGCTGCAACGCTTCCACGGATGGCTCGAATTTTAACCCGCCAATCAGCCGCGGCCGGCTCCAGTTCGGAATGCCCGGCGTGGTCAGCCCGATGACGGCCACGCGCACGCCGTCCACCTCCTTGACGACAAACGGTCGCAGGTTGCCGGCGATTGCGGGCGGTGCCGTCGCGTCGCAGCGAATGTTCGCGGCGAGGACGGGCGCGCGCGACGCCTCGACACACCGCGCGAGTTTCTCCAGGCCCCAATCAAACTCGTGGTTCCCCAAAACCCACGCGTCGCAGTGCAGATGGTTCAGCGCGCGGATCATCATCAGGCCGCCGCTCATGAAACTGGCGGCCGTGCCCTGAATCGTGTCGCCGTCGTCCACCCACAGACAATTCGGCGTCTCGGCGCGGATTCTCTTGATCGCCGTCGCGCACCGCGCCAGCCCGCCCAGATCGCTGCCGGCCTCCTCTTTCGGATACGAGATGTCGGCGGGCAGGATGTGGCCGTGCAGATCCGTGGTGTGGAGGATGGTGATCGAAACTTCGCGCGCCGCAAGACCTGCGAGGCCGGCCAGCAGCAGCCAGCCACCGAGCAAGCAGCGCAACCACCAAGACCATCGTCTGGGTTTCACTTGAGCCATCCGCACGTTTCCGCGAGCAGCCCGAACCGCAACCCCCGCGTGCTGACCGTCAGCTCATCGATGCCGGCCAGTTCCATCGCCACAACATACACTGCCAGGCCCGCAACGATGATGTCGGCGCGCTTGGGCGGCAGACCCGGCACGCGTTGGCGTTCGGCCAGCGTCAGGGCGCGCAGGCGATCCAGCATTTCAGCCAGCCGCTGTCGCGTCAGCGGATAGCGGTTGACCTTTTCGACGGAAAACTGCGCGAGCGACTGATCCATCGCCGCCGCCGTCGTGACCGTGCCGCCCGTGCCGACCATGACGCGGCGGTCCGGCGAACACTGCGCCAGCTCCGGCCGCAGCAGTTCCCGTCCGTGCTGGAGCAGAGTATCCAACTCGTTCAGGGGAACGGGGTCGCCATGAAGAAAACGTTCCGTCAGTCGCACGGCGCCTGCGGGGACGGACGCGCGCCGTTCGATGCGACCATTGTGACCGGCGATCACCTCCGCGCTGCCCCCGCCGACATCCATCACCAGCAGCCGCTGGTTGCGAAGACCGGCGTCGGTGCAGACGCCGGCGAAGATCAGTTCCGCCTCGCGTTCGCCGCTGATAATTTCGACATCGAGGCCGGCGGTTTCCCTCGTGCGCGCCAGAAATTGGCCTGTGTTTTTCGCTTCGCGCGCACCGCTGGTGGCGACGGCGAGAATCTTCTCCGCGCCCAACTCCCGCGCCTTGCCGGCAAACGCCGCCACGCCGGCGGCCGTGCGCTCGATCGCTTCCCCTGTGAGCCGTTTGGTTTTCGCGACGCCTTCGCCCAGCCGCGTCGTCCGGCTGTCCTCGTGGAGGGCCGTGAGCGCGCCGCGTTCAACGGCGGCGACGAGCAGTTTGATCGTATTAGTGCCGATGTCTATTGCGGCAAGCCGGAGCGGTTCCATGACATCGTTCTTTTAACCCCGGAGGCGTCGTAATACCAAGAACACAGTTGTCCTGGCCATCGCGCCCGCGGTGGCGCGGAGTCATCGCCGCGTGCTGTCGAAACAGAACCGCCGGGCACACGCGGAAGCGCATGCCCGGCGGAACCGATACAGCTTTATTGGCGAACGAGCGCCGGTTTACAGGCCCTTGGCGATCATCATCTTCACCAGATCGCCGACGCGGCAGCTATAACCCCACTCGTTGTCATACCAGCTCACGAGCTTGAAGAACCTCTTGTTCAGCTCGATGCCGGAGCCACCGTCGAAGATGGACGACAGCTCGCAGTGGATGAAGTCGCTGCTGACGACCTCGTCCGTGGTGTAGCCGAGGATGCCCTTGAGATAGGTCTCGCTGGCTTTCTTCATCGCCGCGTTGATTTCAGCGTAGCTGGTTTCCTTCACGGTGCGGACGGTGAGGTCCACGACCGAGACGGTCGGCGTCGGCACGCGGAACGCCATGCCGGTGAGCTTGCCCTTCAGTTCCGGCAACACGAGGCCGACGGCTTTCGCCGCGCCCGTGGTGGAGGGAATGAGGTTGATCGAAGCGCTGCGGCCGCCTTTCCAATCCTTCTTGCTGGGGCCGTCCACGGTCTTTTGCGTGGCGGTGAAGGAATGGACCGTCGTCATCAGACCTTCCTCGATGCCGAAGCCTTCCTTGAGCAGGACGTAGCAGACCGGCGCGAGACAGTTGGTCGTGCAGGACGCGTTGGAGACAACGTGATGCTGAGCCGGATTGTATTTGTCGTTGTTGACGCCCATGACGACGGTGAGGCAATCACCCTTGGCCGGGGCACTGATGATGACCTTCTTGGCGCCGGCGGCGAGGTGGCCCTTGGCCTTCTCGACGTCGGTGAACAAGCCGGTGGACTCGATAACCATGTCCACGCCGAGCGCCTTCCACGGCAACTCCGCCGGGGACTTGGCGCTGACGACTTTGATCTCCTTGCCATTGACGACGAGCACATCGTCCTCGGGCTTGTCGGCGGCCGACTTCTTCGAGGCGATGGTGGCGTTGAAGCGGCCCTGGATGGAGTCGTATTTCAACAGATACGCGAGGTTGTCCGCTGGAACGATATCGCCAACCGCGACGACCTCGATCTCCTTGCCGATCAGGCCCTTTTCCGCCAGCGCGCGGAAGGCCAGACGGCCGATGCGTCCAAAACCGTTGATTGCTACTTTAATTGCCATGTTGTCTCCTGAGTTTGTTAAGTATGTTGTTCACCCGCTCTTTCTAGTTTGCGGGAGCGTGGATACTATTGACGCCGCCCTTTCCCGTCAACGGAAAAGGCCGCTGTTTGGACGGTGGCGGATTCGGTTTTGAAGTCATGGTGCGCCAGCCCGTTAGGGCGATATTCCGTCGCCCCCGAAAACAAACTGTCACCTTTTCATCCCTTTCCACCACTGATACGGTGAATATGACAACCATCAAAACCATGTCTGACGCCGCGCACAACGATGCGGAATTGGTCGGTGAAAGCCTCTCCGGCAACAGCGACGCCTTCGGGCAGATTGTCGCACGCTATCAATCGCTGATCTGTTCGATGGCCTACAGCGCCACCGGCAGCCTGAGCCAGAGCGAGGATCTGGCCCAGGAAACCTTTGTCGCCGCGTGGAAGCAACTGGCCGATCTGCGCGAGCCGGAAAAATTGCGCGCATGGCTTTGCGGCATCGCGCGGAATCTCATCAACAACATGCACCGCCGGCAGGGACGGGAGCCGGCTCACAACGCCGAATCGCTGGAGGAAGCTTCCGCGTCGCATTCGCCGGAACCGCAGCCTGTTGAGCAGGCCATCAGCCGGGAGGAGGAGGCAATTCTGTGGCGCTCGATCGAGCGCATCCCGGAGATTTACCGCGAGCCGCTGGTCTTGTTTTATCGCGAGCATCAATCCATCGAAACCGTGGCGAAGGATTTGGAACTGAGCGAGGACGCCGTGAAACAACGGCTGTCGCGCGGGCGGAAACTGTTGCACGAACAAGTCCTCGCGTTCGTCGAGGGCGCGCTGGAACGGACACGACCGGACCGGATGTTCACGCTGGCGGTCCTGGCCGCGCTGCCCGGCTTCACGATCTCGGCGAAGGCTGCCGTGGTGGGGGCGGCAGCGGCGAAAGGCGGCGCCGCAGCCAAGGCCGCCGCGGCGACAGGGATCTGGGGCGCAATCCTTGGACCCTTCCTCGTCATCTTCGGCAATTACCTGGGATATCGCATGCAACTCGACATGGCGCGGTCCGATCTGGAACGCGACTTCGTCAGGCGCTTTTACCGCCGGTTGTGCGCCTGCATCCTGGGATTCGGCGTCGTGCTTGCGTCCATCGTGATGTATGCCTTGAAGTATACTGGAAACCATCCGCTGTTAAGCATGGCGCTGATCAGCAGCGTGACAGGTGTTTATCTGCTGGCCCTTATCGTGCTTTCGAGGTGGTCCTTGCGGGAACGCCGCAAACTTATCGCTGACCTTGCCCTCCGGAAACCCATGGCGGCCCTCGACAAGCCGACCTACGAATACCGCAGCCCCATCGGCTGTTTGGGATGGCCGCTGCTGCACGTGAAAATTGGCGGCGGTTGCTCGGCGCAATGGAAGCCGGTCAAAGCCTGGATTGCCATTGGCGATTCGGCGGTGGGCGGTCTGTTTGCCTTCGGCGGCATTGCCATCGCTCCGATCAGCATCGGAGGGTTGGCGATCGGTCTGTTGCCCTTCGGCGGCGCAGCGGCCGGGTTGTTCGCAATAGGCGGCCTCAGTCTGGGCGTCTGGTCCTGTGGCGGCACGGCACTCGGCTGGCAGGCATATGGTGGATGCGCGTTCGCTTGGAGCGCCGCCGCCGGTGGCGTTGCCTTCGCCCGCGATGTTGCCATCGGCGGCTCCGCCTACGCCCACCAGGCCAACAACGAAATCGCCCGCCATTTTATCCAGTCCCTGGCTTTCTTCCGGGCGGCGGAAGTCCTCATGCGCTACATGGTCTGGATGCAATTGCTGTGGGTGGTTCCCATGGTTCTCTGGTGGCGGGTAATCCGGCGGGCGAGAAGCAACGAGTGATGCGGCGCGCGTTAAGTCAAGAGTGGCTTCGACGGTGCGGCTTCGCCATCCCGACCGGCTCTCAACTCTCAACTTTCGACTACCCATTCCTGCGATTGACACTTAACCAGCGGAGGAGTTGGATACGGCCATGCCAGCAAAAGGAGGCTAGGATATGGCGAACGAACCCAAAGCCAAAGATTCAAAGCTGGAACTGCCGCCGGGCGTGAAACTGCTGCGCACGCTCGAAGGGCACCACGTTGTTTATACCGTTGCCTTTGATTCGACTGGTCGTATTTTGGCTAGCGCAGGCCTTCACCCTACGGTGAAACTTTGGAATGCTGTAAAGGGGCGGTTGTGGCGTGCTCTGGATGCGCATCCGATTGAAGTTTTATGCGTCGCGTTTGATCCGGCAGGCCACACTTTGGCCAGCGGGGGCTTTGACAAGACGGTCAAGCTGTGGGAACCAGACAGCGGCAAGCTACTGCGCACACTCGAAGGCCACAAGGGCTCTATCGGGAACGTCGCCTTCGATGCGACTGGCCGCACGCTGGCTAGTACCAGCGCTGACCACACCGTTAAGTTGTGGGATCTGGCCAGCGGCAAACTGCTGCGCACACTTGAAGGCCCCAGGGACAATATCGGAAACGTCGCCTTCGATGCGACGGGCTGCACGCTGGCTATCAGCAGTGTTAACAACAAGATTAAGTTGTGGGAGCCGACCAGCGGCAAGCTGCTACGCACACTCGAAGGCCACAAGGCCTCTGTCGGAAACGTCGCCTTCGATGCGACGGGCCGTACGCTAGCCAGCGGCAGTGCTGACAACACGGTCAAGTTGTGGGAGCCGGCTAGCGGCAAGCTGCTGCGCACACTCGAAGGACATACGGCATGGATCGATCACGTCGTCTTCTCTCCCGACGGCCAATTGCTGGCGACCAAAAGCGCCGACGGCACGGTGAGGTTATGGCGGTGCGATACTTGGGAGACCGTCGCCGTCATTCCGGAGCCAACGGCGCTGAACAAATGGATTCCCGCCCTGGCTTTTCATCCCACCTTGCCCTTGTTGGCCACTGCTGGCTCAGCGCCAGACACGCCGGAGGGTGATCGCAGCCGGCTGATTCATCTCTGGGAACTGGATTTGGCGGTGTTGATGGGCAAACGCGACGACATCGCTCCACCGCCGCAGGCGGTCCATCATACCACTGGAAAGATCGTCCTTGTGGGCGATCACAGCGTTGGCAAGTCCGGACTCGGCTATCGCATGATTCACGGCCAGTTCAAGGAGCAAGCTTCGTCGCACGGTCAGCAGTTCTGGGTCTTCCCTGCGCTTGGCAAACGCCGCGCCGACGGCACCGAGTGTGAAGCAATTCTCTGGGATTTCGCAGGCCAACCCGATTACCGGCTAGTTCACGCGCTCTTCATAGATGACGCCGATTTGGCGCTGGTGTTGTTCGACGCCTCGGACATTGGAGACCCACTGCACGGGGTTGGCTTCTGGCTTAAACAACTCCAGACTGGACGAAGCCGCTGTCCTATCATCCTCGTGGCCGCTCAGACGGATCGCGGGAGTTGCACAATGACGTCGGAGGAATTGAGGGCGTTCTGCCAGAAGCGCGGCATCGAGGGTCCGATTCACACGAGCGCTGCCACCGGCGCAGGTGTGGCGGAACTCGTGGAACAGATGAAGACCATGATTCCGTGGAACGACAAGCCCGCCACAGTCACCACGGACACGTTCAAGCTAATCAAAGACTACGTGTTGGGGTTTAAGGGAGGTTTGGGAGACGAAGAACCGATCATGAGTTCGCGCGACCTCCGGCAACGGCTTGAGAAGACAGATGAGAACTGGGGTTTCACCGATGCGGAAATGATGACCGCTGTGGGCCACCTGGAAAATTATGGCTACGTGAAACGCCTGCGAACATCGAAAGGCGAGCAGCGTATCCTGCTCAAACCGGAACTGCTTAACAATTTGGCGTCGTCGTTCGTCCTGGAAGCGAGGCGGAATCAAAAGGGCCTGGGTTCGCTGGAGGAGAAACGATTGTTAGCAGGGGGCTATGGGTTTCCAGAGCTGAAAGGCCTGACCGAGGACGAACGCGCTATTCTGCTGGATGCGGCGGCACTGCTCTTTCTGGAGCACAACGTTTGTTTCCGCGAGACGGACCCTCTGCGGATGGAGCCATATCTGGTTTTTCCCGAGTTGATCAATTTGAAGAAACCTGCGGAGGAGGAAAAACCAACCGAGGACGGCGTGGCTTACACGGTGACAGGCCCGACCGAGAACGTGTTTGCCTCGCTGGTAGTGCTGCTGGGCTACACACACACCTTCACGCGCACGAATCAGTGGCTGAATAACGCTCGCTACGAAGTGGGCAATAGCTTGGTGTGCGGCTTCCGGCAGGAAGCCGAGCGTGACGGTGAGTTGGATTTTGTGCTCTGTTTTTGTCCCGACGTCGGCCAGCCGGTGCGGACACTGTTCCAAGGACTGTTCGAGAGCTTCCTCGCCCGGCGAAATCTCACGGTGGTTCGCTACGAGCCGGTGCGTTGCACAAACCCGATTTGCGGTCACTTACTGGATCGCTCGGTTGTGCGCCAGCGAACGAAAGAAGGCAAGACCTTTGCCTTCTGTAACGACTGTGGCGAGAGGTTGACGTTGCCAAGGATGGAGGAACCAATCCAATTGACCCGGGAAGTCCAAGCCGAGGTCGAGGTGCAACGCCGGACTGCCGAGCAACGGACGCGCTTTGAGCAGGCCGTCTATCGCGTGCAAGCCTACGTGGCCGAGCAGAAGATCAAGTCGCCGGAGTGTTTCATCAGCTACGCTTGGGGCGTGTCCGAGCACGAACGCTGGGTGGAAAAACGGCTGGCTCTGGACTTGCAAAAGGCGGGCATTGGCGTTGTGTTGGATCGCTGGCACAACGCACAGGTCGGCGCGAACGTGGCGCGGTTCGTCGAACGCATCGAGAAGACCAACCGGGTTGTCGTGGTCGGCACGCCGCTCTACCGGAAGAAATACGAGAACAAAGACACCAGCACCGGCTACGTTGTGGCGGCGGAAGTGGACATGATCAACAACCGACTTCTCGGCACTGAGAAACAGAAAGCAAGCGTGCTTCCGCTGTTACTGGCCGGAGAAAAGACGGAATCCTTGCCGCCTTTGTTGCATGGCCGCGTCTTTGCAGACTTCCGCAAAGAGGAGACCTACTTCGCAACGGCCTTCGACTTGATCCTGAGCCTCTACCAGATTCCGCACAATAATCCAGCCGTCGCCGACCTCCTCGAGTCGTTAAGCGGGACAAAAATGCGCTGACCGCATTCTTGAGCCGTCACTGCGGCTCCGCCGCCGCTTGCGGCGTCAGGAAGAGACGGTCAATCTCCGTGCCGGCTTCGCGGACGCGGAGTTGGAGGTTCACGGGGCCGGCGGGCAATGAGATCGGCATCGGCGGCTTTGCGCCTTCCAGCGTCACGCGGGTCCATTGCCACTGCTTGTGTGTGCCGGTCGGCCACGTCGTCGGCTCGATCAGGTCCGCGGCGTCGGTGAAGAGGTGGAGATAAAAGGAATCGTTCTCCGGCGTCGGCGCGAACACGCGGCCCCAGAGGTAATACTTGCCCGCCTTCTCGACGCGCAGTTCCCACGTCACGCAGCCCGTCGCGCTGCCGCCGCGCTCGCCGGGCTTGGCCGGCATCCAGACGAACTGGCCGCCCGACGCGGCGGCGTCCTCCCCGCAGGTCATCGGCCACGTCACATCGCCGGCTTCGGCTTCCCAATAAACATCCTTGTCCGCCGGGACTGTGACCGGAACGATGGCGGCGCGTTTGGCGCGGAAGGCTTTCACTGGTTCGAGGTCGCACAACAATCGGTCGCCGATGTCGTCGCCGTCGCAAGCCAGCAGCGCGCGCGGCGGTGGCGGCTCGGTCGGGAGCGATTTGACATAAGGCGCCGCCGCGCCGACCGCGACCGGCCCGTCCACGCCGGCAACGCCGATGCGCACGCGCTCCGGCGACGCCTCGACGTCGGCTTTCGCCGCCGCAAACTGCCGCCGCCATTTCGCAAACTCATCGTCGCTGGCGAGGCCGCTGCCGATGCGCACCCAGAACGCCGCCGCTGCGTTTGCCTTGGACGTGCCCGATGAGGCGACGTGATGCGTCACTGTGAGCCGCACCGCGCCGAAAGCGTTCGCGTCATAGACCAGCGCCGCCGTCGCGGCGCGCCCGGCGAGATCGCGCGCCCACGGCACACGCACACCGACGGCGGCGGTGCCCTTGCGCAGCACAACGGCGTCGCCCTGCTTCAACGGAAATTCCTCTGGCTTCGAAGACGCCGCACCTGCAACGCCCGGTTTGAATTCCACACGCCGCTCGCCGATCCAGAAACCGTCCACGGCGAGCGGCATGACAAAGTGCGACTCCAGCGTCTGCGTTTCCGGCGGCACATCCTTGTCGCGATACACGGCGAGACCGAGCGCGTCCACGCGCCGCTGGGCCGCCGTCCAGAACGGTTGCAGGTGCAGCGTTTTTTGGTGCGGTCCTTTGCCCTCATGGATTTTGATTTTGCCGTAAGGATCGTGCCGGCCATCGGGGATGAAGTAACAACGCACGCCTTCGCGGTCGCCGGGCAGATCGGCGCAGAGCGGCAGGTCCATGTGTCCGCCGTAGCCCGCGCCCGACGCGCTGAGCGTCACGTCGCGGCAGAGGTAGTGCGTGCGCGACTGGTTTTTCTCCAAACCCCACACCTGTGTCACGAGCCGCGGGAACTTCGTCTCGCTCAGCGTCTTCAGCCGCGCCGGCGGCTGCCAGTGGATGAACGCGGCCGTGATCGAAGCGACATGGTGTCGCCCGGTCGCTGGCAGCCAGCCGTTGGCCATCAACTGCTGGTCGAGGAAGCCGAGGCCGGCGAGATAATCGTAGTCGCGGCTTCGCGCGCCGGCGAGTTTCTGCGCGGGCGGGAACCAGTTCAGCGCGATGTCGGTCCAAAACAACTCCAGCAGCGCCCGCGCCTGCGTCCGGCCACTTTCGCGCTGGCAAAACGCCTCGATCACCGTCAGATCGTCGAGGTCCGTGCCGTAGTAGGTCGGGCTGCAATACTCGTGCGTGCCGCCTTGTGACATATACAGGCAAACGCGCTCCAGCCGCGCATAACCCTCGTCGGCCAGCGCCGGCTTGCCCATCGCCTCGCCGAGCACGATGAGGTCGCCGGCGTTCATCAGCGCGATGTTCGTGTAACTCTCCGTCACGCGATGCCGCAGCAATCCCTCGCCGGCCAGCTCCAAAATCGGGCGGAGCTTCTCGCGCGCGGCGGCGGGCATCGTGTCGCGGTGGCGCATCCAGAGCAACGCGCCGTTCTGCATGCAAAAATCCACCGCGTTGAAATCCTGCACGCCCTCATTCGACCAGCTCCAGCGGAAATTTCCGTAACCGCGGCTCTTGGGATCGCGATCGTGCATCTGCTCCGCCGTGTCGAACAGTTTCTCCAGTCGGTCAAGCTTCGTCTTCGCCTCGCAGAGCGCCAGCGCGTAGGCGAACAGGTCGCGCGAACTCAACCCCGGCGACAGCTTGACAACGTTGCGCCAGATTTTTTCGCCGTCCTGCACGCAGTTGGCGACGATCTCCTGCGGCGTCGGCAGCGGCGCGTCTGCGGCGAATGCCGCGAGGGGAAACAACAAGAACGCGACGAAATAGCAGACGGATCGAAGCTGTATCATGGCGGAGCGTTTACAGGAAGCAGGATTGATAATCAAGCGGCATGGTGCAATCCTCCGCACAAGCTGTGCCTCCGATGCCTTGTTGCGTCCGCCCGCACTTGGCCCAAGCGAGTATGAACTTCACCGTCCGTCCGCGTTGACGCTTCATGCCACTTCGTCGTATTCTCGGCGGCCGTGGGATTGATAACGACAGCAGAGACAGCCGTTATCCTCAATGTCAGCCCGGTCAGAGTCAGACAGTTGATACGAGATGGGCAATTACGCTCGGAGAAGCGCGGCAGAGACCACTTGCTCGACCGGGATGAGGTAGAGCGGTTCAACCGTGACGGCCGTCGCCCCGGCGGACGGCCTAGGAAACACTCGCTCAAAAAACACTTGCGTATACGATAGAGTTTTTATACAATGCCACCTGTGCTGAACACAAACACCATTTGCACGCCCCCGCCCAGCACAAGGGGACGGAAGAAGGCCGTGACATTCGACACAGTGCCGGACATCGCGCTCTTCACAAACAGCCTCGTCCACATTCACCACGGCAACAGCCTGGAGTTTTACGACTCGTGGCCTGCACCGACCGTTATCGTCTCCGATGGCGGCTATGGCGTGCTCGGCTTCGAGGGCGACACATCCGACCATCTGGAATTGCCGAAGTGGTATGAACCCCACATCAAGGCTTGGGCAGCGCACGCGACCGCACAGACGACGCTTTGGTTTTGGAACTCTGAAATCGGCTGGGCTGCCGTGCATCCTGTCTTGGAGAAGTACGGCTTTCGTTACATCAATGCCAACGTATGGAACAAGACGAAGGCGCACATTGCCGGAAACGTGAACACGGCCAAGATTCGCCGGTTTCCCGTCGTGACGGAGCTTTGCGTGCAATACGCCTTTGAGGCGCGAATCAACGACGTGCCGTTGAAACAGTGGATGTTGGCCGAGTGGGAAAGGACTGGACTGCCTTTTCGTGAGGCAAACCTGGCTTGCGGTGTGGCAGACGCGGCCACGCGGAAATACTTCGACCGGGGACATCTCTGGTATCAGCCTCCACCAGACAAGTTTCAGATGATGGCTGACTACGCCAACAAACACGGCGCAGCGGAAGGCCGACCCTACTTTTCAGCAAACGGCAAACGATCACTGACCGCGGAGGAGTGGGAAGCCATGCGCTACAAGTTCCGCTGTCCGCACGGTTACACCAACGTCTGGGAACGCACCGCGCTGCACTGCGGAGAGCGTGTCAAAGCTCCAAACGGCAAGGCGGCTCACCTCAATCAGAAGCCGCTCAACCTGATGACGCTTATCATCAAAGCCTCCTCCGATGAGCGCGATGTTGTCTGGGAACCGTTCGGTGGTTTGTTCAGCGCGTCGCTGGCGGCTTGGCGCTGCGGACGCAAGGCTTACGCTGCGGAAACTGACTCGACCTACTACCAGATTGGCATCCGCCGGTTCAGTGAACCAGCGCCGATGTCCCTGAATCTGTGATGCCCAGCATCTTCGCAGCCTTGCGGATGGCCGTGTCGTCAGTACTGGTCAGAATCCGCGTCCATTCGCTCACTGACATTCCGTGGAATTCTTTCTTCCCGATTCTCTCCTTAAACACCTCAATGCCGGCATGCTGAATCCGGTCCATCTTTGCGTAGTTGGTATCCAACCGGTAGGGGAACCTCGCAAACAGTTGCCGCAGCTTAGCCTGATACTCCGGCGTCGGTTTGTAAAACGTGCCACCCTTGCCCCAACTCTTCACCAGTTTCTCAGCCTGCCGTAGCTGCTTGGCCGTGCCTTGGAACTTGTAGCCGTTCGTATTCGTCTGCTGCAAATTGCGCGTCCGAGCGCGCGTGTCTTCCGGCTCAAGCACGAGGTAGTCAGGCGGATTGTGATAGTGAGCGTCACGAGCCGCTGCTACCGATTTCCCGGACGCGACACAGACGCCGATGATCTTCGGCTTGCCGTAAATCATGTGCTCCGGCAGCCATGCCAGCATGGTCACGTAAGTGTTGTCGCGAACAAAGTGAGTCTGGCTGTCCTTGAAGCGGGCCGTGATCTCCGTTGCCATCGGGAACCACGCTTTGATTTCAAAGCCCGGCACCGGCGAAATGCTGCCTTTCAAAATCGTGTCGGGGAAATCGGGGTCTTGGCGTATCTATTTCCCGAACTTGCGAAACATCTTGGCCGCGTTGAGGACCTCAACCGTGTTGAACTCAATCATATTCCCCAACAGGGGCGACAGCTTGGAGATCACCTTGGCGAGATTCACAGCAGCTTCCACTGAAACGGGTTTGGACACGCTCAACACATCGAAAACATGCCCGTCCAGCCCTTGGAGGCGTGCAGTTGCCGCATCAATGACTTGCTGAGTGTTCAACCGCCCATTTTGTAGCAGTTTGCCGGCGAGCGGTGAAGAAACATAAAACCTATCGCGTGAGATAGCGTTTTCCTTGCCGAGATGGTCGCGATTGGGCGGCGCGGTCGTGACGCAACACGGCCAACTGCTGGGTGTGGCTGGGGGGGGAGTTGCCGGCTTGCGCAATGGCGAGGTAGTTGAAACAATGCCGTCCAACGGCAAACATAGCGATGAAAACAACATCCATGCGAAAAGACTTCCGACCATCACTGACGTTGAACCGGCGCGTGTTCCTGCGCGCGGCGTTGGCGGGCGCGGGCGGCGCGGCGGCGGCGCAGGTTTTGCGCGGCGCGGATTCGCCGCCGGCACCGCTCACGGGCCAGGCCGACGGCTATCGAGGCATCTGGTTCACGCTCGGCCAACCCACGCCTCATGGCGACAAATATTCCGGCGGTCTGGGCACCTACACGGCCAATCACAACCCGATGGCGGTGTATTCGCCGCAGGCCGGCAAGACGTTCTTCACCTACGGCGGCACGGTCAAGGGCGAGCGGCATCTGTTGGTGATGGCGTCATATTTCGACCACAAGACCGGCCGGGTGCCGCGGCCGACCATCGTTCACGACAAGCTGACCGTGAACGACCCGCATGACAACGGCAGCATCCAGCTTGACGACAAGGGCCACGTGTGGATTTTCGTCAGCGGTCGCGCGCAAAAGCGGCCGGGGTTCATCTATCGCAGCAAGGAGCCGTTCAGCGTCGCGGCGTTCGAGCGCGTCGGCGAGCGGGAGATCACGTATCCGCAGCCGTGGTTCCTGGCGGGCGAAGGCTGGCTGCACCTGTTCACCAAATACACCCACGGCCGCGAGCTGTATTGGGCCACGAGCCGCGATGGCGTGACGTGGAGCGACGACCGCAAGCTCGCCGGGATGGGCGGGCATTATCAGGTCAGCGGCGCGTGCGGCGGCAAGGTGGCCAGCTTCTTCAATTATCATCCCGGAGGCAGCGTGGACAAACGCACCAACCTCTACTACGTGCAGACCGAAAACTCCGGCAAGTCCTGGACAACCGCGGACGGCCAGCCGCTGGAGACGCCGCTCAGCGAGGTGAAGAACCCTGCGCTGGTCGTGGACTTCGCCGCGCAGGGCAAGCTGATGTATACCTGCGACCTCAACTTCGACCGCGACGGCCGGCCGCTGTTGCTCTACGTCACCAGCCGCGGCTTCGCGCCGGGTCCCGAGAACGATCCGCGCGAGTTTTGCCTGACGCGATGGGACGGCCGCGCGTGGCAGACGAGCGTCATCGCGAAGACCGACCACAACTACGACATGGGCAGCCTCTGGGTCGCCGGCGACGAATGGCGCGTCATCGCCCCGACGCTGCCCGGCCCGCAACCCTACGGCGGCGGCGGCGAGATGTGCCTCTGGACGAGCGGCGACGCCGGCAAGACGTGGACGATGAAGAAGCAGATCACGCGCGACAGCCCGCTGAATCACAACTACGCCCGCCGGCCGCGCAACGCGCACGATCCGTTCTACGCGTTCTGGGCCGATGGCAATCCCAACAAGCTATCCGAATCGCGCCTCTACTTTTGCGACTCGACCGGCGAACACGTCTGGCAGTTGCCCTACGACATGATGGAAGAAACCGCCGCGCCGCAGCCGGTCGGGAGGTAAAACAAGGCCAGCCACAACGGAACAATCACGATGAAACCAGCCTCCACACGAAGAGAACTTCCACAGGCCTTGCCGCTGAACCGGCGCTCGTTTCTTTGCGCGGCGCTGGCGGGCGCGGGCGGCGCGGCGCAGGTTTTGCGCGGCGCGGATTCGCCGGCGACCGCGGCCAACCGGTTTTCCGAACCAGCGCGCGAGCTGCCGCTGTGCGATGACGCCGACGTGATCGTTTGCGGCGGCGGGCCGGCGGGCGTTGCGGCGGCGTTGACCGCGGCGCGGGCCGGCGCGCGGACGCGTCTTTTCGAGGTGCACGGCTGTCTTGGCGGCGTCTGGACGGCGGGACTGCTGACTTATATTTTTGATTTCGACAAACCCGGCCTGACCGCCGAGCTGAAACGGAAGCTCGACGAACGCGACGCCCGCCGACAGAAAAATCCCGGCCGGTTCGTCTATGATCCAGAGACGATGAAACTGTTGCTGGAAGAGATGTGCGGGGCCGCCGGTGTGAAGACGTTGTTGTTCTCGCCGGTCGTGGCCGCCTATCGCAACGGCCAGCGTCTCACCACCATCGTGACCGAATCCAAATCCGGCCGCGAAGCGTGGCGCGCGCCGGTGTTTGTTGATGCGACGGGCGACGGCGATCTCGGCGCGCAGGCCGGCTGCGGCTGGGACATCGGCCAGGGGCGCGACTGCCCGTGCCAGCCGATGACGCTTAACGCGCTGGCCGTGGTGCGCGACGCGGCGGCGTTGGGCGGGTTCATGTCGTTTTACCCCGACGAGCAGCCAACGCATGGGACGGAAAACTTCAAACAGCACCTGGAAGCGGTGGAAGGTTTCAAGCGCGAGATCAAGCGCGCGGGATTCGATCCGTCCTACGGCCATCCGACGCTGTTCCACGTGCGCGACAATCTCGTGATGGTGATGATCAACCACGAATACAACATCAAGCCGTTCGACGCGGCGGCGGTGAGCGAGGCCACGATCCGGGCGCGGGCGGAGGTGCAGCGCATCGTGCGCGGGCTGCGGGCGCTCGGCGGCGTATGGGAAGGCATGCAGGTCGTGGCGACGGCGGAGCAGATTGGTGTGCGCGACGGCCGGCGCATTCACGGCCGCTACACCGTGACGCGCGACGACTTGATCGCCGGCGCGCGCCATGCCGACGCGGTGGCGCGGGTCACGTTCGGCGCGGACATCCACGCCGCCAGCCGCGAGCAGAACAAGACGGAAACGATTTCGCACGGCGGTTTCAAGACGAAGCCCTACGACATTCCGCTGCGCGCGCTCATCGCGAAGGACGTGGACGGCCTGATGATGGCCGGGCGATGCATCAGCGGCGATTTCATCGCGCACGCCAGCTACCGCGTCACGGGCGACGCGGTGGCAATGGGCGAGGCGGCGGGCACGGTGGCGGCGCTGGCGGCGAAAAGCCGGCGCCTGCCGCACGAGGTGAAATGGACCGAGGCGGCGGAGTGGCTGCGCAAATCAGGGCTGGGAAGCTGAGTGGTCGCCGCGCAATGAACTGTTGAGTTTGCCGCGGCGGGTGTCTATAAAACGCGACGCTGTTTGCAATCAACGAACAAACCAAGGAAACAACCAAGCCAATCCAATGAAACGATTCCTCACCGCCATTACACTCGCCGCGCTATGCGGCATGACCTCCCTCCACGCCGCCGACAAACCCGCAGACCAAACAGCGGCGCCCGCCATCAAATTGCCGCCGCAGCCGCCGGACGTGGCCGCGCCGAAGATGGACCCCAAGACCGGCCAGCCGCAGGCAGGCTTCATGAAGTCGCATGAGAACTTCCTGAAGATCGCCAAGGAGGGCGAAGCCAAGCTCGTGTTTCTCGGCGACTCCATCACCGCGGGCTGGGGCGGCAATGGAAAGGAAGTCTGGCCCCAAGCGTTCGGCAAATATCATCCCGCCAACTTCGGTATCGGCGGCGACCGCACGCAGCACGTGCTCTGGCGCATTGAGAACGGCGAACTTGAAGGCATCAAGCCGAAGGCGTTCGTCATCATGATCGGCACCAACAACACCGGCGGCGATCCGGTCGAAGAGATCGCCAAGGGCGTCACGAAGATCGTGGAGACCTGCCGCGCCAAGCAGCCGCAGGCGAAGATTCTGTTGCTCGCGATTTTTCCGCGCGGCAGCAAGCCGGATGGAAAACTCGGCGCTGCTTACGAGAAGATCAAACAAATCAATGCCATCATCTGCAAGCTCGCCGACGGCAAGCACGTCTTCTTCCTCGACATCGGCAAGAAATTCGTGCCGGGCGAGGGGCCGATTGACAAGGAAATCATGCCGGACTTCCTGCACCTGACGGCCAAGGGCTACCAAATCTGGGCCGACGCCATCGGGCCGAAGCTCGCCGAGCTGATGAAGTAAAACCCGCTTCGCAAAACGGAAAGGCCGGGATTCGTCCCGGCCTGTGCAAAGCGTTTCTAAAAAACAAAAACCGGCACGGGTTGCTCCCGTGCCGGTTTTGCTTTTCAGCAACCAAAGTCTGCCCGCCGCACCTTGTAACACGGCGCCGGCCGCTATGTCAGGAAAACTCTGACTGTTCACGCTCAGTCTCCTGACATGACAAATCCGGCACCTGGCCACAAGGTTCTTGACTGAGAGAGGTTAGGTGACGCGACTCTTGGCAGAGAATATCGCATGCCGAGTTCGCATTGTTAGAAGCGAGAAAAAATGAGTACCGAGGCTCCATTGAAGTGCGATAGCGGAACCGGCTCTGCCCGGGAACGAGTCCTGCCAGATCCAACAATCTGCCGGGCAAGAATCCTATCTGAGGACCTCCCTGACTGCGTGGTGGACAACCCCGATAGTTGTCGCTACGTCTTTTCAGTTGGCACCCGTTGTTTCTGCAATCACCCGCAGCGGGCGAAGATCATAGCCAACACCGAAGCCGCAAACACACACGTCGGAGCAGATCTGGCGAACCGCCGCGTGAAACAACCGTGAAAACACCCGTTGAAACTGAACCGCAAACCCCGCAAGTTGTCCCGTTGCCGAAAGTCTTTGTTGTGGACGACGAAGCCGATGTCTTTGATCTCTTCCAACGCTATCTACCGCCGTCCCATTATGCCGTGACTTATGCCGTTAGCGGGCATCAGGCGTTGCAACTGGCCGCGGAACACGAGTTTGACCTGGCGTTTGTGGATTATTTTCTGGCGGAAATGAACGGCGCGGAAGTCGCGCAGAAGATGCGCAAGCTGCAACCGAAACTGAAGGTCGTCTTGATGAGTTGTTATCCCGTGAGCGAGAATGTGGATGTCATGACGGAATTGGCGGGAGCCAGCGCATGGATAAGCAAGCCATTGAATAGCTCAGAAACCCGAGGAATCGCCGAGCAAGTGCTGCACGCTTGAGCGGTGTCCGGAGGCAACCCGCAACCGTGAAGGATTTTGTTTCGCCTCGCCGATTTTGATCCATTTGGACCTGCAGAAAGCCACTTGGCCGCATCGGCGCCCGAAACCTCAAACACTCGCAAACACCGCGTCAGGGACGCAACCGTTGGCAGCATGTCGTGCGAAAACAGAATTGCCAATCCCCTGGAGGAAACGCGCGACCGCCCTTGAAAGGATTCGTCCCGGCCTTTCTTTTTTTGCGGTGAAAACCGGCGGCGTTTGTGGTTTTAATAGGCGGTTATGAAACCGACGCTCCTCTTCCTTGCGGCGCTTTGGCTCCTTGGCGCGCCGCTCTCTCCGGCGCAAACCGCCGCGCCCATCGCCAAGCCGGAGTTTCGTCACAACGTGGGCGGCGTTGTCACCCTCACCTGCGCCACGCCGGGCGCGCACATCCGCTACTCGCTCGACGGCTCCGATCCGACCCCGAAGGCGGGACCGTATCTCGCGCCCATCGAGTTGCCGCACGGCGGCACGGTGAAGGCCCGCGCGTTCAGCGAGGACCGCAAGCAACAAAGCGACCTGGCCGAGGCGACGTTCGACGCGGTCGTTGCCGGCCCGCGCCCGCCGAGCACCGTCTTGCCGGTCACGCAGGACCGCGACTGGCCGGGCTACGATTGGGCCAAACGCCACGCCGCCGTCTGCGCGCTCGTCCGCGAGCGCAAGCCGCAGATTGTTTTCATCGGCGATTCCATCACGCACTTCTTCGGCGGCGAGCCCATCGACTGGCGCAAGGCCGGCGAGAATATTTGGAAGAAATACTACGGATCGCGCAATGCCCTTGACCTCGGCTTCGGCTGGGACCGCACGGAAAACGTCCTCTGGCGCTTGCAGCACGGCGAGCTCGACGGTGCGTCGCCGAAGGTCGCCGTCGTCCACATCGGCACCAACAACCTGAGCGTCAACAAGCCCGACGAAATCGCCGCCGGCATGCGCGCCATCTGCGACGAAATCCACGCGCGTTCGCCGCGGACGAGCATCATTCTGATGGGCATCATGCCGCGCGGCGAGAAACCCGACGCCATGCGCGCCAAGATCGGCGAGGTGAACAAACTCCTCGCCCTGCTCGGTTTCGACAACGGCATCAACTTCCTCGACATCGGCTCAAATCTCATGGCTCGCGACGGCACCATTTCGCGCGATGTGATGGCGGACTTCCTCCATCCGACCGAAAAAGGTTACGCGATCTGGGCGGGCGCGATAGAGCCGACGATGAAGCGGCTGCTCGGCGAACAATAGCCGCTGTGCCCTCACGCCGGGTCCGATTCGAAGTGTCGGTTGCGTTTGGATTCACCGGGAATGTGGGAGGGGCCTCAGTGCCGTGACCATTTAGTTGAAACAGCCCCTCACCCCGGCCCTCTCCCCGTTTGACGGGGAGAGGGAGGCGTTTCGCTCGCGGCCGTGCGGCTTGTCGAATAGTGTCCGCGCTTGCAACAGGGGAAAACGATTCCCTCTCCCCATCCGATGGGGAGAGGGCAAGGGTGAGGGGCTGCGGCGACTGCGTGAATACGGCTCAGTTCCCCGATAGCTGCGGAGAAGTCAACGGCCAGCCCGTGTGCGGTCGGGGCACTGAGGCCCCTCCCACATTCAGAACGTGCACGCGCTGAACAACGCTTCAAACCGCGCCCTCACTCTCCGCTCTAGACTCCGCGCCGTTTTTCCGCCATAGTCCGCGGCCTTATGGCTGACAATAAATCACCTGAAAAAGCTGCGGAAAAGGGCGCGAACGCCTTGATGGAGAAAATCGTCGCGCTTTGCAAGCGGCGCGGTTTCATTTTCCAGTCCTCGGAAATCTACGGCGGCATCAACGGTTTTTGGGACTACGGTCCCCTCGGCTGCGAGCTGAAGCGCAACATCAAGGACGCTTGGTGGCGCGACGTGGTCCAGAAGCGCGACGACGTCGTCGGCCTCGAAGCCACCATCATCATGCACCCGGCGATCTGGAAGGCGAGCGGCCACGTGGATTCGTTCACCGACCCGATGGTGGACTGCAAGGCGTGCAAGAAGCGTTTCCGCGCCGACCAGCTCTGCGAGGAACTCGGCCTCAAGCTCGAAACCGTCGAAACCGGCAGCGCCGCCATGAAACAGTTTCGCCTGCCCGCCGGCGCGAAATGCACCGCCTGCGGCAGCGATCAGCTCACCGAGCCGCGTGCGTTCAACCTGATGTTCAAGACCTTCATCGGCCCGGTCGAGGATGCCTCCAACGTCGCCTACCTGCGGCCCGAAACGGCCCAGGCCATCTTTGCGCAATTCCAAAACGTCCTCTCCTGCGCGCGGCAAAAGGTGCCGTTCGGCATCGCGCAGATCGGCAAGGCGTTCCGCAACGAGATCAACCCGCGCAACTTCACCTTCCGCTCGCGCGAGTTCGAGCAGATGGAACTGGAGTTCTTCATCAAGCCCGGCACCGACGCGCAGTGGCACGAGTATTGGGTCAAGGAGCGGATGAAGTGGTATGAGAGCATCGGCCTGCCCGCGAGCAAGCTGAAGCCTTACATCTACAAGAAGGAGGAACTCGCTCACTACGCCAGCGCGTGCGTGGATGTGTATTTCGATTTCCCGTTCGGCTCGCAGGAGCTGGAGGGCATCGCCGCGCGCGGCAACTTCGACCTCACGCAGCACCAGACGCACAGCGGCAAGTCCATGGAGTATTTCGACGACGCGACCAAGGAGCGATTCATCCCGCATGTCGTCGAGCCGTCGGCCGGCGTGGACCGCATCGCGTTGGCGCTGCTTTGCAACGCCTATTACGAGGAATGGGCGCCGACCAGCGACAGCGCCGGTTCCGCGCCGATCCCCGCCGAGCACGGCAAGCAGCCGCCGCAGGGTTTCGAGAGCCGCGTGGTCATGCGGTTCGCCCCGCGCATCGCGCCGGTGAAGGTCGCCGTCTTCCCGCTGCTGAAGAACAAGCCCGCGCTCGTCGAGAAGGCGAAGGAAGTCTTCCACACGTTGCGCGATCAGTTCGTCTCGTTCTACGACGAGGCGGGCGCCATCGGCCGCCGCTACCGCCGCCAGGACGAGGCCGGCACGCCGTTCTGCGTGACGATTGACTTCGACACGCTCGGCGAAAAAGGCCCCGAGATGAAGGACACCGTCACCCTGCGCGACCGCGACACGCTCAAACAGGAGCGCATCGCGATCAAGGACCTGCCGGCGAGGATTGCGGAAGCGGTGAAGTAGCGAGAACGTAACGAGTTCCGGGAGGCAGGCCCATGAATCTCAACGCGAGCAGACGGTTTGAAGATCTGAAGGTGATGAGTTTCATCGACGGGTCGAACCTGTTAATCGAACTCAGCAGGTTCCTCGATGTTCCCTTTAGGGCCGAAAAGCCTCCCGACATGGCAATCACTTTATGTCGGGACTTGATTTACAACACATGTGGTGAACTCGGAAGCACGCGGGCAATCCGCCATTCTTGGTTTGCATCGATCCAAGGCAGCGGAGAAGGTCTCAAGTCCTACGAGGGTAAGCTTCGGGAAGCGCAGCTGACACCTGTGATCTTTCCCAAGTCAAAAGGCAGAGAGAAGCGTGTTGATATCGCGTTAACTACCCATCTGCTGGTCGAAGCATTTAGCCGCAACTTCGACATCGGCATAGTTGTGACAGGCGACGAGGACTTCATCAGCGTCGTTCAAGAAGCTAAACGCTATGGAGCACAGATATTCGGCTGTTTCTTTGATACAAGCATCAACCCGGATCTCAAACGCGAGTTCGACCGTTTTTTTCCCATAGGCGCAAACATGACGAGCAAGACCCGGGAGGAATACCGAAAACAGCTCCAATCGGATGTCGCAGCAGCAAATTCGACAGTCGCAGGGAAATAGCTGCGAACCAAAAACACCGTCACCCTTCCTGACCGCAACACGCTCACGCAGGAGGGTATCGCGATCAAGAACCTGACGGCGAAGATTGCGGAAGCGGAGAAATAGGCGCCTATCCGACTGAACGGAACTCAAGTTGGTCGAAGTCCGCCGGCCGCTATAGGAATTCTGGGAACGCATTAGCTGCGCGAAAAGAAATTCGCGGTAAGTGAGGGCGCAGATTAAGAAAATGCTTCAAAAGGTGATCGGGTTTCGCGCGCTTGGAGAGCATCAGCACCAGTGAGTCGTACACGGCCAAGAAAACGGCCATCACCAATGCTGCATGTTGTTCCGAAGTGTCACGGTAAATATTGGTTTGAAAAGAGAAGGTTTGATTATCATCGCCTTCGCTACGATCTAGATAATTCTCGGTACGACGCAGCACATCTTTTCCACGGTATTCCGGTTTCACAGCACCTTGTGCGGCAAAGGGAACACCATTGTCCCAAATCTCCAAACCCAATGGCTGTAACATCAGCGAGAGGGGTCGTCTCCAGTTCGCAACCAGCCATCGATAGGTCTTTGTGTGCTCGTAACCGATGTTCAACTCCAATTGAATCGACTCTGGACCGTGCCACCCAAAGCCTACCAATGTCGCTTCCAAGCAAAGCTTAGGATGTTCAATACCAGGTTTAGCTAAAAGCGCGGAGCATATTAACGAGCCGGGTTTAGGGAAGTAGCTGGCGGAAATATCCAGTTGGTTCGTCACCTGAATTCGCAGGAGCTTTTCACTCATTCTACAAAGATCTAAAACGGCGTCTTTTAATAGCTGACACAAAGCTTGAGTTTTCTCGGCATGACCCGTGGCCGGTGCAAGCCAACAGTCGGGACCGAATTCATCGTGGACATGTGCAAGCAGCAAACCGATGGATGTTTCGCGCGGTAGCATTCATTTGTTATCATATCAGGTTGCAAACGGTTGAGCAATTCCGATGGGCTTCACCGCCAATACCGCCATTGAGAAGCTCAGCCGAGCTTCATAAACGCCGGCTGGTTGCCGGTCGTGCTCAGCTAAACCCATTCCTCCTGCAAAATCTCGCCGCGGAGGCTGACGACGATGCACTTGATCGGCACCTTGCGCTTGGCCTGGGCGGCGGCGGTTTGGGCGAGCTTCAGCAGACCCATGCAGCACGGCACCTGCATGATCATCACGGTCAGCGTGTTGATCTTCGCGGTGTCTATCAGCGCGCAAAGTTTTTCGATGTAGATTTCCTGTCCCTCGTCGAGCTTGGGGCAGGCAATGGCGAGGGAGCGGCCTTTCAGGTGGTCTTTGTGAAAATCGCCGACCGTGAAGGCCACGCAATCGGCCGCGAGCAACAGGTCCTTGCCTTGGTATTGCGGCGCGGCGGGCGACAGGAGGTGCAACTGGATCGGCCAGTGGGTGAGTTGCGATGGGCGCCGGCCGGTTTCGTTGCCGCCGGCCGCGGGCGGGGCGTCGAACGCCACCGAGCGCGCGCCGGGGCAGCCGGCGTGGGCAGGGGAGTGCGACGCGTGGAGGGTGACGGGTTCCGTGTGTGACATGGGTTGGTTCTCCTGCTGAAGCGGGTTCGGGATGCCGTTTTCTTCGAGCATCGCGACGGCCTGCGCCAAAAAAGCGTCCTGACTGTGGTCGCGCAGGTGTTTCAGGTGCGCGCGAATCACGTTCGGGCCTTGCTTGACGATGTTGGCCATGACCTGCCGCTCGTCGTAGGGCGCCGCCTCGCGTTCCTCGATGGCGATGGCGCCTTCGGGACAATGGCCGAGACAAGCGCCCAGCCCGTCGCAGCATAAGTCGCTGATGAGCCGCGCCTTGCCGTCAATAAGCTGGATCGCGCCCTCGGGGCACGCGGGGATGCACAGGCCGCAGCCGTTGCATTTCCGGTCGTCTATCTCGATGATCTTTCGCTTCATACTGTGGCCACACCCTAGCCTATGTCCCGCGGAAGCGCATTGACGTGCGTCAACAATGGCCGCTATGGCCAAAGTGTCCGGAGGGTGAACTAAAGGCATCTAGTTTTCGCTGCGGCGGGCGGCCAGGGAGGCCACCATGGCCACCGCCAAAACGGCGGCGATGAAGCCGAGCGAAACCGGCGTTGGAATGTGGAGCCAGCGCACCACCAGCATCTTCACGCCGACATAGGTGAGGATCACCGCCAGAGCCTGTTGCAGATAGACGAACAGGTTCATCGCGCCGGCCAGCAGGAAGTAAAGCGAGCGCAGGCCCATCACCGCGCAGATGTTCGAGGTGAAGATGAGGAACGGGTTCAACGTGATCGCGAACACCGCCGGGATCGAGTCCGTGGCGAAGACCACGTCGGTGACGTTCACCACCACGAACACCAGGAACAGCGGCGTCGCCATCAGCCGCCCGTCCTGCCGCGCAAAGAACTTCGGGCCGACCCAGCCCGGCGTGAATGGCAGCCAGCGCCGGCAAAGTTTCACCGCGGGATTTTGTTCAGGATGGACCTCGATGCTTTTGTGGCGAAACATCCGCACGCCGGTGAACACCAGAAACACGCCGAACCCATACAACACCCAGGCGAACCGTTCGATGATCACCACGCCCAGAGCGATGAACACACCGCGCATCACCAGCGCCGCCAGGATGCCCCAGAACAACACGCGATGTTGATACTCCGCCGGCACGGCAAAGTAGTTGAAGAGCAGCACGAAGACGAAAATGTTGTCCACGCTCAGCGAATACTCGACGGCATAGCCGGTGAAAAACTGGAGGCCGGGTTCCGCGCCGCCACGCCACCAGACCCAACCGCCAAACAGCACCGACAGCGTCACCCACACCGCCGTCCAGACCGCCGCCTCGCGCAGCGACACGGCGTGCGCCTTGCGGTGAAACACGCCAAGGTCCAGCGCCAGCAGCGCCAGCACGCTGGCGATGAAGACAGCCCAAATCCAGAGAGGAAAGTCCATCGACGCAATTCTTGTAGCGGCGCAGCCGCCCGCCGTCTATCTCAATTGACGGGGCCTCACGCGCGCGGAGCGGCGGCTTTGCGCAGGCGGTCCATGATGGCGCGGCCGAGGCCGGTTTCGGGAACCGGCTCGGCGATGATCTCGTCCACGCCGGCAGCGTCAAGCCGGCGCAACGCGGCAAACAGATTCGCCGCCGCCTCGCGCAGATCGCCGGTGGCGCTCAGCGTTTCGACGACGGCAAAATCGCGCGACGCCGGCGCAGCACGAAACGCCAGCAGTCCAACGCGACGGTCTCGCGTCGTCGTGGCGGCGGTCGATGAATCGAGGATTCGCAGCGGCGTGCGCGGCGCGTAGTGGCGGAGCAGCATGCCCGGCGATTCGGGCGTCGCGCTCGGTCCGGTGGCCACAATCACTTCGCGGCCGAGGCATTCGCGCAGTTCCTCCAGCGTGACCGGTCCCGGCCGCAGCAATCGCGGACCGGTTTCACCGAGCGCGATGATCGTTGACTCAATCCCGTGTTGCGTCGGACCGCCGTCGAGAATCAGATCCACCCGCTGGCCAAGTTCCTCCTCCACCGCTTGCGCCGTGGTCGGGCTGAGTTGACCGAAACGGTTTGCGCTGGGCGCGGCCACCGGAGCGCCGGTCGCGTGGATGAGCGCGCGCGCCACCGGATGCGCCGGCATCCGCACTGCCACGGTCGGCAGGCCTGACGTGACGATGTCGGGAATATTCTCGCGTTTCGGCAGTACCATTGTCAGCGGGCCGGGCCAAAACCGTTCCGCCAGCCGTCCCGCTTCCGGCGGCACGGACGCGACGCAGCGATCCAGCCAGTCCGCCGAACCGAGGTGGATGATGAGCGGGTCGAAGTGCGGCCGGTCCTTCGCCTCGAAGATGCGCGCCACGGCCCGCGCGTCGGTCGCCACCGCGCCGAGGCCATAGACCGTCTCGGTTGGGAACGCCACCAACCCGCCGGCGCGCAGGACCGCCGCCGCGCGCGTTACCGCGGGCGTCGGTTCGGTCGAGGTCGGGTCGGTTTTGAGAATCATGGTCGAACGGCGGCGCTCATACCGGAACCGTCCGCTGAAAGCAAGCCCGCCCGCGCCGTGATTGCCGTTGACTTGCGCCGCCGCGATTGGACAATCACGTCAAACACAGCTTCATTATGTCTCGCGACTTCGTGTTCGTGAGTCGTAATTGGTGATTGGTAATTCGTGATTCGAAGATTTTAAAAAATGGAAACACCTTTTGTTTTCGACAGTGATGGTTTTCAACTGGTCGGCATGCTGCACCGGCCGGAGCCGCCGCCAGCAATCCAAAATCCAAAATCCAAAATCCAAAATCCGGCCGTCCTCTTCCTCCACGGCTTCACCGGCCAGAAAATGGAGGCGCACCGGGTGTTCGTGAAAACCGCCCGCGCTCTGGCGCGCGCCGGTTTCATCGCGATGCGGTTCGATTTTCGCGGCAGCGGCGACAGCGGCGGCGAGTTTGAACAGGCCACCGTCAACGGTTGGCGGCACGACGCGCGCGTGGCGTTCGACACGCTGCTGCGCCAGCCGGGCGTGGACGCGGGCCGCGTGGGCGTGATCGGGCTTTCCATGGGCGGCGCGGTGGCGTGCCATCTCGCGGCGGGCGAGCCGCGGGTGCGCTCGCTGACGCTCTGGTCCGCGGTGGCCAACGGCCCGGAGGTGCTGAGCGTTGTCGGCTCGCCCGAGAGCGTGGAGCATCTGGCGAAACACGGCTGGGCGGACCGGATGGGCAACAAGGTCAGTGCCGCGTTCGTCAAGGAGTTCGAAACGATGCGCCCCGCCGACGATCTGGCGCGATCACAGTGCCCGGTCTTCATCGCGCACGGCACCGCCGATGAAACCGTGCCGGTGGCGCAGGCGGATGTGTTCGAGGCCGCTGCGCGTGCGACGCCGGGCCGGCGCGTCGAGAAGTTCATCGTCCCCTTCGCCGACCACACCTACGCCAACGTCGCGCTCGAAGCGCGCGTGATCGAAGCCACCGTCGCGTGGTTCCAGCGGACGCTGTGACGCCTCACACGCCATCGCGCCGCGCATGAGCTTGGCTGGGAGCGGCGACGTCCACGTCGCCGCAGCGCGGTCGGGTCATGACAGCGACGGCGACGTGGACGTCGCCGCTCCCAGCTATGGCCTCGCGTTGCGAATGGAGGTTCACAGAGTGAAGCGGGCAGCGTTCAATCGCGTCGTCGCGCTTTACACGCCGCGCACGGGCTTGACCCGCTTGCTGGCGGTCAGGGCGCGATTGATGGCATTCAGATACGCCTTGGCACTGGCTTCCACGACGTCGGTGCTTGCGCCGCGGCCGATCAGCGGCTCACCGCCGCTGAAGCTTGCCTTCAGCGTGACTTCGCCAACGGCGTCCTTGCCGCTGGTGGTGGCGCGAAGCTGGTAGTCGAGCAGCTTGCCGCGCTTGCTGGTGATGAGGTCAATCGCCTTGAGCACGGCGTCCACGGGACCGTCGCCGGTGCTGCCTTTCAGAAGCACTTCCTTGCCCTTGCGGAGTTTGACGGCCGCCATCGGCACGGCGTTGGTGCCGCCGACGAAGCTGATGTGATCCAGCACGTAGGTTTCGCGCACGACGCTCGCCTCGCTGTCAACGAGCGCGATGAGATCGTCGTCGTAAACGAATTTCTTCGCGTCGCCGATCTTTTTGAACCCGACGAAGACGCGGTTGATCTCCTCGTCGCTGAGTTTGCATCCGAGATGCTGGAGCCGGCGGGAGAGCGCGTTGCGGCCGCTGTGCTTGGTGAGCGGCAACTCCGTCTCGCCCCAGCCGATGGACTGCGGGTCCATGATCTCGTAGGTCTCGCGCTTTTTGAGGATGCCGTCCTGGTGGATGCCGGCGGAGTGCGCGAAGGCGTTTTCGCCGACGATGGCTTTGTTGCGCTGGACGATGAAGCTGGTGTGGCGGCTGACAAGCTTCGAGGTCTTGACAATCTCGCGCGTGTCAATGTCGGTGCGCACGTCCTTGAAGTAATCGCTGCGCGTCTTGATGGCCATGACGGCTTCTTCGAGGCTGGCGTTGCCGGCGCGCTCGCCGATGCCGTTGATGGTGCACTCGATCTGCCGGGCGCCGTTGGCCACGCCGGCGAGGCTGTTGGCGACGCCGAGGCCGAGATCGTTATGGCAATGCACGCTGATGATGGCGCGGTTGCCAACACGCTCGGTCAGGTGGCGGATGACCGCGCCGAATTGCTCCGGCATCGCGTAGCCGACGGTGTCGGGGATGTTCACGGTCGTCGCGCCGGCTTCGATGACGGCGAGCGTGACGTCGGTGAGGAAGTTCAACTCGGTTCGCGCGGCGTCCTCCGGCGAGAACTCGATGTTGGCGCAGAGCTGGCGGGCGCGTTTCACACCCTCGACGGCAAGGCGGAGGATTTCCGACTGCGCCTTGCCGAACTTGAACTCGCGGTGGATCGGCGAGGTGGCGAGAAAGACATGGATGCGGCCGAGCTTGCCGGCGGCCTTGACGGCTTTGCCGGCGGCTTCGATGTCCTTCGGCACGCAGCGGGCGAGGCCGCAGACGACGGGGCCTTTGCCGCCGGGCGACGCGCCGGCGATTTCGGCGCTGATGCGGCTGACGCTCTCGAAGTCGCCATCGCTGATGATGGGGAACCCCGCCTCGATGATGTCCACGCGCAGCCGGGCGAGCTGGCGGGCGATTTCCATCTTTTGGCGGAGGTTCATGGACGCGCCGGGGCACTGCTCGCCGTCGCGGAGCGTCGTGTCGAAGATATAAACTTTGTCTGACATGTTCTTAACCAGCCTTTCTTGCCGTCAATTCCCAGCTTTCAACTTTTCGGTTCCTGTTGTCACGCAATAAAAAAACCCACCGGCCTCGCGGCCGATGGGTTGATCGAAATGGTCTCTGTGCTACGCCGAGACACAACCCACCGACCGCCGCCGCAGTAGCAGCAGCCCCAAGCCGGTAAGTTGCAAGGCGTTCATCACGGCGCGCACCATAAACCCTCGCCGCCGCCACGTCAACGATTTTCCCCGACACGTCGCCCGCGCTTGACCACCACCCGCGCTTTGTGATACTCGGAAGACCGTCATGTCCGGCAAGACCTATCCCCGCCGCCGATGCCGCCCGCCGTGCCCGTGGTGATCACCATTTTCGGCTGCGTCTCGGCGATCAACTGTTTCCACAACAACCGCACCGGCAGCTTCGGGCCGTCCTGGCTCATGTGCAGCTCCGACTTGTAGCACAACACCTTCTTGCCCCCGATCTCCGTCAGGAAATAGCTCCCCAGCCGCCGGCTGTCGTAGGCCGGCGCGCCCTTGCGGATCAGCGGCGCGTAGATCGAGTCGAAATCCTTCGCGTAGGGATACCAGTCCGTCCGGCTGTCGCAGCCCGGCGTGAGCACATCCGCCAGCGCCTTCGCCTCCGCCACCGTCCACGTCACCGCCAGATAATCGCACGCCGGCAACGCATCCGTCGGCTGCGG
>CAIQCK010000025.1 GCA_903870275.1 uncultured bacterium | reverse complement strand
TTGGGCAACAGGTCGTCTTTGATCGTTCGGTTCATGTTCATGGCCACCCTTTTCGGGTGTCTTTTCTCCATGAGTCAACGACCCCTTTTTCGCCCCCTCAGCCCGTCCCCTTCGGTGTCATTTAATTTGAGTCAACGCGTTGAACTCTGCGCGCCCGAAGTCCCTCTCGCCACTGACCACAGACATAAAATAGGCTTGTCCCTTTGCATCCTCGGATATACCAAGCAAGCGACCGGGGTTCACATGTTGAGTTCCCGGCCTGGCTTCGTAAAGCAGAATTCAAAACTCATGTCGCCATCACACATCCGTCTCGTTGAAACCGCCGTCGTATTTCTGGCGCTCACCGGCCCGTTGCCATTCGCCTGCAGCGCGCCCACGCAGCTCGTCGAACAGCCGCCCGCGCAAATCACCCATGTCGCGCCGGGCGTGACCCTCGTTGATTTCGGGCGCGTGGCGTATGGCAATCTGCGCCTCAACCCGCCCCCGAGTGCCACCAACACCGTCACGGTTCATTTCGGCGAAGCCCTAAGCAATGGACGCGTCAATCGCCAGCCGCCCGGTTCCGTCCGTTACGCGCAAACCCAAATTTCGCTCAACGGAAGCAACTCCCTCGTCGTCGCGCCTGCCGCGAACAAGCGCAACACCACTCCGCCGGCCGTGCTCACCCCCGTCGAGTGGGGCGTCGTGTTGCCGTTTCGCTGGATCGAGATCGAAGGCTGGCCCGGCGATCTGCGCCCGGAACAGGCGTGCCGTCGCGCAGCCCTCGCCAGCACGTGGAATGATGAAGCGGCGGCATTTCACTCTTCCGACGAAATGCTCAATCGCATCTGGGAACTGTGCCGTTATTCCATCAAGGCGGCGACGTTTGCCGGCGTCTATGTTGACGGCGACCGCGAGCGCATTGCCTACGAGGCCGATGCCTACCTCAACCAGTTGAGCCATTACGCGAGCGATGCCGACCCGCAGATGGCGCGCGACACGTTTGACCGGTTGATGAAACTCCCCACCTGGCCGACCGAGTGGGCGCCACACATGGTCTTCATGGCGCACGCCGATTGGATGCAGACCGGCGACACACACTGGCTGGCGCCGCGCTACGCCGCGCTGAAATCCAAACTGCTGCTCGAACGCGCGGGGCCTGACGGCCTCATCGTCAGCACGCCGGCGCAGATCAAGCGCGGCGACATCGTGGACTGGCCCTTGGGCGAACGGGACGGATATGTTTTCACTTCCGTCAACACGGTGGTGAACGCGTTTCATCTGCGGGCGCTCGCGCTCATGGCCGATCTCGCCCGCGCATTGAACAATGGAAAGGACGCCGGGGAACTCACCGCCCGCGAACAAGCCACGCGTGTCGCGTTCCAACAACAACTGTTCGATCCATCTCGCGGACTTTATCGCGACGGCGAAGGAACGGAGCACGCCTCGCTGCACGCAAATCTGTTTCCGCTCGCGTTCGGCCTTGTGCCTGCCGAACGGCGGACGCTCATTGCCGAGTGGCTGGGCAAACGCGACATGGCTTGTTCGGTCTATGCCGCGCAGTATCTGCTGGAAGGGTTGTTCGAGAATGACGCCGATGCGACCGCGCTCGCACTCATCACAGCGCCCACCGACCGCAGTTGGCGGCACATGGTGGAGAGTGGCACGACGATCACTTGGGAAGCTTGGGACCAGCGTTACAAACCGAATCAGGATTGGAATCACGCATGGGGCGCGGCGCCGGCCAACATCCTTTCGCGCTACGTCCTCGGCGCACAGCCGCTCGCGCCGGGCTGGAGCCGTGCGATGATCCGGCCGCACACCGGCGGACTGGCTTTTGCCGGGGGAAGAATTCCGACGCCTCGCGGTCCCATCGCGGTTCAATGGAAACGCGGCGAGTCCTTCACATTGTTGCTCACGCTTCCGTCCAAGATGATTGCCCAGGTGGAAATCCCCGCCAGCGCCAGTTCGCGCGGCGTGTTCATCGGCGGCAAACCCGCCCGCGCACACAGCAAAGGTGCGTGGTGGGTTCTCGACGAGGAAGTCTCCGGCGCGGTGACGGTCGAAGTCAGATGAACGCGATGGCGCGGTTGGCGTGGTTCATCTTTCAAATCTGAGACCGTTGGCGCATAACACCAAGCCGGCTTCGCGATGCGATTCATCAACCTGACGGAACGCGCCGTCGTGAAACAACCGCTGGCTAGACAGAAGTGTCTCGTCTACCATGGCGACCAGACGGTGCCCGGACATGAAACGAACTGTTTTTCTCTTCCTCGTCAGTCTGATGCTCGCTTGCGGTGCGTGCCTGGCCCAGGACATGGCTGAACTCGAGGTGGACCACAGCGTTCGCGCCGGGTTCGCTACGCCGCACACGGACTGGGCGGTGCCTTATGTCCACGGCAAGACGCGCGTGCTGTTCTTCCTGCGCGGCCACGGCACGGAGCCGCGCGAGGTCATCGAGCTTCAACAACGGTTCGACTTGGACCCGCAGATGGTCTTCTGGGCGCGGGTGATTGACAGCACCAAGGAGGGCTGGCACGGAGCCGAGCGCGGCGTCCAGCGCATGACGCGGCTGCTCGGGGAGAAATGGGACGCTTTTGTGTTTCTGTCGCCGGGTGGGTCGGGTGTGCGTGACGTTTCGCCGGACATGCTGCCGGGCGAGCAGCAATACCAGATGCTCAAGGCGGTCACCGAGGGCGCGGGGCTGGTGATCGTCGGCAGCGACGACAAGCGCGTGCTCAAGGAAAAGAACCGGTTCCGGCAGTTGCCGGCATTCCTGCGCGACGTGGACGGAGCGTCGGCCTTCACGATCACGAAGGGTCGCGGCGTGCGTTTGCCCAAGCCCCCGGCCATGGAGTATCGGCGCGGCTGGCAGGTGGATTATGACGAGTGGGACATGTGCGTGGGCAAGGCGATCCTCTGGGCGGCGGGCAAGGAGCCGAAGTTGAACCTCACGCTTCAGCCCAAAGGAAAGGAACTGTCGCGAACCGATCTGCCCGGCGCGGCCGTGACGTTCGTTTGGCAGGGGGCGTCTTCCCGCGTCACCGCCGATATCAAACTCCGCCGTGACGATGGCAAGGTCTTGCTCACCATCAAACGAATCTTGGGCAAATCCGAAGGCGCGCTGGACTTGAGTCTGCCGCTGGTGCGCAGCGGCAAATACCATCTTGACGTTGTGGCCCGCGACGGTGGGCGCGTGGCCGGCTTTGTCAGCGTGCCGGTTGCTATTGTCTGCGGGCAAACGACCGACCTTGCGCTCGACCAGAACTGGGCCGAAATCGGCCAGAAGTTGTCGGGCAAAGTGCGTCTAAGTGGAGAGCGCGGAGCCGGCCGGCGTGTGGTCATCAGTCTCTTCGACCGGAGGGATCGTCAGGTCGCCCGGCAAATCGTGAACGCGGACGCCGCCGAACTTTCCTTCAGTTTCACCGTGGAGCCGTGGTTTCCAATGCTGCTGGAGGTCCGCGCCACGTTGATGGATGGGAAGAACGAGGTTTCCACGGCGTGGCAGTTCGCCAACGTCGTCAAACGCCATCGCGATCAGTTCAACTTTGTCATGTGGGACGCGCCGCACGGCGCGCTCGCGCCCTGGGCCGAACAGTCGCTGGCCGAAACCGGCGTGAAGCTGCATCTCTCCGGCGGTTCGCCGCCGTCGTATCTCGCCGCCTATGATATGGCTTGGATTCCCTACACGACCCACATCGACACAGCGAAGGACGACAAAGGAATCATGAAGCCCATGTGCTGGGCTGACGACGCCAAGATTCAGGCGCACGTGGACGGCATTGTTGACAAGCAGGCGCCTTCGCGACAGCACGGTGTATTCGTCTATTCGCTCGGCGATGAAATCGCCGTGCGCGGCTCGTGTCTGGACCCGCACTGCCTTGCCGCCTACCGAAACTACCTGCGCGAACAATATGCGAACATCGCAGCGCTCAATACGTCGTGGGGCAGCTACTACAGCAGCTTCGACGAGGTGCAGTTGAGCAAGCCCGACGACAACGATGAGGCCGGGGCGCTACGGGCCGGCAACTTCCCCCGCTGGTTCGACCGGCAGGCTTACCAGTCCTACAACTTCTGCAAACTCTGCGAGCGTTTCGGCAAAAGCTTCCGCCGGCTGGACCCGCAGAGCCGCTGTGGTTTCGAGGGGGCGGGCACGTTCGGCCACGCCGACGACCTCGATGGCTTTGTGCGCGCCAACACTTTCTGGTCGCCTTATCCGGGCACGGCCGACGAGGTCGTTCGTTCGATCGCCCCGCGCGACTTCCCGCGCGCCAACTGGATGGGTTACACCAAGGACGCCGACTCGCTGCTGGAAAAATACTGGCGCATGGTCACGCGCGGCTGCGACAGCGTGTGGTGGTGGCGTTGGGATGCGATGGGACGTTTCCACGGCTGGCTCGCGCCGAATCTCGACCCGTATCCCGCGGTCAGGGAAATTCTGCGCGACACGCAGATCGTGCGCGATGGTCTGGGCGACCTGTTGCTTTCCTCAACGATGCAGACCGATGGCGTCGGCATCCTGTTCTCGCATGCCTCGGCCTATGCGGCGCGAGTCCAGTCATCGCCGAGCTACGGCACCTATGAGGACAACCACACCGCCTTCCACAACGCGCTGCGCGAGATGGGGCTTAATTTCCTCTACTTCACCGACCGGCAAATGCGGCTGGGTGAAGTGGATCTGAGCAAGTTCAAGGTCATCTTCCTGCCGATGACGCAGGCGATGGGCGCGCAAGAAGTGGAAATGCTCCGCGCCTACGTGCGCAACGGCGGCGTGCTGGTCGCCGACGTGCGTCCGGCGATTTACGACGGGCATGTCAAGCCGCTCGCGGCAGGACAGTTGGATGACGTGTTTGGGGTGAAACGCGTCGCCATGTCTGCGGCGTTCGCCGGCAACGGCTCGGTCAAGTTGTCCTCGGCCGGAGGGAAGATGGAAACACTGGATCTTCCGGGAGTGCGAGCCGATGCCGGCGTTCAAGCCACGCAGGCGACGGCCGTGGGTTCCGCAGGAGAAACTCCGCTGTTGTTGAGCCACGACTTCGGCAAAGGTCGGGCCATGCTGATGAATCTGACAATAACCGGTGTGCAAGGCCGGAGCGCCAAAGGTGCGCCGGAAACCGCGGCCCGTCTGATGCAATGGGTGCTTGGGCAGGCGCAGGTTGCCGCGCCGTTGACGCTGACGGGCACCGACGGCCAGCGCCTGCGCAATGTCGAAATCACGCGCTGGCTGAACGGCCCCGTGCAGATTGTGTCGGTGTTCCGCCACCATGGCACGGCGGAGACGGCGGAGCTGCGCCTGCCGCGCCCGCTGTATGTTTACGATCTCAAGGCCCGCAAGTATCTCGGCAAACAACAGGCCGTGAGCCTGGAGATCACGCCGTTCCGCGCGCAGTTCTACGTCCTTGCGCCTCAGCCGCCGAGGCCGGTGACGTTGAAAGCGGTGCCATCATTGACGACCGGAGGTGTGCAACAGGTCACGATGACCTCGTCTCTGGCGGAGGGTCAACAGGCCGTCAAGGTGCAGGTGAAACTGCCGGACGGAAGCGTTGCGGATTGGGTGTGCCCGACGGTGGTCACGGACAAGCGTGGCGTGGTGGTGGATGTGCCGGTGGCGCACAACGATCCCAAGGGCAGATGGACCGTCAGCGCGACCGACCTTTACACGGGCGCAACGGCCACGGCCCGGTTTATGGTCAAGTCATCGGAAGGAGGCGACAGATGAGAAAGTTTTCCCTGACCCTGACGGTTTGTTTCTCGCTGGTCCTTTGCAGCGTGTCGCAGGCGCAGGTGCTGGTTTCGGACCTCGGCGTGGAAACCGGCATCATTGGCGCCGGGGCGCCCGCGCACACCATCGGGCTTCAGCGCCATCAACAGACCATCGTGATGGATACCGGCGCGCAGAAATATGCCCTGCGCTACGTGGTCGCCTTGGACCCGAAGAACCCGCAGGCGGCCATTCCCGGCGAGGGTTATATCGGCATGCCGGAACCCGTGGGCTGCAACTGGTATGGAGGTGGTTTTTTTGACTTGCAAATCAACGGAAAAAGCATCGGCACCACGTTGGTGCATTCGTTTACCGGGCGCAGTTCAGCAGGCCGCGGCACCACCGATTTCGTTTTCGATACGGCGCAGGCCGTGGTCCGCGTGCGTTTTGTGGCGCGGGCCGGCGGGGATTGTCTGTTCGCGCAGGCGCTGTTGGAGCCCAAGGTGGAAATCAAATCCGTGCGCGTGGCGCTGCGCTGCTATCCCTCGGCGTTTGTCAGCAATGCGGACCGTCACGTGCTCACTTCGTCGCGTGACATCAAGCAGGGCGACCGGACGCAACTGGATGTCGCCGGCGAAGGGTGGGCATTTTACTACGACCGGATCTACGACACCGGGTACGCTGGCGTTAATCAAACCGGCGCCGGGCCGTGCGCGGCGTTGTGGGTTCCCAGCCAGATCGGGAAGGTGGGCCTGAATGTCGGCAATTATGCCGTGGAAACGGTATTGGATCTCAAACCCACCTTGTGTGATTTCCGCTTTGTCTTCTTCGACCATGCCGGCAGAAAGAACGAGGCGGCAAAGACCGATTTCCAGAAACGAGCACCGGCGCTGGCGCAGGAGTTGGCTGCTTTCGCATTCACTGACCCCGGCGTCGCTCAATGGCCGCTGGCGCAGAAACAGGCCGAGGTCCGGCGGGCGCTGGCGTCAGTGCCGGTGGACAAGGAGGCTGCCGCCCGCTACGAGCATTGGGGCCGGGAACTGGCGGACCAATTGAAGCAACTGCATGACGGTTCCGCCGGCGCGATCATGGCCGAGGCCGACGCCACACGCACCATCGCCCAATGGGAGGGCGGGCTTGCGGACTTGAAACTGAAGGCGCTGCTGAACGATATCTGAGAAGCTGGAGGAGGCGAGGTTCACCCGCCCGTTGAAATCAAAGCCCCTATGAGCGATCGCAAGACGACTTTTCCTCTCCTTTTCGTAGACTGTTGTCTGCTATCGGCGCTGTTGACCAGCGGCGTGGCCTTCGCGGCGGGTTGGCCGCCAACGCTGGACCGCGACAATCCTGATACCCGCTCGCTCGATGACCGAACCATCGAACGCTACACGCACGGCTGCCGTGCCGAATGGGGCTATCCGGCCGTTTCCACTGATGAGTGGAGCTACCCAGCCCTACACGAGTCAGGCAAACTTCACCAGATTCACAACAGTTTCTACGTCGTCGCCCCACGGAAGCGGACGGCCCTCGCGCCGCTCTGCGTCGTGCTGCATTCCGCCAATCGCACCGGCTTCGATTATATGGCCTTCCAGTTTCTGCACCGAAAGATTGAAGGCGGCGACCATCCCCCCGACGTCTGCACCGCGGTGCCCGACGATTGCTACGCGCTCTATCCAAACTCCACCAACGCCGAATGGTGGGGATGGGGCTTGGCAAAACGCGACAAGAGTTACCTCAAAAACCTTGCGCCACCCGAAAAACGTGTCTTGGAGACCATCGAGTGGGTCGTCACTCACTACCCGATAGACCGCAACCGCATTTACCTTGCCGGTCTCTCAATGGGCGGTTGCGGGACATTGGGCTTGGGCCTGCCGCATGGGGATGTTTTCGCGGCCATCGCGGCATGGGTTCCGGCGGACACTGACTTTGCCGCCTTTCGTATGGACTTCCAGCCGTCTCCCGATGCCAACGCCTCGCAGGAAACGAAAGAGGACTGGATCAAGCGCATCTCCGCCGTTGGATTGCCCGACCCGCCGGTGGTGGTTGATTTTTCCGCGCAGAACGACAACTGGTCGAAGACTCAGGATGTTCTGCTCAACGCTTCACGCGCGGGCCGGCTGGCGTTGGTTCTTGGCTGAGGATCTTTTGGTCACACGACATGGCGTGGCCCCATCATAAAATTCCCCCTGTGCGATGTCGCACTGGCGTATCCGTGGTTGGAGATTCGCAAGAACGAAGCCTACCCGGTTTTCACCGACGCTTCGTCCGACCAGCGGTCGCCGTGGCACGGAGATCCCGCGAATTTCGACGAGTCCGGGCAGATCAACGCCTGGTTTCGATGGAAGAATCAAACCGACACGTCATCCAGATTCACGATGTGGTTCTGGCTCGCGCATCCCACAATCGAAAACCCGCCGCCAACGATGCCGGATGTTTCCACCGCGGATGTCACCTTGCGTCGCTTGCAGCACTTCAAAATCCGCACCGGTGTTTCCTGCACCTGGCGCCTGGTGCGTGACGGCAAATCGGTTGCTTCGGGCAAAATCATCCCCGATGCGGCAAACCTGTTGACCATTCCGCGGGTGACGGTGACCACCGCGCCCGCAGAACTGTTTGCGACCATGGAAAAGTAACCGCCAGATGGCAAGGACTGGACTGGTTCGTGTTTTAACGCGGAGAAGCGACTTTCGTTCTGGGGGTGCCGCAAAGGTTCAGTTCGGCCAGAAGCTGGCGCACTTTCTCGCGCTCCGGCTCGCGGAAGCGGCGGAACGGCTCGGCCATGAAATCGTCGCAGACACCGAGCAGCGAGAGGGCGCACTTGATGCCCTTGATGATTGCGGAGGAGTGGCGGCCGATGCGGTAGAGGTTGTCGCTGATGCGCATGACCTGCGCGTGCAGTTCGCGGACGCGCACGGCGTCGCCGGCCCGCGCCGCCTGGAACAACTCGACGTAGAGCCGCGGATGGACGTTGGCGCCGCCATTGACGCCGCCGTGGCCGCCGGCGAAGACGGCGTCGGCCAGCATTTCTTCCGGGCCGACGAGCAGGGTCCAGTCGGGCCGATGTTTCAGCAGGCCCACGGCGCGGTGGAAGTAAATCATGTTCCCCGAACTGTCCTTGAGGCCGATGATGCGCGGGTTGTCCATCGCGCGGCGGACGGTTTCCAGTTCGTACGACACCTTCGTCAGCGCCGGCATATTGTAAAGGAACAGCGGCAACGGCAGTTCCGGCGCGAGGTGATCGAGATATTCCTGCAACTCCGGCTGGCCCTCCGGCAGGTAATACGGCGGCGCGAGCACCACTGCGTCCGCGCCCGCGTCGGCAGCCCAGCGCGCGGCGTTCACCGACTCGACGAACGCCGTGTCCGTGATGCCCACCAGCACCGGCACGCGACCGCGCACCAGGTTGCACGTGCGCTCGATGAACTCCTTGCGGAGCCGGTAGCCGAGGCTCGGCCCCTCGCCGGTGGTGCCGAGGATGAACAGCCCGCTGACGCCGCCGGCGAGCACGTGCTCGATCAATTGCTCCAGTCCCGCGACGTCGAGCGCGTCGCGTCCGCTCAACGGCGTGATCATCGGAGGCACAATGCCGGTCAACGGTGTTTTCATGTCGGCAGTGTGCCATGATTGTGTAAAATCGTCTTTCAGAATTGTCGCATAGATGATATTGCAAAAGCCGTCATGACCAGGCGCAAACTCGCGGTCGTTCCCCGATTCGCTTCCGCAGAACCGCCGGGCGAGCGCCGTCTGCGCGGGCGTGACGTCGCCTTGCCGTTGGTGGACACCGTCAGTGCCATCCACAGCCATAGCGCGTTGCCCATCCCCTGGCATTCGCACCGCCGCTTCGAACTGATCTTCGTGCTGGAGGGTGCCACGGCCTACGAGTTCTCGGACGGGCGCATCGTCGAACTGGCCGGCGGCTGGTTTGTGGTCATGCCACCGCGAGCGGTGCATCGCGGCGTGCATGATGTGCGGATGCCTGCGAAGCTTTGCGGAGTGTTGTTGGGTCTGGACGCGGCCGGGGCGTGGCGCAACACGCCGTTTATGGCCCGCGACCTCGACTGGATGCGCGGGCAGTTCGAAACCCACGCGCTGGCCGCACGGCCGATGAGCGCGGAACTGCGGCGGTCGGTGCTGGCGTTGAACCGCCACGTGAGCATCACGGGCGCGCGGGCTGACAGGTCCGTTGCCGCGGCGGTGCGGCTGCTCACGTGCGGCGTCATCCTGGAAGCCGCCCGCCATCTCACCGCGTCGCGTCCGGCGAAGGCGAAACGCACGGTGGAAAACGCGTTGGCGCACATGCAGACGCATGCGCACGAGCCGTTGCCCATGAGCAACCTCGCGCGCGCGGCGGGTTGCAGCCGCGCGCGGTTGTTTCAACTGTTCAAGCAAACCACCGGCATGGCGCCGAATGACTACCTTCAGCGTCTGCGCGTCAGCAACGCCCGTGAGATGCTCGCCAATCCGGCCCGCGCGATCACCGATATCGCTTTCGCCACCGGCTTTTCATCGAGCCAATACTTCAGCAACGTGTTCCGCAAATACACCGGCGTGACGCCGACGCAGTTCCGCCATAAGCACGATGCAAGCTGATGCCGATCCCGCCTTGTTTTTGTCTGTTTTCTCCCCGTCAACCGGGTTGCAGGCGGGGCGTCGTGGACAAAACCGTTGATTCCGCCGGGCACCGTTGCTAGCGTCTCGCGGCAAGGACAACAAACATGCGGATTCTTTCAGGCATACAGCCGAGCGGTGCGTTGCACATCGGCAACTATTTCGGAATGATGAAGCCGGCAATCGAATTGCAGGCGCGCGGCGAGGCGTTTTATTTCATCGCGGACTACCACGCGCTGACATCGGTGGACGACCCGGCGGCGCTGCGGCAAAACGTGCTCGGCGTGGCGCTGGATTTTCTGGCGTGCGGGCTGGACCCGGCGCGCGCGGTGTTCTTCCGCCAGAGCGACGTGCCGCAGCACACGGAGCTGGCGTGGATTCTGTCGAACGTCACGCCGATGTCGCTGCTAGAGAAGTGCCACAGCTTCAAGGACAAGACCGCCAAAGGCATCGCGCCCAACCACGGGCTGTTTGCCTATCCGGTGCTCATGGCGGCGGACATTTTGATCTACCAGAGCGACTTGGTGCCGGTGGGGCAGGACCAGAAGCAGCACGTGGAGGTGACACGCGACATCGCCGTGAAGTTCAATTTGCAATACGGCGGCGGCGCGGAGATTCTGAAACTGCCGGAGCCGGAGATTCGCGCCAACGTGGCGACGGTGCCCGGTCTCGACGGCCAGAAGATGTCGAAGAGTTACGACAACACCATTGAGATTTTTACTGACGAGAAGGCGCTGAAGAAGAAGGTGATGAACATCGTCACCGACTCCACGCCGATGGAGTCGCCGAAGGACCCGGACAAGTCGCACCTCTACGCGCTCTACAAGTTGTTCGCGACGCCCGCGGAAGCGGCGGAGATGGCAGAGCGGTTTCGCAAAGGCGGCCTCGGTTACGGTGAAGTGAAAAAGGCCTTGTTGCAGAAAATTTGGACTTACTTCGCGCCGGCGCGCGAGAAGCGGCAGGAGCTGGCGAAGAACATGGATGTCGTTCACGACGTGCTGCGCCACGGCGCGGAGCGGGCTCGCGCCGAAGCCGACAAGACGATGGCCGCCGTGCGCCAGGCCGTGGGGTTGCGATAGGGGAAACCGCAAAAAGGCACAAGAGATCGTGCATGAGCGACAAGAAGATGTTGAAAAAAACGCCGCTTTGGAAATTCGATTTGTGACTTTTGTGCCTTTTTGTGGCTGAATGGATTTTTCATGGTTGAAAACGATTACAAAGTCAGGCTGGAGATTTTCGAGGGACCCCTCGATCTGCTGCTCTACCTCATCAAGAAGACAGAGGTGGACATCTACGACATTCCGATCGAGAAAATCACCAAGCAGTATCTGGAATATCTGCAGGTGATGCGCATGCTCAGCCTGGACATCGCCGGCGAGTTTCTGGTGATGGCGGCGACGCTGATGCTCATCAAGAGCCGGATGTTGTTGCCGGCCGAGGAACGCTCGGAGCAACAGGCGCTGGACGAGGACGAAGGCGAGGAACCGCGATGGGCGTTGATCCGGCAACTCGTGGAATACAAGAAATTCAAGGACGTGGCGTCCTACCTCGGCCACCGCGCGTTGGAGCAGGAGCAGGTGTTCCCGCGGCATGAGGGATCGGAGCCGGAGACGGGAAGCGGGGAGTTGAAGCTCGGCGACGTGAGCATCTTCGACCTCATCAATGCCTTCAACGAAACGCTCAAGCGCGTCGCTCAAAAGGAAAATCTCCGCGAAATTTTCGAGGAAACCTACAGCGTCACCGACAAGATCGAGGAGATCCTCTGGACGATTGGCGAGAAGGGCGCCCTCAAGTTTCACAACCTGTTCGACCATGCCGCCACACGCGCCGAGATCGTCGCGACATTCCTGGCGCTGCTGGAGTTGATCCGGCTCAAACAGGTGCGCGCCCAGCAGTCGGCGCATTTTGCAGAAATCGAGATCGTTAAAGCCGCCTCATGAACCTCAAATCTATCATCGAAGCTTTATTGTTCGCGGCCCACAAGCCGCTCAGTCCGCAGGAAATCCGTGCCGTACTCACGGCCGACACGGAAGACAAGAGCGGGGCCACGGCCGCGCCGCTCAAGCGCGTGAAGGAGGCGGAGATCGCCGGCGCCATGGAGCAGCTGAAGGTGGACTACATCCAGAGCGAGCGCAGTTTCACCATCGCCGAGGTCGCCGGCGGGTTTCAGTTGGTGAGCCGGCCGGAATACGCGCCGTGGTTGAACAAGCTGCTGGACGTGGACCGTCCCACGCGGCTTTCACCGTCGGCGTTGGAGACACTGGCGATTATCGCCTACCGGCAGCCGATCACGCGCGTCGAGATGGAGTCGGTGCGCGGCGTGAACGTGGACGGCGTGTTGCGGACGCTGCTGGAGCGCGGGCTGGTGAAAATCACCGGTCGCAGTGAACTGCCCGGCCGGCCGTTGCAGTATGGGACGACGCAGGTGTTTCTGGAACATTTTGGCCTGCGCGACTTGAACGACCTGCCGGCCATCGAGGAACTGCGCCGCATCGAGGCCAAGCGCCAGCAGACCGCCGCGGCTCAGCCCGCGGAGCAGCCGGCCGCGGAACCCGCTCCGCCCGGCCAGCCCGCAGAAGCTGCACCGGCCAGCCCGCCCGCAGAGGACGCGCCGCCAAGCCAGCCTTCCACAAGCCAGACGACATGAAGAGTGTACTGCTTGCTGCGGTTTTGGTAATGATGGACAGGCAAGACACCTGTCCTGCCTGGCGTTGAAACGGAGTTCTCCATGAACATCGAAAAACTGCGCACACGGATAGACGCGCTCGACACGCGCCTGGTCAAACTGCTGAACGAGCGGACGCAAGTGGCCGGCGAAATCGGCAAGGTCAAGCGGCGGTTGGGCGAAGAAGTTTACGCGCCGGAGCGCGAGGAAGACGTGCTCAAACGCGTCATGGCGAATAACCGCGGCCCGCTGAGCGCTCGCTCGCTACGGGCCATCTGGCGCGAAGTGATGAGCGCGTCGCTGGCGTTGCAGAAGAACATGGTGATCTCGGTCTTCGGCACGCGCGGCAGCTTCACCGACAGCGCGGCCCGGCACAAATTTGGCGGCAGCGTGACCTACAAATACCAGCCGACGCTTGCCAACGTGTTTCGCGAGGTGGCCAAAGGCCGGGCCGACTGCGGTGTCGTGCCGATCGAGGACTCGACCGACGGCGTGACCACGCACGTGTGCGATTTACTGATGAACAGCGGTCTGAAGATTTGCGCGCAGATTCTCCTGTCGGTGACCGGATCGCTCAATCCCTCGCAGATCGTGGCGCGTTTTTTTGTGATTGGCCGCAAGTCGGCCGCGCCGGTCGGCAATGATTTCACCTCCGTCATTTTCTGCTGTGCGAACCGCGTGGGCGCGTTGGAGAACAGCCTCGCCGCGTTTCGCAAGCACAGCGTGAACCTGATCAACATCGAGTCGCGTCCCTTCAAGGACAGGCCGCTCGCGGCTTTTTTCTTCGCCGATCTTCAGGGCCACGCCGAGGATGTCTCCGTCCAAAAGGCGCTCGCCGAGTTGAAGCGCCACAGCACCCTCGTGAAGGTCGTGGGCAGCTATCCGAACCAGACCGGTTAGCCAATTTCCACCACCCCGGCCTTTGCGCGTCGGCGCTCGCGTGGTGCCGTTTGGTTCCACGCTTGCAGCGGCGAAGGATCGGGCTTAAAAAGAACCCCGTGAATCGTTTTCTGATCGTTTCTGTGTTGGTGACGGCCCTGTGTGGTTGCGGCGGCGGTGTGGCCGAGTTGAGCGAGTTGGAGCGGATGAAGGAGACGGCCCCGGTGGTCGGCCAGTTGCCGCTGGAATTGACGCCCGAACTGCGCGCCGCCGGCGCGGTCGAGATCGCCGCTTATAACGGCCCATGGGTGTTTCGCCACACCAAGCTGGAACACTTGCACGAGGGCGACCTGCTCCAGGTGGACGTCTTCGGCGTGCCGGGGCTGGAAAAGAGTTACCTCGAATACATCAACGAAGAATTGTACTGGAAACCGGAGGGCATCCTCAAGCCGCTCAAATGCCGGAAGCGGACGCAGCAGATGGTGGCCCAACAGTTTCCCGGCTGCGCGGGTCTCCCCCAGGCGTCGGGCCTTCACATCCGGGTGTTTGGGCCATACTCGACCGATTGCGTCGTGGTCGGGGGCGAAGTGCGGCGGCGCGGATTCTACCTCTGGCAGGAAGACCTGACGCTCCGTCGCGTGATCGTTGGCGCGGGCGGCGCGAGCCGCGAGATGCCGGCGGGCAGAATCCAGGTCGTGCGCGGCGACCGCGTGGTGACCTTCATGTTGCGCGACGTGCTCGACGGTGGCACAAGACAGTTCCTCCTCAAGCCGCTCGACGCCGTCAGCGTGATGGAGAAGGTCGAGATGAAATTTGACGCCCGCCAACTCAGCGATCCGCGGCAGATGCCAAAGCAGCGTGAGCGGTACTGAGGCCGGAATTTGCCCGCGAAATACGCGAAAGTCAGAAAATGGCGGGCGAAGACGAAGACCATCTTCCCACAGTCTCGCTTTCTCCTTCGCTCTTTAGCGTCTTTTGACGTGTTTGGCGGGCAATCGCTTACGTCACGTTGAACCGGAACAGCATGACGTCGCCGTCCTGCACGATGTAGCTCTTGCCTTCCTGGCGGACCTGGCCTTTTTCGCGCGCGGCGGCGTAGGTGCCGGCGGCAATGAGGTCGGTGTATTTCACGGTCTCGGCACAGATGAAGCCGCGCTCGAAGTCGGTGTGGATGACGCCCGCGGCTTGCGGCGCGGTGAAACCCTCGTGGATTGTCCACGCGCGCACTTCCTTCTCGCCGGCGGTCAGGAACGTCCGCAGGCCGAGCACGTGATACGTCGAGCGAATGAGCTGGCCGACGCCGCTCTCTTTCACGCCGACGCTCTCCAAATACTGCCGGCCATCTTCCTCTGAAAGGTCCACCAGCTCGGATTCGATGGCGGCGCTGATGACCACCGCTTCGGTGCCGCGGTGCGTCTCGGCGTACTGGCGGACGGCTTGGACGTGCGGGTTCGCGTCCGGCGCGGCGAGGTCTTTCTCGGCCACGTTGCACGCGAAAATCTCCGCCTTGCTCGTCAGCAGGCACCACGCCTTCACCAGCACCTGCTCCTCCGGCGTGAACTCCAGCGTCACGGCGGGCTTGCCGGTGTTCAGGTGCGCCTGCACCCGCTTCACCAGCGCCATCTCCACGTCGGCGAGCTTGTCGTGCGCGTGGATCTTCTTCACCAACGCCTGCGCCCGCCGCTCCAGCGTGTCCATGTCGGCAAAGACCAGCTCCGTGGTGACCGTCTCGATGTCGCCGATCGGGTCCACCTTGCCGGTGACGTGGATGACGTTCGGGTCCTCGAAGCAACGCACCACCTGCACGATAGCGTCCACCTCGCGGATGTGGCTGAGGAACTTGTTGCCAAGGCCCTCGCCCTTGTGCGCGTCCTTCACCAGCCCGGCGATGTCCACAAACTCCACCGCCGCGGGCGTGATCTTGAGCGGTTTATACATCTCCGCCAGCTTGTCCAGCCGCGCGTCGGGCACGATGACCACGCCCACGTTCGGCTCGATGGTGCAAAAAGGATAATTCTCCGCCGGCGCCTTGTGCGTGCGCGTGACGGCGTTAAACAAAGTGGACTTGCCCACATTGGGCAACCCGACGATTCCGGCTCGTAGCATGTTTGTATCTGGTTAAACGTGATTCGTGACTCGTGACCCGTTATTCATAAAACGTATTGCACAATAAGCAACGAATTATTATTTGGTCACTGGTGGCTGTTTGGGTGCGACTGGTTCGTTTCACCTGGCAACGGGGCATTCGGGAAATCTGCACTACTGTGACTGTGCCAGAGTGCGCTCGATTGTTGGGTCCGTCCAGTGGCGCTGGCGAACCGTCGCGTATGGGTTTGTTTGGCTTCCAGCGCCGTCAACCACGGCCATGTGGTTTTCATGTAACTCATGTATTCGCAGTTTGTTAATAGCAATTTCGCCCGTCTTCATTTGGGTTCGTTTCGCAAAAAAACGTTTCTTCGCAGAAGCCGGATTGGACCGAAACATCCGTTTTCCTGTGGAAAAACGATGCTTTCGGGTTCTGACTGCGGCGATCATTTGGGTTCGTTTTGCACCATCCTTCCTCACAGGTTGCAAGGCATTCCAACAACGGGTCTTGGGTAAAATTCATGAACCTTCGGGCGGGGAGGTGTTGCACTGAATGGGAGAGGGGCCTCAGTGCCCCGACCGTGAAAGTGGGGGGGCGGATCAATCCCAGCGATGCGCCTCCCAGCCGCGAACCGGCACAAAGCTCCGGTTGCGGGGGCGCTGCGGCCCCTCCCGAATTCGGCCAGCGCGTCCTCCAAGACATCGGACCCGTGGGCTGAATCGTGCCGTTGCAATGTTCAACGGGTGGCATACGGTCGGATCGAAATCCATTGGCCGGGCGGTTTCGCGCATGGCTTCGCCGTCTTGTGCCTTTCGCCGGTTCCCGTCCCCATCGATCTTCTTCCGCCTTCATCCTTCGCCTGTTCATGCGGGAGAGTAGATTAGAAAAATTCTCACAAGATGTCGAGATATTTTTTCTAACCTCCTCCGCCTGTGGCGCGCTGCCGCTTGGCAACGGTTTCGGGATTTCATTGCCTCGCGCGAGCTTTCAGGGTGGCGTGATGGCGCCCCGCTGCTGTCTCAGGCCTCGCGGTCGAAGTCGGTGGGCAGATGGGAATCGCGATGGTGTTCGAACATCCTTCGGATTTGCGCGGGCGTCACGCGGCCGATGGACAGCTCGGGAATCTCGGTCTCGCCGAAAAAACCCACCGAGTCGGTTTCCGAACTGGCCGTCTCCTTGCCGCCGGTGATGGAACAGAGGATGAAGATCTTATAGACGTGAAAGGGGAAAGGCGGCTCATGCGGATGTTTGCTCCGATCATACACGGCCAGCAGTTTCTCCGCGCGGGTGGAGAACCCGGATTCCTCGAAAACTTCGCGCACTACATTTTCGGCCGGTGACGCGCCGACATCCGCCCAGCCGCCCGGCAGGGTCCACCGGCCATCCGACCGCTCACGCACGAGCAGCAGTTTGTCGTCGCGAAAGATGACGCCCCGCACGTCCGTTTTGGGCGTGGCGTAGTCCGTCTCCTTGTCCAGGATGCCAAGGACGGTTGCAGGTTCAAGCCCGGAGCCTTCCGCAATCATCTCCGCGGCTATCTGGCGCACGGCGCGGTAGCGCTCAGTGTCATAGGGGTCGTGCGCGAAGGTCAGGCCGTTCTGGGCGATGGCCTGCAGCCGCTTGCACCAATCCGCCCAGCGTGTGTTGATAGATGTGCCCATGGATGTGTGACTTCAGACGCAACAGCGGTTTGTCAGGCGCTTCCTGCCCCAATCGGCTTCCCGAGGTATCGCTTTTTCAAACGTGTTTCTCTGACACGACCGTCCACCAACTCCACTCGATACGCGGATGCACCCTCTTTCGAAGTCACGACATCGAACAATTCTGTGCCTCGAAAATGCAAGGCCGCGCCATCATCGGCAGCATAACCGTCGGGGAAACCTTCCTTGATGGCCTTCCTATACGCAGCGGGTCGTCCCTTCTCGCCGTCATAATGCGGGCAGGCGCTTGCGTCAATGAATCCGAGACCATCACCCAACGGAGCCAGTCCGCCGTACGAGTCCGTGAGGCCGTCGCGAAACCAGCAAATCATTCCGGCGCTGATGCCGCACAGAATGGTTCCTTTCCGCCAAGCGTCACGCAAGATTCGATCCAGACCATGCGCACGCCAGATGGAAAGCAGATTGGCCGTGTTTCCTCCACCGACGTAGATGATGTCTTGCTCCGCCACAAAGCTCGCGATCTCTGATGTGCGAGCGGGTTGTCGCGGCAGCACAGGTGAATTAAAAATTGTCAAATCGGTCGGGATGGCGCGACCGCTGAACGCACGATAAAATTTTACCAAATACGGGGCAGAATCTGCGCTCGCCGTAGGGACAAAACAAATCCTGGCTGGTTTTCTTGGCGCCAACGACAGGATGAAATCGTCCAGGAGGGGATTGTCGGGCTCCATGGAAAATCCACCTCCGCCTATAGCGACTATCTGGCCTTTGATTTCTTTCATTGTTGCCGACGAAAACCCGCCGCCGCGCTTCTGCTATGCGGCGTCTAAGGATTTCAGGATTTTCCAGGCGAGCGGTTCTTTCACCTCGGAATGACGGGGGATGGCTTCAATCACTCCCGTCCGCGGGTTGATCCACAGGGCGTGGGAGCTTCCTTCACGCTTCAAGTAGCAGCCCGCGTGGCGCAGCCGCTTCTCCAAGTCGCGCCGTTTCATCAGAGCGCGACCACGGTTTGAATGGCATCTTCTGGAAGACCGCGTTTGGCGTCTTCCGCCCGATCCTCAAAAATGAGCCGGATCGCTTGTCGCAGGCTCTGCTTGGCTTCCTCCACTGTCTCGCCCTGGCCATTGGCGCCGGGAACTTCAGGACACACCGCCCAATAGCCTCCTTCAGGCGCCTTCTCAATGATCGCAGTGAACTCGCCTTTCATGCCGCATAATCTATCGGTCGCGATGGGCAAGGTCAATCACCAGTCGCCGATCCTCAATCAACGATTGCTGTTTGCTCGCGTCCGGTCGCTTTGCCGTAGATGTCCTACCGAATCGCCCGCTATCCGCCCGCCGGCTTTTTCACCCATCGCAGCAACTGGGGTTTGTGGTATTCGAGAATCCAGATTTCATCCTCGGTTCCCAGCTCTTCGGCGAATCGCTTGCCGATGAGGTGCTGCACGATCGTGTTGGCCAGGGTCCGAAAACCCTTGTCCATTCCCCGTCGGTTCCTGGGATCATGGATGATCAGCCGGATCACCCAGGTCCGCTCATCCACCGGCCCCTTGTACGTTGCGATCCGTCCATCCACCTCGTAGATGGAGTAACCGGAAATCACTTCACGGATGCGCCGGATGATGAATTTCCGCTGGCGGCGCCCCGTTTTGCGCAGGATGGCTGCCACCTTCTTGATCTCGGGAATCTCCAGAACCCGGTCGTCCGAAATGAACGCATCCATCACCTCCTGCAGTTTGGACGCATAGGCCATCTTCTTCGGCAGGAGGATTTCGAACACCAGGGCCTCTTTCGATTCCATGAATTGGTATGACATCCTATTGGCTCCATTCACGGTGAACCAGACGCGGAACGCGTTGGCTGTGGTGGCTGGTTGGATGGCGCTTGCTCTTCGAACGACGCACTCCCGAACCGATCCACCATCTTGTTCCTCTCCGCGATGATGATGGGAGCGGAACTCCTGTTAGGATTGTAAACCCGCATGGCATATTGATACACAACCAATCCAGTGCCCTCGACATACTTCGCGCGCATCAGATTCCACTCCGCAAAACGCTCACGGGCAGAACTGGGCGCAAACATCATGAAGTCTAGAATCAGTTCCTTCGTCTCGTCGTTTTGTAGGAACTGAAATCGGGCAGCCGGATTGCTCTGCTTGACAGCGCCCGCCAGATCCGACAAATACTGCTTCGGGTCTTTCAGGTCCTTGAAGACTCGGACCGAAGCCAGCCGGTTCCAGTGATCCAGGGTTTCGCCTTCCGGCAGATATTCCCGTAAATCAACAGCGGACTCTTTGGGTGCGTATGCGCGGAACAATTTGAGATCGCCCATCGTGATGTAGGCATCGCTGTGGGTGTGGCCGACGGCCGGCTGCGCGGCGCTGCCGGAATCCTGCTTGGAGCAACCGAGCGCGAAACCCAGCAGTCCCGTCAGGACTGTTAAATAGACGAGGTTCTGTTTCATTGTGGTGTCGAAGCGTTTCTGCAACCAAGTCCGACGACCATCTCCGCAACGTGATTGCAGAACTCCTTGGCAGTGTTAATCGAACCTCGCTCCTGTCGCATAACCGGGGAAGAGGATCAAGCACAAACCGGACTTGGGCGCTCGGCAGAACCGAAGGTTTCCGGCCCGGGGCGAAAGTGGCCCAGACGACCCGGAAACACGCCAGAGTTAGAGATAGGCGCCAAGTTGTGCAAAGGTCTAACGATGAGCTGGAGATCGCGTCCGGAGGCCGCGATCCACCTTGCCGGAGCAAAAAAAACGGGCCCGAAGGAAAAATGGTTGAAATCCTCCATCGGGCTGCCTATGGTTCGCGGCGCTGTTGGCGGGGCAACCCGCCGACGCAGCCCCTATCGTCTATCGGCTAGGACATTGGATTCTCAATCCAGTAAGCCGGGTTCGACTCCCGGTGGGGGCGCCAGTTTTCACCCCGACGCGGTGGTCGGGGTTTTTGCTTTCGTCATGCCGAAGAATCACGATCAAGTTTTGGGCGTGGGCGGGCAGGGCGTGCTGCGCGCGATGGAGTTGGGCGAGTCGCTCGGCCGCGGCGCGATGGGGACTGTCTATGTTGCGCGCGTCCGCGCCGACGCGCCGCCGGGCACGCCGCCGAAGATTGCCGTGCGCGTGCTCAGTTCGCGCTTTCATCGCGATCCCGCCTTCATCAGCCGGTTCTACGCCGACGCGACCGCCGCGCGGCGGTTGCAGCACCCCGATTTGGTGCGAGTGCTCGACGTGGCCGAGGTCGGCGGGCGGCATTGCCTCGCGATGGAACTGGCCGCCGGCGAGACGCTCGACAAACTGCTCGCGCGCACCGGCAAGCTCGCCGAGCCGTCGCTCATCGCCATTGGCCTGGCCGTGGCGGGCGCGTTGCGGACGGCGTGGATGCAGCAGCGCCTGTTGCATCATGACATCCGCCCGCAGAACATCTTCATGGACACCGGCAACGTCGTGAAGCTTGCCGACATTGGCCTTGCGCGCACGGCGGCGAATGAAACCGGCCACCCGCTTGCGCATACGCCGGTGAGCGATGCGCATTACACCGCGCCGGAACTGGCGTTGGGCGCGCGGGCGCAGGATTGCCTGGGCGACATCTATGCGCTCGGCGCCACGCTCTATCATTTGGCGACGGGCGCGCAGCCGTTCGGCGGGCGCACCGGCCCGGCGGTCTTCCAGCAGCAACGCGAGGTTGGCCTGCCGTGGGCGAGGGGATTGAACCCGGCGCTCTCGCAAGGCTTCTGCGCCATCCTGGAAAAAATGCTCGGCCGCGACCCGCACGACCGTTACCCCGCCTACGACACGCTCATCTCCGACCTGAAAACACTCGCCGCCGGCGGACGCCCGGCCGAGGCGGCCATTGCGGAGGGTTTGTCGGTGATGACGCGCCCCAAGTCCAGTGCGGTCAGGATCCTCGCGCCGGGAGGCACGCCGAAATCGTGGCAGGTGGCCAGTCAAAAAACCACAGTCACGCCGCCGGCTCAGACTCATCATCACCCCGGTTGGATGACCACGCCCGTCGTCATCGCGGCATGGGTCGTGGCGTTCCTGCTGGCCGTCGCATGTGTCGTTGCCTACGTTTACCGCGTCGACAAGCAGCAGCAACTCGATGAAGAAGCTTCCTCCCGCCATCAGCAGCAGCAAGTCGAAGACGCCGCGGACGCCGCCGCACGCAGCAAGCTCGCCGAGGCGGACGACTACGCCCGGAGGAATTCGACCGATGTTGCTGGGATCGTGGACCGGTATGAGAGGGTGGCGGAGTTTTTCTTTGCCACCACTGCCGGACGCACCGCGAAAGACGAGGCCGCCAAATGGCGCGCGAAGCTGCCGAAGTAGTTTCGGCGGTGTTGAACGATGCCGGACTCACGACATAAGATGAAACCCGGAATGACCCATCGCAGCACCCGTCGCGCCTTTCTGAAAACCACCGCCGCAGCCGGAGCTGGATTGCTGGTGACGACGAACCGCGCGTTCGCCATCGGCCAGCGATTTCCCTCCGAGCGGCGCGAACTGCGCGATGAGAAGACCGGCGCGCGTCTCTGGCGGATGACGGCGGCGGAGGCGATACATCATCATTTCTACTTCACGAATCCGTCGTGGCCGGACGACCAGCGCGAGCTTTATTTCGTCAGCTACCGGACGGGATTTCCGAATCTCTTCGCCGCCGCGGAGACTACCGGCGAGATCACGCAGCTCACGGCGCGCGTGGACATCAATCCGTTTTCGCCGACGGTGACGCGCGACGGACGCCGGCTTTATTTCTCGGCGCGCGACAGCATCGTCGAGGTGGACCGCGAGACGTTGCACGAGCGCATCGTGGCGAAGTTCGACGGCGCGAAGCTCGGCAACTGTTCACTCAACCCCGCCGGCACGCGCCTGGCCATCGGCGTGCGGCTGCCGAAATGCTGCCGGCTTGCGCTTATTGAGCTGGCGTCCGGGAAAACACAAATTCTGATCGAAAAGGCCGAGGTCGGCCACGTCCAGTTCTGTCCGAGCGACGACAGTCTTTTGGAATACTCCGGCACGCCGGGCGCGCGCATCTGGACCATCCGCGCCGACGGCAGCGGCGACCGCAATCTCTACCCGCAGCAGCCCGGCGAATGGATCGTCCACGAAAGCTGGCTCGGCGATGGCAGCGAGCTCATCTTCACGCACTGGCCGCACGCGCTGCGCGCCATCAGTCGCGACGGTTCACGGGTGCGCACGGTGGCGGTGTTCAACTCGTGGCACGAGAGCAGCGACCGCACGGGGCGCTGGATCGTCGCGGACACGAATCATCCCGACATCGGCCTGCAACTGGTCAACGCCCGTACCGGCGAGCGGCGCACGCTTTGCCATCCGCGCGCCACCAGCCGCGGCACGCAGTGGAAGCTGGCCGAGCCGGCGAAAGGCGCGGGCATTGACACGAGCATCATTCGTGGCGACCAGCCCGAACTCGACCGGCCGCCGCGTCCCGACGATCCCGCCTCCGTCTATGGTCCGCAATGGAGCCATCCTCATCCGGCGTTTTCGCCCGACGGGCGGCGCGTGGTTTTTACCAGCGACCGGGATGGCTGGAGCCAGGTTTATGTGGTTGAATGTGAACCGCCGAAATCGCAGCATTGAGTCCAATATGAAACCCTACCTCCGCAGCATCCTTATTCCCGTCATGGCTGGCGCCGTGGTTCTTCAAGCCGCCGAGAAAGCGCCGTCACCCGACGACCAATACAAGCCCGGCCCCGATTCGGTGGAGCAGAAGGGCGTGCCGAAGGGGGAGATCACAAAGTATTCCTGGAACGAGAGCAAGATTTATCCCGGCACGATGCGCGATTACTGGGTTTATGTGCCGGCGCAATACAAGGCCGACAAACCCGCCGCGGTGTTCGTCTGCCAGGACGGCATCCTCTACAACGCGCCAACGGTGTTCGACAATCTCATCGCCAAACACGAACTGCCCGTCATCATCGGCATCTTCATCCAGCCCGGCGGCAAGCTGCTCAAGCCCGGTGAACAACCGCCGAAGCGACCCGATGGCCGGCCCGCGCCGCGCGCGAACCGCAGCGTCGAATACGACTCGCTCGGCGACACCTACGCGCGGTTTCTGATCGAGGAAATCCTGCCGGAGGTCGGCAAGAAATATAACCTGACGAAAGATCCTGAAGGGCGTTGCATTGGCGGCAGCAGCAGCGGCGGCATCTGTTCGTTCACGGTCTGCTGGGAGCGGCCCGACGCGTTTTGCAAATGCTTCACCACCGTCGGCAGCTTCACCAACATCCGCGGCGGCAACAAATACCCGGACCTCGTCCGTAACTCGCCGAAAAAGCCGATCCGCATGTTCCAGCAGGACGGCTCAAACGACCTCAACAACCAGTATGGCTCGTGGCCGGAGGCGAACAAGGCGATGGCCGCCGCGCTCGACGAGAAAGGCTACGACCACAAGTTCGTCTTCGGCGAGGGTGTGCACAGCGGCAAGCACGGCACGATGCTTTTCCCCGACGCGATGCGCTGGATGTGGCGCGATTATCCGAAGTGAACCGGGCGCGTACCGGGCGCGGGCGTTTTCTTCGTGCGCATCCGCGTCCGTTCGTGCTTAACTTTTCGCCATGGAAGTCATCATTCAACCGACAGCGGAAAAGGCCGCGCTGCTTGTGGCGCGGTTGATTGCCAGGCGTCTGAGGGCGAAGCCGGCGTTCGTGCTTGGCCTGGCCACCGGCAGAACGATGGAGCAGGTTTACGGGCATCTGGCCGAAATGCACCGGCGCGACCATCTCGATTTCTCGCTCTGCCGCACGTTCAATCTCGATGAGTATGTTGGCCTGTCGCCCAAGGACCAGCATTCTTACCGCTATTACATGGACCAGCACCTTTTCAGCCGGGTCAACATTGACCGGCGCAACACCCATCTGCCGAACGGCGCGGCGCGCGACCTCGGGGCGGAATGTGTGCGCTACGAAGAGCTGATTCACGACTGTGGCGGCATCGATGTGCAACTGCTCGGCATCGGCGCCGACGGTCACATCGGCTTCAATGAACCGCTGTCGGCGTTGAGGTCGCGCACGCGCGAGAAGGCGCTGACGCCCGCGACAATCCGGCAGAACGCGCCGCTGTTCGGCGGCAAGGCGAGCGCCGTGCCGCGCCGCGCGCTGACCATGGGCATCGGCACGATTCTGGATGCATCCCACATCCTGACGCTGGTCACCGGCGCGGAGAAGGCCTCCATTCTTGCCAAGGCGGTCGAGGGGCCGATCACCTCGATGGTAACCGCCTCGGCGCTGCAACTCCACGCCGACTGCAAGGTCATCGTGGATGAAGCCGCATCGAAACGGCTGCGGGGCCGGGATTATTACCGCTGGATTTTCCGTAACGAGCCTGAGTGGCAGGAGTTCCGCGCGCGTTAGACCCGGGCTTTCCTTCCTCCCTGCGATAAATAGTTGACGATCTGTTGTGTTTGCATTATTAAGGAATCTAATGCGGCATAGCCGCTGTATTAGAAATAGTAATGCATATAGACGCGCTAAAGATTTATTGCGACGTGGTCCGGTTCCGCAGCTTCTCACGGGGCGCGGAGGTGAACCGCGTGTTGCAGGCGACGGCGAGCCAGACCGTCCAGCGGCTGGAGGAGCACCTGGGCGTGGCGCTGATCGACCGTTCGCGCCGGCCGTGGGAGCTGACGCCGGAAGGCAAGGTGTTCTACGACGGCAGCCGCGAGATCGTGGAGCGGTATCATGAAGTGGAGGCGGCGGTGCGCGGAACGCGCGCGGCGGTGGACTCCGTCATCCGCATGGCGGCGATTTACTCGGTCAACCTGCGTGACATGAGCCAGTGCGTGCAGCGCTTCAACGAGCTGCACCCACAGGCGCGCGTGGAAATCGAATACCTGCACCCGGAGCGGGTTTGTGAGCGCGTGCTGAATGACGAGGTCAATCTCGGCATCATTTCATTTCCCCAAGGCCGGCCAGGCCTGGCGGTGATCCCATGGCGCGAGGAGCCGATGGTGCTTGCGTGTCATCCCCGGCACCGGCTCGCGAAACTGAAGACGGTGGGTTTTGCGCATCTTGCGGGAGAGGCGTATGTTGGTTTTGACTCCGAATTGGTCGTGGGGAAGAAGATCGAGCGATATTTGAAGAACCACGGCGCGAACGTGAAACCGGTATTACGGTTTGACAACATCGAGGCGATCAAACGCGCGGTGGAGGCGGGTTCGGGTGTTTCCGTGTTGCCACAGCCCACGCTGGAGCACGAGCTGCGCCTGGGCACGCTGGCGGCGGCGCCATTTGCGAAGCAGTCGTTTGTGCGCCCGATGGGCATTGTCTATCGCCGTGGTCGGAAACTTTACGCGAACACCGAGGCGTTCATCGAAGTCTTGAAAAACGGCACCGGAACCGCGGCAGCGAAGAAAGGTTGAAGAACTGAACATGTTACAGGCTCCGAAAGCACAGGGGTTATACGATCCGCGTTATGAGCACGACGCGTGCGGCGTCGCTTTCGTCGTCAATATCAAGGGCAAGCGGTCCAACAGCGTCGTTCGCGACGCCTTGACCGCGCTGGTCAATCTCCGCCACCGCGGCGCGTGCGGCTGCGAAAACAACACCGGCGACGGCGCGGGCATCCTGATGCAGATGCCGCACGAGTTTTTGAGGCAGGCCGCGACCGCCGCGAAGATTGCGCTGCCGGGCGCCGGCGAATACGGCGTCGGCCAGATTTTCCTGTCGCAGGACGCGGCGGAGCGGCATGAGTGCGAGAAAGCCTTCGAGCAGATCGTCGCGGAGGAAGGCCAGCGCGTGCTCGGCTGGCGCACGGTGCCCACGGGCAACTCCACGTTGGGCGCGACCGCGAAAGCCTCGGAGCCGGTCGTGCGGCAGGTGTTCGTCGGCCGCGGCGCGAAGATCGCCGACGACATGGCGTTCGAGCGCAAGCTCTACGTCATTCGCAGGCGCGCGGAAAACGTCATCCGTTACGGGCGCGGCGGACGGACAATCGCTGGCGGCGAGCACTTCTATGTTTGCAGTCTCTCGTTCAAAACGCTCATCTACAAAGGCATGTTGATGTCGGAACAGGTCGAGGAATTTTTTTCCGACCTGAAGGATCCAGCGGTCGAGAGCGCGCTTTGTCTGGTGCACTCGCGGTTCAGCACGAACACTTTCCCCAGCTGGCCGCGCGCGCATCCGTATCGCTACCTCGCGCACAACGGCGAGATCAACACGCTCCGCGGCAACATCAACTGGATGCACGCCCGCCAGATGCTTTTCGAGAGCGACCTTTGGGGCGACGACATCCGGAAGCTGCGGCCGATCATCTGCGAAGATGGCAGCGACTCGGCGATGTTCGACAACTGCCTGGAGTTTCTCACGCTGTCGGGCCGCTCGTTGCCGCACGCGGTGATGATGATGAGTCCGGAGCCGTGGGAAAACCACGAGAGCATGAACGACGCGAAACGCGCGTTCTACGAGTATCACGCGTGCCTGATGGAGCCGTGGGACGGCCCGGCCTCGATCGCGTTCACGGACGGCCGCCGGATTGGCGCGGTGCTCGACCGCAACGGGCTGCGCCCGTCGCGTTACTACGTCACGAAGGACGACGTCGTCATCATGGCCTCCGAAGTCGGCGTGCTGGATGTGGCGCCGGAGCGCGTGCTCCAGAAGGGGCGGCTCCAGCCGGGTCGCATGTTTTTGGTGGACACGGAAGAAGGCCGCATCGTCGCCGACGAGGAATTGAAAGGCCAGATGTCCACGGAGCAGCCGTATCGGGTGTGGCTCAACGAGAACATGATCCACCTCGACGACCTGCCCGATCCGCCGCATGTCTTCGAGCCGGACCACGAGACGGTGGTTCAGCGCGAAATGGCTTTCGGTTACACCTTCGAGGAACTGCGCAAGATCATGGGGCCAATGGCCGCCGACGGTGTCGAGCCGGTCGGCTCGATGGGCAACGACACGCCGCTGGCGGTGCTCTCCAACCGCCCGCAGCTCCTTTACAACTATTTCAAACAACTTTTCGCGCAGGTTACCAACCCGCCCGTGGATTGCATCCGCGAAGAGATCATCATGTCGGCGCACACGCTGATCGGCTCCGAGCGCAATCTGCTCAAGCCGGGGCCGGCGAGCTGCCAGATGATCGAACTCGACCGGCCGATCCTCAGCAACGAGGAGCTGGAAAAACTGCGGCACATCCAGCGGCCCGGTTTCAAGTCCATCACACTGCCGATGGTGTTTCCGGCGAAATCCGGCGGCAAAGGCCTTGAAGCGACGCTGGAGGACATGTTCCAGCGCGCCAGCCGCGCCATCACCGATGGCGTGAACATCATCATCCTCTCCGACCGCGGCGTGAACCACGCGATGGCGCCGATCCCGGCGCTGCTGGCGGTGGCGGGCTTGCATCACCACCTCGTCCACGAAGGCACGCGCACGCGCATCGGCCTGGTGCTGGAATCGGGCGAGCCGCGCGAGGTGCATCACTTCGCGTTGCTCGTCGGCTACGGCGCGAGCGCCATCAATCCGTATTTGGCGTTCGAGGCGCTCGACGACATGATCCGGGAAGGGCTGCTGACCGGTGTTGATCACAAGAAAGCGGTCAAGAATTTCGTCAAGGCGGCGGTGAAGGGCGTGGTCAAGACGATGTCGAAGATGGGCATCTCGACCATCCAGAGCTACCGCGGCGCGCAAATCTTCGAGGCCATCGGTCTCAACGACAGCGTCATTGACAAGTATTTCACCAACACCGCCTCGCAGGTGGAGGGCGCCGGCCTCGACGTCATCGCCGAGGAGGCGCGGCAGCGGCATCACACCGGTTTCCCGGAACGCGGCGCCCACGGACCGGCGTTGCGGCCCGGCGGCCAGTATCAATGGCGCGCCGACGGCGAGTATCACTTGTTCAACCCGGAGACGATTCACAAGCTTCAACTCGCGGCGCGCACGAACAACTACGGTGTGTTCAAGGAATATTGCCGCGCGATTGACGACCAGTTGCGGCATCTTTGCACGCTGCGCGGGTTGTTCGAACTGAAATATCTCGAGCAGCCGATTTCGCTCGAGGAGGTCGAATCGGTTGAGAGCATCGTCAAGCGTTTCAAGACAGGCGCGATGAGCTACGGCTCCATCAGCCAGGAGGCGCACGAGACGTTGGCGATTGCGATGAACCGCATCGGCGGCAAGAGCAACACCGGCGAAGGCGGCGAAGACCCGGCGCGCTACCGCAACGGCGCCAACGGCGACTCCAGGAACAGCGCGATCAAGCAGGTCGCCAGCGGCCGGTTCGGTGTGACCAGCGAGTATTTGATCAACGCCAAGGAATTGCAGATCAAGATGGCGCAGGGCGCGAAGCCCGGCGAAGGCGGCCAGCTCCCCGGCCGGAAGGTGTATCCGTGGATCGCGAAGGTGCGGTACTCGACGCCCGGCGTCGGTCTCATCTCGCCGCCGCCGCACCACGACATTTACTCCATCGAGGACCTGGCGGAGCTGATTCACGACTTGAAAAACGCCAACGCCGACGCGCGCATCAGCGTCAAGCTCGTCGCGGAGATTGGCGTCGGCACCGTCGCGGCCGGCGTGGCGAAAGGCCACGCCGACGTCATCCTCATCAGCGGCTACGACGGCGGCACCGGCGCATCGCCGCTGACCTCGATCAAGCACGCCGGCACGCCGTGGGAACTTGGCCTTGCCGAGACGCACCAGACGCTCGTGCTCAACAACCTCCGCAGCCGCGTGTATGTCGAGACCGACGGCCAGCTTCGCACCGGCCGCGACGTGGCCGTTGCCGCGATGCTTGGCGCGGAGGAGTTCGGCTTTGCCACGTCGCCGCTGGTGGCGATGGGCTGCATCATGATGCGCGTCTGCCATTCGGACACCTGCCCGGTAGGTGTGGCGACGCAGAACCCGGAGTTGCGCAAAAAATTCGCCGGCAAGCCGGAACACGTCGTCAACTTGTTCTACATGATTGCGCAGAACCTGCGCGAAGAAATGGCCCGGCTCGGCTTCCGCACCCTTAATGAAATGGTGGGCCGCACCGACAAGCTCGACAAGACGAAGGCGATCGACCACTACAAGGCGCAGGGCCTCGACTTTTCGCGCATGTTCTACCAGCCGCCGGTCGGCCCCGAAGTCGGCCGTTACCGGCAGATCGCACAGGACCACGGCCTGAAGGATTCGCTCGACCAGCAGGTGTTGCTGAAACTGTGCGCTCCGGCCATCGAACGCGGCGAAAAAGTCCGCGCCACGCTGCCCATCAAGAACGTCAACCGCGTCGTCTGCACGCAGGTTGGCAGCGCGGTGACGCGGCGCTGGGGAAGCGAGGGCTTGCCCGAAGACACCATTCACCTGAAATTCAACGGATCGGCGGGCCAGAGCTTGGGCGCGTTCGTGCCGCGTGGCATCACGCTGGAGCTGGAGGGCGACTCCAACGATTACATCGGCAAGGGTCTCAGCGGCGGCAAGATCATCGTCTATCCGCCGAAAGACTCCACGTTCGTGCCGGAGGAGAACATCGTCGTTGGCAACGTCGGGCTTTACGGCGCAACGAGCGGCGAAGCCTACATCCGCGGCATGGCCGGCGAACGGTTCTGCGTCCGCAACAGTGGCGTGCGCGCCGTCATCGAGGCGGTCGGCGACCACGGTTGCGAATACATGACCGGCGGCAGCGTCGTGGTGCTCGGCTCCACGGGGCGCAACTTCGCCGCGGGCATGAGCGGCGGCGTCGCCTATGTCCTCGATCTGGCGGGCGATTTTGCCGGCCGTTGCAACCAGGACATGGTCGCGCTCGAAAAACTGACCGAGCGCAAGGAGATCATCGAGGTGCGCCGCATGATCAAGCGCCACTACCAATACACCGGCAGCCACCGTGCCGAGAGCATCCTGGAACTTTGGGATGAGATGGTGCCGAAGTTCGTCAAGGTCATGCCGAAGGACTACAAGCGCGTGCTGGAATGTCTGGAGCGCGCCAAGGAAGCCGGCCTGACCGGCGATGAAGCGGACATGCGCGCCTTCGAGGAAAACAAGGCGGACCTCGCCCGAGTCGGCGGCAATTAATCGCGCCAATACCCGATTCACGAATTACGAGTTACGATCATGGGCAAACCTACAGGATTCATGGAGTTCAAGCGCGAGCTGCCGCAGGACCAGCCCGAATTGGAACGCCTCAAGAACTGGAACGAGTTTCACCGGCATCTGCCAGAGGAGAAACTGAAACTGCAGGGCGCGCGGTGCATGGACTGCGGCGTGCCGTTCTGCCACGTTGGCACCCTGCTCGCCGGCATGGCTTCGGGCTGTCCGATCAACAACCTGATCCCGGAGTGGAACGATCTCGTTTACCGCGGCCTCTGGTATGAGGCGCTGGAACGGCTGCTGAAGACCAATAACTTCCCGGAGTTCACCGGCCGGGTCTGTCCCGCGCCGTGCGAAGGTTCGTGTGTCCTTGGCATCAACGAGCCGCCGGTCACTATCAAACAGATCGAGTGCGAGATCATTGACCGCGCGTGGGAAAAAGGATGGGTTCCGATTCCCGCGCCGGCCAAACGCACTGGCAAAAAGGTGGCTGTCGTCGGTTCCGGTCCGGCGGGATTGGCCGCCGCCGAACAACTCAACCTCGCCGGCCACACGGTCACCGTGTTCGAACGGGCTGATCGCGTCGGAGGGCTGCTGATGTATGGCATCCCGAACATGAAGCTCGACAAGAAGGTCGTCACGCGCCGCGTCGAGTTGATGGAGAAGGCCGGTGTGAAGTTCGTCACCAACGCCGAGGTTGGCAAAACCCTGCCCGCGGAAAAGCTTCGGAAGGATTTTGACGGCATCGTCCTTTGCACGGGCGCGACCCAGCCGCGCGACCTGGGCATCGAAGGACGCAACCTCAAGGGCGTCCACTTCGCGATGGAGTTTCTCACCGCGAACACCAAGCGCGTGCTCAACGGGAGCGGCGATTTCATCTCCGCCGAGGGCAAGGACGTCGTCGTCATCGGCGGCGGCGACACCGGCACCGACTGCGTCGGCACCTCGATGCGCCACGGTTGCAAGAGCCTGGCGCAATTGGAAATCCTGCCGAAGCCGCCGACGACGCGCGCGGCGGACAACCCGTGGCCGCAGTGGCCGAAAGTTTACAAGCTCGATTACGGGCAGGAAGAGGCCGCGGCCAAATTCGGCGCCGATCCGCGCCAGTATCTTGTCACGGCGAAGCGTTTCGTCGGCGACGAGCACGGCCAGGTCAAGGGCATCGAGATCGTCAACATCGAATGGGGCAAGGACGACAAGGGACGTTTCATTCCGAAGAACATCGCCGGTTCCGAGCGCGTGATTCCCGCGCAGCTCGTGCTGCTGGCGATGGGCTTCCTCGGCCCCGAGGACACCATCGCCAAGGCGCTCAAACTGGAGTGCGACCCGCGTTCGAACTTCAAAGCCGAGCATGGCAATTTTTCGACCAACGTCCCCGGCGTCTTTGCCGCCGGTGACTGCCGCCGCGGCCAGAGCCTCGTGGTCTGGGCGATCAACGAAGGCCGTGGCGCCGCCCGCGAGTGCGACCGCTGGCTGATGGGTTCGACCGATTTGCCGTGAGCGTTTGGTCCATTGCAAAAGATTGAGGGCGTCAAAAAGGTTTGCCCACTTGTGCGTCGGATCGTTGTGCATCTCGCGGTTGACGGCGCGGGCGACCTGTGGCTAACTGGCCTTCAATGAACACCGCCATCACCCGCCGCCGCTTTCTCTCCACCACCGCCACTGTCGTCGCCGGCATGGCTATGCCACGCTGGTTCTCGATGCCGGCCGCCGCGGCCGTCGCCTCCGTCGAGTTCGGTGTGTGTACACAACTCAAGAAAGCCGCGCTGCTCAAACAAGCCGGTTTTCAATACCTCGAGGAAAACGTCAGCAGCGTGCTCGTGCCGAAAGCTTCGGACGAAGAGTTCGAGAAGAAGCTGGCCGAAATCAAGGCCGCGCCGCTGCCCATTCGCTCCTGCACGGGTTTCATTCCGCGCGAACTGAAAGTGGTTGGGCCGGACGTGACGCTGGAGCCGGTGTTGCGGCACGTCGAGATCGTTTGCCGGCGCGCGCAACAGGCCGGCATTGGCCGCATCGTTTTCGGCAGCGGCGCCTCGCGGCAGATTCCCGACGGCTTTGATCGCGCCAAGGCCGTGGAGCAATTGACCGGCTTTTGCCGTCAGGCGGCGCCCATCGCCGGCAAGCACAACGTCATCATCGTGCTGGAGAACCTCAACAAGGGCGAATGCAATTTCATCAACCGCGTGGACGAGGCGCTGGAGATCGTCAATGCCGTCGCGCATCCGAACTTCCAGTTGCACGCCGACATCTACCATATGCTTCGCGAAGACGAAGGGCCGGAGTCCATCGTCAAGGGCGGCGCAAAACTCAAACATTGCCACGTTGCCGAGAAGGTCAAGCGCACGGCGCCGGGCGTTGCGGGAGACGATTTCCGGCCGTATTTCAAGGCGCTCAAAACCATCGGCTACACCGGCGGCATTTCGATCGAGGGCGGGTGGGGCAAGAATTTTGAGGAGCAATTGGCGAAGGCGCGCGCGGTGTTGGGCGAGCAATTCCAATCGGCGTGACGCCGGCAACAATCAAAAGCGGTTGACGGTGGGATGCAGGGGGAGGGGTCGCCAGCGGGCGGGTGTGGGATGTGAATGGAGCGGAGAGTTTGGAGGTCGCTCCATTAATCAGCGCCGCTGGCGACGCTACCCATAGTACGCGCATGGGCGGATTAGGGCTATACTACTTGAGTATCATACGGCTGAAGCGGCGATTTGCGGTGTTTTGGACGGTCTTTTCGGACACGCAGCGGGGGGTGTGTTTGTGTGGAGGCGGTGATCTGCGCGTTTTCCGGCGGCCGCCACGAGCTGCATCACAGCGGGACAGGCTTTTTCGACGAGCGTTTCCAGCGCGCAAAAAGTGGAGCCGGGAATCGGATTTGAACCGACAACCGCCTGATTACAAATCAGGTGCTCTACCGTTGAGCTATCCCGGCGTTGGAAGCACGGGCGTATATCTACACCAGTCATCATCAAACGCGAGACGAAAGTATGCCGCCCCGTATGGGAAACCCCGTCCTCGCCCGGCCTGGCCGCGTCTCGTGCCTTCCGGAAGACTTCGCGCTGCGATATGGCGCGAACAACGGCGCGGACGCGATCGGGTCAGCGGCAGGAGGGATCATCGCCCAACCGCGCAGCGGGGCCACAAGTGCACGGCTGACGGCAAGGTCTCTCTTCCATATGGCATTGGTGGGATCGAGCGCGGCAAGTCGCTCATCAATCTTGAGGCTCTCTTCGGCGTATCGGGCGTTTGCTGCTGATCGCGAACCCACAGACCTGACGATTGCCCGTGTGCTCAACGATTTCGTGCCGTTGTCGAGGTTGACGAACGAACATCTCAACGGCTTGAGACAATGGGCCAAGGACAGTGCGAGAATGGCGGTCTCAACATCACCATCCGAAACCAGACTGTGGAAGATTGCGGCTTGACTGGCGAGGAGATGAAGTCCTGTGGGTTTTCTTTGGCGGTGAGGCGTTGACGGTGGGCTTGTCATTGTTCAAAACGATTAGTAATCTCCGCGCTCACAGGATCGGACATTGCAAGGACACAAAGTGAAAGTCGTTGCAGCAGCGGAAGGGCATGGCTGAGTCACACGCTTTGCGCATTTACTCAATGACCAAAAAAACAACTCGAACAACTCGAAGCCGAGCTCTGGAGTGCTGCCGACAACCTGCGTGCGAATTCAGAACTGAAATCCAGCGAGTATTTCACGCCGGTGCCTGGTCGGCGGGGTTGCCCGCACCGGGGATCAGAAGGGCGGCAAGTTCTACACGCCCACTTGCATCGTCCGCCTTCTCGTCGAGATCCTCGCCTCCGCGCGCGATTACGTTGAGGTTCGATGTCCTGCCACGTGTTTCAAATTAGAATGGCCGCGCTCAAATTGAGTTAACGTGAGCGAATCAGACAACAATCTCGAACCGTTACCGTATCATGTCGAGTTGAGGGATTACCTCAAGTCGCAGGAGCGGGATTTATGGAATTGGTTCGCGTCAGCACGGGCGCAGGCGGATTACACCGAGAATCTCCGCATGGACCTGCTTAAGTCCACGTATCGGCTCGATGCGGAGAGCCACCCTGATTTGTTCCAGATGGTCGAAGCTGCGAAAAGCCGGCTGCAGCTCGACATTCCCGTCACGGTTTACCAGGCGCAGAACAGTCCCCAACCCAACGCCGAGCTCTACTTCATCCCCGGCGAGGGGCACGTCGTGTTCTCCGGGCCGTTGCTGGGCTTGTTGAACCCCGAGGAAATCAAATCTGTCCTCGGCCACGAACTGGCTCATTACCAGCTCTGGCAGTGGGAGCAAGGCGAACTGCACATCGCGGACCGCTTGATTGAGGCTGTTGCCCGCGATCGGCGCGCGGCTGGGAGCCATGAACAGACCGCGCGTCACTTCCAGCTCTATTCGGAAATCTTCGCCGACCGTGGCTCGTTGTGCGTGACGGGTGATGTGCATCCGGTGATTGCCGGGCTGGTCAAAATCCAAACCGGACTCACGCAAGTCAGCGCGCCCGCTTATTTGAAGCAGGCGGAGGAGATTTTTTCCAAGGACGGTGTCACCACCGAGGGTCTGTCGCATCCGGAGGCGTTCATCCGCGCGCGGGCGCTGTCGTTGTGGCAGGAGCATCGACACGAGGCGCACCCGCACATCATCAAGATGATCGAAGGCGTGGAGACGCTCGACAGCCTCGATTTGATTGGCCAGACGCGGATGATGAAAAACACGCGCCGGTTGCTGGAATGTTTTCTCCAGCCGAAGTGGTTTCAAACCGCGGCTGTGCTGGGACACGCGAAACTGTTCTTCGACAATTTTCAACCTGCGGCGATGAAGGACGCTTCGGCACTTGATGCCTTCAAGTCCAGCGATTCCAAGACCCGCGAGTATTTGTGTTACGTGCTGCTCGACTTTGTGACCGCTGATCCGGAACTGGACGAGATGCCGCTCGCAGCGGCGCTGGAGTTGAGCCGCCAGTTGGAATTTGATGCGCAATTCGAGAAGCTCGCCGCCAGGGAACTCAAACTGAAGGTGCGCGACGTGCGCAAACTCAGAGAACAGGCCGCCGAGATGCTGGCGAAGGCGGAGGCGGCGGCATGAGCGAATTGTCTCAAACGCCGTTCCTGAAGTTCCTCGATGCCGGCGTCGCAAAAGGCGGCTTCGAAACCGACGATGTTTTGGCGGCGATGCTGCCGCTGATGAAGCAGGCACTCGCTGCGCACAAGGCAGAGCGGGTTGCGCCGCTCGACGGTATTCAGGATTTAACCCTCACGGAAGCGGGCCAGTTGATGTTCGCCCCAGCCAGGGTCAATTCACCGGAAAAGAATACAGCCAAGGTTGATTCCCTTCAGTTGCCAGTCAGCGGCGCGGTTGAGGTGGTTGCCGAATCAAGACGCATTGCGGATGTGGATCAATCCACCCTGACCGTCTCGGATCTGAACGTCAGCGCCGCGGGCGGTGGCATTACCAAGCCTGTCTTCCTCCCGGGCTACCGCTGCTGGGAGCACGCCATTGGCCATCACGACGAGCTTACGGACATCTTCTCGCTCGGGCTGTTGCTCGCGAGTGTGGCGTGCGGTTTGGACTTCACCGATGCCGGCGAACTGGAACTGTTCACGGTTAATCGCACAAATCTATTCAGCATCAACCCGCGCCTGAATCCGGTGCTGGCGTCCACCATCGTGCAAATGACGGAGTTGAACCGCCACAAGCGCGCCCAGGACCTTGGCCAGATGATTTCGCGGCTGGAGAACTACCGCGATCAGTCGGTGGACTTTGATACGACCATTTTCACGCGGAAGGAATTTCAGGAATCGCCCGTCACGGGCAAGCGGCGGCTGATTCAATCCCACCTGCGCGACCGGCTCTTTGAAATCTCCCGCCGCAACCGATTGATCTATTTCAAGCCGACACTCCAGACGCTGAACCTCACCATCGCGTCCGTGCCGCTGTTGTTGGACTACCGCAACATCAAGTTGGAGCAGCTCTTCGTCTGGCATTCTGAACTCGCCGCCACCGTGACCGAAGGTGCGCCGATGTCGCTGGGCAAGTATTTGCGCTTCGAGGATGCACCCTACATCCCCGGTGTGCTCGACAAGATCACCAGCGAGGCGCGTCGTGATTGCGCTGAATATGGGTTCGCACAGCTTCGCCTCGTCCTGTGTTTCCTCCGTTGGAACAATCTCAAGGAGGACAAGCACGAGCGCATCCACTCGCCGCTGCTGCTATTGCCCGTTGAACTCACCAAGAAGAAAGGTGTGCGGGATAACTATGTCCTCGATCCGACGACGAGCGAGGCGGAGGTGAATCCTGCTCTGCGGCATCATCTCAAGGAGCTTTATAACCTGAGCCTGCCGGAGTTTGTGGACTTGAAGGCAACATCGCTGGATCAGTTTTATGACGCGCTCAAGGCGCAGATTCAGGCGAGCGAACCGGGCGTGACGCTCAACAAAATTGACCGGCCGCAGATCGAACTCATTCATGAGAAGGCGCGTCAGCGCGTCGATCAGTATCGCCGGCGTTTGAAACTACAGGCGCGCAAAGCCCGCGCCAGCGGCAGGCCCGATTACAGCTACGACCGTGAACACCTCAGACCGTTGGGCTTGCAGCTCTTTCTTGAAAGGGTCCGTCCCACGCCGCTGCCGCTTCGCGATGTGGCCGGCGCTCCGCCGTTGTCGAGGCTGCCGCACATTATTGACCCCGACGCCCCGGCGGAGACAGGCAAAGTGCTGGAGACCGAGAGGCAGATGTTTTCCCTGCGCGAGGGCGACAATCAGAACCCGTATTCGTGGGACTTCGATTTGTGCAGCTTGACGCTGGGGAATTTCAACTACCGGAAGATGACGTTGGTGCGCGATTACGCGAAGCTCATAGAGACGGACATGGCCAGCGGGGCGTTCGACACGGTGTTTTCGCTCACCCCGAAGCCGCCCGGGGAGGCGCAAGTCCCGGCGCTCGACCTCGACGACCAGCACCTCGTCATTTCCTGCGACGCCACCCAAGCCTCGGCCATTGCGCGGGCTCGGACCGGAGCGAGCTACATCATCCAAGGGCCGCCCGGCACAGGCAAATCGCAGACCATCACCAATCTCATTGCCGATTATGTCGCACGCGGAAAACGCGTGCTGTTTGTCTGCGCGAAGCGCGCAGCCATTGACGTGGTGTTTCATCGGTTGCGTCAGCAGGGATTGGATGAACTTTGCTGCCTGATTCACGATTCACAGACGGACAAGAAGGCGTTCATCCAGAACCTCAAGCAGACCTACGAGAAGTTTTTAGGCCAGGCCGACCTTGATCCGGACGCGGAGACGCTTCGGGCCAAAACCCTGAAGGCGATGGAGCAGGATCTTTTCACGCTGCGCCGGTTCTCCGACGCGATGTGCCAGGCGCACGCCCACACTGGCATTGCCGTTCGATCGCTGCTGCACCGGCTGGTCGCATTGCGCGGACGCGCTTCCGAGTTGCCGCCTGAGGTTGAGGACCTGCTGCCGGATTATCCCTTGTGGCAACAACATGGCGATGTGATCGGCCGGCTGCAATCCGCCCTGGATGATCTGGGCGAAGAGCGTTGCTTCGCAGAGCATCCATTGCGCTGGCTCGGCAAAGGTGTTTTACAGGCGGACCATCCGTTGGAGGCTTTGTTGAAGCATCTGGACCAAGCCGAGGATTTGCTGGACGCGATTGAGAACGCGCTGGAGTTGTCCGGCCTGCCCGGTGAGTTGTGGAACACGTTCGAGGAGATTCAAACCATCCTGGAATTTGCGGTCCGCGTGCGGCCGCTGGCCGGGCGCAATCTGATTGGCGTGCTGACGCACGGGCCTGCCGAGCAGTCGTTTGCCGCGCTCGGCGCCGACCTCGACAAGAAGGCCATGGCATTGCACAAGTCGCAGGAGAAAACCACCGGCTGGCGCGACCCGTTGTCGCCGGATGACACCGAGAATGCGCTCGTTCAAGCACATGCCTTTGAGAAATCCGTCTTCTGTTTTCTGCAGCCGGCGTTCTGGTGTTTGAGAAAAACCCTCCAGGCGCGCTACGACTTTTCGCAGCACGCTGTTCCGCCCGCGTGGAGCAAAGTCCTCAGCGACCTGTCCGCGCAGCACAAAGCCATGTCGGAATGGCAGGCGACGCAGCAGCAGGCGGCAACTGAGTGGCGGGTGGAGGATGTGGAGACGTTCCGGTCGCAGGTGGCCGGGATGAAGAATGATTCGCGGTTGGCGCACCCGTCCATCAAGGCGTTGCTCAAGCTGCTCGCGGAGTCCGCGGAAGCGGGCGCACTGATTGATAATCTTGCCGGCATCCACGATCGTTTTACCGCGCTGGATGAAACACTCGGTGCAGCCCTGGCGGAATACGAACAGTTTGAGTTGTCGGAACTGACCGAGGTGCTGGGGAAATTGCGCGGGCAAACGGGTGCGCTCGCAGAGCTGTCGCCCATTCTGAACGAAGTCGTTGAGCTGCCGGACGCTTTCACCCACGCATTGCGTCACGCCCCCGTGCCGTTAAATGAGTTCGAAGCTGCGATCGGACACAAGAGCGTGAACCGGGTGTATCGCGAAGACCGGGCGGTGAGCCGGTTCGAAGGTCGCACGCTCCTCCGCAAGATGGAGCAGTTGGAAAAGCATTACTGCGAGTGGCTGGGCTTGAACGCGCGTTGCCTCCGCACGGCGGTGCGCCAGAAGTTTCTGGAACACGTCAACATCTCGTCTTTGCCCGTCGCCCAACTCAGCCAGGAACAGAAGGCGTTCAAGAAATCCTACGCGGCGGGCCGGCGCGATCTGGAACACGAGTTTGGCAAGACGATGCGCTACAAATCCATTCGCGACCTTGCCGCGGGTGAAACCGGGCAGGTCATCCAGGATTTGAAGCCCATCTGGTTGATGAGCCCGTTGAGCGTTTCGGATACGTTGCCGCTCGATCCTGAATTGTTCGATGTGGTCATTTTCGACGAGGCCAGCCAGATTCCCATGGAGGAGGCGATTCCGGCCATCTATCGCTCCCACCAGGCCATTGTTGTGGGCGATGAAATGCAGTTGCCGCCAACCACCTTCTTTTCCAGCGCTCGCACCGAGGATGAGAGCATCATCGTCGAAGAAGAGGGCGAACGCATTGAAGTGGATATGGATTCGGACAGCTTTCTTACGCAGTCTGCCCAGAACCTGCCGTCCACGCTGCTGGCCTGGCATTACCGCAGTCGTTACGAATCGCTCATCAGTTTTTCCAACGCGGCGTTCTATAGTGGCAACCTTTACACGATCCCGGACCGCCAGCGCGCGATGGCCGGCCGGCCCGAGTTGATTGTTACCGCCGCCGAACAAGCGGGCACAAACGTGGACGCTTTGCTCGCGCGCAGCATCAGCTTTCACTTCATGGAGAACGGCGTTTACGAAGATCGCCGCAATCCGAACGAGGCCGCCTACATTGCGCAGATCGTTCGCGGAATCCTGCAACGCAACACGAAGCTCAGCATCGGTCTCGTGGCGTTCTCGGAGGCGCAACAGGGTGAAATAGAGGGCGCCCTGAGCCGGCTGGCGGAGGAAGACGCTGAGTTCGCGGCGAGACTGGAGAGCGAATATGTCCGCGAGGTGAATGACGTGTTCTGCGGCTTGTTCGTGAAGAACCTGGAAAACGTTCAGGGTGATGAGCGTGACATCATCATCATGAGCGTTTGCTACGGTCACGATGCCAACGACCGGATGATGATGAACTTCGGTCCGATTAACCAGCGTGGCGGCGAAAAGCGCCTGAATGTCATTTTCTCCCGCGCCAAACATCACATGGCGATTGTGAGTTCCATCCGCCACGGCGATATCACGAACGATTTCAATGATGGCGCAAACAGCCTGAAAAACTTCCTCCACTACGCCGAAGCGGTGTCGAAGGGCGATGAGGCCACGGCTCGCCGCGTATTGGAAAACCTGAATCCGCTAAGCCGGAAGGCGCTCGCGCCGTTGAGCACGGGCGATGCGGTGGTGGAGGCTTTGGGGGCGGCGCTGCGCCGGCGCGGCTATGCCGTGGACCTGAACGTGGGTCAATCCAAGTTCCGTTGCGACCTCGCCGTGCGGGGCAATGCCGACAGTCTCTATCAACTCGGCATCCTGGTGGATACCGATGGACATTACTCGAATCCCAATCTGCTGGATCGCTACCTGATGCAGCCTGGCATCCTCAAGGCCTTCGGCTGGCGCTTTGCACTGGTGCTGACCAAGGATTGGTATCGCAACCCGGACGACGTGCTGGCGCGGTTGGAGAAGTTGTTGCAGGGGCAGGAGTTGGAAGCGGAGGCTGAGCCGGAAGAAGAGGAGGTCGTTGAAATGATTCCGACGCCACGGGCTGAATACAGTTCGACTTCGTCTGGAGCATCTTCGGCAACCGCGCCGGTTGTCCCGCCCGAACCACCTCCTGTCGTTCAACAGCCAATTCCACCCGTGGCGCCGTCTGTGCCCGGTCCGGTGCGCCATTTTGAATTTGTTGGTGGTTCGTCAAAAAAGTTTTGGGAAGTTTCCATCGCCGGCAATTCGTTCACCGTGCGCTTCGGTCGCATCGGCACCGCTGGACAGTCACAAACCAAAACTTTTGCCGATGAAGCGAAGGCCAGGCGCGAGGCGGAAAGCTTGATTGCGGAGAAACTGAAGAAGGGCTACATCGAGAGACAGTAGTCCAAATCCAGCCTCGTCCTGCACTGGCTATGGAACATCACGTCCTTGTACAGGGTCGAGGCGTGGAAAAGGGGGTGTAGCGCGTGTTTTCCGCGGGCGGTTGGGGTGCGCGGACTGGAGCCTGTCCCATCCTCCCGTCTGGTTTGGACCGGGATTTATTCCCGGCGAATCGAGTAGGGGTTTCCCTTATGCCAATATCAGGGGTTTCCTGGTCGTGTTTGGTTTGCAGTTTGCGCTCGCCGGAGAGATAAATCATGGCGGAGCAGGTTTTTGAGGAGCAATGGGAAAATCTTGCTCCGCGCACTTTGGATGCCAACAGCGTGAATGGGTATCTGTCGGCAGCCTGGCTGTCCATAAGTGACGCCAGCAGCGCGTGATCGTGGCGTCGGAACCTGAGGCGCGTGAATTGCAGGAGACGTAGGCTTTGACGGCAAACCGCAAAAAAACAAACGGCGGCAATCCAAATGGAACAAGCGCGGAAGATTTTGCCCCGGGACAAAAAACCGCTGGGCGGGGGGCAACTTCCACGGTTCGACGCAAGAACGCAGACTCCGGTGCTCACAAACGGCATGGCGTGTTTTTGGCGGTGGACCGTCCTCTCCTTCGGGAATGTCTCGCGCTGGTGTTGAAGCAAGAAGGCTTTGAAATCGTCGGTCATGCGGCATGTCGGGAAGAGGCGTTTGCGCATCCGAGCCTGACTTTGGCGAAGGTTGTCCTCTTGGATCTGGTTCCCGGCAATGGGGATGCGTTTGGTGTCATCAAGGGCCTCTTCAAACAGGGGCTTCGTTCTGTGGTTTGCTCCATGCGTGCGGATTCAACCTCGATCCGGGCGGTCTTTGCAGCGGGCGCCAGCGCGTATGTGACCCAGGAGGACGAGCCGAAACATTTGTTTGAGGCCATCCACGCGGCGAGCGCCAGTCGCAGCTACGTCAGCCCACGGGCGGGGGCAGCCCTCGCCCGGAAAATCTCGGGTTTGGAAAATCCCGTGTCGGGAGAGGAACTTAGCAGGCAGCAGTGGCAGATCTATCAACGGCTTGCCCAAGGCGAGAGCGCGGAGGAAATAGCCGCGCGCATGCACGTCAGCCCCCGCACGGTGGAATCCTACTGTTACCGGATGATCGAGAAACTCGACCTGGCCGGCATGAAAGACCTCCGCCGCCACGCCATCGCCAGCCTCAACGGCGCTTCTGCGTAGCACGGGCCAGGGGCCGTACCATCTTCGCCGCTCCGGAGGACCTTCCTCACCCGTTTCTCGTTCCGGTCCGGCAAAGCGCGGATGCGGCGTCAGGCCCCTTTTGGAGCCGCTGGGCATGAGAGGGAAAACCCGCTCATAGAATTAGGGAAAACCCTCTCAACGGTGATTGGCAGTCTTCGATACTGTGCGAGTTGCGCAATTGTCACACCGTCGCAATTCAAACGTTGTTCGGGCTTGCGAGGGTATGCAGGTGCATGTGACCGGCGCGCGAAGCGTGCAGATGAATGAAGGCGTGAGTATTGAATCGAGGAACCATCTGAAAATGTTTTTTATTGCCACAATGTGTGGGTTTTTCTCGCCGCTTCGTCTTGAACGAAACGTGCCAGTCGTTCGAACGTAAGGAAATTCATGAAACCGAGAATTCTGGGTCTGATCGCGACCGTGCTGGCTTTGTCAGCGGGCGTTCAATCCGCGCTGGCTGCGCCGTTCATGTATGTTGCCGACGCGTATAATGTTACCGGAAACATATACACTCTGGACTCCAATGGCAGCGTGATACACACCCTGGCCACGGGTTTGACTGGCGTGAACTTCGGCAACATGGCCGAGGACGCATCGGGGAACCTCTACTTAACGGCCAGCGGGCGTGGCGATGTCTACAAGGTGACTCCAGGCGGAACGGTCAGCACTTTTGCCACCGGGTTTACCGGCCCATGCGGTTTGGCCTTTGACCATTCCGGCAATCTCTATGTGTCGGACGGAACCACGATCAGCAAGGTTACGCCTGGCGGGGCCGTCAGTGTCTTCGCGACGGGCCTGCCCGGCCCCAGCGGCATGGCTTTCGATGCGTCGGGCAACTTGTTCGTCATAAGCGACCACAGGGCCAATACGATCAGCAAGATCACGCCCGACGGGACGGTGAGCACTTTCGCAACGTGGTCAACACAGGGCGACGGCGGCAACCCGGCGTTTGACCAAGCCGGCAATCTCTACGTCAGTGATGGAGATCAATTCGGCACTTGGTGTATCTACAAATTTGCCCCCGGTGACGGCACTCCCATCCTGTTTGCCAGCGGCCAGTGTGAACCCGGTGCCCTGATCTTTGACCAGGCAGGAAACCTCTACGCGCAGAACTGGTCAAGCAATACCAAGAAAATAACATCGGGTGGTGCTGTCAGTTCCTTCGCCAGTGTCGGTGGTCCCATGGCGTTGGTGCCTGCCTTGCATATCACGACAAGCTCACCGTTGCCGGGCGGCACAATGGGCGCGGCTTATTCGCAGACGCTGGCAGCGATGGGTGGTCTGCCGAACTACACGTGGTCGGTCAGCAGCGGCGCATTGCCGGATGGACTGACATTAAGCAGTGGCGGCGCGCTGAGCGGGACGCCGACGACGGCGGGCAACTACAATTTTACAGTGCAGGTGACAGATTCGACGAGCACGACAGCTAGCCAGGACATGAGCGTCAACATTGCAGTGGGCTCGTCGGCTGGTCTGGGCGCGTGGATTCTTGATGGCACTTTGCCGACGCCGCGCTCGGATTTTGGCATGGTGGCGATGCCGAACGGTCTTTTCATTTTTGGTGGTATGAACGCGCCATCGCAACCGGATGGTTCCTCCTTGCTCTATCATCCCGGTGGGACTGTCTCACCGAAAACCAACATGCCGCCTGCTGGAGGTCGTCATGACATGGGCGTTGCAGTGTTTGGGGGCAAAGTGTTTTCCATCGCGGGGCATCTTGAGGGGTCCGGGCTGTGGGGTCGGACATGTGATGTGTGGACCTATGACCCAAGTCGCGATGTGTGGGACACGATGCCGTCGCTCACATATGAACGCGATATGAATGGGGGTGCGGTGATTGGCAATTATGTCTATACAGTTGGGGGGCACCATGAGGACACGGGGCACGGCTTCAGCCTTACCCGAGTGGAGCGCTATGATGCAGTCTCCGGCGGAAGTTGGAGTGTCATGGCGTCCTTGCAAACTCCGCGACGTAGTGCAGGAGTTGTTGTGGTGGGCGGGAAGATATATGCCTTTGGAGGGCAGTATTACGACCGACTGACCCATCCGGCAGAGATCCTTTCCTCCTTGGAAGTTTACGATCCGGCTTTGAATACATGGGTTTACGGTCCAAGCATGCCAACACCCAGGGAAGATTTCGCTACAGTAGTGGTCGGATCGAGAATCTATGCAATGGGTGGTTACTTGGCAGGGGGCACGCCGACGGATGTGGTGGAATCTTTTGATGTCAGCACGGGCATATGGTCGGCGGAGCGAAGCCTTCCGATCGCGGCTGGAGGGCTCCAAGCGGCCGCCATAGGCAATGTCATCTACGTTGTTGGCGGCATCGCTACTACTGCTTTTCAGAACACCGTTTATCGGGCAACCGTTCAGGATGCGGCTGTCGCTCCAACGGTTGAGACCTTGGTGGCCAGCGGCGTGACCAGCAGCACGGCCACGCTCAATGGGGCGGTCAATCCGAACGGTGTGGCGACAGGCGCACAGTTCCTGTGGGGCGCGACCACCAACTACGGCAACACCACCACATGTCAATCCGTGGGCAGCGCGCTGACGAGCGTGATCGTGACGGCAGCACTGAGCAGTTTGTCGCCCTACGGCGTGTATCACTACCAGTTGGTGGCGACCAATAGCTTGGGTGCCGGCTACGGCGCGGACATGGTGTTCACCAACGCCGGCGTGGCGCCGACGATCGCGACGGCCTCGCTGCTGCCGGGCGCCACGAAAGACGTGCCCTACAGCCAGACGTTGACAGCGACCGGCGGCTTGACCAACTACACATGGTCGGTCAGTAGCGGCTCCTTGCCCGCGGGACTGAGTTTGGATTCGGGCAGCGGAACCATCAGCGGCACGCCGACGACAGCGGGAGCGTCAAGCTTCTCAGTGGCGGTGACGGGAGCGGACGGACTGGCCTCGACGAACAGCTTCAGCCTGACGGTGATTTCATTCACTCAGGGCCAGACGTTGGCGGGCGGGATACTGAACGGCAGCTACAACCAGACCCTGACGGCGACGGGTGGCGTGGGGCCCTACACATGGACGAGCACGGGCACTTTGCCGACGGGGCTGAGTTTGAGCAGCAGCGGCGTGTTGAGCGGGACGCCGACAGGGACGGGCACGTACAACTTCACCGTGCAGGTGACGGATTCGACGGGCGCGACGGCGAGTGAGACCGAGAGCATCAGCATCGCGACGACGGTTTATGTGGAGAACCTGCTCAACAGTTGGACGGGAGCCGGCGGCGGCGGGGTCTATTCCGCCTATTACGGTCCGCCGGATTACGACGACGTCTCGCCGGGCACAACGGCCGTCTATCTCGGACGCGCAGCAGGCATCATCAAGGCCGGCCTCACGCCGGGCCCGGATGGGCACTACTATGACGAGGGCCTCTTCGCCTTCAAGCCCAACGTCACGATAGATGTGTTTGCGGCCAGCACGCTGACGTACGATGTGGTGAACCAGGCAGGCGCCAACCCGGTGTGGATGACCATCGAGATTGACATGGGCACAGGCAACCGGGACGACAACCCGGTTTACCAGTGTGTGCCGACGACGAATCCTGCCGGCTGGCACACGGTGGACGCGGGCGCGGGACAATGGCAGATGATGGATTCCAATGGCAACGGCACTGGTCCCATGCTGAGCCTGAGCGAGATTGCGGCGACCTATCCCGGCCAGAACGTGCTGCGGGCCTACCTTCGGCTCGGCATCGGCGATTCGTATAGTGGCACGGGATCGGGCACGGTGGCGTGGGTGAACGAGGTCACGCTCGGCGGAGTGACGTATGATTTTGTGGTTACTCCGGTTGTTCAGGTGGAGAACCTGCAACCCGACTTCACAGCGGTTGGCGCAGGCGGTGTCTGGTCCGCTTACTACGGTCCGGCGGATTACGATGCCGCGGCGCCTGGCACGACGGCCTTTTACGACGGCCGTGAGGCCGGCATCATCATGGCGGGCCTCACTGCGGATCCGGGAGACGGGCACTACTGGGACGAGGGTCTTTTTGCCTTCAAGCCCAACGTCACGATTGATGAGTTGGCGGGCAGGACTTTGACTTACGATGTGGTGAACCAGACGGGCGCCAACCCGGTGTGGATGTGCATTGAGATAGACACGGGGGTTGTGGGCGACCGGTCAGATAACATCACTTTCCAGTTTGTGCCGGCGACGAATCCGGCGGGCTGGCACACGGTGGACGCTGGCGCGGGACAATGGCAGATGATGGATTCCGATGGCAACGGCACCGGTCCCATGCTGAGCCTCAGCCAGATTGCTGTGGCCTACCACGGCCTCAATGTGGTTCGCACCTATCTCCGCCTCGGCATGGGCGACTCGTATCACGGCACCGGTTCGGGCACGGTGGCATGGGTGGACAAGGCCACCATCGGCGGCGTGACGTATGATTTCGTGCTGATGACCAATGTCATTGGTGGCATCTCGGTGTATTTCCCCGGCATCTATGTGGCCAATGTGATCGGCACCGGCGAGCCATTGGGCAGTGCGCTGGCCATTTCCGGCGGCGCCGTTACGGCCGGCAGTCTTCAGACGATCAACGGCAGCGGCATCCTGGGGTTGAACAGCGGCAGCCTGACGGTGACGGCGCTGGCCAACGGCGGGCAATTCAACATGGCGGGCGGGACACTGAACGTGGCGGGAGTGTTCAACAACACGGCCGGCGGCGTGTTCAACCTCAGCGGCGGCAACGCAACCGTTCCGTTGCTGATGAACAACCAGGGAACGTTCACGCAGAGCGGCGGCAACTTTGATCCCGCACAATTCACCAACAGCGGCACGCTGGTGATCAGCGGCGGCACCAACGCGGCGACGTTGTTCCTGAATCTGGCATCGGGCGCCGTGCAGCAGAGCGGCGGCGAGCAGGACGTGAACGTGGCCACCAATCTCGGCGCGTGGACGATCTCCGGCGGCGTGGCCAACCTGACCAGCATCGTCAACGACGGTTCCGCGACGTTGACTGTTTCCGGCGGCACGCTCAACGGAGATGTGACGGTGGGCGGTGCGGGATCGTTCAACCAGTTTACGGTCAGCAACGGCGGTTTCGTGGTGGGGCCAGGCACCGGTGTGGACGGCGTTATCGGCCGGGACGACACCAGCAGCAACAACACAGCCTTGATTACGGGCGTGGACAGCGTCTGGAACAATAATTCCGACCTCAGTGTTGGCTTGGGCGGCTCCGGCAACAGGCTGACCATCGCCAACGGCGGCCAAGTGTATGGTTGGAACGGTTACATCGGCAGCGCCGGCGCCGCCAACAACAATAGTGTGTTCGTGAACGGCGCCGGCTCGGTCTGGGGCAATGACCTTGACCTTGTTGTCGGCTTGGGTGGCTCCGGCAACAGTCTGACCATTACCAACGGCGGTCAGGTGGTCAGTTACGGCAACCAGTTTGGCGTCGTCGTCGGCGCTTCTGACAGCGCAAACAATAATAGTGTGAAAGTCAGTGGTCCCGGCTCGGTCTTGTACAGCGGCTTCGATAACATTGTCGGCTTCAGTGGTTCCGGCAACACCCTAACCGTTGCCAATGGTGGCATGGTGATGGGCGCACTTGGTGACATCGGCGTCTTTAGCACCGCGCACAACAATGCAGTGCTTGTAACCGACGCCGGTTCGGTATGGTACAGCGCCAGCGCCCTGACTGTTGGCCAGGACGGCTTTGGCAACCGCCTCACCATCGCCAACGGCGGTCAGGTGTTCAGTGACGCGGGTCGGATCGGTGTAGATGGCACTGCCAGCAACAACGCGGCGTTTGTGACCGGCACCGGCTCGGTCTGGAGCGTTACATCGGTCCTCACAGTGGGTTCTGATGGCTCCGGCAACAGTCTCACCATCAGTAACAGCGGCTCCGTGGTGGCCTCGAATGTCGTGGTTGGCTACGACCCCACGACCTCCAGCAACAACCTGCTGACCGTCAGCGGCGGCAATCTCTATGCGACAGCGGCGGGCGGTGGTGTTCTCGACATCCGCAACGGCACATTGACGCTCAACAGCGGCACCGTCGCCGCCGACCAACTCTACGCTACCAACGGCGCCAACAGCATCGTGACGTTGAACGGCGGGAGCTTGATTGCGCCGATGTTGCTGAACGCCGGCCAGTTCTCGATGGCGGGAGGCTCGTTGTTCGTGGCCGGGGCGTTTACCAACGCGGTTGGCGGTGTGTTCAACCTCAGCGGCGGCAACGCCATCGTTCCGTTGCTGATGAACAATCAAGGGATGTTCACGCAGAGCGGCGGCGTGTTTGATCCCACGCAGTTTTCTAACAGTGGCACGCTGACGATCAGCGGCGGCACGAATGAGGCGGCGGCGTTCCTGAATCTGGCATCGGGTGTTGTCCAGCAAAGCGGTGGCGAGCAGGACGTGAACGTCGCCATCAACTACGGCGCCTGGACGATCTCCGGCGGCGTGGCGAACCTGACCAACTTTGTTACAGACGGTTCGGGAACGTTGACGGTTTCCGGCGGCGCGCTGAACGACAGCAGCGTCCTGAATATTTACAACGGCGCATTGACGCTCAACGGCGGCACGGTGACAGCGGGTCAGTTCGTTGCCGCGAACGGCGACAGCAGTGTCGTGCACTTTAACGCTGGCACACTGAACAGCGGCGGCAGCGTGGTCAACAACGGCTCGTTGTTTACCGTGGGCAATGGCGTCAGCGCCGCGGCGTTGCGGCTGCTGGGCGGAACGCACACGTTTGCCAACAACCTCTTCATCGACACCAACGCTACACTCACCGGCAGCGGCACGATCATCGGCTCCATCACCGACGCGGGCACCATCGCTCCCGGCTATGACATCGGCACGCTGGTGGACAACGGGAACGTGACTATGCTCACCGGAAGCACGATGGCGATGCAACTGGCCGGCACCAACAGCTGGCTCTACGACCAGTTCGATGTCAACGGCGCGTTCAACATCGGCGGCGCGCTGACGGTGTCCTTGCAGGGCTACACGCCGCAGGCGGGCGACGAGTTCGACTTGTTTGACTTCGCATCCTATGCGGGCACCTTCAGCCAGACCAACCTGCCGGGTTTGTCGCCGATGTTGTACTGGAACACCGGCACGCTCTACACCGAGGGCGAGATCGAGGTGGATCGGATCCTGGGTCTCGCCGCGGGGCGGTTGCATACGACGACGCTGAGAGGTGACGGCACCGTGTGGGCGTGGGGCAATAATGACTACGGCCAAGTGGGGGATGGGACGACGGCGACGCGGCTGCTGCCGGTGCAGGTCAGTGGGCTGGGCAATGTGAGGAAGGTTTCGACTAGAGACCTTTATACGGTAGCGTTGACCTCGGACGGGACGGTGTGGACGTGGGGTTATAACACTTCGGGACAATTAGGCGACGGGACGATGACGACACGGCTGGCGCCGGTGCGAGTCGGAGGACTTAGCGGTGCCACGGAGATTGCGGCGGGCTTCTATCATACGCTGGCGGTGAGGTGGGACGGGACGGTTTGGGCGTGGGGCGCCAACGCCAACGGGCAGTTGGGCGATGGAACGGTCTGGGCGGAAACGACGCCAGTGCAGGTGAGCGGGCTGAGCAATGCCGTGGCGGTGGCGGCCGGGCGGTATCATTCAGTGGCGGTGGATACCAACGGGACGGTGTGGGCCTGGGGATTGAACGATCATGGGCAGTTGGGCGACGGGACGGTGACGGAACGGCACACGGCGGTGCAGGTGAGTGGGCTGAGCGGTGTGGTGGCGGTGGCCGCTGGCGTCAATTGCACGGTGGCGTTGAAGTCCGACGGCACCGTGTGGGCCTGGGGCGAGAACAGCAACGGGCAGTTGGGCGATGGGACGATCCTGGATCATCACACGCCGGCGCAGGTCACCGGGCTGGTTGGAACCGTGAAGGCGATAGCGGTTGGCAGCACCGGAGGCAGCACGCACACGGAGGCGTTGAAGTCCGACGGCACGGTCTGGAGCTGGGGAGCGAACGAGAGCGGGGAGTTGGGCGATGGGACGACCGTGGAGCGGCACGCGCCGGTGCAGATCAGCGGATTTAGCGGCGGCCTGGCGATAGCGGCGGGCATGGCGCACACTGCGGCGGTGAAGACGGACGGGTCGGTCTGGACCTGGGGTGGCAATAGCTACGGCCAGTTGGGCGATGGGACAAGCACGCAACGGCCCGCGCCGGTGGAAGTGGTTGGACTGAACCTGTTGTGCCAGCCTCGGACGGTCACCTTGGCGGCGACGGGCCTGACCAGCAGCACGGCGACGCTCAACGGGACGGTGGACCCGAACGGGCTGGCGGCGGGCGCACGGTTCTTGTGGGGAACCACGACCAACTATGGCCAAAGCACTTCATGGCAGTCGATGGGCAGCGGGAACACGAATGTGGCGGTGATGGCGTCGCTGTCGAATCTTTCTGCTTACGGCGTCTATCACTATCAGTTGGCGGCCACCAACAGCTACGGGACATTCTACGGACTGGATCAAGTGTTTACCAACGGCGGTGTGGCGCCGGTGATAGCGACGGCTTCACTGCTGCCGGGCGGCACCGTTGGCGCAACCTACTCGAAGGCTCTGGCGGCCAGCGGTGGGTTGCCGGCCTACGCGTGGACTGTCACCAGCGGGAAACTGCCGGCCGGGCTCTCGCTGAGCAGTGCGGGTGTGTTGAGCGGCACGCCGACGACGGCGGGCGCGTCGACCTTCGTGGGGCGGGTGACCGGAGCGGACGGGTTTTACGCGGAACGGAGCTTCAACCTGACGGTGATCTCGTTCACGATGGGCACCTGGTTGGTTGGAGGGACGCAGGGCGGCAGTTACAACCAGACGTTGGCGGTGACGGGCGGCACAGGCCCCTATACATGGTCGTCCTCGGGCAGTCTGCCGCCGGGGTTGAGTTTGAGTTCTGGCGGCGTATTGAGCGGCACGCCGTCGGCGACGGGCACCTACAG
>CAIQCK010000024.1 GCA_903870275.1 uncultured bacterium | reverse complement strand
GGTCAGACCGCCGGGCTGACCGTCCGCCGAATCCGTTGTTGCGGCGCGCCCGGCGGTCGCGCCCTACCAGCACCTGCAGCGTTGCGTTGCAAAGCCGGGCAGGCGGGATGCCCTTCCTGCTTTGGCGACGAGGGTTCGGAAACCCGCCTCGTAAAAACGATTCGACACCCGGCGGGCCGCCGCTATACTCCGCCGCCTCTCTTGGAGATTGAAGGTCTTATGCCCAGAAACATCGCATTGCCACACATCGAAAGCCTGGCGTCCTACGAACCGGGCCGCCCCATCGAGGAAGTCGCGCGGGAGTTGAAGCTGCGCCCCTCGTCCATCATCAAGCTCGCGTCGAACGAAAACGCGCTCGGCCCGTCGCCGAAAGCCGTCGCGGCGATGCGCCGCGCGCTCGCCACCGCGCACCTTTACCCCGACGGCGGCGGCTATTATTTGCGGAAGGGCCTGGCGAAACATCTCGGCGTCGGCCCGGACAACATCATCCTCTGCGCCGGTTCCAACGAGCTCATCGAGTTTCTCTTCCACGCGTTCGTCGCGCCCGGAGAGGAAATCGTCTGCGGCGACCGCGCGTTTGTCATCTACAAGCTCTGCGCGGCGACGTTTCAGGCCCACGCCGTGGAGGTGCCGTTCCGCAACCACACGCACGACCTCGACGCGATGCTGGCGGCGTGCAACGGCCGCACCAAGATCGTCTTCGTGGCCAACCCGAACAACCCGACCGGCACGCGCGTGGACAACGCCACGCTCTACCGATTCCTCGACCGCGTGCCGAACCACACCATCATCGCGCTCGACGAGGCTTACTTCGAGTTCCTGAACGATCCGCCCGACGCGATCCGTTACATCACCGTCAAGCGCGTGCCGAACATCATCGTGATGCGGACGTTCTCCAAGATCGTCGGCCTCGCCGGCCTGCGCGTCGGCTACGGCGTCACCAGCCCGGAGATGGTCGACCTCCTGAACAGGGTGCGCCAGCCCTTCAACGTCAACTCCATCGCCCAAGCCGGCGCGCTGGCCTCGCTCGGCGACCGCGCGCACATCGCGCGGACGCGGCGGTTGAACAAGCAGGGATTGGCTTACCTGGGCGGCGAGTTCCGGAAAATGAAACTGGAGTTCATCCCCTCCGTGGCCAACTTCATCTGCATCCGCGTCGGCGACGGCCGCGCGGTCTTCGACGCGCTGCAGCGCCGCGGCGTGATCGTCCGGCCGCTGGCGGGCTATAAGATGCCGGAGTGGGTCCGCGTCACCGTCGGCACCATGCCGGAGAACCGGCGGTTCATCCGGGCACTGAAGGCTGTTTTGGAATAGCCGCCGGCTCGCGGCGGTAGGAAAATGAAACCCGAACTGCTCGCAATAGTTTGTAGCCGCCGACGTAAGGAGGCGGACGCCGTCCGATATCGCGAACATAGCGGCGGGCGGCAACAACGATCTCCCCTCACCCTGACCCTCTCCCCTCGCGCGCGAGGGGAGAGGGAAATTTGGCGCACGGGTCTCCAATTGCACGATGTTTTTCATTCGACGTTGTGGCGAATCTATCCCTCTCCCCGCGTCAGCAGGGAAAGAGCCGGAGCGACCGCCAACGTCGTGAAGCGCCTTGCCTCTCCCTCTCCCCGCGTTAGCGGGGAGAGGGCCGGGGTGAGGGGCCGCGGCAATTGTGTCGTTCTCGCCAACCTTTTCTTCCTCTGCCTCGCTTGCATCTGCGCGTTGTGCGGCTGTAGCCATCGGCAAGGCCAAAACGCAGTTCCAGCACGCGCCGCTGCTGAAGACGATCCGGCTTGGAAAATAATCGCGCCGTTTTTCCAACCGCCGGCGGATTACACCACTCCCTCCGAAGCTTACCGCTCGCCGCTGCGGTTCAACGACGGCCAGCCGGTGGCCAGCGCCGCGGATTGGCCGCGCCGTCGCGCGGAAATCCTGAAGCAGTGGCACGACCTGATGGGACCGTGGCCGGCGGTGATCGAGCGGCCGAACGTGGAAACACTCGCGACCACGCATCGCGACAACTTCACGCAGCACCGCGTCCGGCTCGACATCGCGCCGGGGCAGACGGGCGAGGGCTGGCTGCTGGTGCCGGAGGGCGCGGGGCCGTTTCCCGCCGTGCTCGTCGTCTATTACGAGCCGGAGACGAGCGTCGGCCTCGGCAAGCAGCCGTTGCGCGACTTCGCCTACCAGCTCACGCGCCGCGGCTTCGTCACGCTCTCCATCGGCACGCCCGGCGGCAACGCTTACAAGCCGGACATCGGTAGCGCGCGCTGCCAGCCGTTGTCGTTCCACGCCTACGTCGCGGCCAACGGCTGGAACGCGCTCGCGAGCCGGCGCGACGTGGACGCCCGGCGAATCGGCATCGTGGGCCATTCCTACGGCGGCAAGTGGTCGTTGTTCGGCGGCGCGCTGTGGGAGAAATTCGCCTGCGTCGCCGTGAGCGATCCGGGCATCGTGTTTGACGAGAAACGGCCGAGCATAAACTATTGGGAGCCGTGGTATCTCGGCCTCGACCCCGATCATCCGCGTCCGGCGCGCGGCCTCATCACGCCGGAAAACCCGCGCACGGGCGCTTACAAGAAGATGGTGGAAACCGGCCGCGACCTGCACGAGTTGCACGCGCTGATCGCGCCGCGCCCGTTCCTCGTTTCAGGCGGCGCGGAGGACACGCCCGCGCGCTGGGCCGCGCTCAGTCACACCGTTGCCGTGAACAAGTTGCTCGGCTTCACAAATCGCGTCGGCATGACCAACCGCCCGGCCCACACGCCCACGGAGGAATCCAACGCCCAACTCTACGCGTTCTTCGAACACTTCCTCGGACGGAAAACACAGTGACCGTCACCAGAGCAAGCGGTGGCCCGGCGTCTATCGGCGTTTGGAGCGGGACTCCGCCTCAACCGATGTCAGCTTGTCGAAGTCGATGTTGTAGTTTGCGGGAACAATCTTCTGGGCGACCACCTTGCCATCAATCAAGACCTGCGCACCGTAAGCCATGATGGATTCCCCGCGCTTGCCAAGAAATTCATATTCCGTGCCGCGTGTTTCGATTGGCTGCGTTTCGATAATCTTTTCTTTGAGGGGCGGGATATCGAGGGTCTCCTCGGCGCCGTAGGTGGCCATTTGCTTCGAGCTGTAAGAGCTGTGCTGCACCATGCCCCATCGGACTTTGACGCCTGTGAGTGGTCGCGCACTGACGTTGTTCACCGCAATGTGCAGGCTGGAGTTGATGAAATACTCGGCTGCATTTCCATAGCCGGAACTGACTTGTTTCTTCTTTTTGTTCAGCGTCATGTTGAGTTGCACGGGGATGGGGCCATTCTGAGCGTGAATGGGGATGGCCAAGGCAACTACAACAGCAAGCAGGATTAGACGTTTCATGGTTTTGTTTTGCACCCTTGGTTCACCGGACCGGTTTCTCAACCTCGCTCCGGCTCACTCGCGACTTGGTATTCGTTTGTATACCCCAAAACAGGGGGGGAGACGATCCAAATCTTCCAACCACCACTGGGTGCGAGCGCGCGTCATGGGCTGGTGTTCGGAGTCCCGGCTTCAATCGGCAATCGTTTGCGATTCGAACCACAAACGCATCGCGAAAACGTGAATCAGGTGGCGGCGTTCTGCTTCTCCAGCACTTCCTTCTCGGCGTTCACGAGGCAGTCATACATGGAGTTGGCGTCTTCGGCTTCGCGGAGGTGGCCGAGCAACGTGGATTTCTGCGCCATCAAGCAGAGGCGCGCCAGGGTGTGGAGGTGGATTTTCACGTCCTGGCAGCAGATCAGAAAGAAAAGATCGGTGGGCTGGCCGTCGGGCGAGCCGAAGTGGATGGGTTGAAGGGCGCGGCCGAGGACGACGAACGGCTCCTCGGAAAGGGCGAGTTGCTGGTAGCGCGAGTGCAGCAGCGCCAAGCCGCCGGGAAATGCCGTAGAGCAGAGTTCTTCGCGCGCCTGAACGCTTTCGAGCAGGGCGCGCTCGTCGTAAACCCGGCCGGTGCTCACGGCCAGCGCCACCATGTCGCGAATGCCGGAGGCTTTCGTCTTGGCCGTCATCCGGGGCTCGATGAACGCGGGCTGGACCATTTCCGGCATGATGGCCGCGGTCGGGAACGAGGCCTGGGTAGCGCGGGTGGTTTTCCGGTGATACTCCGCCAGCGGCTTGTCGGCGAGCTTGAGGATGCGTTGCGAGGCCCACGCGTCAATGTCCCGCTTGCGGAACACGAGACGGCTGCCGCGCATTTCGAATGGAATGTCGCGGTTCTTTATGAGCCGTTCGATGTCCGCAGCGGTCAGGTGCAGATAATCCGCCACCTCTTGCTGGCTGAGAACTCGAAATGGCATAAAGCTAACCTCGCGCTTTCCCGATCGAGACCGCCGCGTTGCCGTCGGCGGCTATTCCTGCGTCATGTCCAGGAATCCCTCGAGCTGCCGGATGCGCGTCGGGTGGCGCATCTTGCGCAACGCCTTCGCCTCGATTTGGCGGATGCGCTCGCGGGTGACTTTGAACTGCTTGCCGACCTCCTCCAGCGTACGGCTGTAGCCGTCGGCAAGGCCGAAGCGCAACTCCAGCACGCGGCGCTCGCGGCCGGTCAGCGAGTCGAGCACGTCGTTGAGCTTTTCCTTGAGCAGGGAGTAGGCCGTCATCACCAGCGGATTCTCGGCCGTCTTGTCCTCGATGAAATCGCCAAAGCTGGTGTCGTCGCTGTCGCCGACGGGCGATTGGAGCGAAATCGGCTGCTGCGCCATCTTCAGCACGGCGCGCACGCGGTCCACCGGCATCTGGATTTCCTCGGCAACCTCCTCGGCGGCCGGCTCGCGGCCGAGCTCCTGCAGGAGCTGCTTTTGCACGCGCATCAGCTTGTTGATCGTCTCGATCATGTGCACCGGGATGCGGATGGTGCGAGCCTGGTCGGCGATGCTGCGGGTGATGGCCTGCCGGATCCACCACGTGGCGTAGGTGGAGAACTTGTAACCGCGGCGATACTCGAACTTCTCGACCGCCTTCATCAGGCCCATGTTGCCTTCCTGAATCAGGTCGAGGAAGGAGAGGCCGCGGTTGGTGTATTTCTTGGCGATGCTGATGACGAGGCGCAGGTTGGCCTCGACCATTTCGGACTTGGCTTGAATGGCCTTGCGCATCCAGCTTTTCAACTCGGTGTGGGCGCTGGGAATTTCCTCAACGCTCATGCGCGCCTGCAACTCGAACTCGTGCAGCTTGCGCTCCAGTTCCTTCGCGCGGGCGTCGGAACCGTGTCCGTTGGCGCGGAGCCGCTCCAGCTCAATCGTCGCCGTCTCCGTCTCTTCGCGGAACTTGTCGGCTATTTCGACGAACTCCTCGAGCACCTTGGGCTTGAAGAAGAAATGGTCGAACTTCTCCTGGAGTTTCTTTTCCGCCTCGCGAACGCTGCGGTCCGCCTTCTTCCGGCTCGCGCCGGAGAGTTTGATGGAAGCTTGATAAACTTTGTCCACCTTGTGGTCCAGGGTGGCCACCAGCCGTCCGAGCGCCGGCAGCGCCTTCATGTATTTCTCGCGGCTGTCGATCTTCTTGTCCTGAATGACGCGATCGAACCGCTCTTTGCTGCCGTCGAGCATCGGCGCGGGAAAAGCGAGCTTTTCCAGAACCTTGCGCATCTTGTCGTATTCCCGGCCGTCGAGCAGCCGCAGTGCGATCGAAAGGTGTTCCTTGGCGATGAAGCCGAACCGGTGAAGAATCTTCTTCATGTTCAGCTCGGCCGTTTCGATGCGCTTGGAAATCTCCACTTCCTGCTCGCGCGTCAGCAGCGGCACCTGGCCCATCTGCTTCAGATACATGCGGACCGGGTCGTCGAGAATGTCGAGCCGCTCGGTGGGTTTTTCCTCTTCCGGCTCCGGCGCCTCCTGTTTGAACCGGTCGACCTCCGACGCTTCGATGATCTCGATGTCCATCCCGCGCAGCAGGATCAGGATCGCGTCCAGTTCCTCCGCCGTCATGACCGAATCCGGCAGGGCGTCGTTGATGTCGTCGTAGGTCAGGTAGCCCTGTTCTTGGGCAAGCTTGACCAACTCCTTGATCTTTTCGTTCCGCTCGTCGCCGGACTTCACGAGAACGGCAGGTTTGGCAGCAGCAGCATTCTTTGCGGCAGTATTAGGCGTCGTCGCACTCTTTTTAGGCATAGTAATCCCATTATGGTCACGTCAAGCCCTTGCGGGCCGAAAGCCGGGCAATATGAACGGCTCACTTCTTTAAGTCAAGGATTTGCTTTTGGATGGCGAGAATTTGTTCAGGTGTGAGGCGGGGCTGCTGCAATTGGCTGGTTAGCGCTTCGATCCGGCTCTGAATCCACCCCCGCTGTAACTTTTGCACGCAATCCAGCGCCGCCTGTTGCGGCGAGGGCGGCTCGCGGAAACCCACGAGCAAATCCGCCAGCAATTCTTGCGCATCGGGAAACTCGTCAAGCAACTGATCCGGGCCGCGCCACTGGCCTGCGGTGTGAAGCTGGTGAATCGCCATGAGCATCTCGCCGGCGGCGCTGCTGGTGAGCCATTGCGGATCGAGCGCCTCACAAGCCGGCGTGGCGACACCTTTGCAACCGATCACGAGTTGCAGCAACGTTTTCTCCCATGGCAACGGCGCCGGTCGCGGCGGTGGTCCGGTTGGAGTTTTGGCGACTGGCGCTGGCGCAGCAGTGCGATCACGGCCACGGCGCAGTTTGTTCATCTCCTCCACCAACGCCGATTCCGGCACGCCGAGTTGCAAGACGCTGCGCTGGAGGTAGGTGGCGCGCAGAACGGCGTTGGACACTTTCATCAACGACTCCGCCAGCCCGCGACTGATCTGCACCTTGCCGGTGTCCGACTGCGGATCGTGCCGCGCGCAAAGATAATCGAGATAAAAGTCGAAGAACGGCCGCGCCTCCGAGATCACGGCGCGGAGTTTGTCCGGGCCTTCGTCGCGCACCAGGCTGTCGGGGTCGTGGCCAGCGGGCATCGTGGCAACGCATACCACGAGACCGGCGGCCAGCAGTTCATCCACACTACGCACCGCCGCGCCCTGACCGGCGGCGTCGGAGTCGAAGCACAACACCACCTCGTCCACGTAGCGCCGCAGGATGCGCCCGTGGTCGCCCGTGAACGCCGTGCCTTGCGACGCGACGATGTTCTGCACACCGCCCATGTAGCAGGCGATCAAGTCGAGCTGGCCTTCGCAAACAATGGCCTGCTTCGCGTCCACCAGCGTGCGCTTGGTCTTGTCGAGGCCGTAGAGCACGCGGCCCTTGGTGAAGAGCGGCGACTCCGGCGAGTTCACATACTTCGCCGTCTTCTCGTCGCCGGTGAGCACGCGGCCGCTGAAGCCAATGACGCGCCCCTGCTCGTCGCGAATCGGGAACATCAGCCGCCCGCGGAACCGGTCGTAGTAGCCGCCGCCGTCGCGCTCGATGACGAGGCCGGCCAGCGCCAGCAGTTGCGGCGGGTGTTTCCGCGACGCACCCCACTGCAACGTCGCGTCCCACGCGTCCGGCGCGTAGCCGAGCATGAACTCGCGCGCCGCATCCATCGTCACCTTCCGCTTCTTCAGGTAATCGCGCGCAATCTGCGCCGCCGGCTCCTTCATCAACTGCCGGTGGAAAAAATCCGCCGCCTCGTCGTGCAGCTTGTAGAGCACTGCCTTCTGCGGCGCGGCGCCGCGGTCGCGGTCGGAACCGAGTTCCAGCGGGACGTTCGCGCGTTTGGCCAGCAGTTCCACCGCCTCGCGGAACTCCAGCCGGTCCCAGAGCATGACGAACTTGATCACGTCGCCGCCGACGCCGCAGCCGAAGCATTTGAAGAGCTGCATCTGCGGGTTCACGTTAAACGACGGCGTCTTCTCCTTGTGGAACGGGCAGAGCGTTTTGAACGTCGAGCCAGTGCGCTTGAGATTGGGCAAATACGAGCCGATCACGTCAACGATGTCGTTGGCATGGCGGATCTGGTCGAGCACGTGATCGGGAATCAGCCCAGGCACGGCGTGATTATGCGACGCGCCGTCGCGAGCGGCAAGCCTGCTCTGCATTGGACAGACAACTCTGCCGGCAGACAACGCGTTCCGTAAACAACGACTCCTCCACCGGTGCCATGCCGATCAACCCGTAAATGAATATTGCATCGAACGGTGAGGATTGGTTAGAGTTTATCCGGAACTCTCAAGGAGGAGGAATGACGATGAAACTGACCCACTTGCTGACGCTTCTGGTTGCCGCCCCAAGCGCTTATGTCCTCTACCAGAAACTCGACACCGCACCCGCAGTGAATGAGCCGCCCGCCTCCGAGGAGTCCGAGATTGTGACCACCCAGCCGTCCGCCGTCTCTGCGGGGCTGCGGCAACTGAAACCGACAGACTGGGTTCAAGGACTGCCCGATCAAGCGCGCATCCGGTATGTTGAAGTGCAAACCTCTCTTCGTGGGAGTGAACGCGTGGAGGCCACGCGTGCTTGGATGGCGCTTTGGAGCAAGTACCTCAGAGATCCAAGTCGTACTCTCGCAGAATTGAATTACATTAATCTGAACATCAAGAACCGCTCACCGGTACTCTATACCATCATCAAGCGCAACAACATCGAGGTAGCGCTTGTGAGAAATCCCTCGTTCCGGGAAATGGGCGAGTGGAAACGGGAGTTTCAACAGAGGCTTTCCTCGCTCGATTCCCTGGATTACATGCTGCGGGCCATGCGCGCGCGCGGCGTCAGTCATCCCGGCCTCTTGGAGATGATGGGCGAAACCACGGACAAGATCGACGGGGAACGAAACAAGTTGATGCCATACAAAAACTTCTTGAATGACGGCAGTATTCGGTAATCCCGCGGGTTTTTGTCACCGTTTCGTCTTGTTTCGGGGAAGCCGCTTTCAAGCCAACGATTCCGTTTGACTCCCGTGCCGTTGGCGGCCTAAATGCGCCGCGTCATGCTCGCGAAAATCCGTTCTGTGGCGGTTTACGGCATTGATGCGATTCCCGTCGAGATCGAGGTGAACTGTCCCGGTTACGGCGAGATCAAGACGCTCATCGTCGGCCTGCCCGACGTCGCCGTGCGCGAGAGCCGCGACCGCGTTTATACCGCCATCCAGAACAGCGGCTTCCGCTACCACAAAGGACGTGTCACCATCAACCTCGCGCCCGCCGACGTGCAGAAGGAGGGGCCGAGTTTTGAACTGCCCATCGCCGTCGGCATCCTCGCCGGCGACGGCCAGGTGAAACTCGACGACATCCGCATCGCCGACACGCTTAACCATTACGCGCTCATCGGCGAACTGGCGCTCGACGGCGGCGTGCGCGCCGTCAAAGGCGCGCTGAGCGTCGCGCTCCAGGCCCGCGCGATGAAACTGCGTGGCCTCATCGTGCCCGCCGCCAATGCCGCCGAAGCCGCCGTCGTGCGCGGCATCGAGATCATTCCCGTGCGCAGCTTGCGAGAGACGATGGAGTTTCTCGCCGGCGACGCGGCGATCCCGCGGCACACGGTGGACCTGGAGGCCTTGTTCCGCGAGCACGCCGCCTACGACGTGGACTTCGCCGACGTGAAGGGACAGGAGAGCGTCAAGCGCGCGCTCGAAGTCGCTGTCGCCGGCGGCCACAACATCCTGATGCTCGGCCCGCCCGGCACCGGCAAGAGCATGCTCGCCAAGCGCATCGCCACGATTCTGCCGCCGCTCTCGCTCGAGGAGGCGCTGGAGACCACGCGCATCCACAGCATCATGGGTCTCATCGCGCCCGGCCAATCGCTCGTGGCCACGCGGCCCTTCCGTTCGCCGCACCACACCGTCAGCGACGCGGGCCTCATCGGCGGCGGCGCGAACCCTACGCCCGGCGAAGTCAGCCTCGCGCATCACGGCGTGCTTTTCCTCGACGAACTGCCGGAGTTCCACCGCAAAACCCTCGAGGTGTTGCGCCAGCCGATCGAGGAAGGCCGCGTCACCATTTCCCGCGCCGTCGGCTCGATGACGTTTCCCAGCGAATTCATGCTCGTGGCGGCGATGAACCCGTGTCCGTGTGGCCAGTGGGGAAATTCGCGCCGCGAGTGCCGGTGCGGGCCGCTCGCCATCCAACGTTACCGCTCGCGCGTCTCCGGGCCGCTGCTGGACCGCATTGACCTGCACGTCGAAGTGCCGGACGTGCCTTACAAGGCGATGGCTTCCGACATCGCTGGAGAACCAAGTGAGAAGATTCGTGGCCGCATCCTCGCTGCGCGAGAGATTCAGGCGAAACGTTTTGCCGGCCGCCGGAAGGTTTACTGCAACGCCCGCATGGGTCCGCGTGAGTTGAAGCTGTTCTGCAAACTCGATGACGCCTGCCATCAACTCCTCCAGATGGCGATGACACAACTCAACTTCAGCGCCCGCGCCTACGACCGCATTCTGAAGGTGGCCCGCACCATCGCCGATCTCGCCGACAGCGAGATCGTCCAGTCCCACCACGTCAGCGAGGCGATCCAGTATCGCTCCCTCGACCGTCAGTTTCTCGGCTAGGCGATCCAGTTCAAGAAGAAGCAACCGGGGGTTGTTGAGGGCAAAAAAATAGCGTGAAGGGATTATTGAGCTGCCACTGCATTTGCACTCACACCGCTATTTCCCTTCTACGCATTTGAATCCTAACACAGATTTGGAATTCCGCAAATGCGGATTCACCCAAAGATCAACAAACGGAACTTGGGGCGTTCGTTTCGGTCTACAGGCGGATGCACTGAAGCCGTCGTCAACGAACGCGTTCACAGGTTCTTTATAGTTCATGCCGTGGATGCCGGTTTTTGTCCTTTCAAGGACTCCGACCTGCATGATACGGTCTTTATGGTCGCACCGCGACAACCTGAAGGACAAAGCCATGAAACTCTCGCTGAGAAACAAGGTGGTTGGATTGGCTGTGCTGGCGGCCTTGGTGCCTCTGGCCGCGACCGTCACCCTGACGATGATTGAGAAGCGGCCGCTACAGGAGCGGGTTCTGAGTTACATGGACACCTTTGCTCAAGGCGAGGTCGAAAAGACAGCCAAACAAGTCTACCTCATGTGCAAAACGGTTCGGGATGGGACCGCCCGGCACCTTCTGGCGACGCTCAACGTGGCGAAGGAAGAGATTGGCCACTCAGGCGGCATCAACCTCGGCAAGGATCTCGTGACCTGGAAGGCGCGTAATCAGTTCACGCAGAAGGTGATGGAAGTTTCTCTCCCGAAGATGATGGTGGGAGAGGTCTGGCTGGGACAGAATGTCGAATTGGGCGTCGAGTCGCCCGTGGTGGATGCGGTCACCAAATACACTCAAAAGTATTGCACCATCTTCCAGCGCATGAACGCCGAAGGGGACATGCTCCGCGTATGCACCACCGTTCGGAACGAGGAGGGCAAGCGGACCATTGGAACCTACATTCCCTCCAAGATGGCGGACGGCACGGACAATCCGGTTTTGGCGAAGGTGCTGAAGGGAGAGACCTACTCCGGCATGGCACAGGTCGTCGGCAAGTTCCAGGAAACCGCGTATGAGCCAATCTGGAAAGGCACGGACAAGAAAGAAATCGTTGGCATGGTCTACGTCGGCATGGACATGAGCGACGTGCTCAAGGAGCTTCGCGACGCCATTCAGTCCATCGTCGTGGGAAAGACGGGCTACGTGTGCGTCATCGGAGCCAAGGGAGACCAGCGGGGGTGTTACGTTCTCTCCAAGGACGGCGAACGCAACGGAGAGAATATCCTAGATACGAAGGATGCGAACGGTCGAACCATCATCAAGGATGTCGTGGACAGAGCCCTGACGACCCCGCCAGGGACGGTCTTCTTTGACCAGTATCCGTGGAAGAACAAGGGGGAGGCGACGGCGAGGACCAAGCGCGTCGCCCTGGTTTATTACGAGCCTTGGGATTGGATTATCAATGCGGGAGTTTACGATGACGAATACCACGCGATTTGCGAGAACATTGAGATCGCGATTGGCAGGCTGATCACCAACACCGCCATCGCCGGCGGCCTGTTCATGATTGCCGCGGTCGTCCTTGCCCTCTTCTTGGGCGGCGCTGTAGCCAAGCCCATCCGGAAGATAGCCGATGTGGCTCAAATCATTGCGCGAGGGGACCTGGCCGCGGCAAAACGCGAGGTGGCGGCCATGGGGATATCGCATACAGGGGCGGCGGAATCGCCGGGAGCCCGGTTTGGAGGCGATGAGACAGCCATGTTGTCGTCGGCCATTGCGGCGATGACGTCGCATCTATGCTCGCTGGTGGGGCAGGTTCAGAAATCGTGCGTGCAGTTGGTATCCGCCTCGACGGAGATTGCGGCGACGTCGAAGGAACAAGAGGCAACCGTCGGAGAGTTCGAGGCGTTGACGGCCCGGATCGTGACGGCCGTAAAGGAGATTTCCGCGACGGCGCAGGAACTGGCCAAGACGATGGAAGGAGTCAAAGGCGTGGCGGAAGGGACGGGGCACCTGGCCGACAGCGGGCGGGCCGGGCTGGGAAACATGGAAGGGACCATGAAACAGTTGGCTGAAGCCACAACGTCCATCTCATCGAAGCTCTCGGTGATCAGCGAGAAGGCGGGGAACATTAACAGCGTAGTGACAACGATCACCAAGGTGGCGGACCAGACAAACCTGCTGTCGCTGAACGCGGCGATCGAGGCGGAAAAAGCGGGGGAATACGGATTGGGATTTGCGGTGGTGGCGCGGGAGATACGGCGGCTGGCGGATCAGACGGCGGTGGCGACTCTGGACATCGAGGCGATGGTGAAGGAGATGCAGAGTTCGGTGACCGTGGGGGTGATGGAGATGGACAAGTTCAGCGAAGATGTGAAGCGAGGAGTGAAGGAGGTGGATGAAATCAGCGGACAGTTGGGCCAGATCATCAAGAGCGTGAAAGAGGTGACGGGGCAGTTTGAGAGAGTGAATGAGGGGATGAAGGCACAGTCGCTAGGGGCCGAGCAAATCAGCGAGGCCATGGTGCAATTGAGCGTGGGGGCAAAGCAGACGAACGAATCCGTGAAACAATCGAACGAAGCCACGGAGCAATTACGCGAGGCCGCGCGGGCATTGCAGACGGAGACCTCGCGCTTCAAGGTCTAGGCCGGACGGAAGAGGAGTTCTATGCGTCGTAAGTCCATCAGAAACAAGATTCTCTTGTGGGTCGGGCTCTGCATGTTCATCACGCTGGGCATTGTCGTGGCCTACACGTCCATCACCACCCGCGGCATTGCTTTGGACAGCGCGAAGCAGAGCGTTTCCAGCATGGCCAGGGAGGATGCCAATGAGATTGCCCTCGTAATCGGCGGCGCCCTGAACACAGCGCGGACGCTGGCGAACGCGCTCTCCACCGTCAAGTCGGCACGCGCGGAGCTAACGCGAGAGACCGTGGATTCCATGCTGCAGGCGATTCTGGAACGGAACTCGGACTTCGTGGCCGCCTATACCGGTTGGGAGCCCAACGCGTTCGACGGGCAGGATGCGAAGTTCGTGAACAGTCCCGGCTCCGACTCCAGCGGCCGGTATATCCCGTATTGGTGCCGGAACAAGGAAGGCAAAATCGTGGTGGAACCCATGGTGGGTTATGAGGACACGACGCGAGACGAAACCGGTGCGCGCAAGGGCGACTACTACCTGCTGCCCCGCGAGACGAAGCGGGAATGTATCATCGAGCCCTACATCTATCCGGTACAGGGCAAACCAACACTCATGACTACGCTGGTCGCGCCGATCATGGCTGGTGGCACGCACTACGGGATGACGGCAGTGGACATGGCACTGGATTTCCTGCAGAGCCTGGTGGACAAGAAGGAAGTCTTCGGAAAGACCGGCAGGATTTTCATCGTCAGTCACAAGGGACTGGTCGCGGCGGCCAGTGGGAATCCCGGAATCGTGGGGAAGCCTTTGAAAGCGGCGTTCGGCGATGCGTCGGACGAATACCTGAGAACGATGCAGGGAGCAAAGGAAACCACCAGGACAGCCGAGAAGATGGTGACGGCTTTTGCGCCCATCACCCTCGGTTTGACCGGCACTCCCTGGTTTGTGATCATCCAAGTCCCGGAGAAAGAAGTTTTCGCGAATGCCTCGACGATGATGTGGAGACAGATTGCCATCGGCGTGGCGTTTGCCGTGGGCGTGTTGCTCAGTCTCACGGCGATTGCAGGTGCGATCGCCAGGCCGATCAGCCGCGCCGTCCGGGTTGCCGACTTGATCGCGCGGGGCAATATCTCCGAAGCGAAGCAAGCCATTCCCGCCATCGAGAAGGAACTGGCGGCGATGAACCGGAAGTCGCCGCGGTCTTCGGCGGACGCCGCCCTGCACTACAACGAAAGCGGGCAGTTGCTGAGTTCCATCTCCACCATGACCTCAAACCTCGCTTCGCTCTTGGAGCAGGTGCAGAAGTCGTGCGCGCAGTTGGCGTCTGCTTCGGTCGAGATTGCAGCCACGTCGAAGGAGCAGGAGGCGACCGTCGGGGAATTCGAGACGTCCACAGTCCGGATCGTGGCGGCGGTGAAGGAAATCTCAGCGACGGCGCAGGAGCTTGCCCGAACGATGGAAGGCGTTAAAGGCACTGCGGAAGGGACCCGGAAACTGGCGGACAGCGGCCGGACAGGCCTTGGCAACATGGAGGGGACGATGAAGCAGTTGGTCGATGCGACGTCGTCCATTTCGTCGAAGCTCTCGGTGATCAGCGAGAAGGCCGGGAACATCAACAGCGTGGTGACGACGATCACCAAGGTGGCGGACCAAACGAACCTGCTTTCATTGAACGCGGCCATTGAGGCGACGAAGGCGGGCGAATACGGGCTCGGCTTCGCGGTGGTCGCGCGCGAGATTCGGCGGCTGGCGGACCAAACCGCCGCGGCGACGTTGGACATCGAGGCGATGGTGAAGGAGATGCAAAGCTCGGTAACAGTGGGCGTGATGGAGATGGACAAGTTCAGCGAGGAGGTGAAGCGCGGCGTAAGGACGGTGGGAGAGATTAGCGGACAGTTAGGACAGGTCATCGAGGGAGTGAAAGAGGTGACGGGCCAGTTCGAGAAGCTGAACGATGGGATGAAGACGCAATCGCAGGGTGCCGAACAAATCAGCGAGGCCATGGTGCACTTAAGCGAGGGGGCAAAGCAGACCAGTGAATCGGTGAAACAGTCGAACGTGGCGACGGAGCAGTTGCGCGAAGCTGCGAGGTCTTTGCAGGTGGAAGTGGCGAGGTTCAACCTCTAAGGACCCAGGAACGGCGACAGGACTTTCCCGCAACACATTATGCTTTTCATCCTCTTCAAACTGGGCAAGGAACGTTACGCGCTGGAGGCCGCGCACGTCCTCGAAGTGATCCCGCGCCTTCCGCTCAGGCCGCAACCGGGCACGCCCGATTACGTGGCCGGCATCTTCAATTATCACGGCGTCGTGGTTCCCGTCTTGAATCTTGGCACGCTCACTTTGGGCGCCCCCTGCCTGGAACGGTTGAGCACACGGATTATCCTGGTTGACTACACCCTCGAAAACGGCGCCAGGAAAGTGTTGGGCCTCATCGCCGAAGCGGTAACCGACGCGGTCAAGAAAAAGCCATCGGACTTTGTCGCTGCGGGCGTGGAGACCGGGCAGTCTCCCTATCTTGGGAAGATTGCCATCGACGAGGGCGGCATGGTTCAGTGCGTTCTTCCCAAGCACCTGCTGCCCGTCGAGGTCGAGCGGCTGCTGTTCGCCGGGAATCCGCCTGTTGAAAGCGCGAAATGATGCCGCAGTTTGGAAAACTACTGGAAGAGACGATCGGGATGAGCCCCGAGGTGCTGGGCGACAAGAGCCTTGCCCGCGCTGTCCGCGAGAGAATGTCCGTCTGCAAGCTGGAGAATGAGGAACGGTATCTTGAGAAGCTCCGGTCTTCCCCGCAGGAAATGGAGGTCCTTGTCGACATCGTGGTGATACCGGAGACCTCTTTCTTTCGCGACAAGGGTCCTTTCGCCACTCTCGGTCAGTATGCTCGCGATGAATGGATGCCGGCACGGCATGCCGCGCCGCTGCGGATTCTGAGCGCCCCTTGTTCCAGCGGTGAGGAACCTTACTCGATTGCGATGGCGCTCATGGAGGCGGGCCTGAAGTCGGGCGAGTATGAAATAGATGCGCTGGATATCAGCCGCGCCTTGCTGCGCAAGGCGGAACGCGCGGCGTATACCCAGTATTCTTTTCGCGGCGTCCCGGTGTCGTTGCGCAACCGTTACTTTGAGTCTGTGGGGAACGAGTTCGTGCTGAAAGACCAGGTTCGACAAGGAGTGAGTTTCACCCGGGGAAATCTTCTGGATGGGCATATCCTTGCGAGCAAGCTACCCTATGATGTCGTGTTCTGTCGAAACTTGCTGATCTATCTTGGCGAGGAGGCGCGCGCGTGTGTCGTGAGCGTCATTGAGCGGCTCATGGCCCGGAACGGTTTGCTTTTCGTGGGCCATGCGGAGACATCCTGTTTCCCGGCAGCGCGGTTTGTGCCGTTGAATCCTCGCGCGGCCTTTCATTTTCGAAAGATCGAACCCGGCCCAGTGGCGTCGGGATTCGGCGCGGTGGCCGCCATTCCTTCGATGGTTTCTTTCCCTCCACCGGTTCAGATTACACCGAAGAAGCCGGGCGCGCCTCAAATCACGGAACAGCCGCCGCGTGAAATCCCCAAATCCAAGGATTCTGTGGAAGCGGCGCGGCAACTGGCCGACTTGGGGCAATTGCCGGAGGCGGCGGCTATATGCGAACGGATGCTCCGGGAGGACGGCACAAACGCCGGCGCCTATTGCCTGTTGGGGATCGTTCTGCAAGGGCTGGGAAAACTTCCGCGAGCGGAAGAGTGCTTTAACCGGGCAATCTATCTTGACGAGCGATGCTACGATGCAATTGTCCATTTGTCGTTGATCAGGGAGCGCAGTGGAGATTCGGCGGGCGCCGAGGTGTTGCGGCGCAGGGCGGCACGAATTCAACAGCAAGCGAGGGCGCTGTGAGAAACTTGTGTTGGAACAACATAGGAGTAAGAGGCGACCGCTCGTGCCCCAAGCTGAGCGAGTTGGGGCATTGCCGCGACTGCGAGACCTTCTCCGAGGAAGGGCGGGCCCTGCTCAATCGTGAGGCGCCACAAGAATACCTGGCCGAGTGGGCGTCGCTGCTGGCACAGGAACGGGAAGCCGCCAGCCGCGACGCGAAGTACGTCCATGTCTTCCGGCTGATGTCGGAGTGGCTCGCGCTGCCGGCGCACTGCTGGGTGGAGGTTATCGGGGTGCGGCCGGTCAGACACATCCCCCATCGCAGCAACCAGATTCTTTTGGGACAGGTGAGCGTGCGCGGGGAGATACAACTTTGCGTATCCCTGAGCAGCCTGCTGGGCGTCGAAAAGAGCGAAGAACCTGAGAGCGCGGAATCTCGAAGAGCGAGCCGCCGGTTCTGCGTCGTCAAGAGGGACAATATCAGTTGGGTCTTCCCCGTGGATGAAATGCACGGCCTGGTTTCCTACACCGAAAAAGACGTGGGTGGCGTCCCCTCCACCGTGACCAAATCCTTTCAGAAATTCACGCGAGGGTTGCTGAACATCGCCGGGAGAAAGATCGGATTGCTTGACGAGACCCGGGTTTTTGACGGCCTGGCAAGGAGTGTCATATGACGGCCGCCGGCAACCAGAACCTCAGCGACTTCTCGATGATGGACTTGTTCCGTTCGGAGGCCGAGACGCAAACGACCACACTCAACGAGGGCCTTCTGGAGATCGAGAAGGACCCGACATCCAAGCAGTGGCTGGAGCGTCTGATGAGAGCCGCACACTCCATCAAAGGCGCCGCCCGGATCGTGGGACTGACCCAGATTGTCAAGGTGGCACACGCCCTGGAGGATTGTTTTGTCGCTGCGCAGAAGGGACAGATAATCATCGGCCCGGACCAGACTGACATCCTGTTGAAGGGCGTGGACATGCTCGCCCGGATGTCGAAGCTCCCCGATGACGAACTTGAGAAGTGGACCGCGAGCCACCAGGCGGAGATTGACAGTCTGTTGGGCAGCTTGGAGGCCGTGAAGGTCCCGGCGGCGGCAAGCTCTCCGGCCCCGAAAGCCGAGCCACCTCCGCCCGCAGTGCCCGCCGCGACGACCTTGCCGTCAGTCACTCCCCCGCCGCCGAAACCCGAAGCCCAGGCGGGGCCAGCAGCTCCCGCGGCCCAACCTCCGGCGGCTCCCGGGACTGCGCACGCGGACGCGCAAGACCGGGGCGTCAGGATCTCGGCCGAGCACCTGAGCCGCATGATGGGCCTCGCCGGGGAATCGGCCGTGCAGGCGCATCGCCTCGAGGCCTTCACGACCGCCCTTGCGGCGTTGAAAAGCCGCCACGTCGAGATGCTTCGCCTGATGAAGAATGCTGACACGGCCCAGACAACTTCATCACCAAACAGCCGGTCCCAAACACTGCGCGAGGCGTCCGAAAAAGCCAAGTCGTTCCATCAAACGATGATGCGCCGGATCGAGGAGTTTGACCTGATCGCGCGCCAGCTCACGGACGTGGCCGACCGGCTCTACCGTGAGGCTATTGCCAGCCGAATGCGCCCCTTTGCCGACGGGGTCACGGGGTTTCCCCGCTTGATCCGCGACCTGTCCAAGCAACAGAGCAAGATGGTGAAGTTTGAGATTCTCGGCAAGAACACCCAGGTGGACCGGGACATTCTGAGCAAGCTCGAAGCGCCGTTGACGCACCTCCTTCAGAACGCCGTGGATCATGGTCTGGAACCTCCAGCGGAACGCCTGGCCGCGGGCAAGAGCGCCGAGGGATCGCTGAAACTGGAGGCGCGGCATCGTGCCGGGCGCCTGACGGTCACGGTGTCGGACGATGGACGGGGCATTGACATCGAGCGGCTGCGGAAGAAGATCGTGAGCAAGGGCCTCGCGCCCGAGGACACGGCCCGCCGTCTTTCCGAGGCCGAGATCCTGGACTTTCTGTTTCTGCCGGGCTTCTCCACGGCCGAACGGGTGACCGAGGTGTCGGGCCGCGGCGTCGGGCTGGATGTCGTCCGGACCTACCTGCACGAGGTGAGCGGCTCGGTGCGTGTCGAAAACCGTCCCGGCCGCGGCATCCAGTTCCATCTCGAGATGCCGGTAACGCGGTCGGTGATGCGCGCGCTCGTTGTCGAGATTTCGGGCGACCCGTTCGCCTTCCCGCTCGGCAGGATTGAGAGGCTGATTGACGTGGTGCCATCCGAAGTGAAGACGGTCGAGGGCCGTCAATACATCAGCCTGAACGAAAAGAATATCGGGCTGGTGGATGCCCGGCAGGTCTTGGGGCTGGCCGGGCAGGCCGCCCAAGGCAAGAAGTGGCCCGTCGTCGTCATTGGCGACGAACAGGCGTGTTACGGGATCAAGGTGGACCGTTTTCTCGGAGAGCGGGAATTGGTCGTCAGGGCCATGGATGCGCGTTTGGGCAAGGTGCAGGACATCAGTGCCGTGTCCCTGATGGAGGACGGTTCGCCCGTGCTCATCCTGGACGTGGAGGACCTGCTGCGCTCCATCCAGAACCTGCTTTCCGGCCGGCGGCTCGAAAGGATCCGGTCCGGCTCCGGCGAATCCGGCCAGAAGAAGCAGAAGCGCATCCTCGTCGTGGACGATTCCATCACGGTTCGTGAAATGGAGCGGCGCCTCCTCCAAAACCGCGGGTATGAGGTGGATGTCGCCGTGGACGGCATGGACGGTTGGAACAGCCTCTATTCGGGCCAATACAGCCTGGTCATCAGCGATGTGGACATGCCCCGAATGAACGGCTTTGATCTGGTGCAGCGCATCCGCCAGGATCGCCGGCTCAGCGCCCTGCCGGTCATGCTGGTTTCATACAAGGAACGCAAAGAAGACCGCATGAGAGGCCTGGAGGTCGGCGCAAACTACTACTTCACCAAGAGCGGATTTCACGATGAAACATTTCTGGAGGCCGTTGTGGACTTGATCGGGGCGTCACAATCATGAGGATCGCCATTGTCAATGACCTGCTGATGGCGGTGGAAGCCCTCCGGCGTGCGGTGACGAGTTGCCCAACGCACACCGTCGCCTGGATCGCCCGCGACGGCGCAGAGGCCGTGAGCAAGTGCGAGTCGGACCGGCCCGACGTCATCCTCATGGACCTCATCATGCCGGTGATGAACGGCGTGGAGGCGACCCGCCGGATCATGGCTCACTCGCCATGCGCGATTCTTGTTGTCACGGCAACGGTTGAAGGAAATGTCTCCCTCGTATTCGAGGCCATGGGCCACGGCGCGCTGGATGCCGTCAACACACCCGTCCTCGGAGCCAATGGGAATCTGAGCGGCGCCAGGGAACTGCTCGCCAAGATCGAGAGCATCGGCCACTTGATTGGCAAGAGCACCTCGTCGGCGACCGTTGTCTGGAAGTCCGGCGCGTCGAGAACTCCGGCAGCCAAAGGGCTTCTTCAAAACCGCATGCACCTCGTTGTGATCGGTGCCTCGACGGGAGGACCCACAGCCTTGGCCGAAATCCTGTCCCAAATTCCGAAGGACCTGCCGGCGGCCTTTGTCCTCATTCAACATGTGGACGTGCAGTTCGCGACCGATTTTGCGAGATGGCTGGATGGACGGACGCAACTTCATGTCCGGCCCGCCGTCCCCGGATGCCGCCCCGAGCCGGGCACGGCCTGGCTGGCCGCCACTAACGACCACCTCCTCATGGCGCCGGACCTGACTCTCGACTACAGCCGCGACCCCGTTGAAACTTTTTATCGCCCTTCGGTGGATGTCTTCTTCAAGAGCGCCGCCGCCTGTTGGCCCCTCACCGGCATAGCCGCGTTGCTCACCGGCATGGGCCGCGATGGCGCCGAAGGACTGCTCCGTCTGAGAAAGGCCGGCTGGCTCACGATCGCCCAGGACGAACAGACCAGCATCGTCTACGGCATGCCCAAGGCGGCGAAGGACCTCGACGCGGTGGATCGGGTGTTGCCGCTGCCCAGTATCGCCACCGCCATTGTTAACCATGTGCTCAATCAACGGCCCCAGAGCATGAAAGAGAGCATCCCATGACACAGCCTGCCCCTCCCGCGATAAATGATCCATCGGTAAGCCCGCTTACCCAACACGCCATCAAGGTTCTCCTTGTGGATGATCAGGCCATGATCGGGGAGGCGGTGCGCCGCATGTTGGCGACGGACAAGGACATCAACTTCTACTACTGCAGCGATCCGACCCAGGCGGTGAAGATGGCAACGGAGCTCCAGCCCACAGTCATTCTCCAAGACCTGGTCATGCCGGAGGTGGACGGCCTCACGTTGGTCAAGTTTTACCGCGCCAATCCCAAGACCCGCGACATCCCCCTGATCGTGCTCTCGACCAAGGAAGAACCTGAGACCAAGGCCGAAGCATTTGCCCTGGGCGCCAACGACTATCTGGTCAAGCTGCCGGACAAAGTGGAGTTGATCGCCCGGATTCGATACCACTCGGCCGGCTACATCGCCCAACTCCAGCGCAATGAGGCATATCGCGCGCTGATGGAGAGCCAGAGGAAGCTGGCCGCCGAGCTGGCGGAGGCTGCCGCCTATGTGCGGTCGCTTCTGCCCGCGCCGCTGATGGGCGAGCAAAAGGCTGAATGGCGTTTTGTCCCTTCAACGGAGCTCGGTGGCGACGCCCTCGGGTATCACTGGATAGACGATGACCACTTGGTCATGTATATCCTCGACGTCTGCGGACACGGTGTTGGCGCGGCCTTGCTCTCCATCTCCGCCATGAACGTCATACGTTCCCGCACCCTCCCGCACACGGATTTCCTCGAGCCCGGCGAAGTGCTGACGGCCTTGAACGCCAGTTTCCAGATGGAAAAACATAATAATATGTATTTCACGATCTGGTATGGGGTTTACGACAAGAAACGGCGGCGGCTTTCATACTCCTCCGGCGGTCATCCGCCGGCCGTGCTGATCACCGGTCCTGATGCCTCCTCGGCGCGGCCAGTCCTGTTGGAGACAGGCGGGACCATCATCGGCGCCACCCAGGAGGAGACGTTTAAGAGCGCCTCCTGCGACATTCAGCCTTACGCCAGAATGTATCTCTTCAGCGACGGCGCCTATGAGATCTTCCGTCCAGACGGCTCTCTGTGGACCTATGAAGAATTTGTGCAGCTTCTGGAATCGCCAGCGCCTCCAGGCGTCTCCGATCTGGACCACATTGTGGCCAGCATCAGCGCTATCCACGGGACCAACTCTTTCGACGATGACTTTTCTCTGATGCGTGTGTGCTTGTGAGTCATGAGACACGGCCATAGTCATTCTATGGCTGTTCCTCCGGACCACGCCGCGCGCAACTTTTGCGCAACGCCATTGTTTTGTTGCGCAAGATTTGCGCAACCATCGCCGGCTTCCCTTGTGACGTCTGCGCATGAGGCGTTGGCATCGTCTGTGCATGATTATGATTTCCGATTTGCGCGCCGTGCTTCCGTGGCGGCCCGCAATCAGCCAGTCAAACTCAAAAAATGTTCGCTATAGGGAGATCGTAAAGATGAAAGTCAAACACCTGTTCGCTGCTTGTGGGCTTGCCGCCGCGTTCGGCTTGTGCGCGGGACCTTTGTCGGCTCAAAACACCACGCCGCCAGCGCCGGCGCCGGGCGCTCCGGCTCCAGGCGACACCAACCGCCGCGGCAACTTCGACCCGGCTCAGTTCCAACAGCGAATCCTCGATAACGTCAAGGAAAAGCTCGGGTTTTCGGACGCCGATTGGAGCGCCGTGCAACCGCTCGTGGTGAAAGTTATCGAAACGGGCCGCGAGGCCATGGCCGGCCGCATGAGCATGGGGCGTTTGGGCCGCAGCCGCAGCAGTGACAGCAACCGCGGCGGCGGTGATCAGGCCAACCGGCCCAGCGGCAACCGGCCGAGCTTCTTCGGCACGCCAAGCCCCGAAGCCGAGGCGCTCCAAAAGGCCCTTGACGACAAGGCACCCGCCGGACAGGTCAAGGCCGCCCTCGACAAATTCCACGAATCGAAGAAGGACAAGGAAGCCAAACTCGCCGCGGCGCAGGAAGACCTCCGCAAGGTTCTCACCGCCACTCAAGAGGCGCAAGCCACGTTGCTGGGCTTGCTGCCGTAACCAACCCGGAACAAGAACACAGAGAAGCTGGCGACATGGGTGAGACTTTTGCTCCCGAAACCGTAGCTGCGCAGTTGTTCGACCGCATGGTGGCGGCCCATCAACTCTCCGTGGCGGACACGGCGGCGCTGCGGCGCGTCCAGCCGCCGCCGGCGAGCGAAGAGGACGTGTTGCGGTGGCTGGCCAGGGAATACGGCCTCGACTTCACCACGCTCGAAGATTTGGAACCCGATCGCCAGCTTCTCTCGTTATTCCCCGCCCGCATTCTGCTGAAAGAGGAGCTGCTGCCGCTCAAGCGCGTCAACGGCACCGTCGAGATCGCCACCAGCCGTCTTTTCGCCACGCAGGGTCTCGACGCGCTCAAAACACTCACCGGCCTCAACCTCAAGCCGGTCCTGGCCTCCTCCGAATCGCTCCAGCGCGAAATCAAACGCCGCCTCGGCGTCGGTGCCGATACCATCGGCACGCTCGATCAGGAAAAGGGCCTCCAGGTCGTTGACGAGAATTTCGAGGACACCAACCTCGACACCGCCGCCGGGGACGAAGCGTCCATCATTCGTTTCGTCAACCAGGTCTTGCGCGACGCCATCGAACTGCGCGCCTCCGACATTCACCTCGAACCGTTCGAGGACGAGTTCCGCATCCGCTACCGGATTGACGGCGTATTGCAGGAGACGTCGGTGCCCGCGCAGCTCAAGCGCTTTCAACCCGCCATCGTCTCGCGCGTCAAGATCCTCAGCCACCTCAACATCGCCGAGAAACGGTTGCCGCAGGACGGGCGCATCAAAATCCGCATTGACGACGCCGAGGTGGACATCCGCGTCTCGGTCATCCCCATGCTGCACGGCGAGGCGGTCGTCATGCGCCTGCTCCGCCAAAACTCCACGTTGCGCGGCTTGAACGAACTGGGCATGGACAAGCGCGAGTTCGACGGCTTCCAGCGCGTGCTCGAAATGCCCCACGGCATCATTCTCGTCACCGGCCCGACCGGCAGCGGCAAGACGTCCACGCTCTACACCGCGCTCAACGAAATCAACGACGCCGTGCGCAAGATCATCACCATCGAAGACCCGGTGGAATACCAGCTCAAAGGCGTCAACCAAATTCAGGTCTCCGAAAAAGCCGGCCTGACGTTCGGGCGCGGCCTGCGCTCGATTTTGCGCCACGACCCCGACGTGATCCTGATCGGCGAAATTCGCGACCAGGAAACCGCGCAGATCGCCGTGCAGGCGTCGCTCACCGGCCACCTGGTTTTTTCGACGCTGCACACCAACGACGCCCCCGGCGCGCTGACGCGGCTGGTGGACATGGGTGTCGAGCCGTATCTCGTCGCGTCCTCGCTCGAAGCGGTGCTCGCGCAACGGCTCGTGCGCGTGCTGTGCGAGCAGTGCAAGGAAGAGGACCGTTCGCCGGCCATGCTGAGTTTCAAAGAGCGCCTCGGCCTGCCGCCGAACGCGGTGGTCTATCGTTCCGTCGGCTGCCGGGCCTGCCGCAACACCGGGTTTCACGGGCGCCACGCGATCTTCGAGTGGATGGACGCCGACAACGAAATCCGCGAACTGATTTTGAAGAACGTCTCGACCGACCAGATCCGCGACGCGGCCCGTCGCAAGGGAATGCGCACCCTGGCCGAAGACGGCTGGCGGCTTGTGCGGCTCGGCATCACGACGGTGGACGAGGTGCTGAGCGTGACAACGGCCAAGGAAGTCGAGCGCACGACCCAGCCCGCCGCGGCGCCCGCTCAGCAATAATTCCCATGCCGACGTTTCAATACAAAGCGCTGCAAGCCGACGGCACGATGACCGAGGGCCGTCTGGACGCCCCGGGACGGCCCGACGCGCTCCGCCAGATGGAAGGCCGCGGGCTGCGTCCGGTCCGGCTTGTGGAAAACGTCGCCGCCGAATCCAAGCCCGCGAACGGATCGCTCGCGTTCGGAGGTTTTTCCTTCAAGTTCGAATCGCAGAAGGTCACGGCGAAGGCGCTGGAGAATTTCACGCGGCTGTTGTCGAGCCTGCTGGCTGCCGGCGTCGCCTTGAGCCGCGCGCTGGTGATTCTGTTCACCGAAGCCTCCACGCCCGTGGCCTCGGCCAAGTGGAAGGAGGTCCACGATCTGGTCATTGACGGCATGTCGCTGGCCGACGCGATGGCGAAGTCGCCGGACGTGTTCCCGCGCGTCTATGTCGCGATGGTCCAGGCGGGCGAGACGGGCGGGTTTCTCGACGTGGTGCTGGCGCAGATCGCCGATTTCCAGACGCGCGAAAAAGAACTGCGCTCGAAAGTCATGAGCGCGATGCTTTATCCGTGCATCCTGGTGGTGCTGGCGCTGGGGGTGCTGGTGTTCCTGCTGGTGTTTTTCATTCCGCGCTTCCAAAAACTTTTCGCCAGTTTCGGCGGCGCGCTGCCGGCCATCACGCAAGCAATCATCGTCGTGAGCGAGTTTACACGGTCCTACGGCCTGTTCGTTCTGGCCGGCGTGTTCATTGGGAGCTACCTGCTGCGGACGTGGTTTCTGTCCGAGCAAGGCCGGCGCGCGTGGGAAGGGTTGATGCTGCGGTCGCCGGGCGTCGGGCCGTTGGTGGCGCAGTTCGCGATGGCGCGTTTTTGCCGGATGCTCGGCACGCTGCTCGGCGCCGGCGTGCCGCTCGTGCAGGGCCTGCGCGTGGCCCAGAAGTCCATCGGCAACCAGATTCTCGTGGACGCCGTTTCGACTTCGATCGAGCGCGTGCAGGAAGGCGGCCGACTCGGCCAGAGTCTGGCGGAATGCCGCAGGCTGTTTCCCAAATCGGTGCTGGAAATGGTGTCCGTCGCCGAGGAGAGCGGCCGGCTCGACGGCGAGCTGATCCGCATCGCGAACGTCACCGAAGGCGACCTCGACCGCCAGCTCAAGACCGTGGTCGCGTTCGCCGAGCCGATGCTGCTGTTGCTCGTGGCGGGATTCATCGGCGCGATTTTCATCGGCATGCTGCTGCCCATTTTCACTCTCCAACAATACATCAAATAACCGGGACAACTCATGAAAAACAAACTCCATTCAATCAACCTTTTGCGCCAGAGCCAGAGCGGTTTCACGCTCGTGGAATTGATGCTGGTGCTGGTCATTCTCGCCATCCTGGCGGGGATTGTGTTGCCGAAGTTTTCGGGTGTTTCCGAGCGCGGCCGGGTCACGGCGGCGCAAACGCAAATCTCGACGTTCAAAACCGCGCTCGACGCTTTTGAAGTGGACATGGGCCACTATCCAAGCGGTCACAACGGGCTGCTCGACTTGATTGTGCGTCCGCGCGACGGCGTCAACTGGCACGGGCCTTACATGCAAAGCGACGCGTTGCCCAAGGACCCGTGGGGCAACGACTACGTGTACGAGTGCCCCGGCCGGCACAACCCGAGTTTCTACGATTTGTCGTCGCCCGGCGCCGACGGGCGCCTCGGCACCGAAGATGACGTGTGCAACTGGACGAAACGATGAACCAGCGGTCCGACCATGTGCGCAGCCGAAGGTTTGCGCGCGGCTTCACGCTGATCGAATTGATCCTCGTGATGACGATCATCGTGGTGGCGATCTCCTACGCGGCGCCGGCGCTCTCCAGTTTTTTCCGCGGGCGCGCGCTGAACTCGGAGGCGGTGCGTTTGCTGTCGCTGACGCACGCGGGCCAGAGCCGCGCGGTGTCCGAAGGCATGCCGATGCTGCTTTGGGTGGACTCGCCCGCGCGCGCCTACGGGCTGTTGCAGGAGACCTCGACCCGCAGCGGCAACAACGTCGACCCGAAGGCGCAGGAGTTTATCGCCGACGACAACGTGATGATCGAGGCACCCAACTCCGCGCCCGTGCTCGTGGCCGGCCGCCGTTTGCCGGCGATCCGGTTTTTGCCGGACGGCACGATAGACGAATCCAGTCCACCAGTGCTGCGGCTGGCGAGCGCGGACGGCTCGCAGGCGTGGGTGGGGCAATCGGCCAATCGTTTGACTTATGAGATTCTCAACACCGGCCGCTAACCGGCGTGGGCGCGAGGCGGGCTTCACGCTCGCCGAAGTGCTCGCCGCGCTGTTTTTCATGGCCCTGGTCATCCCGGTGGCAGTGGAGGCGCTGCACATCGCCAGCGTGGCCGGCTCGATGGCGCAACGCAAAGACGAAGCTTCCCGCGTCGCGCAGACGGTGTTGAACGAAAGCGTGCTGACGGGAAACTGGAGCCAGACCACGCAGGGCACGACCCGGCGAAACGGCCACGACTTTCCATGGCGGCTGCGCAACGAAACCTGGCAGCGGGACGCGATGCAGCTCGTGACCATTGAAGTGACTTTTTCCGCGGGCGACCGCAGTGGTTCCGTGCGCCTGAGCACGCTGGTGAATCCCACCAACGCCACCATCTCAACCGTGTCCATTCCCTGGGATAATTCCCTGCGCTTGAGCGCGCTGGCGGGTCCGCCGCAACCATGAACGCGCTTCTGCCAACTCCACGCGCCCGCCGCGGTTTCACCCTGATGGAAATGGTGCTGGCCGTCGGCGTGTGCGTCATCGTGCTTTCGGCGGTCACCGCCGTGTTCTTCGCCGCGGTGCGTTTGCGCGAAACAACGCTGCAAGCCGTCGGCGAATCATTGCCGATTCAGCAGGCGCTGGATTTGTTGGAGCGCGACTTGAAAGGCGCGATGGCGCCGACGACCAACGGCGTATTCTCCGGCGTGGCCTCCGGCAGCCTCAACGGCATTTTCTCCGGCGACTTCCGCGTCGGTTCCTTGAACAGTCCCGGCATCAGCCAAACCGTGGCGCTCGAACTCTACACGACCACGGGCGTGCTGCGGGACAACCAGCCGCAGGCCGATGTCCAGCGCGTGACCTACGAACTGCAACCGGCCCGCTCCGGCCAGAACCTCGTCCGCAGCGTCACGCGCGATGTGCTCGCGACAGTCATGCAGACGCCCCAGGACCAGGTTTTGCTCGCGAACGTGGCCCGGGTGAACATTGATTGTCTCGACCGGGACAGCGGCCAGTGGCGCAACACATGGGACACGACGCTTGGCGACACGAATCTGCCCGTGGCCGTGCGCGTGCAGATTGAAATGGATACCCCGAACACCGCGTCGCTGGACCGGCAGCCGATTGTGCTCGTCGTTCCGCTCGACGTGCAGGTGCGCACCAACCAATTGCCCACCAGCGTCACCATGAGCAGCAGTTAGATGAAACCGACTCTCCATCGCCAGCGCACGACAGCCCGCCTCGCCACCCGGCGCGGCTCGGTGCTCATCGTGGTGCTTTGGATTGCCATCGGCATGGTCGGCATGGCGTTGTATTTCGCCGACTCCATGCGGATGGAACTGCGCGCCGCGGACAATCGCGCCGCGGGCATCGCCGCCGATCAAGCCATCGAAGGCGCGGCGCGCTACGTCAGCTACATCCTTTCCAACTACTCCACCAACGGCGTCATGCCGGGCCTGCCCACGGAACTTTGCGCGGGTGTGCCCATCGGCGACTCGCGCTTCTGGATCATCGGCCGCGAAACAAACGCGGTTCCCTCGTCCGTGCAGTCCGACCGCGTCACGTTCGGGCTGATTGACGAGGCCTCGAAATTCAACCTCAACACCACCTCGACCAACTTGTTGCAGTGGCTGCCGAATATGACCATGGATCTGCTCCTTGCGATCCCCGACTGGCGCAGCACCAATAGCAACAACGGCACCCAGCTCTCTTACCCCATGGCCCAGCCGCCGTATCAGTGCAAGAGCGCGCCGTTCGAAACCGTAGACGAATTGCGGCTCGTCTATGGCAGCTCGATGGACATTCTCGTCGGCGAAGACATCAACCGCAATGGCATCCTCGACCAGAACGAGAAAGACGTGAACGGCAACGGCCAGTGCGATCCTGGCCTCCTCGAATACCTCACCATCTACAGCCGCGAGCCCAATTTTAACAGCGACGGCTCGATGCGCACCAACGTCAACAAATCCGTCACGCTCCGGCCGCTGTTGCAGTCGGTGTTTGGCTCCGGCCGCGCCAGCCAGATCATGTCGCGGCTCGGCTACAGCCGGCAGGTGACGACGTTGACGCTCCCGGGACTGCTGGCTTTCTACATGAAGAGCGGCATGACCTCCATCGAGTTCGCGCAAATCTACACCAACGTCACCGTCAGCACCTCGGCATACAAGCAAGGCCGCGTTAACATCAACAGCGCCAGCCTCACCGTGCTCACCTGCCTGCTCGGCGGCGACTATGGCAGCGCGCAGCAGGTCGTCAGCTATCGCCTGAACAACCCAGGCAATCTCAATTCAATCGCCTGGATCGTGGACGCGCTTGGTTCGAGCAGCACCGCGCTGCAATCGCTGGCCGGCGGCGACTACATCACCACGCTCAGTTACCAATGCACCGCCGACATCGCCGCCGTCGGCCCGTACGGGCGCGGCTACCGGCGCGTGAAATTCATCTTCGATGTCAGCGACGGCGCGCCGAAAGTTTTGTATCGCCAGGACCTCACCCATCTTGGATGGGCGCTCGGCGAAGATGTCCGGCGCGCCGTGCTCGCACAAAACACGCCATGATTGATTTGCAAAAACTCAAAAAACTGCGGCGGCAAGGCTCCTCCGCGTTGCTCGGCCTCGCGCTCGATGGCGCGCGGCTCGACGGCGTCGTGCTCAAACGCTCCAACGGCGCGCTGCAGCTTCAGCAGTCGTTCAGCGTCACGCTCTCCCTCGATCCGCTGACCGCCGACCCCGAACTTGTCGGCCAGGAAATCCGCAATCACCTCGACGCCGCGGGCGTGCGCGAGCGCCATTGCGCCGTCTGCCTGCCGTTGAAATGGGCGCTGGCCATGCGCTTCGAGCTGCCGCCGCTGGCGGAAAGCGACATGGAGGGCTTCTTGCAAATCGAAGCTGAACGCGAATTCCCGTGCGACGTGGCGACGCTGCGGATGGCGACCTCGCGCAGCCAGGCGGCTGGCAAGCAACACGCGATGCTCATCGGCATCCCGGCCGGTCACGTCGAGCGGCTGGAACAGGCTCTGGTGAAAGCGAAACTGAAGCCGGTCAGTTTCTCGCTCGGCATTGCCGCACTGCAACCGCCCGACGCCGAATCTTCCGACGGCGTCCTCGCGCTGGCGATCGGCGAAACACATCTCGACCTGCAGATCACTGGCGGTGGCGGCGTGGCCGCGTTGCGCACGATCGAAGCCGCGTTTGAAAACGAAACCGGCCAACCGATCCTCAACGCCGGGTTGGTGGCGCGCGAAACCCGGATCACGCTTGGCCAGTTCTCCGCCGAATCCCGGCAGGCGATGCGCAAGATTCGCATCTTCGGCCCGCGCGACCAAGCCGCGCAACTCGTCGCGGAACTCCAGAGCCGCATCGGACCGGACCTCGATATTGAATCGGTCACGGCGTATTCTGCGCGCGACTTCGGCGTGCAGCTTCCGGCTGGCGCGCCGGTTTCGCCGGCGTTCAGCCTCGCGGCGCGCGTGCTGGCGCGGCGGTCGGCGCCGTTTGAGTTTTTGCCGCCGAAAATCACGACGTGGCAGCGACTCGCGACGCGTTACTCGTCGGGCCGCCTGCGGGCGGTCGGCGCCGCCGGCGCGGCGCTGGTCCTGCTCGTCGGCGTCCCGTTCATCGTGCAGCAAATCCAACTCATGAGCCTGCGTTCGCGCTGGACCGAGATGTCGGCGAAGGTTAAGGACCTCGACACGATCCAGCAGCAAATTCACCAATACCGGCCGTGGTTCGACAACTCCTGCCGCGCGCTGACGATCCTGCGGCAATTGACGCTGGCGTTTCCCGAAGACCCCGCGGTCTCGGCGAAGACGATTGAGATTCGCGACGGCAACGTCGTGACTTGTTCCGGCGTGGCGCGCGACAACACCGCCTTGCTGCGAACGCTGACCGCGTTGCGCGCCGCCAACGGCGTGACCGACTTGAAGGTGGACCAGATTCGCGGGCGTCAGACAGTGCAGTTCACATTCGAATTCCACTGGCAGGACGGGGCCAAGCCATGAAAATTGACAATCGCCAACAACTGCTGGTGGTCGTCGCCATCGGCGTCGTCGCACTCTTCATCGCCGATCATTTGGTGTTCACACCGCTGACCAGTCTCTGGAAATCCAGCTCCGTGAAAATCGCCGACCTGCGCAAACAGGTGGACGACGGCGCGGCGTTGATCCAGCGCGAGCAGACGATTCGCCGGCATTGGCAGGAAATGCAAAAGAACACGCTGCCGGAAAACACCTCGCTCGCGGAGCAGCAAATCCTCAAGGCGTTCGACGCGTGGTCGCGTGACAGCCGCGCCACGATCATGGCCATCACACCACAGTGGAAACACGATTCGGACGATTACATGACGCTCGAATGCCGCGTGGACGCGTCGGGCGATCTTGAAACGCTCAGCCGGTTTCTCTACGACATCGAAAAGGACCCGATGGCCCTGAAGCTGCAGTCGCTCGAGCTCAGCTCGCATAGCGACAACGGCCAGCAAATGACGCTCGCATTGCAAGTCAGCGGATTGGTTCTTTCTCCCTCGGCGCCATGAAACGAAACATCATCGCACTCGCTTTCCTCTTGTTGCTGCCGGTCGTAGCGCCGGCGCAAACCGCGGATTTCTCCGGCTTCCGGATCATCAGCCAGCGAAATATTTTCAACCTCACCCGCGTGCCACTGCGCTCCAACCAGACGGTTGCTGTTCCAGCGCCGAATTTCGTAGACGCGTTTTCGCTGGTCGGCACGTTGACTTACGAAAAAGGCGAGTTTGCGTTTTTCGACGGCACACGGCCCGAGTACCAAAAAGCGCTCCAGCCCACCAACTCCATTGGTGGTTACAAACTCGTGGCCGTGTTGCCAACGAGTGTGCGGCTGGAGACCCGCGGCACGCAGTTCGAAATGAAACTCGGCATGCAACTGCGCCGCGACGAAAAGAGCGCGCACCTCTACGCCGACAGCTTCGGTGCCACCACCTATGACAGCGCCTCCGCCGCGGCCACCAACGCCACCCCGATGCTTTCGACCAGTTCGGCGGCGAGCACATCCGGCGGCGATGCCAGTCCGGCAGCGAGCGAGATTCTCAAACGTCTCATGCAAAAACGGGAACAGGAGTTGAAATGAAAACTTGTCTATTCAAAGCACTATGTATTGCCGGCGCAATTGTTCTGCCGGCTGTCGCTCAACAACCTGCAACACCATCGGCGCCGCCGGCCCCGGACACGAACGCGCCGCCCGCGGCCGCGCAAGCCGCGGCCACCAACGCGCCGCCGGTCGCGCCAACGGCGCCGCCCGCCACAAACGCCGCCGACGCCATGATGCCGGCCGCGTTAACGCCCGCCACTAACGCCACCGACGCCATGACGCCGGCCGCGTTAACGCCCGCTACAAACACCACCGACGCCATGACGCCGGCCGCGTTAACGCCCGCCACTAACGCCACCGACGCCATGACGCCGGCCGCGTTAACGCCCGCTACAAACACCACCGACGCCATGACGCCGGCGGCGCTGCCGCCCGCCACAAACCTGCCGCCGCTCTCCACGACTCCGCCGCCGGTGCCGGAAATGACCGCCACCAACGTCGCCATGCCGGAGTTGCCGCCGCTCAAGCCCGGCGAGCTGCGCATGAACTTCCACAACGCGCCGATCGCGCTCGTGCTGAATTACATGAGCGACGCCGCGGGTTTCATCATCGAAATCCAAACGCCGGTGCAAGGCACGGTGGACGTCTGGAGCAGCCAGCCGGTCACCAAAGAGGAAGCAGTGGATTTGCTCAACTCGATCCTCAACAAAAATGGTTATGCTGCAATCCGCAACGGCCGCAAGCTGACCATTCTCAACAAAGCCGACGCGCTCCACGCCAACATCCCGGTAAAGATCGGCAACGACCCGGACAAGATTCCGCAGAACGACGAGATGATCACACAGATCATTCCGCTGCGTTTCGTCGAGGCTGGCCAGTTAATCAAGGACCTCAACCCCATGGTCTCGCCGAAGGCGACGATTATGTCCAATGACGACGGCAACGCGATCGCCGTCACAGACACGCAGGCCAACATCCGCCACCTTGCCGAGATCATCAAGGCGATTGATACCAGCGCCGAGGACTCGACGGAAATCCGCGTGTTTCATTTGAAATATGCCGATGCTTTCGAGACGGCCAATTTACTGACCAGCTTGTTCTCGCCCCAAGGCAGTTCGAACACCAGTCAGGCGCCCTTCCAATTCGGCGGCGGCGGCGGGTTTGGCCGGTTTATGGCGATGATGGGCGGCGGCCGGCCGCCGGCGCCTTCGAGCGGGGGCACCGGCGCCAACAGCAACCAAAGCCAGCGCATCAAGAAGCGGACACAAGTGGCCGCCGTGGCCGACCCGCGCACCTCCTCGGTGGTGGTCACCGCCACGAAGGATCTGATTGAGCAAATCGCGCAGGTGGTTGAGGACCTGGATCATCGCTCGCCGAAAGAGACTTCGGTGCAGGTCTTTCACCTGGATAACGCCGACGCACAGGAAGTGTTCCCGATGTTGCAGTCCATGTTCCAAAACAACAGCTCGAGTCGCAGCAGCCAGAATATGCAAAACCAGAACAGCCCGTTGATGCAGCGGCTCCAGCAGTATCAAAACACAAGCACCGTGCCGACCATGAACATCGGCGGCGGAGTCGGCGGCGGCGGCGCATTTGGAGCCGGCTCATGAAACTTCCTCTCAAATCTTGGCGAAACAGGAACCGGACCCAAGTCGGCGTCCTGTCTACCAGCGAAAAAACCTTTGAAGCACAACCGGTTAAAGATCCTATGAAAACACATTCGAGTTGGAAAAAATACGCGGCCATCCTGGCGAGTCTCTGTCTCTGCGCCGCAATCGAAGTCTGCGCCCAGATGCGTCCCTCCTCCGGCTTCGGCGGCTCTGGCGGCAGCAGCGGATTTGGAGGCGGCCGGTCAGGCGGCATGGGCGGCATGGGCGGCAGCAGTGGCGCCGGCAACCAGTATAATCCCAACGGCAGCGTCGGCAGTGCCACCATCTCGATGGATTCGGACACTCGCAGCATCACCGTCATCGCCGATGAGGAAACGATGAAAACGGTCACCCAAGTCATCACCACCCTGGATAAACCCAGGCCGCAAGTCCTCATCAAAGTGGTGTTTCTCGAACTCCAGCATTCGGATGACTCCGACATCGGTGTTGAAGGCGGTGTCAAAATCGGAAACTCGTTCGCCGGAGTCAACGGGTTTGGCCTGTCCGCGTTAAGCACCGGAGCGGGTTCCAACAATTTCCTGGGCCAGCCGCTCTCCAGCTTTCAACAAATCGCTCCCTATGCGGCCGGACCCGGCGCGGGCCTCTATCAGGTTCTGGGGAAGGATTTCCAGGCGACCTTGAGGGCCATTGCGCAGGCGGGCAAGGCGACGTTGCTCTCGCGACCGTCCGTCCTGAGCCGCGACGGCCAGCCGGCCACCGTCGTTGTCGGCCAAAGCGTCCCGCTGGTCACCAGCGTCAGCTACAGTTCGTCCGGCCTGACCAGCTTCCCGATCGTAAATATCAGTTACCAGAACGTGGGTATTATTCTCAAAGTAACGCCGTTCATTGCTTCCGGTGGCATGGTTCAGATGATCGTCTCGCCCACCATCTCTTCGGTGGATCCATCGCTGTCGCAGACCATCGCCGTCAGCCCGAACGGCGGCAATCCGGTCACGGCCCCGTATCTTGACCTGCGGCAAGCGGATACGGTGGTGGTGACGCCCGACGCGCAACCCGTGGTGATCGGCGGCATGATCCAGCACGACAAAAACACCACGGACATCAAGATCCCGGTCTTGGGCGACATTCCCTGGCTGGGCGCTCTCTTCAAACGGACCGTCAAAACCGACGATAAGAACGAATTGCTGATTTTTCTGACACCCCATATCGTCCAGGCGCCGACGGCGTTGACAGCCATGGCGGACAAGGAACGCATTCAACTTGTGCCGCCGAAATCCGACTCGGAGGAGATGCTTGACCGTTTCCTGGATAAGATGCCGGTCAAAAAACAAAAGTCGGACGGCAAGAGCCAGCCGGCGAAACCGCAACCGTAAGGCTGCCATGAGACGATTCCGACGCGGCACATTGATCTACGCGCTCCTGGCGGTCGCCTGGGTGCTGATCGCCGTTTGGCAGACGGCCGAACATTTTCGGGTTCAAGAAGCCGCACGGGCACAACTGATGTACCGCGCGAAGGACATCTCGACGACGCTGGGCATTGTGCTGCGGACGCAGCACCGTTTCGGCGTGATCTACAAGGATCGCGTGGAGTCCGCGTTGACCGATCTGGTGAAGCCCGAAGAGTTGATTGGCATTGCGCTGCTGAACACCGCGGGCGACGTCGTAGCTTCAGCGGGCGCATCGCCGGAGTTTCAAGCCCGGGCGGTGGCCGGCCCGGTGGAACATTGGGGAATACATTCGGTAACCTTGGTGAACCTGGTTGACTTAGGTCCCGCGAACGTCGGGACCAATGCAGCCCAAAACGCTGAAGCAATCAATCCCCCGATTGTCATGCCGCGAGAGGAGTTCTTCAAGTCCGCGACCAACCGCTCCGCGGGAACCAACTGGTTCTACCGTCCGTTTGGGCCGCCCCCGCCGCCAACGGGAGCTTCAACCAACACCGCTGCGGGCGTAAAACCGCCGCCGCCGGGGTCCGGCAGACCACGCTTCGGCCGGCCGCCTTGGATGACTGAGAAGGAATACAAGGCGGTGCTCACCAAAGCAGGCGTGCATGGTTTTGTCATGGTCATGTCCACCCAATCGCTCGTTGCCGCGAGTGTTCAAGATCTTTGGCTCAGGGCCATCATCATGTTACTGGCGACCTTGTCGGCGGTTGGTTCGGGCCTGGCGTGGCGCAATATCAACAAATCCTCGGAGTTGCAACTCCGCCTGGTGCGGGCGAGCGAACTGACGTCCCATTTGAAAGAGATGAACCTTGCCGCCGCCGGTCTCGCGCACGAAACCCGCAATCCGCTCAACATCATCCGCGGTCTGGCCCAGATGATTTCCAAGCAGGCGGACGCGCCGGGGCAAATCCGGGAGCAATCGCGCGCCATTGTGGACGAGACGGACAAGGTCACCGCGCAATTGAACGAGTTCATCAACTATTCCCGTCCGCGCGAGGTCCGCCGAACGCCCTTGCCGCTGCACGAGGCGATCAACGAAGTCGTTCACACGTTGAGCTACGACATTGATGAAAAAAAGGTGCGAGTGGACATCCAGGGCGAACCACTGATCATCGAAGCCGACGAACAACTGCTCCGTCAGGCGCTTTTCAACCTGCTGATCAACGGTATCCAGGCCTTGGACACCGGTGGCCAGATTCAGATTGTCGCGGGCAAGCTGAACAACGAGGGTTTTCTGGAGATCCGCGACAACGGCCCCGGCGTGCCCCCGGAACATCGGAAGGAAGTTTTCAAGCCGTATTTCACGACGCAACAAAAAGGCACGGGCCTGGGTCTGGCAGTCGTGCAGCAGATCATGCTGGCGCACGGTTGGGAAATTGAATGTCTTCCCAACGAGACGCGGGGTGCTATATTTCGCATCACGCACTTGAAACTTGCGGCCAAACATTGAAGACATCGCCCCCGGATAACGCGCGACCCTCACCGCAGCGCATCCTGATCGTGGATGACGACGCGGGCCAGCGCAGTCTGTTGGATTCGTTTTTGCGAAGCCAGGGCTTCGATACGCTCGTGGTGGATTCGGGCGAGCGAGCGCTGGAGACGTTGCGAACGGAACAAGTCGGCATGATGATTTCCGACGTCCGGATGCCAGGGATATCCGGCTTGGAGACGCTGCACCGGGTGCGCGCCGAGCACGGCCAGTTGCCGGTGCTGTTGGTGACCGCTTACGCCGACATCCGCGACGCCGTCGGGGCAATGCGCGACGGCGCGGTGAATTATCTGGCAAAGCCGATTGACCTCGATGAGTTGCTGGCGTGCGTGAGACAAGCCACGGGCATCGCCGAGTCCGCTCCGCCGCGTTATGACGAGGACAAAGAGCTGCCGCCCCATGTCGTTGCGCAAAGCGCGTTGATGCAGGCATTGTTCCGCGACGCGTCGTTGGTGGCGCCGTCCGAAACGCGGGTGCTGATCACCGGCGAAAGCGGCGTCGGCAAGGAAGTGTTGGCGGACGTGATTCATCAATGGAGCAACCGCGCGGCGGGTCCGCTGGTGAAGGTCAATTGCGCGGCCATTCCCGAAACGCTGCTGGAGAGCGAGCTGTTTGGCCACGAGCGCGGCGCGTTTACCGGCGCGCACGCGCAACGCATCGGCCGTTTCGAGGAGGCCAATAATGGCACGATCTTGCTGGACGAGATCGCGGAAATGTCGCCGGGGCTTCAAGCCAAGCTGCTGCGCGTCACACAGGACGGGCGTTTCCACCGGATCGGCTCGAATCGCGAGATCCAGACCAACGCGCGCATCCTGGCCACGACCAATCGCAACCTGGAGGAGGAAATCAAGACCGGCCGGTTTCGGGAGGATTTGTTCTACCGCCTGAACGTCATCGAACTGAACGTGCTGCCGTTGCGCGAGCGGCGCGAAGACATTCTGCCGCTCGCGGGACTGTTCATCGGGAAGTTCGCCGACGGCCGCGCGCGTTTTTCTGAGACGGTGGCGGCGTGCCTGGAGAACTATGCATGGCCCGGCAACGTGCGCGAACTGCGCAACGCGATGGAGCGCGCCGTGCTGTTGTCTCGCAGCGAACTCATCCTGCCCGAGCATCTTCCCTCATGCGTGCGCGCGGCCGCGGAGCGGGCTCCCGCGGCGCCCGCCATCAGCGGCCAACTCCAGGACATCGAACGCGAGGCGATCCTGCTGGCGCTTCGCAAACACAAATTCAATCGTACCGAGACCGCGAAAGCCCTCGGCATCAGCCGCCGCACGCTGCTGTATAAACTGCAACGATTCCAGAAACCGGGACCGTAGCGCCGGCCAGGTTGGAATCGGGGTAAAACCGGCTTTCCAGCATCTCTTACCCGTGATGCGCCTTTGCCATTCCCGGTCCGTTCGCGCCATTCAATCGCCTCAAACCAGTTGCTTCACCGCACCACACAATTCGACAAGCGACTCAGACTGATGGGTCAAATAGTATTGACCCGTGGCGAGCTTTCCTATATTTGTCAGCCGCTGTTGCGGAACGTTGACCGGAGGTGCTAATTGCAATTTAAGCATCACGCAGGCTTCAGGGTTGGAGTTCGTGACTCGGCAGAGTTTCTGCTGGCGGCGAACTCAAAGAGGGCGATTCTGTCTTTTGTTTTAAATCTGACCGCACCTTGGCATGGCGCCCAGCCAAGACAATTGTCCTCATCGGTTGAACCCTGTTTTCCCAATGTCTATCCACTCTCGGAATGGCACCGCATCGTTGGTTTGACTCATGTTTTAGACAGGGGCGATGGCAGACCTTTCTCCATCGCCGATTACAAAGCCCATCCAGTTAACTCCTTTAAGGGTGGTAATTGTCGACGCAAATCACAAGGCCAATCCCCGGCGCCTCAAACACAGGACTACAATGAACCAAGATAAACTCAGTGATCATTTAACACACTCCAAACCGTTTGGCCCCGAAGACGCATCAAACATAATAGATCTGTTCTGTAAGCGCATGTTGTTTCAAACCCAGAACAGGATCTTCAAGAATATGTCTCAGCATCCAACACTGATCGTTGGGAGGAAGGGATCAGGCAAAACGGCCTTTCTGCAAAATGCGAAGCAAGAAGAGCCTGTTTATAGATTCATCCATGAGATTAATACATCGGCTGCGTTCTCAAGCATGATAAGAACTATACTTCGCACTTGTGAACATGAGACTTTTCCTGAAACGGTCGCGGAATTATGGTCCATCGCGTTTTGGCTAACTGGTGCGTGGCATCTTCGTGCTGAGGCAAAGAAGGAGCTTGATCCTGAAGCATTTACAGCGATCAAGTGCTACTTGGAATCGGTTACACCCGCCTATTGCTGCAGCCCTGCAGATCTTGTTGAGAACTTTTTCCCGATGTTCACCAGTCTTTTAGAGACTCGTTCACTCGAAGGTTTGCCGGAACGAATTTGGACAACGGAACAGGGCGGTTACACATTTAATGAGGTTAAACAGCACGTTATCAATTCGTTCGTTGCCCGCCGGGTGCGTGGGTTGTTACTGATAGATTCGTTGGATGATTTCCAGATGGGTGGTGAGTATGCAGGGTCAGCCATCAAGGGGCTTCTGAAATGCCTTGGAAGATTTTCGGCGGGAAACCCAGTTTATGAAGTTCGATTCTGTTTGCCTGCAGAGTTATTTCCTTTCTTTCGTAATATATCAAGCAATCCGGCAAAGGATTTTGCCGGAAAAGTCTCCCTTTATTGGCACGCATCTGAGCTGCTCTGTTTAGCTGCTCACCGCTTGAGTCTATTTTATAAAACTCACTATGACGGATACTACCGGCACAATATTGAACACCTTGATGGTGAAAGCAGAAAAGACGCCGCATTGCTGTTCAACGAAATATTTGGAACAACTGTGCAGAACGGTTTAAACCAAACTGAAGATACGATCAGCTATATCATGAGGCACACCCAACTGCTCCCCCGCCACTTGCTATTGATTTTGAATAGTATTTGTCGCGTGAATATTGAGAGGGGTGGATCTCACCAGAAAATCGATTCATATGCGGTTCGCTCCGGTATTATGCGCACCGAGGAGACGATTTGCCATGAAATATTTGCTGCGTACCGATATCCCTATCCGAAAGGCCAGCAAGTGTGTGAGTTGTGTATTCCCGAATTGCCGCTGACCTTTGATTTTGGCCAATTACAGAAAGTATTTAACTATCGAGGGAAAAAGGCGCTGGAGTCTATAGAGTTTGACGAATTTGTAAGAATGCTATTTCGTATGGGTATAATTGGGAAAGTCAACCCAAATGCTGAGACCGAAAGATATATACAGGGCGAATTTGAGTATTCAACCGATCATTCGTTAGCATTTAGCTCTAGCGACACGCTTTGTTTACACCCGGTGTTCAGCTACGTGTATAGTGCGAAAATTGAGGATCGAAAAACACAGAAACCGATATTGCCGGTTGGCTCCGATCTTAATTCGGATGACCTTAGAGATTTTTAATTGAGACAATCGAATCTGACTTAATACTCGCTATTTGTAAACAGTGGTTTCTTCTGTTCTTGTGGCTTGCTAAATAAGAACGCTCGAATTGGGCCATGCTACGATCGTAGTATTTGTTTCGAGTGTATTTATGCATGCTTTTCCGGGCCATGAAATTCATCTTCATCCTCGCCGCCCTGCTGCTGGTGCCGTCGGCTACGTTGCGTGCCGCCGAATTGCCCGACCTGGACCTGCGCGCATGGATTCAACCGGTGCCTCTGTCGGCGAGATTCAGTGATCCGGATTATTACATCTGGTGCGGCTCGATGGTGCGCGACGACGCGGGGCGGTGCCATCTGTTTTACTCGCGGTGGCCGCGGCGGCTGGGTTTCTATGCGTGGGTTTCCCATTCGGAAATCGCCCATGCGGTGAGCGAGCATCCCCTCGGCCCGTATCGGCACAAGGACGTGGCTCTGCCGGCGCGCGGCAAGGAGTTTTGGGACGGCCTCTGCACGCACGATCCCACGGTGATGCGATTCGGCTCCAAGTATTACCTCTATTACATGGGCAACACCGCGGATCGCGCCATGGGCGACGCGCCCGACCCCGCCGTGATGAAGACGCGGCGTTGGATTCAGCGCAACAATCAGCGCATTGGCGTCGCGGTGGCCGACCACCCCGACGGACCGTGGCAGCGCTTGGGCCAGCCGCTGATTGCGCCGACGCCGGGTTTTTTTGACGCGCTGTGTTGCACCGACCCTACCGTCACCGCGCGGCCAGGGGGCGGTTTCGTGATGGTATACAAGGCGGTGGGCGACCATGGGGCGATGCCTTTTGGCGGGCCGGTCGTGCTCGTGGCGGCGACCAGCCAGAGCCCGACCGGGCCGTTTGAAAAAATGTCGGCGCTGGTGTTCCACAAGGCCGGCGTACACTTCGCCGCCGAAGACCCGTTCATCTGGAGCGATGGCCGGCAATGCAGGGCGATCATCAAGGATCAGGGCGGCTACTACACCGACCAGGGCGGCAAAGGAAAATCGCTTGTCCTCTTCGAGTCGCCCGACGGCTTGCAGTGGACGCTGGCAAAACACCCCTTCATCACAACGCCGGAAGTCATGTGGGAGGACGGCTGGCATGAGACGCTGGCGCAGTTGGAACGCCCGCAGGTATGGCTGGACCATGGCCTCCCCGCGATTCTCTTCTGCGCCGCGGACGACTCAGTCCATTACTCCCATTCGTTCAACGTGCACATCCCCCTGAAGTTGCCCACCGAACGCCCGGTACCATAGCCGGGCGGTGAGGGTGCTTCCTTATTTTTTGTCGGCTTCAAACGTCACCGTTCCATCCGCGCCAACGCGCAACTGGCCGAGCGTGACACGGTGATCGCCCTCATCGTCGTCGGGCAGCAGTCGCTCGTTCGGCCGGCCGATCTGTTGCGGCAGCCACAACCCGGCGCGCACCGTGAAACTCTTGCCGCGCCCCGATTCCGGCGGCGCGAACAAACAACCGGCTTCGACCTCGCCCGGCTGCGCCAGCGCCGCGAGCCGCGCGCCCGGATCGTGCCACGCCGTGAACGCGATCTTGCCGTCGCTGTCGAAGTGAAAGAACGGCGTCACGCCGTCGGGCAACGGCCGGTGGATGCTCCAGGTCACCGGCAACAGCCACTTGTCGCCGCGTGACTGCAACGGTTGCACGCGCACCGCGTAGTCTCCCGTCACTTGCAGCGCGCCGAGCCGGTAGCGCCGCGCTCCGTCGCCGTCGGGCAGCGGCAGTGCGATCTTCGGCGTGCCGGTCCGCGTGCCGACCGAGATGAACACGTCGTATGGGCCGGCCCGCAGGTTGAACGGTAGTGTGAATTCCGCCTCCTCCGCGTGCGCTTCAACTTTGTCCGGTGCGCCGACCGGCAACGCGCGTGCGTCGAACTTCCCGTCCACAAACACGCCGGCAATGCCGCCTTTCGCGTCCTTCAACGTCAGCGCCGGCCAGCCGCCGCCGTAGCATGGAGCGACGCCGGCGTTGCGCCAGCGCGCGCTGAAACGAAACCGCGACTCGACCTGCAATTGCCGCGGCCACGACGCCTCCGCGAGTTGGAGCCGGTAGCCGAGCCGGCGGTTGATGCGCGCGACCAGCTCGCGGTTCCCGGCGAGAAACTCGCGCGGCCACCAGTGAATCGAAACGTAGCTGGCGTGATAATCCTCCACCGCTTGCAGGTAAAGGCTGCCGTCCTTCCAGTGGCCGCGGTCGCGCGAACCGCCGTAGTGCTCGGATTCCAAAATCACCGGCGTCGCCGGCCAGAACGCCTGCGCCATCGCCGCGCTGAAATACGCGTGCTTGCCGCCCTGCACGAGGATGCTGTCGTCGCGCAGCGTCAGGCCGTGCGCGCGCGCATCATCAATCGCCTCCTGACCGCGGCCCTGGTTGGCGAGGTCGTCGTTGGCGGCGAGCAGCGTGCGTTTAAAATGTTTGCAATAAAGGTCCACGTGCCGCCGCACCGTCGCCGCCGAGAACGGCAGCTTCGAACTGGAATGCGTGTGGCCCTCACCCCAGACGCCGAACGAACCGACATCCACAAACGCCACCTCCGGGTTGCCGTCATAGCGCGCCGCGGCGGCGGCGAGAAAATGGTCGAGCTTTTCCAGAAACACCGGGTCGTCGTAGTCCGGCTCCCAGAACGGCCCGTCGTCGGTCGCGCCTTTGCCGGGTTTGAAGTTGTGGCCTTTCGCGCCGGCCTTCGCCACCCACTCCGGCGTCGCGTAACGCATGAACGACTCGCAGCACGTGAACCGGAAGGCGACCTGTTTGCCGCGCGCGATCCAGCGCTGCGCCGGCGTGTCCACCACCGACCAGTTGAAGCGGCCTTCCTCCGGCTCGACGAGCGACCACGGCAGGCGCAGATAGACGACGGTGAGGCCGGGGAAATCGTCCACCGTGTCCGACGGCGCGAGCTGCGAGCCGTAGTTTTTTACGTGGTTGTCGTAAAAATGAAACACCCAGCCCATGCCGGGATTATCCAGCGCCGCGTCGTTGTCCGCGGGCCGGACCGTCGCGCGCTCCTCCGCGCCGAACGCCCCGCAGCAGACAGAGGCAACCAGAAACAGCACCAGTGACAGTGGCTTCATACGGAATTGTTTCTGCCACGGAACGGAAGCCGAAGCCACGCAATTCATCCACACCGGCCGCCTCAACAAACGATGAATCCAGCGCGGCGGAGCCGCAACCACAAGCAGGGCGCTGACCGGGCGGTGGCGGCTTGAACATGCGGTTGGAAATGCGCGATCCTTCGACATTGTAGCAACCGGTGAAACACCGATGGGCGGGGCTAAATCATTTGGGTTCGTTTGGTAAAAAAACGTTTTTGATTTGCCCTCCCTTGGACATCGATTATCATTTTTCCTAGGGAAAACGATGTTTTCAGTTTTGACCGGGGCCATCATATGGGTTCGTTTTGAAAAACAAACTTATATGGTTGAGGGGGAAAATGATCGTTCCGCCACTGGCCGCCGCCGCCCGCGTCGGGGGGCGGTTTCGCCACTTTCGCCGACCTGGATGCGGCGTGGCCGCCAGACCCGGCCACGATCCGCTCCACCCAGGTCTGGCGGCTGGACGGCATTGGGGGCGTTTCCGCGCAATCCGCGGGTCGCCTCCGGTTGCCCTTGGGGGGTTCCGGCGGGACGGCCTCTGCTTGCATGACCGCTGGCTTCATTGCAGGGCACAAAGTATAGAGAATTGACGATCCTGTCAAGAGAAAATTGCTATTATTTTTGGCAGGGCTTGGGCGGGACCCGGCGCGGCGGAGCCGCATGGCCATACTCATCATTGGTATCGCCTCTTTGCTGGCTGCGCTCACATAAGGACGAGGTGGAGCGGGCGTCCATACCGCCCGATGCGCGCGCCCGGTTTTTCAGTAATTTCCTGATTGCTTCACAGCGGGCGGTTCTTAGAATGCCGGCCATGAACTCTTCTCTCGAATCCGCCATCGAAAGCCCGTCCACCACTTCCATCACGCGCCGCCGGTTTCTTGAGCAAACCGGCCTCGGCCTCGCGGCTGCCTCCGCCCTGGGCGCACCCGCGGTGCTCGGCGCCGACGCTGGGGCCAAAATTCGCCTCGGCCTCATCGGCTGCGGCGGACGCGGATCGTGGATCGCCGGGCTGTTCGCCGAACACGGCGGCTACGAGATCGTCGGCGCGGCGGATTTCTTCCAGGACCGCGTGGACACCGTCGCCGCGAAGTTTCAGTTGAAGCCGGAGCAGACGTTCACGGGACTGAAGTGCGCCCAGAAGCTCATTGCCAAGGGCGGCCTCGACGCGGTGGCGATCATCAGCCCGCCATATTTCCATCCCGAACAGGCGCACGCGGCGGTCGAAGCGGGCCTGAACGTTTATCTCGCCAAGCCCATCGCAGTGGACGTGCCGGGCGCCAAGTCCATCAAGGAGAGCGGCCATCTCGCGACCAAGAAGGGGCAGGTGTTCCTCGTGGATTTCCAGACGCGCGCCAACGAGTTCTTCATCGAGGCGATGAAGCGCGTGCATGCCGGCGCCATCGGCGAGATCGCGTTTGGCGAGTCGAGCTACCAGTGCGGCCGGCTCGGCTTGAAGGGGCCGGCCGGTAACACCCCGGAGGCGCGGCTGCGCAACTGGCCGTTCGACATCGCGCTCTCCGGCGACATCATCGTCGAGCAGAACATCCATACGCTTGACGTGATGAACTGGGCGATGAACCACGTGCCGCCCGTGCGTTGCACCGGCACCGGCGGGCGCAAGGTCCGCGTGGACGTGGGCGATTGCTGGGACAATTTCCAGCTCACTTACGAATATCCGAACAAGGTCGGCATCGCGTTCTGCTCGCGGCAATTCGATTGCGACGCGCCGGGCGGCATCATCAACAAGATGTATGGCTCCAAAGGCGCGCTGCTGACCGAATACGGCGGCAGCGTGATGATCCGCGGCGCCGGCGACGCGTTCTATCGTGGCGGCCGGACCAACGCGATTTACAAGGAAGGCGCGCAGACCAACATCAAGAGTTTCCACGAGTTGGTCGGTAAGAAGGACGCCTCCAACACGACCGTGGATGTGAGCGTGATGAGCAATCTCATCGCCATCATGGGCCGCATGGCCGCCTACGGTGGCCGCACGGTGACGTGGGACGAGGTGATGAAGTCGAACAAGAGGTTGGATCCCAAACTCGGCGACGTGAAGGCGTAGGCGGACGGCTCAGCGCGAGCCATCCACCGGCAGTTTCCAATAAGTGCGCCAGCCGCGGTTGCGCACGACCGCGGCCGCGGGCACTTGCCATGCACTCAGCAGCATGCCAAGCACGTCGCCGGCCGAGGCGAGCGCGTTGACCAATGCCAGCACGGTCAGGCTCATTTCGACGGCCGCCCACTTTCCCCACACATCCATCAGCACGATCAGCGGGATGGGACAGAGCGACAGCACGACGAACGGCGCGGCAAGCACCGCCAGAAACCGTGTCCGCGAGAGCACACCTTCGTAGTGCGCGTAAAACAGCAACCGGCTCAGCCAGATGCCGATGACGGTCTTGTCCGTGCGGCCGCGCGCTGGATGGACCAGCGCGTGTATGATTTCATGCGCTGGAATGAAGAAGACAAGAACGGCCATCATGCTGCCGAATACAACGGTGATCTCCGAGCTTTGAAGGCTCGCGCCGTTTCCATTGCCGCACATGCCGCGTGGCGCGATGAAATACAGAACGCCGGCCATCAGGCCGGCCACGATCACGCCCAAAGGCACGGCGATGAACTGCATAAGCACCGGCGACGGCTCGCGGATCGGCGACCAGCCGTCCGCCTCCGGATGGAAATCCGCCGCCGCAGGAATGGCGCCCCAATGAACTCGCATGACCGGTTAAACCGCGCCCGTCTGCACGAGCCGCGCAAAATGCTCGAAGCTGCGGTCATAGGTGCGTTCCGCGGCGGAGGGAAAACAGCAGGCCGGAAGCTGTCGCATGCCGAGATGGTAGTTGAGGCAATCGCAGCAAGTCCCCTGCCGGGGACAGCCGGCGTAGCTGCAATTGCACCGCGTGGCGTTGCGCTGTTTCTTGCATTCCATGGCTCGTCTCCTTTTTCCAAAACGTTCGACCGGCAAACCCCGGCACAACTTCAAATCACCGCCACCGGCGGCGCGCTACGCACGGGCCGCGCCCGGCACGAAGTCGCGAATCTCGCCGACGGTGGCGACGCCCGTGGTGCCGAGCTGGTGAATGACGATGGACGAGGCGATGGCGGCGATTGTGAGCGACTCGCGCAGACTCGCGCCGGCCGCCAGCGCGCACGCGAGGTTGGCGGTGACGGAATCCCCGGCGCCGACGATGTCAATCGGCCCGCGCAACGGCAGCGCCGGCACGTGTTCCACCTGGCCGCGCTGCGACGCGCCCAGCAGGCCGCGCTCGGCGAGCGTCACGAAAACATGGCGGTCCTGCCGCCGCGCGAGCGAGGCGGACAGCAGTTCGATTTCCTCGAGCGTCAGCTTGTCCGCCGCGCCGGTCAGCGCGCTCAGTTCGGCGGCGTTCATCTTAAAAGTGACGGACGGGTAGCCTTTCAATCCGCGCCGGCTGTCGGCGATGACGAGCAGGTCGGGTCGCTTCGCGGCGATGTCGGCGATGGCCTTCAAGAGCGCGGTGGTGACGACGCCGGTTTCCGCAACGTCCACCTGATCCATGAGAATGATGGCGTTCGCGTTCTCGGCGAGGTCGCGGACCGACCGGATGAGTTGGTCCTGAACGCCGCTCGGCGTGGGCGTCCAGTTCTTGCTGTCGAGCCGGTTCAACTCCACCGGCGGCTGGCCGGGTTCGAGCACGAGCGGCTTGCAGTAGGTGAACGTGCGGCGCTCGGCGGTCTGCAGAAAATGATCGAGCTTCACGCCGGCCTTCGCTTGCAGCGCGCGGCGCAACTCGAAGCCTTCGCCGTCGGCGCCGGCGAAACCGACGGGGAAAATCTCCCCGATGCCGAGCGCGACCAGATTGTTGAGGATCGTGCCCGCCGCGCCGGGCTGGCTGCGGACGTTGACGACATTGTGGACGGGCAGGCCGGTTTCGAGCGACGTCTCCTGCCGCGCCGGGTCAATTTCCAGATAGCGGTCGAGGCAGAAGTCGCCGACGATGGCGATGCGGAGCCGGGGATAGGCGGTCGTGATGGCGTCGAAGCGTTGTCGATTCATGAGCGTCGCAGTTGGTGGCAGAGGTTGTGCAGAAAGGCGACGTTGTCGCACTGGACGTAGCGCATCGCGCCGCCCATCCGCGAGAAGCTCTTGCAGAAGCGCAGATAGTAGGCCGGGTTGGTCCGCGGCGGCTCGCCGCGTGTCCAATCCCAATTGCCGCCGTCCTGCAGGTCCACGACGTAGATGGCGTGGTTGCGCACAATCGGCCGGCCGGCTTGCAACCGGAGGTTGTTGACGCAACTCAGGCTTTTCTCAAACACCTGCGGCGCCATGATGGCCGAGCCGACCGACATCGCCACGCCGTCGTCGAGTCCTTCCACCGCCCGGCCGAAGAGCCGGAAATCCAACGCCGCCGCCCGGCCGACGACCGCGCCGTTATACATCGGATGGTTGGTGATGATGTCGTAACCGATGCCGGGATGAACAGTCATCGGGACGCCGTGGCGGAACGCGTTGGCGAGGATGGAGGTGTGTTTCCACGGATGCTTCACCTCGATACGACCGGCGGCGAGCTTGTGCTGCCGCATCGCCACGAGCAGGTCGGCGCACGCGGACGAGAGCGGATGCGCCGGGTCGGTGCGCAACGCCTGCTCCAGGGATTCCGTGGTCGGCAGCGCAACGCCATCCTCATGAATGAACCGGCCCAGCGCCGCGCCGTAACCTTCGCTGCGCAACGCGCCCGCCATCAGCGCGAGTTGGATGTTGCGGCCGGTTTCGTCCCACGTGCCGAACGTGCCGGTGGCCACGTTCTCGCGCACGCTCTCGGTGGACCACGCCTGAAACGCAAACTCCCAGTCGTGGATCGTGCCGGCGCCGTTGGTGGCTAGGTGCGTGATCCAGCCGCCGGCCATCAGCCGCTCGACGACGGCGCCGCCGCCGTTCTTCACCAGGTGCGCACCATACATCAACATGACGCTGGCATTCTTCTTCCGCGCCGCCGCGATCTGCCGCGCGCAACTCTCCACGGCGGCCGCCGCAGCGGCATCGCACGCCGGCGGCGGGGTGTCGGGATTCACGAGGATGTCGTGAATCTGGCTCAGGCTTTTCCGCTGGGCCAGCGGATACACTTTCAGTTTCGACAAGTCGAGTGGCGTGGGAGGATTCATTTTTCGAGGATGATGTCCAGTAGCGCTGCGGCGTCGCGAAAATCCGGAATGACCACGTCCGCGCCGACGCCGAGCAACCGCTGGCGTTTCCATTCGTCCATGCGGCCGGAGCCGTTGTGGGCTTCGTCGCTGGCGACGGCGACGGCGAGGCCGCCGACTTCCTTCGTGTTTTCGATTTCGACGTAACCGTCGCCGAAAGAGAGCAGGCGGTCGCCGGGGATCTTGTTCTCGCGCAGGATGCGTTCGATCACCATTTTCTTCGAAAAGGTTTTGTAGTCGTCTTTCGCGCCGTAGATGTGCCGGCCGAAATCGCGCGTCAGGTCGAGCATCTTCGATTCCTCGAGCACAAACGGCTCGTCGGTGCCGCTGGCGAGGTAAACCGTCAGGCCGCGCTCCCGCAACGTGTCCAGCAGCGCCCGCGAGCCGTAGACGAGAAAATCGTCCGGCCGCGCCGCGCCGCTGCGAAGCGCGTCAAGGCGCGAGTGGATGCGCTCGTCGAGACGGCGGAGATACTCGTGCTTATACCAGAGCGGCTCGCGCGGCTGGCCGCCGCGTTCCTGAATGCGCTCGGCGAGCTGCATCATCTGGTAGATGGTCTGCTTGCCGTTGAGCCGCATGATGTCGTCGGTAACGAGCTGCCGGGCGGCCTCGTCGGATTCGCCGGGCAGGCGCGGGAGCATTTCCACGAACATCGGGATCATCACCTCCGGCCAGCCTTGCCGGATGAGCGAGAGCGTGCCGTCGAAGTCGAACAGCACGTGGCTGACCGACGGCCGCGGTTTGAAGGCCGGCGTAAATTCCACCAGACCCTTGAAGTTTTTTGTCGAAGACATTTGCGGTGAGTAAAAGGCTTCGGGAGCCAAAAATCAACTTCGACTCGAGCGCCCGCCGGCTTATGATGGCGGGGTCATGAAATTCCACACCGAATACCTCTGGTTCCAGACACAGAAACACCGCGAATACGTGCGGATGACCGACAAGGTGGAGACCGCCGTGCACAAGAGCGGCATCCGCGAGGGCATGGCGCTGGTGTCGGCCATGCACATCACCGCCGGCGTGGCGGTGAACGACAACGAGCCGGGCATCTGGAAGGACATTGACCGCTGGCTGGAGTCGCTCGCGCCGTTCCGCGAGGACTACGAGCACCACCGCACCGGCGAGACCAACGGCGACAGTCATCTGAAAAACATCCTCGTCCACCATCAGGTGATCGTCCCGGTGACGGACGGCAAGCTCGACCTCGGCCCGTGGCAGGAGGTGTTTTATTGCGAGTTCGACGGTCAGCGCCGTAAGCGGGTCATCATCAAGGTCATGGGCGAGTAACGGCGCAGCCCGGCGGTTTGCGCCGGCGGTCCGAGCACAGCGAAGTTCTGCGGGCATCGCCTGCGGGCGACGATTTTCTCCTTTTCTGGCGGGGCGCGCATTTTTTGCTTTTTCGCTTGCGCGGCAACATGATTGCATTATGATATCATATTGATAACTTACGAAACTCTAGCGAAGAAAGGAAAGTCCAGATGAATGCGGAATTGTTGACTGCAAGCAAGGAGCGGGAAGTGAACGTGTTTAACGGCTGGCTGATGCTGCCGGTCGGCATTGCGTTGTTGTTGGGCAGTATTGCCATGGTCGTGTATTCGATCGTGCTGGGGGTCGAAAGCCAGGGTCCGCCGGTGTGGGGCTTGTTCGTGCCGGGGTTGCTATTGATTCCCACGAGCATCATCACACTGTGCGGCTTATTCACGCTGCAACCCAACGAGGCGCGGGTTTTGATTCTGTTCGGCGCCTACCGCGGCACGGTGCGCACCAGCGGTTTCCACTGGGGAAATCCGTTCTATTCCAACGGGAACCAGCGGGGAGGCGGTTTTGCCGCACAGGTGGCGGAAGCGCAGGCCCAGGCTCTCGCTGCCAAAGCCGGGACACCCATGTCCCAGCGGACGCCCCAATCCAAAACGCCCTCGCGGCAGAAGATCTCGCTGCGCGCGCGCAATCTCAACAGCGACAAACTCAAGGTCAACGACAAGCGCGGCAATCCCATTGAGATCGGCGCGGTGATCGTCTGGCGCGTGCGGGACACCGCGCAGGCGACGTTCGACGTGGATGACTACGAAAGCTACATCCGCATCCAAAGCGAATCCGCGCTGCGCCATCTGGCCAGCGCCTACGCCTACGACTACGGCGAGGAGAACGAGGTAACGCTTCGCAGCGGCATGGAGGAGGTTTCGCAGGCGTTGCGCGCAGAACTGCAGGAGCGGCTGGCGAAGGCCGGCGTGCAGGTGGAGGAAGCGCGGCTGACGCACCTCGCCTACGCGCCGGAGATCGCACAGGCGATGTTGCGCCGGCAACAGGCGGAGGCCGTGATCGCCGCGCGCCAGAAAATCGTGCACGGCGCCGTTAGCATGGTGGACATGGCGCTGCGCGAGTTGGCGGAGAAGCACATCGTGCAACTGGACGACGAGCGCAAAGCGGCGATGGTGAGCAACCTGATGGTCGTGCTTTGCGGCGAGGCCGAGGTGCATCCGGTCGTCAACACCGGCACGCTTTACACCTGATCCTGAATGGAACCGCGAAAATCGTTTTTATTGCGGATGGACCCGGCGCTCTGGACCGAATTGGAGTCCTGGGCGCAGGACGAACTGCGCAGCGTCAACGGACAGATCGAATACCTGCTGAAACAGGCCGTGTTGAAACGCAAAGGAGGCGCGGGCAGCCAGGCGGCAGAAAAACCGCCCTCGAAGGACGCGTAGTCCGGACACAAGAAAGAGCGGTTTAGAACGCAGGAGGCAAGGAGCTTATGAGCACCACCACGATCATTATCATCGGCGCTCTTCTGATAGCCGTTGTTGAGATCGGATTAGTTATTGGCCGCTTCATGATGCGAGGGACGCCCCGGCAGGTTTCCAGCGCGAGACATCCCATTCTTGGATGGGTTCTTGCCGTCATCGGTTGTGTCGGCTTGATGGTCGCTCTTGGCACATGGCTCTTCACATTGCGTTTCACCCATGCCGCTCTGCACACAAACGGGACGGTGATTGCGATGCGCGAAGAGACATCCAGCGCAGGCGACTCTACCACCGCGAATACAACTACCTATGCGCCGACGTTCCGCTTTCGGGATGCCGCGGGCATTGAGCACGTCATGACATCGAATGTTTATCAGGGGCGAGGTGCGTTTCATGTCGGAGACACTGTCCCCATCCTTTATCTCAGTGCCAATCCACAAACGGCCCGAATTGACAGTTTTGGGCAGGTTTGGGGAGCTCCATGTGTGGAAGGGATCATTGGCAGCGGCTGTTTGCTGTTCGGCCTCATCGCGATTTCCCGGTGGAGAATTGTCGGATGGGTGAAAGGACAGTAGCCCATGAACCCACTGCCTAACGTGAGTTCCTTGCGGCGCAAGGAGTGTTGTGCGGAAGGTTTCACATCATGAAGAACGTCGGTCAAATTGATGGCCGCGGTGTGGCCGTGTATCTGGCGCTTTGTGTGGCAGGGGCATGGCTGTTTTCCCTGCCGCTCTGGTTGAACCCTGCCGGACTGAAGCATTGGTCGGCCAGAATCCTGCTGCCCGCCATGATGCTTATTCCGGCAGCCATCACCGCGCTGATGGTTTGGATCATCCACCCGGAGCCGGACAAGCGGCGGTTGCTCGGCGTCGGCCTGGGACAACGCGGATGGTGGCGGTATTGGCTGTTTGCCTGGTTGGTGGTGCCGGCGTTTGCCATCGCCGCGCCGTTTGTCAGCGCCGCCTTCGGTTGCTACACGCTGGACGTGCGGGAGTTTTCGGGCTTCCGCAAGATGCTGGTGGCCGCTGGCGGCGAAGCGGCACTCAAGGCGGTGCCGATTCAGGTCATAGTCCTCGGCCAGCTTCTATCGGTGCTGTTGGCGCCGATATTGAACGCGATCTTTGCATTCGGCGAAGAACTGGGCTGGCGAGGTTACTTGCTGCCGCGGCTGTTGCCGTTGGGCCAATGGCCGGCGCTGATCCTCAGCGGCGCAATCTGGGGTTTGTGGCACGCGCCGGTGATCCTGCTGGGTTACAACTATCCCGGCCATCCCGTTTTGGGCGCGTGGATGATGGTGTTGTTCTGCGTCATCTTCGGCATCCTTTTCGGCTGGACCCGCCTGGCAACAGGCAGCATCTGGCCGGCGGTGATTGCGCATGGCGCGCTCAACGGTTCCGCGGGAGCGATGTTCCTTTTCGTAAAAGCCGGCACGAGCTTCGACGCCATCCATGCCGGCATCACCGGCTGGACGGGCTGGATTCTGCCCGTGCTGTGGATTCTGTTTCTGGTCGTCAGCGGCCGGCTTCCCGTCAAAGACGCTCCTGCGGAACAATGACCTCATCCCATGCAGCGGCGTGGGGCAAATAGCGTCTTTGTGTTAAAAATGCCCACCTTGACAACCGCTGTTGCCACTGGCACGATGCGCGGCTCGTTTCGAGCGAAGCGTAGATTTATGAATGTTGTGGACAGTGCCCGGCGGGTCGTGGACCTGGAGATCGCGGCGTTGCGCAAGCTGCGCACGCGGCTCGGCGACGCCGTGGCGGGCCGGCAATTTGAGCGCGCGGTGGAGATGCTGCTGGCATGCCTGAAACGGCGCAGCAAGATCGTCGTCACCGGCATCGGCAAGAGCGGCATCATCGGCCACAAAGTGGCGGCGACGCTCACCAGCACGGGCGCCACGAGCGTGGTGCTGGACTCGGTGGACGCGCTCCACGGCGATCTCGGCATGGTGACCGACGGCGACGTGGTGCTGGTGTTCAGCTACGCCGGCGAAACCGAGGAATTGATCAACATGCTGCCGGCGGTGAAGCGGTTCGACGTGCAGCTCATCGCGGTGACCGGCGGGCCGAAGAGCCGCCTGGCGCGCCACTGCGACGTGGTGCTGAACGTGGCGGTGGACCGCGAGGCGTGTCCGTTGAATCTCGCCCCGACGGCGAGCACGACGGCCATGCTCGCGATGGGTGACGCGCTGGCGATGGTGCTGTTGGAAGCGCGCGGGTTCAAGCGGCGCGACTTCGCCCGGTTGCATCCGGGCGGCACGATCGGCCGCAGCCTGTTCTTGCAGGTCAAGGACATCATGCGCACCGGCGAGCGCAACGCCATAATGCAAGCCGGCGGCACGGTCAAGGAAGCGATCATGGCCATGACGCGCGCCAAGAGCGGCTCGATCAGCATCGTGGACAAGCGCGGCCGACTGGCCGGCATTTTCACGGACGGCGATTTCCGCCGGCACATCGAGCGGGACGGAAACCTGTTGAGCCGGAAGATTGACGAAGTGATGACGCGCCAGCCGACGGTGGTGCGCGAGGACCAGTTGGCCGCCGAAGCGGTGAAGATTTTCAACAACCGCGAGATTGACGATTTGGTGGCGGTGGACAAAAAGTTTCGGCCGGTCGGGCTGGTGGATTCACAGGACTTGCCGAAGTTCAAAATCATGTAAACGTAGTGGCGGCGCGCGATGTGCGCCGCCGCATCAACCGAAAAGAACAAGAGACAAAGAAAGAACAAGTCGTATGGCGTCAGCAAACGATCTTCGCAAAGGAATGGCGATCAAATACAACAACGACGTGTGCGTCGTGCTGGAGACGCAGCACCGCACGCCGGGCAATCTGCGCGCCTTCGTGCAGGCGAGCCTGCGCAGTCTCCGCCACGGGCGCACCAGCGACGTGCGGTTCAGCTCGACCGAAAAGGTCGAGGTGGTGCCGATGGAGACCCGAAAACTCGAATACAGCTACAAGGACCAGACCGGTTATCATTTCAGTGACTCGCAGACCTACGAGGAGACGGTGTTGCAGGAGGATCTCGTCGGCCACGCGAAGGATTTTCTGGTGGAGAACCAGCAGGTGGAGGTGGTGTTTGTCGAGAACCTGCCGGCCCTGGTGGAATTGCCCGCGACGGTGGAACTCGAAATCGTGGAGTCCGCCGAGGGCATCAGGGGCGATAGCTCGAGCAATGTGATGAAGCCGGCCAAACTCGAGACAGGCCTGATGGTCCAAGTGCCGCTTTTCATCAAAGAGGGCGAGAAGATCAAAGTCCGCACCAGCGACGGCGCCTATATGAGCCGCGCGTAGCGGCGACGGCGCGGGTTACTGGGACTTCGGCATCGGAGGATTCTTGGGCGGCGGTTTGGGCGGCGTCGGATGCGGCGGCACAACGACCGGCACGGGAACGGGGACGATGATCGTTGGCGCAGGCTCCGGTTGCGGTTGCGACGCGTTGCCTTCCTTGGCGCGAACGACGGTGACCGCGCCGTTGCGAAAAACAATTTCCCTGCCGCCGGCGGGCACTTTCCGCGTGAGCGTTTGCGTCACATACAGGCCGTTGACGAACGACGTTTGCGTGTAAGGTTCGCTGCGATAAGCGACGTAAGTCCACGTTTCCTCGGCACCCTGCGCCGTGGTCGTGCCGCTCTTTTCCGTCGGCGGGCCGAGCGCGGCGATCACCTCCGGCTGCGTCATGCCGATGAGCACTTCATGGCGGGCAATCGCGGCTTTGACGATCTTCGTGCGCTCGCGTTGTTGATCCAGCACTGCGCGCTGCTCCAGCGACAACGGCTCCAAGGCGCCCGCGTCCACCCAGCCGCGCGCCGTGCCGAGAGTCAGCCGCGTTTCGACGTAATACCGCTTCTCGCCGTAGCCGACGAGGTAAACCACCTGGCCGGCCCGGAGCGAGATGAGCACGGGCGATGAGTCGCGTGAAAAAGTGATCTGCGTTGGCCGGAGAATTTTGAGCGGAATGAGTTTCAGCCCCGCTTCGTCGAGGTAAAACACGTCGTTGAGCCGGAACTCATCGGCCAGCGCGCCGGCACCGCACACCGCCGCCAGCCACAGGCTCAACCACCATGTTCCGCGCGATCCGCTCATGGCTGCTCAGGCTACGCTGCCGCTTCGGCGCTGTCAACGCGCCCGCAACTGT
>CAIQCK010000023.1 GCA_903870275.1 uncultured bacterium | reverse complement strand
CGACGCCACGCAACGTCACGTTCGCGGTGTAGTTCCAGCTTTCCACGCTGTTCACACTGTAGGTGATCGCGTAACTGGTGGTCACCGACAGGGCCACGACCGTTGTGCTGATCCATTTGATAAGTTTTTGTTTCATGGTCTCGATTTTGGCCTTCCCGACGCGAATGGCTTCATTGCCGCACTTTTTTCGCGTCGGCTCCCTTTAACGCAATCGCCGTGCCAGAGACCAATGAGGCATTGGAAGTTCCCCAAGCCCGACCGTGATTTATGGAGCTTTCACACGGAAAACTCGACATTTCGGCCCATTCCAATAGCTCTACCCCACAGGCATCACCCCCATTGCACCATGCACATGCCATTGCATTTGCAACGCAGAAAGGCGCTTGCCCGATCCCATGGTCTGTCCTTGACCGGGGACGCAATAACGCCAAGAACACGAGTCCGGAGTTCGCAATGGGGAGCGCTCGCGACGTTTGCCGGTCATGCCCGTTCGTCCCAACGGGAACTTGACGTGCCCGGAAGCTTCCTAAGCCGGCCGCGAAGCACAGACGCCGGCTCGCGTGCGGGCTGGACTTCGGCGGAGGACTTGTTAGACTGTCGGCGTGAGAATTCTTTTCATTAACGGCCCGAACTTGAATCTTCTGGGACGGCGCGAAACGGGCATCTACGGCCGCACCAGTCTTGCAGAAATCAAGAAACGCGTGATGCAACGTGCCCGCGCGCTCCGGGTGACGGTTGTTTTCCTTCAGTCCAACCACGAGGGCGAGTTGGTGGATCATATCGGCGCTGCGTCGGGGCGCTACGAGGCCATTGTCATCAATCCGGCCGCTTACACTCACACGAGCATCGCCCTGCGCGACGCGATCGCCGCGGTGGGGTTGCCGACGGTGGAGATTCATCTTTCGAACATCCATGCGCGCGAAGATTTCCGCCACCGGTCGCTGACCGCGCCGGTGTGCGCCGGTCAGATATGCGGTTTTGGCCCCAACAGCTACCTGTTGGGGCTGGAAGCCGCCGTGCTGCTTGCGAAAACGGTTGGAAAACAACCTTGATTTCCGCCACGCGCACCTGATACTTTTCAACAATTGGCTTTTACATCAGAGGAGACACCTGTGGATCTCGAGGAGATCAAACAAATCATCGCGTTGATGAAACGCAACGAACTGACCGAGTTCGAACTGGAACGCGAAGGCAGCAAGATTCGCATCAAGCGCGGACCGAACGGCGCCGCGCAGTTTGATACTGTGCCGGTCGTTGCGCTGCCGGCGCAGCCTGCTCCGTTGGCTGTGGCATCAGCCGCCGCGCCTCCGGCGCCAAACGCCGGGCCCGCCGCCGATTCCGCCGAGATCAAGTCGCCGATGGTCGGCACGTTCTACCGCTCCCCGTCGCCGGAGGCGGCGCCATTTATCGAGGTGGGCGCGGCTGTCACCGAAGAAACCGTCGTTTGCATCATCGAGGCAATGAAGGTGATGAACGAGATCAAAGCCGAAGTCAAAGGCGTCATCCTCGAAGTGCTCGTGGAGAATGGCAAAGCCGTCGAGTTCGGCCAGCCGATGTTCCGCGTGCGCAAGACCGCCTGACACGACCGTCGCCGCGTTAAAGCGGACCCTTTTCCCTGCGTTATGTTTGAGAAAATCCTTATCGCCAACCGCGGCGAGATCGCCGTCCGCATCATCCGCGCATGCCGCGAGATGGGCATCAAGACGTTGGCGGTGTATTCCGAGGCCGACGCGACCTCCATGCACGTCCAGCTTGCCGACGAGGCCATCTGCATCGGGCCGGCGGCGAGTTCCGAGAGTTACCTGAAGATAGACCGCATCATCAGCGCCGCCGAGGTTGGCGATGTCGATGCCATCCATCCCGGCTTCGGTTTTCTCGCCGAAAACGCCCACTTCGCCGAGGTCTGCGAAAACTGCAACATCAAGTTCATCGGCCCGCGTTCCTCCGTCATCAAAATGATGGGCGACAAGGCGGTGGCCAGGGAGACGGCGCGCAAAGCCGGCATCCCCATCGTCCCCGGCAGCGACGGTCCGATCAGCAACGAGCAGGATGCCGTCAAGCTCGCGAAAAAAATCGGCTACCCGGTCATTGTCAAGGCGGTCGGTGGCGGCGGTGGTCGCGGCATGCGCATTGCCCACAACGACGTCTCGCTGGTCAAAGGCTTTCACACCGCGCGCACCGAGGCCGAACGCGCCTTTTCCAACCCGGCCGTTTATCTCGAAAAATATATCGAGCTGCCACGGCACATCGAAATCCAGATTCTTGGCGACCAAAAAGGCCGCGTGCTGCATCTGTTCGAGCGCGAGTGCTCCATCCAACGCCGGCATCAGAAGTTGGTCGAGGAGTCCCCTTCCCCGGCGCTCGATGAGAACATGCGCAAACACATCACCCGCGCCGCCGTTCGCATCGCCGAAAAAGTCGAATACACCAACGCCGGCACCGTCGAGTTCCTGCTCGACGCCAAAGGTAACTTCTACTTCATCGAGATGAACACCCGCATCCAGGTGGAGCATCCGGTGACGGAGGAGGCGGTGGGCGTGGACATCGTCAAGGAACAAATCCGCATCGCCGCCGGCGAACCGCTCACGCTTGAACAACGCGACATCCGTCTGATGTGTCACGCCATCGAGTGCCGCGTGAACGCCGAGGATCCGGCCAATGATTTTCGCCCCTGTCCCGGACGGATCGAATCCTATTATTGCCCCGGCGGTCACGGCGTGCGCGTGGACAGCCATTGCTACGCCGGCTATACGATTCCGCCAACGTATGATTCGATGATCGCCAAGGTGATCGCCTTCGGCCACGACCGCCGTGCCGCCATCGATCGGATGAGCCGCGCGCTGAGCGAGTTTTCCATCCAAGGCGTCAAGACCACCATCCCGCTCCAGCGCGCCATCATGCAAGACCCCGACTTCCGGCGCGGGCGCTACTCCACTGGTTTCATAGACCACTTCCTCGGCACGAAACAAATCGAGCCGGTCGAATCTGAAGCATGAGACCGATTGCGGACTGCCGCCTCTACGGTTTTCTCGACGCGGCTTATCTTGGCACACGCGATCCGGCCGATCTGGTTCACCAATTGCTCGCCGGCGGCGTGGACATGATTCAACTGCGCGCCAAAACCTGGAGCCAGGACGACATCGCCGCCATCGTCCGCCGCGTCCTGCCGTTGACACGCACCGCAGGGGTGCCGCTCATCATCAACGACCACGTGGAATTGGCGCGCCGTGTCGGCGCCAACGGCGTTCACCTCGGCCAGGAAGATTCGGAAAGTATGCCCGTCTCCGCCGCCCGTGCGCAACTTGGCCCGTCCGCGCTGGTCGGCGTCTCAACCCACTCACTGGCTCAAGCCCGCGCCGCCGAGGCGCTCAAGCCCGACTACATTGGCATCGGCCCACTGTTTGCCACCGGCACCAAGCCGGGCGTGGCCCCGATCAGATTGGGAACGCTTGGCGACGTGACGCGGCGGGTGGCGTTGCCCGCGTTTGCCATTGGCGGCATCACGTTGGGCAATCTTCCGGAAGTCATCCGCAACGGCGGCTTGCGCGTCGCCGTCGTTTCCGCCATCCTTTGCGCGGCCGATGTTGCCGCCGCCGCGCGCGCGTTCCGCGACAGCATCCATCGTCAACTGAACAGGATTAGATCATGAGCGTTGTCATTGTTGGTTCCATTGCCCTCGACACCGTGCAGACGCCGGTGGAAACTCACGCCGACATGCTGGGCGGCTCGGCCAGCTACGCCAGCGTGGCAGCCAGCTTCTTCGCACCGGTCAAGCTCGTCGGCGTTGTCGGCACGGATTTCCCGGCGAAGTTCACCCGCCTCCTGCGCAAGCGCGGCATCGACCTCGCCGGCCTCCAGGTGGCCGAGGGCAAGACGTTCCGTTGGTCGGGCGTCTATGAGTGGGACTACAACACCCGCCGCACCCTCTCGGTTGCCCTGAACGTCTTCGAGCGGTTCAACCCCACCCTCCCCGCCGACTACGCCACCGCGCCGTTTGTAATGCTCGGCAACATCCATCCATCGCTCCAGCATCGCGTGCTCGACCAGATGCGCCGACCCAAATTCATCCTCGCCGACACGATGGATCTCTGGATCGAAACCGCCAAGCCCGACCTGCTGAAGCTTCTCCGCCGCGTGGACGCCCTCTGCCTCAACGACAGCGAGGCCCGCCAACTCACCGGTCAGACCAGCCTCATCAAAGCTGGACGCGCCCTGCTCCGCATGGGGCCGAAGTTCGCCGTCATCAAGAAAGGCGAGCACGGCGCCCTCCTCTTCTCCAACGGCGACTTCTTCAGCGCCCCGGCCTACCCGTTGGAAGACATCCACGACCCGACCGGCGCGGGCGACTGCTTTGCGGGCGCGCTTATCGGCTACGTGGCGCGTGCGGGCCGGGCCACCTCCGCCGTCCTGCGCCGCGCCATCGTCCACGGCAGTGTCGTGGCCAGCTACAACGTCGAGAGCTTCAGTCTTCACCGTCTCGAACGCCTCCGCCCGGCGGACATCGCCCGCCGCTATGCCGAGTTCATCCGCCTCAGCCGCTTCCACAAGCCGTAAAACCGATGTTGGAAACAGGCCAGCAACACAGCAAATGCAGTTGACTTGCGGGCGTCTTTCAATAGCATCGGCGCACTTAAATTCACATCGTCAGGAGAATTAACCAGTATGCCCAATACCAAATCGGCCGCTAAAGCGCTCCGCGGGAGTGAAACCAAGCGGCTGCAAAACAAATCGGTCAAGTCCGCGCTCCACAGCCTGGAGAAGCGTTTCCTCGCCTTCGTCACCGAGGGGAAGAAGGAGGACGCCACGAAGCTGTTCCCCGATCTCTGCTCGGCGCTCGACAAGGCAGCCAAGCGCAACGTCATTCACGGCAACCACGCCGCGCGTCAGAAGTCGCGGTTCGCCGTCCGGCTGGCAAAGATGGCCGCCCCGGCCGCGAAGTAGCACTCTCCGCCAAAACGAAAGGCGGCCGCGATTCATCCCGGCCGCCTTTTCGATTTTTGATTCGTGCCGCTACCAAGCGTCCACGATCCGGTCGCAGATCCGCCGCGCGAGGTCATCGGCCGCCAGCGGAAACGCCTGCTGTTCGGCCTGAGTCATGTCATTGCTCCAGAAATACTGCGTGCGGCCCACGCAGGTGGTGTCAATCAGATGTTTGCCCGTGCGGTTGTCGGTCAGCAGCACGTGCGCGTAAATCAACAACATGTACTCCTTGGCCACCAGCACGTTGTCGCTCCGGAAAAGGAGCGGCTCGCGCGTCCACGTGGTGATCTCACCCGTCAGCGTGGCGTCGGCCGAGTCCTCGCTCACAACGCGAATCGCGCCATCGTTCTGGATTCGCCGGATGACCGCGTCGGTGATTTGCACCGTAACACGCGGTTCGAAAGTTTTGTTACGAAAATTCGGCACGGCGATTGAATGCACATTCATCGTGCTGGCCGGGCCGAGATGGTAGGCGCAGCCGGCGCAAAGCGTGCTGGCGAGCGCGGCAACGAGCAGCCGTTGGGCGGTAGTCATGGTTTGTTCTCGGCGGTGACGGCCGGTTTGAGCGCCGCCAGGCGGCGCAGCAATTCGACGCGCGCCTTGGCGTCCTCCGCGTAACTGGACCGGGGATGGCGCGCGATCAGTTCGTTATAATAGATCAAGGCCGCGTTGTAGTCCTTCTGCTTGTCGTAGAAATGCGCGACCTCGAACAGGCCCCGCGCTTGATCGGTCTGCACCTTGACGATGTGGTCGCGGGCGATGGCGACCTTGTTGCCGTTGGGGTATTTCGCCAGATATTCGTTGAATGCTTCCACGGCCTTGTTGGCGTAGCCCTGGTCATATTCCGCCCGGGTGGCAGCGCGGTAATAGGCCAGGCCGACGTTGAAGAAAGCCTCCTGCGTCAGCGAGCAGTTCGGATATTTCTCGATCAGCTTCCGGTAAGCCGCCACGGCGTCGTCAAACTGCTTCTGCTTTTCCCGCGCGTAGCCGATGGCCATCTGCGCCGACGGCGCGATGTCGCTGTAAGGCGCATTCTTCAGCACCTTCTCGTAAATCTCCACCGTGCGGTCCATGGACGGGAAGGTCTTGATGAAGAAAAACTTCACGCGCTCGCCGGCCAGGAAAAGGTTCCCGATTTTGTATTGCCGCTGGATGAGTTCGTCGAACCTGTCAAAACCCTGGTAATTGTCCGCCACCTTTTGATAGGAAAGAAACGCCTTGTAGTAGTCGCGCTGCTGCTCCTGGCAATAGCCGATCCGGAACTGCGCATCGCCGGCGTGAATCGAGGTCGGCCATCGCTTCAGCAACATCCGATACGAGTTGATCGCATCATCCCATTTCTGGACTTTCTCGAACTCCTTGCCCTGTTCGAGCTGGTCCTTGGGCGTGGACGCCGCCGTGGCCGATCCCTTCACTTCCCAGCCTTCGCCCGGCCGGTAAACAATCGGCGCCGGACACCTCGCCGGAGCCACTAACAACGTGACCGCCACAATCAACGCGACGATTTGAAAACGATGCATCGCACGCAGACTAGCGAACGCCCTTCCCGCTGTCAACCCGTCAGCCCGAACCGCCGGACGCCGCACGTCCCCAGTTATCTCAGGTTGTACCGGTGCCCGCGAGCCGGGCGAGGATTTCCCGGTTGAGATTTGTGGCATCAATTACGCGCAGGTCGGCGGCGGCCAGATCGTGCTCGGCGGTAAGCCAGTTGGGGATGGCGACGGCCTTCATGCCGGCGGCTTTGGCGGCGGCGAGGCCGTGCTGGGAATCCTCGATGGCCACGCAACGTTCGGGCACAATGCCCAAGCGGCGGGCGGCCAGCAGATAGGCTTCGGGATGCGGCTTGCGTTGAGTTACATCGTCGCCTGTAACGATGGCGTGGAAGTAGCGGGTCACATCAAGTTGGGCAGCGGCGCGCTGAATCCACCACGCCTCGGAGCTGGAAGCGAGCGCCAGTGGCACGGCGGCGGCTTGCAGTTCATCGAGCAGCGCGCGCACGCCGGGCAGCGGCTCCATCTTGATGATCTGCCAAAAGCGGCGGCGTTTCTCCTCACGCAACGCCACCGTATCCACCGGCCGGCCGGTGATCTCGCCGAGCTTCGCGAACCAGTCTCGCGTGGCGGACCAGATGCCGACCTCGCCGCGCCATTCCTCCACGGTCAACTCCACGCCGTGCTCGGCGAAAATCTGCCGATGCGCCTCAAACTCCGGCGTCTCGCTGTCCACAATGAGACCGTCGAAATCGAAGACGACGGCGAACGCGGCGGTTGTACCTCGCCCCCCCCCGGATTCGCGACCTGCTTCACTTCGGCTGAATCTGCTTGTAAGCGTCGAAAACGCGCTCGCGCACGGTCTGGACCGGCGCGTCGCTGACCACGCTCACAAGCTTGCCTTTCTTGCCGTAGAAATCGAGCAGCGGCGCGGTCTTGGCCTTGTATTCCTCAAGCCGGCGGCGAACTACTTCGGCTTTGTCGTCCTCGCGCTGGATCAACTGGCCGTCCTTGCACTTGGAGCACTGCTTGCCGGAAAACTCCAGCACGTCGAAAATCGCGCCGCACTTGTTGCACACGCGGCGGTTGGCGATGCGCTCGATAATCGTTTCGTCCGGCAGGTTGATGTTGATGACGCTGACCGGGCCGAGTTTGATGTCGGCGGCGACCTTCTCCAGCGCCTCCGCCTGCGCGACCGTGCGGGGAAAACCGTCGAGCAACAGCGCCGGCGGCGGGTTGGTCTTGACGCGCTCGGACAGCGCGTCGCGGACGATGTTAATGATGAGCGTGTCGGGCACGAGCAGGCCCTTGCTCATGAAGCCGGTCAGCTCGACGCCGCGGGGGCTGCCGCCCTTGGCAATGCCGCGCAACAGGCTGCCGAGGTCGAAGTGACCCGCCCCTGCCCGCTCCGCGAGCAACTTGGCGTGTGTGCCTTTGCCGCATCCCGGCGGCCCCAGAAAAATAATGATCGGTATGGACATGTGTTGGTTTATTTCCTTTGGGTTGACTGCAAAAGTTTACTTCGTCGAATACGGCAGCGGGAACCGCGCCGTCAGCGCCTTCACCTTGGTCTTGACCTGCCCGGCCACCTGCGCGTTCTCCGGCGCGCGCAACACTTCGTCAATATAGTCGGCAATGAGCTGCATCTCCGCCTCCTTCATGCCGCGCGTGGTAACGGCGGGCGTGCCGATGCGAACACCGCTGGTGACCATCGGCTTCTCGGGATCGAACGGAATCATGTTCTTGTTCACCGTGATGCCGGCCTTGTCGAGCGCTTCCTGTGCAATCTTGCCGGTGAGCTTCTTCGGGCGCAGGTCCACGAGCATCAGGTGATTGTCCGTGCCGCCGCTGACGATGCGGAAGCCTTTGGCGGCGAGCGCGGCGGCGAGCGCGGCGGCGTTCTTGACGATCTGCTGCTGGTAAGTCTTGAACTCCGGCTGCATCGCCTCCCTGAAGCAGACCGCCTTCGCCGCGATGATGTGCTCCAGCGGGCCGCCCTGGATGCCGGGGAAAATCTGCGAGTTCACGGCCTTGGCGTGTGCCTCTTTGCAGAGGATCAAGCCGGCGCGCGGGCCGCGCAAGGTCTTGTGTGTCGTCGAGGTGACGATGTCCGCGTATGGGACCGGGTTCGGATGCAGCCCGGCCGCGACCAGACCGGCGATGTGCGCCATGTCCACCACCAACGCCGCGCCAACTTCCTTTGCAATCTTCGCGAATGCCGCGAAATCGAGCGTGCGCGGGTAGGCGCTCGCGCCGACGACGATGATGCGCGGCTTCTCGGCGCGGGCGAGCTTCGCCACCTCGTCCATGTCAATCCGCTCGGTGGACTGGCTCAGGCCGTAGGGCACAATCTTGAAAAGCCGGCCGGAGAAGTTCACCGGCGAGCCGTGCGTCAGGTGGCCGCCGAAGTTCAGGCTCATCGCCAGCAGCGTGTCGCCCGGCTTGGCCAGCGCGAAGTAGGCGGCCATGTTCGCCTGCGAGCCGGAATGCGGCTGGACGTTGGCGTGGTCGGCGCCAAAAAGCTGCTTCGCGCGGTCTATGGCGAGTTGCTCGACGACGTCCACGCATTCGCAGCCGCCGTAGTAACGCTTGCCCGGATAACCCTCGGCGTATTTGTTCGTCAGCGGGGTGCCGGCGGCTTCCAGGACGGCCGGCGAAACGAAGTTCTCGCTGGCGATCAGTTCGATGTTCTCCTGCTGGCGGATCACTTCGTTGCAGACCGCCGCGTAGATTTCGGGATCAACTTTTTGCAGTGTATTCATGGATAAATCTTGAGTCGGTGTTGACGGGTCGGCGACGTTTTCAATTTTCCGGACGCGCCGCTCGTGGCGGCCTCCTTCGAACCCCGTGTGGAGAAACGCCTCGACGATGCCGCGCGCCTTCTCCGGCGTCACATCGCACGCGCCGAGGCAGAGCACGTTGGCGTCGTTGTGCTGGCGCGTGAGCTTGGCCACTTCCTCGCTGGCCACCACCGCGGCGCGAATGCCCGACACCTTGTTCGCCGTGATGCTCATGCCCACGCCGGTCTTGCAGCACAGGATACCGTAGTCGAACTTCTTCGCCGCCACCTCCTGCGCCACCGCGTGCGCGAAATCCGGGTAATCGCAACTCGCGGTGGAATTCGTTCCGAAATCGGTACAAGCCACGCCGGCTTTCGTCAGCAAATCCTTCACCGCGTTCTTCAACTCGAAGCCCGCGTGGTCCGCGCCCAGCGCAACGTGCATGGCGGCGGCCTTCGCAGCGGCCTCTGCCGGATGCGGTTTGCTTGTCTCCTCGACAAAATGCAACACGCTCGGCATCGCTTCCATAATCGCCGCGCGCGTCTCCAGATAGCTTTTCAGCGGCATGCCGATGGGATCGGGAATGTCCCGCCGGTCGGGCGACAGGTTGTCCAAAAACTCCCGCAACAGAAACACCCGATCCGCCACCTCCGGATACGCCATGAAGATCGAGTCTACGTGGCCCTGCGTCATGCCAAAGATGTAGTCCGCCTGCCGCGCCAGCGCCGCCGTCAGCCGCCGGCTGCGGAACGAGGACAAGTCCACGCCGACCTGCGCCATTGCCTCCACGGCGTTGGGGCTGGCAGGCTGGCCGTCCGGCGCGCCGACACCCGCGGATATCACCCGCACGTCGCCGCGCCCCGCCAGCAACCGTCGCGCCCACCCTTCCGCCATCGGGCTGCGGCAGATGTTGCCGGTGCAAACAAATAAAATCGTCTTCATCGAAAATGCTGTGACGGGCCAAAACCTGCCGCCGGCCATTTCACTCCCGGCCTCCACGGCGTCCGGCCCGTCTTGTGACTAATACTTCTGCCTGCTCCCTCTTTCAAGAGCCAGCCAAAAGTGACCGCGCCCCTTTTTGTTTTTCCGTGGATCGGGAAACCACAGATGCACATGGATGCACACCGATAAAGATAATCCCATCCGCGTTCATCTGGGTTTATTCGTGGTTTCATCCAGTTGGATTCACTCGGATTGGGTCGGATTCGCTCGGACTGGGCCGACGACGCGTAGCCGCCGACGTAAGGAGGCGGAGAGATTGCATGGCCCTTGTGCCGCGCATGAGACGCTTTGACCCTGTCATGTTCACAACAATCACATTTCCCATAGCTTCGCCTTCTCCTGCGGTCGGTCTCACCCGGATTGGGTCGGATCGAGTCGGATCGGGCCGGTTGTCCCGCAATTCCGGTTGCTTGTTTCGGCGCTCGGGTCTCCGAACGCAGCCGCCGACCGTAGCCGACGACGTAAGGAGGCGGAGTAATTGAACAGCCACTGTGCCACGCATGGGACGCTTTGATTCTCATGTGTGCGACGGGTAGGGCGAGCCGTCCCCGGCGAGCCGCCCCGCTCGCTGCGCTCGGGACCCGGCTCAGCGGGACGCTTCGCTCTGCCTTCCAATCTCCCGTCTTCGTGTCCAATGGGAACTGGCTAGGCCGCTTTGGGGCAATCGCCTCTCACGTAGGCATCGCGGAACGGCTTGAATAAAGCCATGACATCCGGCCTCCCGCGGATTTCGCTCAACATGGTGGCCAAGCCCAGTTCGACCTTGTTCTTGAATTTCAACTCATACTCCTTCTTTGCCAGCGCCAGCCGCTTCCGTTCGATCTTGAGGTTTTCCGCGCTGTGGTCGCCCTGGCGCAGCGCCACGATGTCGCTGCAAAAGGCCCGCAGCAGTTTCCAATGCGCTTCGCCATCCAACCCCTCGGCCGCCAGCTTCTTGGCGGCCACCGCGTAGCGCGATGCCACCCACAGCGCCAGCGCTTCCGTCAGCGGCTCCTCGACGGCCTTCTTCAAGTCGCCGGCCTCCTCGGCCAGGCTGCGCACCATCTCCAGCGCCTCCTGCCGCATCTGCCAGTCGCGGTAGCCGCCGGCCTTCCATTCCGAAAGGTTCTGCTCGCGAATGGGACGGCCGTCGAATTCCGCCGCCATCAGCGCCTGCGCCTCCGGCAGCGTATTGAGCCACTCCACGATCTCGACGCCCGTGATGCCGTCGTCGAGT
>CAIQCK010000022.1 GCA_903870275.1 uncultured bacterium | reverse complement strand
CGACGCCACGCAACGTCACGTTCGCGGTGTAGTTCCAGCTTTCCACGCTGTTCACACTGTAGGTGATCGCGTAACTGGTGGTCACCGACAGGGCCACGACCGTTGTGCTGATCCATTTGATAAGTTTTTGTTTCATGGTCTTGATCTCTGCTTTCCCGACGCGAATGGCTTCATTGCCGCACTTCTTTCGCGTCGGCTCCCTTTAACGCAACCGCCGTGCCAGAGGTGGAGAAAATGGTGTAACCGGACGCAGTTGGACGGTGATGTGACCGTTTTTTAACGGAAATACGAGGATTTCGGGCGGCGCTGGCTGTTGTAACTCGTAACGGCTGCTTGCAACTTCGTCGTCCGAACGCCATTGCAAATGCAAGGCAAGTAAGAAACGAATTGGCCGTTGTAACCGATGTTGATCGGCAATCGCCGCGGCTCCCCTTCTTCACTGCCGGTTTCTACTACGGGTTGCCGCTCTTCGATTCCCGGCTCTCAGCCCATTGCACCCGCCCATCCGGCGTGATCGAAAACTCCGGCCAATCCTTGGGCACATTCCAGACTGCCAGCAACCGGCCTCGCCAGACATCCAACATCGCCACGTGAATCTCGCCTGCGCTGTCGCCCGTCTGTTTGATAACAAACTGACCAAGTCTACCCGCCGCGGTGACGATACCTGGCGTTTGTTCGCCCGCTGCCGCCGTCAGCGCGACATATCGGCCCGATGTTCGCATGGCCGCAATCGCCCATATGCCCGCCGGCTCCGGCAGGCACACGGACCAGCCGACTTTGCCGCTGCGCGGTGAGAACGATGCCACCCTGCCCGCTGCGTCCATCCGCAAAAGCTGTTGGCCCGCTACAAACAATGTTCGCAAACCTGACGTCATCGGTCTGCCGTTTGCCATTATTTGCATGATGCCCCCTCCTTGGATTACGACCTGCGCTGGCCCAAAAACAACCGCCGGCACTGCCGCGGGGAGATTCCCCATCATCACGCCGCGCTCCTCCCAGAGCAGTTTGCCCGTGTCGGCGTCCATCGCAACCATCTGGGTTCCGCAAAATACAATCACGCTGTCCGTCAACACGGTTGCCCCTGCCGAAGCGGTCTCGCCTTTTTTCTCCATCACGGGCGCCGACGTCCACATCACCCGCGCCCCGTCCGGCCCAACCCGCACGATTTGGCGGTTTTCCACAAACAATCGCCCGCCTGCCAGATTATCCGCGCCCGGCAGCAGGCTGATTTCACGCCCCGGCTCGCGAACGGCCTGATTGCCCTGCTCGGCTTCGCGCGGTGGCGACGGGAGCGGCATTTCTCGGGACAGGGATTGTCGCACATCCGCCGCGTTTCCGCCGACACCGGCAAAACTCACGCGCGTCTTCGGGGGCAGCGTCTCCAACAGCGTCACGCCCTTTCGCGCCAGGCCGCCGCGCGCCGAACGAATTCCCGCCAGCGCCACGCCGAGCGCGGCGTCGCCACGATGCGCGGCGCGCGGTTCCGCCCGCAAGAACTGCAACAGCCCATCCGCCGCGGCGTCCCACTGCCGCGCCTCGAAACGCCACGTCGCCAGCATCAGCCACGCGCGCTCCTGCGTTTCACCAACCGGATGTTGGGCGATGATTTCCATCAGCGCGCCCGTGTCGCGATGCTGAACCGCGGCCGCCAGTTGCCGTCGAGCCGCCGTCTCTGCGTGACTGCTGATACCCACGCCATGCGCCTCCGCCAACTGCTCCAACCGCAGCGCCGCCACCGCGCGGTTCAAGACGCGGCCGCCCGCCAGCCGCGCACCGGACTCATCATCCCCCTCCGGCTGATCCAACCAGGTTTCCGTCTCGTGATCCAAAATCTGCTGAAGCGCGCCCGCCGCCGCCGACCAGTTCTTCCGTGATTCGTGAATGTCGGCGACGCGCAGCCAGCGCTCGCTCCGCGTTGCCGCTGTCGTCGCAAACTCTGCCGCGCGTTCAAGCCATGCCGGCGCTTTGGCGGAATCGCGCGCCGCCATCTCCAGACAGCACCGGAACAGCAACGCCTCCGTCTCCGCGTGGCGCGCGCGCGTCTTCCGTTGAAGCGCAAGGGCCTTGGCCAGGTCTTCAAACGCCTCGGCAAATCGCGCCGCCTGCAAATTCAACTCGCCGCGTTGCCGCCACGCACCCTCCTCCGCCGGTGCCGATTCCACGCGGCGGGTCATTTCATCCAGCGCATCGCCGAGGCTTCGCAGCACGGTCAACGAGTGTCTGCCCACTGCCATCAACGCGGTGTCCGCCTCCACGAAATGGCGAAATTCCGCTGCCGCCGCCGAGCAACGCAGCTCGCGCCCGCTGGACACATCCAGTTGCACGACGCCGCGGTTCCGGCTGGGCGAGTAAAGAGTACCGCCGCGCAGCACCGGCCGCCCGGCGTTGGCGTCGAGCGCTTTTTCCCAAACCTGTTTGCCCGTATCCAGTGACAGTGCCGCCGCCGTCGCGCCGGCGAGCACCACGAGTTCGCCTTCGTTTATTCCGGTCGCGATGCCGGCCAGAAACCGGCGTTCCTTGCGCGGCTGCCGCCACAACATCCGCCCCGTGTCGATGTCGAACGCCATGACTTGATCCGCGTCTGCCGGAAGGATCACCGCGAATTGTTCACGGGCAAGAACCGGATTCACAGGCGCGAGCCTGGTCGGTGGCACCATATTGACACCGGCAACGACGAGCGGGGTGTATTGGCAAAACCAGCGCGGCTCGCCGGTCAGTTGATCAAAACCCGCGAACACGCCGCCGTTGGTCAGGCACAAGACGCAGCCGTCCGCCACGCACGGCGCGCTCGCGCTCGACAGGTCCCGCAATCCCTGAAAGTTCATACCGCCTTCGGCGCGATGCGAAATCAGACTGCGCCACACCAGCCGGCCGTCGGCGGCATCGAGACAAACGAGATGATACGACTGGATGTGCAGCGCGATGACAAACACCCGGTTACCGGCGATGACCGGCGAACTAACCCATCGCGCGTCGCGCGAGAAATCGTCGTGCCCTTCGCCTCGTCCAATGCACCACCGCAATCTGCCGCTGAGCGCATCGCGCGCCGTGAGCCGGCTGCTGCCGGCAAATTTGTTTATCTGCGGCATGATGGGGCCGGGACCGCGAAACATGGCCATCGCCGGCATCTCGAAATTGGCCCCACCGGGCGGCGAGTTCTCCACGTAGCAAACCATCTCCGGCGTCGCCGAAACCGCGTATCGCTGTTGGCCCACAACCTCGCGATCGGACGATGCGCCGCCGGGTATTTGCATCCGCAACGCCGCCGATTCGGCGGTGTTCTGCATCGCCGCCGGCAGTTCCCACAGGCGTTTGCCACTCGCCATTTCCAAACAGGCGATGCTCGTCAACGTCCGCGTGAATATGCGGCCGCTGTTTACGCACACAAACGGCGCAAGCTCCTCTTTGGTTTGCGTTGCCCATTGCGGCGTTGGCGCGAAGACTTCCGGCAATGCGACGCCGGTCGTGCTTGCCTTCGCCTCCGTCAGCGCGCGCCGCGCGAACTCGACCACCCCCTGCTCCGCGCCGCCGATGACCCGCTTCGTCGTCGCGAAATCTTTCTCCAACCGCGCCAGTGTCTGCCGCGCGCGGACCACCTGTCCGCTTCGGGCCAGCGCCAGCGTTTGCTGGGCCAGCGTCATCGCCAAATCCTCGCCTGCGGCGCCGAGCGCCGGCTGTAGCGCGAGAAATTCGCCCCACGCCGCCGCCGCTGCCGCGAAGTCGCCCGTGTCCGCCAGCCATGCCGCGCACCGCCACCGCGCCCGTTGCGCCGCCGCCGTCGCGGGAAACCGGCTGGCGATCCGCCGCAACGCAGCCACGTCGCCGCCTGCACCGGCCGCTTCCGTTTGTTTTGACGCTTCCGCCTCGAACCGGCCGGCGTACGCCGCCCGCATCGCTTTCGGCCCGTCCAACAGCGCGCGCCGCGCCGCATCCGCCGCCGGCAAAAACAACCGCGTGGTTTCATCCGCGCCTACTGCGACCGGCGCGGCCACGACGCGGTCTTCGGCCTTTTCGATCACGCCCTGATAAATCTCAATGGCCGGCCCGTGCTGGGCCGTCGTGACGAACTGCCTGGCCTGCGCCATCAACGCGTCAAGGTCCGCATCGGTCTTCAACAAAAACGTCGGCTGGCCCGGCTTGGCTTCCAGCACTTCCACCGCCATGGCCGCAGCGGGCGGGGGTTTGGGCGGACCTTCGGCTGCCAGAACCGCCACGGCGCACGCGGCGGCCAGCCATCCGATTGTGTGTAAACACAAGCGCACCACGGCCGGCAGTCTAACCGAAACTGCTTTAAACGCCAACCATCGGATGGAGTTGAGCGTTCGTAAAAAACCAAACGCCGCGAAGCCTCGCTGGCCTCGCGGCGTTTTTCGGTGGAGCCTCGCGGCTCCGATTAATTCTTACTGGCAATTCATGGCCACCCAAAGTTTCTGGCAGCCGAACTCCTTTGCCTCCCGGTGCGTCGGCATCCAGATGTCCAGCCGCGTGCCTTTGATGACACGGCCGGTGTCCTCGACCTGAAAGGTCCCGACAAACCCTTCGATCTCCACCTTCGTGCCCGCCGGCAGCAAGTGCCAGTCAGCGGCCACACCGCCCCAATACGCCCTTTCGCCGCTGGCGAAATAGCCCGCGGCGTGCCGCCCGCAACATTTCGAACACGAACAGTATGCGGTAACAGTCATCCACCGCCCCACCGATGTGGCGGTATCCGCCACCTGCTCTGTTCCCACACCTGCAAACAACACCAACAAACCAATCTCCACAATACGTCTGAACCGCATTACAACACCTCATACCCGGTCGGCCCCGACATCCATTCCGACCCGGCCACGTCACACCGGCAACGGGCTACACCATCAATCCCGACTCTGCGTCACGATTCGTTGCCAGCACATGCAGTCGGCAAGGTTCCCTCAACTTCAAGCCCTGTCCGCTGCCTGCTACATGTCCCCGACCACCCGGTCGGAGACACCCAAAAGGGCGCAGAACCTAGTCAAACCACCCGCCGCGCGCAAGTGGTATTTTTGCAGTTTTTTCATCACCCGTCGCAGCTTCCCCGAGTCGTCGCCTGCACAGCGAATAGCATTGACACGCCGGCAGTTTCCTGCATTTATGTAGCCTAGGGAGAGTTGGTTATGAAAACGTTGTTGATATGGGCGGTGGCAGTGGTCGTGGTCGCGTCTGCGAGCGCGCAAGTGTCCCCGATACAGGTTTCGGTTCAACGCGCCGCATCGAAGAAGGACAACCCAGGCAACGTGACCCACCATGGCGGCATGGTCTATTGGAGCTCCAGCAAGATCGCCTCGTCGCTGGCCTTGCGCATCACGCTGCAAAATCCCCTGACCCGGCCGATTGATGACATTGTCGTCCGCTGGGGCATCGCCAAAGTCACCGTGAGCACGGAAGGTCATGGCGCTCCGGCCGCCTACGGCCGCGAGGAGAAATGTTCGCTCGGTCCCAAACAGAATAAAGTCATTGAAACCGACGTGGTGGAGGCCAACAGCAGGGAATCGCCCATCTCCGACCACCGTTCCGGCGAAAAAATCCTCGGCCACGGTGTCCAAGTACTCATCGACGGCAAGGTGGTGTGGGAGGAATTCGTTCCCGGCAGCGTCAAATCCGCATTCGACAACCTCAGGCCCATGGAGGATCTGGACAAAAAGAAAAAGCCCCCCAAGCCCACCAAGAAAAACTGACGGATCGGGGAATCCATCCTGTTCGCTTTTCGGCTCAACTTCGGTTTTCGGGTTAATGGGAGATTCACTATGAATTGTTCCCTTGTCTGTCGGATAGTCATTGCCTCCATTCTTCTTCAGGTCTGCGGAGCGGCCCTGGCAGGACAGTGGCGGCCTGAAAAGGTTGTTGAGAATGCGCGATCCTTCAACATGGCAGTGCCGATTGGCGGGGCTGAATCATTTGGGTTCGTTTCGTAAAAACACGTCTTCGATTTGCCCACCCTTGGACATCGAAATACATTTTTCCCTAGGAAAAACGAAGTTTCCAGGTTTGACCGGGGCCATCATATGGGTTCGTTTTGAAAAACGAGCGCCTATGATTGAGGGAGAGGAAGATCGCCCCGCCACCAGCAGCCGCCGTCCCCGCCGGGGACGATTTCGCCACTCCCGGCGGCCAGGATGCGGCGTACCCGCCGGACCGGCCACGATCAGTTCCACCACCGCCTCGCGGTTTGCCGCCGCCCTGGGCCTTTCCGTGCAATCCGTGGATTGTATCCGGCTGCCCTTGGGGACCTCCGGCGGGACTCCCCTGGCTGGAATGGCGGCGGTCTTCATTACAGGGCGGAATATATAGCGAAGTTCTCTATCATGTCAAGGGAAATTTGCTGCGTTTTCGTGGGGCCTGCTTTGCGAATGGGTCGCCTCGCCGGCTTCAGCCGGTTCGTTCCCCTGCGCCGCCTGAAGGGCGGGACACCAACGGGTGGAAGCTTCGCCGCCCGCCACTCCATGGCGCGAATGATCACAATGTCCCGCGACGGCGTCGCGGTCTACCGTAAACGATTTGAAGACAAAATTGCTTTATCGGCAACTCGCCGAGGCCCTCGCCAGAAAGGAAATCGAGCCGAATCTGTCCGATATGGAACGTGAAAAGTGTATCTGCGCCTTGGGCTTCGATCCTGCCACCCTAAAGCCGAAGGAAGAAACCACCGCTAAGCCACCGCCCTCAGTAATCCCGGTCATCGGCCCGGACGGAAAGAAAACGCTGGCGACGCTCGCGATAGGGCCAAATGGCAAACAGATGACAAGCCTGGATGGTGCGCCGCTCTACCGGCAGATGACGCCGACGGAGATCGCCCGCTGCCTACACCGAATCAAGCTGGTAATTCTGGACAGTCCTCGCTGTCCTGTTGAGCCGCTGGCCGTGCTTGTTGCCAAATCGACAGCACGGCGCGGGAAGCTAAGAGTTCCCGAAATTCTTCACTCTTAACTTTTCACTCTCCCCTGCCCTCCCTCACTCCGGCAGCGGCCTGCCTTTGGTTTCGGGAGCGAACCAGATGAGGACCATGCCGACCACGTAGACGAGGATGATGGTGCCGCAGGCGTGCGGGTAGCTGCCGTGGAAGAGGCTCATCAACTGCCCCATACAGAGCACGCCGACGGCGGCCAGGATGCGGCCGAAGTTGTAGCTCAGGCCCTGACCGGTGGTGCGGACGCGGGTGGGGAAAAGTTCCGGCAGATAGAGCGGCAGCCAGCCGTAGAACGCCGCCGTGGCGCAGCCCGCCAGACCGGAGACGAAGAGGAAAAACCCGTTATACTCCCGCAACCAGCCAAACAGGAACCCGCACACCACCAGCGAGAACAGGCACAGCCCGAAATACGCCGGCCGCCGCCCGAACCGCCCGCCGATGAGCGGCGCGAAGTAGCAGCCGATGATGGCGCCAATGGAGACGACGAACTGCACCTTGCCTTTGGCGTAGGGATCCTTCGGGCCGGCGAGTTGGTCCACCCACGACGGCAGGAAGCCGGTGACCGCGGCCCAAGTGCCGATGAGCGCGATGGTGGCAAACGCCGTGGCCAGCAACGTGGGCCGGAGCAGCTTCGGGCCGAAGATTTCGCGGAACGGTTTTGAGCCGCCCTGCTTCATGGATTGCTTCCATCGCTCGGACTCCGGAATCAAGCCAATGATGAAGAACGCCAACAGCGCGGGCAAAGCGCACGCGAGCATCGTCCATCGCCACGATTGGGGCGTGACCTTGTAGTTCATCGCCAGCAAGGCGATGAGGAGGTAGCCGGCGTTGCCCGCCGCGCCGATGACGCCGGCAAGGGTCGGCCGCAGCCGTTCCGGCCAGCTCTCCATGACCAGCGCGACGCCGAGCGCCCATTCGCCGCCCATGCCCAGCGCCGACGCGAACCGGCAGATGCCGAGCTGCCACGGCTGCACCGCAAAGTAACAACAACCGGTGAAGAACGAGTAAGCCAGAATGCTCATCGCCATCGAGCGAACGCGCCCCACTTTGTCGCCGAGCCAGCCGAACAGCACGCCGCCGCACGCCGCGCCGACGAGGAACAGCGCCGTCAGATAGGAAATCCAGACCGCAACCACCGCCTCGCCGCCCGGCACCGGCGTGCCGCTGCTGATTTTCATCAGGTCCATCAGCGCCGGCCGCGCCGCGATGGGAAAGAGGCCCATTTCCAAACCGTCGAACATCCAGCCCAACAACGCGGCAAACAAAACCATCCATTGCGCTCTATTGAGCGGCTTGTTCTGAGGTGTGGTCATGATGTTTAGTTTTTCAGCGGTTCCTTCAGTTGGCGAATTCGCTTCGGCAGTGTGCCGGCCCGCCGCCGTTTTTTCAACCCTCTTGCTGGCCGAGACGAATATTTCTCATCGTGTCGAAGCCACGATCAAATGAGGTGGGGCGAGACTCCGTCGAGCCTCTTTCTCGGTTGCGGCGACTCCCACAAGAAGCGGCTCGACGGAGTCTCGCCCCACCTTGCCGATGAGCAACGCCTCGCCCCAACCTATCTGTTCTGTACTCGGCCTATCGCCTCCGACATGGCGCGGAGGTTGGCGTTGGGGCACTTCGGGCTGGTGGCGCAACCGGGACTGATGATGTGGACGCCGGCAGCGAGACACTCCTCCACCTGACGCGCGATTTCCGCCGGCGCGGCACAGAGCAGGTCGGTGGTGTTGATGTTTCCCATGATGGAAAATTTGCCCGCGGCGGCGGCCGCCATCTCCGCTGGAGGCACGGCCCAGTCGAAGTTGAAACAGGTCATGCCGGTTTGCGCCAGCAGGTGCAACCGGCTGCGCACGTCGCCGCAAATGTGCATGATCGTGGGGCCGTGAATCCGCGAGATCATCCGCTGGTGGACCGGCAGCAGGCATCCTTCATACGCCGCCGGCGAGAGCATCCGCGCGCCCGCCCCACCCTCGCCGATGGAAATCGCATCGGCGCCCGCCTCGAACTGCGCGTTGGCGCAGCGCACCAGCGCCTCCACGCACACAACGAGGAACGCGGCGATCTGCAACGGCGAGTCCAGCAGTTCCATCAACACATTCTCGACGCCATGCATCGCCTGGAGCATCGAGAACGGCCCCATGATTTTTCCCAACACCGCTATCCGGTCGCCGTAGCGCCGCTTGGCAATGCGGATGGTTTCCAGACAAGTGCTCACCGGCTGGCGGTCGAGCAGGTCGCCGGGAATGATCGCGTCCTCCGGCGTGCGCCAGGGGTTCGACATGAACGTCGGTAGTCGGTCGGGCGCGCCCCAGTCCATCTCCGCGCCGAGCGCTGCCGGCTCGCCGAAAAAGTTGATGATGAAGCTGACCGCGTCAAAGCCGAGCGCGTCGTGGTTTGCCGCGATGAGCCGCGCCTGTTGCTCCGCGTCGAGATGGACCGCCGGCATGAAGCAGCCGGTGGATTGCTGAAGTTCCGTCGTCGTCATCGCCGCCACGTGCGCCAGCGGTGTGCGGTCCGGTTTGCCGCCCGCCAGCGCCGCCAGGAATCGTTCGCGTGAGTTCATGAGCTGTCGCACCTTCAACGCCCGCCAGCGTAGGCGGCCCGCCCGTTTCCGACAAGAACAAGTCGCGGCACGGCGACTGCGTTTTGCAAGGTGGATCGCGACCTCCGGGCGCGATGGCTGCGGCCCGGATCGAAGCGTCGCGCTTGAAAAGCGGGAAGCTCGGCTCAAATACCTCACGTTCTCCACGCAACAGCCATCGCGACCGGAGGTCGCGATCCACCTCACTACGCAACCGCATCGGGAGGTTTTCAGCAAAAGCACGACGAAAATTCGTTCGCAGGACCGCATGTGACCCGCTACCATCGCCGCCACAACGATGTCACCTCCTTTTCCGAGGACGTTATCACGAAAGGCTGCCGCAGGACAGGCGCTCACGATGGCGGGAATTCTTTGCGCAGTCATCGGACTGAAAGTGATGCTTCAGGGCGGTGCATGGATTGTCTCCAAGCAATGGTGGCTTGGGTCGGTGTTTTTAGGTGTACTCACGTTGCTGGTCGCAGCATTGTTTTCGCTGCGTGATCCGGATTGGCGCAACTCGCTCGGTCTGGGTCGGTGTCGGCTGGGATCCGCCATTGGTTGGGGTGTCCTCGGTTTGGGCGCGGTCTATGGCACGAATTTGATTGTCACGATGTTCGGCGTTTTCATGGGCGTGGACATGCATACCCAGGCCAAGGAGAAATTGGAATGGCTGCTGAAGATGGCTGATGTTCCATGGCTAATCATCTTGCCGCTGGTGGTTTTTGTTGGATTCTGGGAAGAGACCGTCTTTCGCGGTTTTCTTCTCGGCCGGGTTCGCGTGGCTTTGCCGGCAGGCGACGGGACAGTAACGCCATGGCAGCGCGACGCCAATGCGGTCGTAATCACGGCGCTGCTATTCGGCATCGGTCACGGCTATCAGGGTATTTGGGGCGTGGTAAGCACCACCGTGATTGGCGTGGTGTTTGGCGGCCTCACTCTGTGGAGGAAAACCGTTTGGGCCTCAGTATTCGCCCACATCACCCTTGATGGTGTTACATTTTCCGCGATCAAGATGCTTGCGTCATTCCTGCAGGAGTGGCTCCGCAGTCAGTCCGGTTCTTAATCCCCTCCCCGATCAATTGCCCGTCAGCAGTTGCTTCAATGCCTGATACGCCAGCCGGGGCGCTTTTAGGTCGTGATGCTTGTTCGACTTCACCGAGCCAGCGGTTCCCCCTAACTCCCGCTGGGTTTGTCCCGACAGGCAAAAAGAACATCTTGCCACATTCTCCCGACTGTTCGTATGTGGCGGTCGGGATAAGGTAATCGGTGCGATGTGGTTATGAATGATGTTCTGCAAATCCTTTGGTCAAGACGCTGGCGGCTGCCGGCCGTGCTGGCCCTGGCGGCAATCCTTCAACCGGCCCGCGCGAACATGCTGGCAGGCGACGAGACACTCGGCTCCGGATTTCACCTGCTCTACGATCTTAATTTTGTCGGCGCGCAAAAGGCGTTTACACTCCATCAACTGCTGCAGCCGGACGACCCGCGGGGGCAGGTCGCCGTGGCCGCGGGTTTGTTGTTCGCCGAATTTCACCGCCTCGGCGTCCTGGAATCGCAGTTTCTGACCGACGATGACGCCTTTCTCACCCGATGCAAGCCCGCGCCCGATCCTGAGTTTCACGGCCGTTTCGATTCCGCGCTGAAGCAGACCGAAACGATGGCGCTCGCGCGGTTGGAGCATGATCCCAAAGACACCGACGCGCTCTTTGCGCTGACTCTGATGAGCGGGTTGCGCGCGGACTACGCGGCCTTGGTCGAAAAACGCAACATGCCGGCGCTCTCCTACGGGAAGCAGGCGGCGCAGTGGGCCGAAAAGCTTCTGGCGATCCAACCCGACTGCCACGATGCCTATGTTTCCACCGGCGTCTCCAAATACATCATCGGCACTCTGGCGGCGCCGGTGCGATGGTTGCTCCAGATCGGCGGCTACGTCGGCAACAAGGAGAAGGGCCTGGTGGAACTGAACCTCGCGGCGAAGAACGGGCGTTTTCTCTCGCCGTTTGCGCGCGTGCTGCTGGCCATCGCTTATGCCCGCGAACAGGAGAAACCTCTTGCCCGCGACTTGCTTGTCGGCCTTAAACGGGAGTTTCCCCACAACCCGCTTTTCACACGCGAGCTCGCGCGCCTCGACGGAGAAATGGTGGCCGACGAACGATAACAGGGGCCTTTAGAAACCATCCCAAACCCAGGAACGGTTTCGTCGCGAATTGCGCGACTGCTCCTCTCCCAAGAGTCTTTGCCCGCAAATCGCCGCGCGGTGTGCTAGAAGTGACGCCATGATTGCACCCGCGAATTTTGTCCCGAACGGCGCGCTGGCCGGAAAGATGACCGATTACTTCGGCCCCGGCGGGCTGCTGGCATCGTCCGGCGGCGCGGGACAGGCGTTTGAGTTCCGGCCGCAGCAACTGCGCATGGCCGAGGCCGTCGCCAACGCGCTCGCCAACCGCCGCCACCTTGCCGTCGAGGCCGGCACCGGCGTCGGCAAGAGCTTCGCCTACCTCGCGCCCGCCATCCTCCACGCCGTCGAAAACAAGCGCCGCGCCGTGATCTCCACCTACACGATCAATCTTCAGGAGCAAATCATGGGCAAGGATATTCCCGCGCTTGCCAAAATCCTGCCCGTCCAGTTTACCGCCACACTCGTCAAGGGCCGCGCCAACTACCTTTGCCCGTGCCGGCTCAAGAAGGCGCTCCGCTCCGCCGACGGCTTGTTTCTCTCCACCGAACAAGCCGAGTTGAAACGCATCGCCAAATGGGCCGCGGACACGAAGGACGGCAGCCGCTCCGACTTCGACATCGAACCGGACCCGAACGTCTGGTCGCAGGTCTGCTCGGAGCGCGGCCTCTGTTCGGCGCAGAAGTGCGAGAAGGACTGCAAGTGTTTCTACCAGGAAGCGCGCCGCCGGATGCGCACCGCCGACGTGCTGGTGGTCAACCATCACCTGTTCTTCTCGGAGATCGCGTTGCGCGCCGAGAGCGAGGAAAGCGAGGGCGTGCTGCTGCCGGAGTTCGAGTTCGTCATTCTCGACGAGGCGCACACTGTCGAGTCCGTCGCCGCCGATCACATCGGCCTCGGCCTTTCCGAAGCCGGCTTGCGCTGGCTGCTGCACCGGCTCTGGAATCCGAAGAGCCAGAAGGGCCTGCTCTCCCTCTTCAAGAAAGCCGGCGAAGCCGTCCGCGCCGTGGACGACGCGCTCCACCACGGCGACGCCTTCTTCCGCGCGGCGGATGAGGCGGCGCGATGGAAACCCAACGCGAACTCGGTTCGCGTCCGGCAGCCGAACATGGTGCCGAACACACTCGACACGCCGCTGGCCACATTGCGCGACCGGCTCGTGGACATCGGCAAGTCGCTCGCCGACGATGACGAGGACCGCGACGAGTTGCGCGAGATGGTCCGCCGCGTCAACGACACACGGAAACAACTCGCCGCGTTTCTCGGCCAGGCGGCGCCGGAACATGTGTATTGGGTCGAGCGCACCGGTCGCCGCCAGCCACAGGTGGAACTGCGCGCCGCGCCGGTGGATGTCAGCGAAGACCTGCGCCAACTGCTCTTCGCCGCGTTCCCGTCGGTCATCATGACGAGCGCAACGCTCGCCGTGCAGAACCGGCTCGATTACTTCCTCAAGCGCGTCGGCGCGGACGAGGCGGAGGCATTGGCGGTTGGCTCGCCGTTCGACTACGAGCAGCAGATGAAGCTCTACGTCCCGAAGGAGATGCCAGATCCAAACTCGCCCGATTACCGCGAGGCCGTCGGCAAGTGGGTGCGGCACTTTGTGAAACTGACGCACGGCAAGGCGTTCGTACTCTTCACAAGCCACAAACTGCTGCGCGACGTGGCGGAGGACTTGGAAATGTTTTTCACGTCGTCGGGCTTCCAATGCCTCGTCCAAGGCAGCGGCATGCCGCGCTCGACGATGCTGAAAAAGTTCAAGGAGGACGTGGACTCGGTGCTGTTCGGCACCGACAGTTTCTGGCAGGGCGTGGACGTGCCCGGAGAGGCGCTCTCCAACGTCATCATCACGCGCCTGCCGTTCGCCGTGCCGGACCATCCGCTCACAGAGGCCCGCCTCGAAGCCATCGAAGCCCGCGGCGGCAACGCGTTCATGGAGTATTCGCTGCCGGAAGCGATCCTCAAGCTGCGCCAGGGCGTCGGCCGCCTCATCCGCAGCAAGAACGACACCGGCATCGTCGCGATCCTCGACAACCGCGTCCTCACCAAGCGTTACGGCCGCGCCTTCATCGAGAGCCTACCGCAGTGCCCGGTGGAGATTGTGTAGCGACTTCGGCCCAAAAGAAGATTGGCAGGTTTTGAGACGCAACAGTTCAGAGTGAAGAATTGGGATTCCGAACATTCATAACGCTTCATTCCGCACTCTTCACTACCCTCTCCGCCATCGTCTTCTGTGAAGTCACGGTGAGAATTGTCCCACACCCTTGATCTCTCTATTATCCTTTGATACTTGATTCGCTAGCGGAGCCGAAAGATCCGGCGCTCGCCAGTCATTGTCAGCCGGCTTTGGTGTCCAATCAACGGCGCAGCCTGCCGATATCCCCAGTGTGACCACCGCCATCGCCAGCATCGAGTTTCGGAGGATCTTCTTCACACGTTCTTCATTCCTCTCGCGTCTCGCTTCGTCACTATTCTCCGCCACTCTTGACGCCAAGTAAAGCCGGTTGTGCGTCGTGCGCCCCCACGAGCGCGCGCAACCACTGAATGCATGAAATGCACGAAAAGGAACACGCAGAAGCCGGAGGTTGAACAGGGAAGATGCGAAGCGACCTACTTCATCTTTCGCCTTCCCTGTTCGTATTCCCCGGTGGAGATTGTGTAGCGGCAATCCGCCGCCGTACTCACTTGGCCGCCGCCCTCGCCGAACCCATATTCCCCGCCTCGTCGCGGGCGCGGATAAACGCGGACTTCGTGCCGGACACGCGGATGGTGAAATCCTGCGTGCGAGCGCCGACTTGCGCGTGATCCGGTTGCGCCAGGAACCAGTCGCGGCCGTCGGCGGAAACTTCCACCAGCGCAATCGGCGTCAGCGCATCGGTGACGGTGAACTTCACGCTCAGCACGCCGTCCTTGCCGGCCTCGGCATTGTGCACGGCGATGGCGGGCGGCGTGTTGTCCACGGCGAACGCGGTGCTCTCGATGCTCGCGGTCAAACCTTTGCCGGACGGGTTGCTGGGCGCGTCAGTGGCGACGACCTTCATGCGATAGTAGCCGTCGGGAAACGAACGCGTGTCGAACGTGAAAAAGAGATCGCTCGCCTTTTCCGCCAGCAACTTCCACGTTTGGTCTCCCTCGGCGCGCAGATAAACGTCGAAGGTCAGCGCGTCGAGATTGTAGTCACCCACCGTCCAAGCTGCGGAGCGCATACCCGGCTGGTTCACCACCTGCACGCGCTGCCTGCGGGCCGCATCCATTGGATCGCGGCGCGCGCTCGAATTCACCATGCCGTCGAGCGTGCCAAACACCGGCGGCTCCGGTTGAGTGACTTTTTGCAAGCCGGAGCCTGCGTCGAAAACCGTCAACTTGCCAAAGACCGGCGGCAGGTTGCGCTGCGTGAAATACACCGCCAGCCGGTCAAGCACCGGCCCGTGCGCCGTGTCCTCGGCGGCTAGTTTCACGCGCACTTGCAGGTAGCGCGCCGCCGGACTTTTCAACGCAAACTCTTTTCCCTTCCGGTCCGCATCAGCCCAATCGCTCCAGGTTTTCTCCGGCTTGGCCGTGTTGCCGCTGCGGCTGGCGAGCGTCACTCCCGCTCCGGCGGAAATTGCGCCGTCAACAACCGCCAGGCCCCAGGTGGACAACACCTTGGCGTCGAGCGATTCGCTCTCCCACGCGCCCTCCGTTGCCCGATGCGGCGCAACGCTCCAGACCGCGCCGAGGTTGCTCGTCACCGCTGTCCAGCCGTCCCGCGCCGCGGGCAACAGTGCGGTCACCTGCTGGCCTTCCAGTCTGGCCAGCGTGGCGACTTCGTGACGGCCGCGAACAGCGTAAAGGACGCCTTTGTCGCCCGTGCCGACCAACGCCGCGCCGTCGGCCGCGACGGCCAGCGAGAACGCCGTCACGTCCCTGCCGGTCCACAACAGTTCCGTGTAACCGTCGGGATGAACGCGATACAGTTCGCTTTTGCGCACGGTCTTTTTTTCTTCCGTCTTTGCCGTCGTGCCACCCGACGATCCGGCGGGCTGTTCGGTTTCGCCGAGCGCCAGCGCATAGACGTTGCCTCGCGCGGCGGTCGCGATGGCTTTCATTTCCTTCAACGTGGAGGCGTAAACGACAAAACCTTTGCCCGGTCCGTCGAAACGGTAGAGATAGGCGCCCGGCTCCGATCCGGCCAACAGACGGCCGTTCCCGTCGAAACCAAGCGAGACAATGTTCGTCTCATCGCTCGCAAAATACTTTTCCGCCGTGCCGGACGGCGACACCTTGTAAATCGCCGCCTTGCCGCCGCACGCGACAAACAGATTCCCCGCGGCGTCGAACGCCATCGACCAGATGTATTTCTCCGGCGACGCGTAAAAGACCGACGACTTGCCGTCCGGCGCGATGCGGTAGATTTTTCCGCCGGGCGAACTGGCGGCATAGACGTTGTCTTTGGCATCCACCGCCAGCGCGTGAATCTCCAGCTCCTTCGCCGTGAAAAACGCCGACGCCTTGCCGTCGCCGCCGACGCGCAGCACCTTGCCGTCGCCGCCGCCGAGATAGACGTTGCCCTTCGAGTCGCGCACCGCGGACCAGACGATCGGCAGCGCCGCGTCGCACGTCTTTTTCACCGCGGGCGCGAGGCGAAGCTCGCCTTTCTCGGTGATCGAAACGCCGCGCGCCTCGCCCTTGGCGAAGTCGTCGTAGCTGTCCTTGGTGAACTTCTGCGTCTCGACCGCCAGCGCGCCGCTGACGGCCACGGCCACAAGCCACGGAATGAACATTAGCTTCATGGGCAACCCGGTTTACTCGATTTTCAGTTTCAACGTCTGGCTGCCGCGCACCACGCAATCCTGCGGCAGCCGCTGCTCCACCACATCCACCCGCTCAAGGCGCGTCGCCTCCAGCATCGTGCGGCTCGAATCGTAAAGTTGCATCGCCGACGGCGGCAGCGCGGGCATTCGCTGGTCGGCCACGACGATGCCGTCGGCCTTGCGCGTCACGCGCAGGTAAAGCGCGTTGTGCGCGCGGCGCTGATTGAGCACATGTACGAGCTGGTCGAGATTCTGCGGGTGTTCGAGCCGGAAGTGGCTGCTCTTGCCGTCGAGCGCGTCGGCCGCCCCGGCGTCGCCGACGAGGATGTCCAGTTCGCCGGAACGGACGTTCTCCGGCACCGTGAACTCCAGCGTCGCCACGCGGCGTTCGCCGCGCCAGGGCTTTAACACCGCCCGCAGCGTCACGCGCTCGCCGGGCTTCGCCTTGTCGCGGTCGAGAAACACATCGCCGAGCTGCGATGTGCGCCGCTGCTCGTCCAGGTCCAGATCCACCGCCATGCGCTCGATCTGCGGCTGCTCGAACCGGTTGTCGAACAACTCGCTCAAGACGCGGGCGAAATCGTTCACCGCAGCCAGATGGTCGGAGGTGTCGCTGCCGGAATAAAAGTTCTGTATGCGAATCGCGCCGTGTTTTTTCAACTGGATGTCGCCGCGCAGCGTCAGCGAAAACTCGCGGGAATATTCCATCGTCTCCGTCAGCACCTGCCCCACGCAGGCGGCGGCGATCATCGGCGTCAAGTCCTCGTGCTGGTAGAGGCGGCTTTGGAACTTTCGCTCGCCGCGGGGGCCGTGCAGACGGATGCCCAGGTCGGACATCGGCGGGACCGCCCCGATTTCCCCGGCGATGGCGGTGAGACGGTCCTGGTAGATGGTGCCGACGATCTGGCGGGTGTTGGAAATCTTGTGCGGCATGAGATAACTACTGATGGTCGCGATAATCTCCGCGCGCGCCATCGGCATCGCGAGCGTGCCGCTCTGGAAAAAGGGATGACCGAACGCCAGCACGCGGTTGCCGCGGCGCCACGTCAGCGTGCCCGTGCCTGCCATGTGGACATCGCCGGCCGCCATCACACCCGCCACCGGCGCGCCCGGCTCGAACGGCGCGTTCAACGGCTTGTCCTCCTGGCCGCCGCCGCCCGCCACCGGCAGCAGCCGGCCGTCGAATCCGCGCGTGGCAAACTCCGACCGCAGCCACTCGAACATCCTCGGACCGAGTCCGCCCACTGTCACCGGTACCGCCAGTGGTCGAAATCCACCTGTGTCCGCAGGCAGAAACGAGAGTCCCGCAGCGAAACCGGTTGCCGCCGGCAGCAGCGCTACACCCGTTGCTCCCCCGATGCGCGGCCCACTCACACCCGATTGCAATCGGCCCGTTTTTTGCGCCGGACCGTGGCTGAACTCGCCGGCTTCGATCATGTCCGCAATCGGCGTGAATCCGCACCATCCCTCCTTCTCAAACTGCGTGAGGCGGTAACTGAGCGCTCCGGCGACCTTGCCTTCGATGTAGAGCGGGCTGCCGCTCATGCCGTGGACGGCACCGGTGAGTTTCGTTCTCTCGTCCACCAGCTTGCCGACGATGAGATCTTTTTTCGGGCCGATGAAACTGTGCAGGACGCCGTAAATTTCCGCCTCGAGCGGCACGACTTCGCTGCCCTGCATGACGGTGTACACTTTGCCGCGCATGCCCGGCTGGACGCGGCTCAACGGGAAGATCGTGTCCTGCGGCGGCGCAGGCTCCGCGCCGCTTAGCGCGGCGGCCAGCCCGACGATCACGAGGGCGAGGGTCATCTTCCGGTTCATAAACTCTTGAAGGCCTGCTCGGCGGCGCGGATCGTTTCGCCGATGTCACCGGGCGTGTGCGCCGCCGAGACAAAACCCACCTCGAATTGCGATGGCGCGAGGTAAACGCCGCGCTCCATCATCGCGTGGAAAAATCTCCCGTAACGCGCCGTGTCGCTGCGTTTGGCCGACGCGTAGTCGGTCACCGGACCGTCGAAGAAGAAATTACAGAACACCGATCCGATCTGGCTCTGGCTGATCTCGATGCCGGCGGCCTCCGCAACAGAAGCCATGCCCTCGCACAACTCCGTGGTGAGCTGGTTGAGTGCCTTGTAGAACTCCGGCTTTGAGAAGATCGTTTCAAGCGTCGCCACGCCCGCAGCCATCGCCAGCGGATTGCCGCTCAGCGTGCCCGCCTGATAGACCGGGCCGAGCGGCGCGAGTTGGTCCATGATCTGCGCCTGTCCGCCGAAGGCGCCCACGGGCAAACCGCCGCCGATAATCTTGCCCAGACACGTCAGGTCCGGCCGCACGCCGCAAAGTTCCTGCACGCCGCCTTTGGCAACGCGGAAGCCGGTGATGACCTCGTCGAAGATGAGCACGATGCCGTGCGCGGCCGTGGTCTTGCGCAAGAATTCAAGGAAACCCGGCTTCGGGAAATACATGCCGGCGTTGGCCGGGATCGGCTCGACGATCACCGCGGCAATCTCGTTGCGGTGGAGCGCGATCATCGTCTCCACCGCCACACGGTCGTTGAACGGCACCGTCAGCGTCAGTTTCGCGAGATCGGCCGGGACGCCGGCGCTGTCGGGCTGGCCAAACGTCAACGCGCCGCTGCCGGCTTTCACGAGCATCGAATCCGCGTGGCCATGGTAGCAGCCTTCGAACTTCAAAATCATATCCCGGCCCGTGAACCCGCGCGCGAGCCGCAGGGCGCTCATCACCGCCTCCGTGCCGCTGCTGACAAACCGCACTTTTTGCATGGACGGAAAAGCTTCGCACACCAAGCCCGCGAGCCGGACTTCGTGCGGGTTGGGAATGCCGAAGCTCATGCCGTCGCGCGCCGCTGCCGTGACCGCCTTGACCACCGCCGCCGCCGCGTGGCCCAGGATGAGCGGCCCCCATGAACCGACGTAGTCAATGAACTCGTTGCCGTCCACGTCCCACAACCGGCTGCCTTTGGCGCGCTGGACGAAGAACGGCTCGCCGCCCACGGCGCGAAACGCCCGCACCGGCGAGTTGACTCCGCCCGGAATCAGCTTCTGCGCCTCGGCAAACAACGTGGAGGAAATGTCATGCTTCATGTTTCTTCTCGACGTATCGCTGTGCAATCGGCATCCGGCGGCCGATGCCAAAAGCCTTGCCGCTGACCTTCAGGCCGGGCGGCGCTTGTTTGCGTTTGTATTCGTTGAGGTCAATCCGCCGGGCCACGTCGCGGACGACGCGCTCGTCCTCGCCGCCGGCGATGATGTCCGCGGCGGAGCTATGTTCCTCGACGTAGGCTTTCAAAATCCGGTCGAGCTGGTCGTATGGCGGCAGGCTGTCCTGATCGGTCTGGTTCGGCCGCAACTCGGCGCTCGGCGGTTTCGTGATGCTGCCCGCCGGGATGATTTCGTGGTCGCGGTTGATCCATCGCGCGAGCCGGTAGATCATCATTTTTGGCACGTCGCTGATGACGGCGAGGCCGCCGCACATGTCGCCGTAGAGCGTGCAGTAACCCGTCGCCATCTCGCTCTTGTTGCCGGTGGTGATGAGCATGTGGCCGAACTTGTTCGAGAGCGCCATCAGGAGGACGCCGCGGATGCGCGCCTGGATGTTCTCCTCGGCCGCGTCCGGTTTCGTGCCGGCGAAAACGGGTACGAGCATGTCCCCAAACGCCTTGTGCGCCGGCTCGATGGGAATTGTGAGATAACGGACGCCAAGATTGTTCGCGAGCAGTTCGGCGTCGCTCTTGCTGTGATCGCTGGAAAACCGCGAGGGCATGGAGACGCCGATGACGTTGCGCGGTCCGACCGCCGCCGCCGCCAGCGCGCCGGCCACCGCCGAATCAATGCCGCCGCTGAGGCCGAGCACGAGTCCCTTGAAACCGCACTTGCCCGCGTAATCGCGCAGGCCGAGCACGAGCGCGTGGTAAAGCGATTCCTCCTCGCACGGCGCGCGCAGATGAACGGGAGCGGCGGCAGCCGTGTCCACGATCACGAGATCTTCCTCGAACGCGCGGCTCTGAGCGATCAATCGCCCCTGCGCGTCGAACGCCATAGAGTTGCCGTCGAAAATCAGCTCGTCGTTGCCGCCGGTCTGGTTGACATACACCAGCGGGCGCCGGTGATGCTCCACCACCGCCGCCAGCAAATCGTGCCGCAGCCGCTCCTTGCCGAGCACATACGGCGACGCGGAAATGTTCACGATGAGGTCCGCGCCCGCTGCGCACAACTCGCCGACCGGGTCGCGCTGGTAGAGCGGCTGGCCACTGCGGTCCTGATTCCCGCGCCAGAACGCCTCCTGGTTCCAGATGTCCTCGCAGATTGTCACCGCGAGACGCTTTCCACCGAGCGTCACCGGCTCGACGGTATCTGCCGGCTCGAAATAGCGGTCTTCGTCGAACACGTCGTAAGTCGGCAGTAAAGCCTTCCAGATGCGCTTCCGGACCGCGCCGCCTTCGATGAACGCCGCCGCGTTGCGAAACGGCCGCCCGGCTTTCTCCTCATTGACATCCACGTAACCAACAATCGCCGCCGCCGCGTTCATCTGTCCCGCAATCCGCCCCAGCACCGCTTTCGTGTCGTTGACGAAACTCCGCTTCAGCAGCAAATCCCGCGGTGGATAACCGGTGACCGCCAGTTCGCTGAACACGACCAGTTCCGCACCGCGCGCGCAAGCACGGTGATACGCGTCGAGAATCTTCGCCGCGTTGCCTTCGAGGTCACCGACGGTGTAGTTCAGTTGGCCAAGAGCAATTCTCATCAGGAAACAAAAAGCTTATCGCGCCGCCGACGGCAATGCAATGGCGCTCCGAACCGCCTACCGGACCGCGAGGTCCAAAAACTCCAACTTCGCCGGCTTGCCTTCCATCATCGTAAGCTCGATCCGGTTCTCGCCATCCTTCAGCGCGCCCGCCGGCACACTCCACGCCCGCATTTCCTCCGTCGTGCCGAGCATCGGCGGATACGGATTCGGATACGGTTCGGAAACATCCTCCGTCGGCGCGAGATCGCTGCCATTCAGACGCGCCTGCCAACGGCTGTCTCCGAGCGCATCCTCGGTCTGAATCCGCAGCCGGCCGCCGCGTTGCCAGCCGCCGGCCGGCGGCGCGAGATCGAGTGCGAAGGCCGACGTCTGTCCTTTCCCGATCTTGCGCGGCAACACGGACCGCTTCACAAACGGATTGCCCCAGCCCGACGCCAGGAACCAGTGTTGTGGCTGCCGCGCCAGCCATTCGCGGTCGCCGAGATGCTTGAACACCTCGAATGGCGGCTCATTGAAAGGCCCGCGCCCTGCCCCGCCATGCTCCCGGTAATACACAAAATTGAACGCGCTCATGCCGTCGCCGCCGCGCGCATATGCCAGATGCGCCGCCGTCTGAATCTGTTCCGGCGTCGCGCGCCGGAACAGAAACGAATCGTAGCCGGTGGCCGTGACGCGCTTGCCGTTCCAGATCGTATGGCAGATTTCGAGATACGCCGCCGCTGGCCGCGCCATCCGCCGGATGGCGGCGAAGTCCGTCTGCTGCGCCGTGAAATAGCTCGCCGAGACATTCACCATGTCCAATCCCGCCTCGACCATTGCCGGCAAATCCAATCCCAGCGGGTCCAGCGCCGCGACGTAGCACGGCACGCGCGCACACAGCCATCGCCGCCGCCCGCCCCGTGCCGTGCGGTCGAGCACCTCGCGCACCTGCCGCACAAACCCGGTCATGATGCCGCGCCGCTGCTCGCTCGTGGTCTTGTCGAGCTGGAAGAAACTGTAGTTGCGCATGAAATCCAACTCGAACCCGTCAATGTCGTAGTTTTCGCAAAGCTCCTGGATGAACGAGAACTTGTGCGCGCGCACCTCCGGGATGGCCCAGTTCAACACGCGCTGCGCCCAGTCTTTCCACTCCGGACCGATCCGCCAATCCAGATGCTCGCAATAGAACTTACTCAAGCCCTGTCCCGCGCCGCCGGAAATCTTGTCGCCCTTCTTGTAGGGCGCCCATTCCTTGTGATGACCGTCGTTGAGCCGCAAGGAGATGAACGGCGTCTGCCCGCGCTTCCGGCATCGCTCGACAAACACCTTCACCAGGTCGCCGCCTTCCGCGACATAGCGCCCGATCGTGTCCGGCTCGACACCGTAAGTTTCCTTCAGCCACCGGTAATGTTCCGCCGGCGGATAGACCTTGCTTTGCCACCACGGCACCCAACCCACACCGGGCTGCAACAGATGCGCGTCCACGCCCGTGCCGGCAACTTCGTCCACCGTCGCTTCGAGCATCTCCGGCCGGAACGCTTCGCCCTTCTTGTGCCACGGACTGGTGCAGGAAAGAATGTTGGTGGTGTCGTTGCTGTAGAGGACGCGGAACGGCACTTTTCGTCCCGGCGCTTTGGCGGAAAGCATTCCCGGCCAGCCGCCAATCAGCGCCGCGCCTGCCGTCGTGTGAAGAAATTGCCGGCGATTCATGTTGCCCCTCTTGTAGCCCCCGGCTGGGCAAAAAGCACGGACGTAGTGGCCGCCTGCCGATGCACAAAACTGTCCCCTTCAGGTCAGCCTGTAGTTCGGCTGAGCCGGTTAGAGGGGCGGCCCGCTGAAGATTTTCCCCATTCGCTGGTTTGCGTCGGTCGGCGGGCACTTGCGGGCGTCTTGCTCGGCCTTTTTTTTGGCCTCTTCCGTGCGCGCGGCAATCTCCAACGCTCGCGGGTGGTGACAAAACCAACTGCTTTCGATGGCCGTCCAATATTCGCAAAGGAAGACCGGTTCACCCATGCATTCAACGCGGTCGCTGCTGGCAACCCGCTTGCCGCCAACACATGTGTGAGGAATCGACGGCTTCGAAGACGACACCCCTCCCACATGGTCCTCTGCGACGGCTGCCCTTTTCGACTTTTCCTTCCGCTCTGGGCGCTTGTTCTCAGTCATACATAACCCGTTTCCTCACTGCAGGCCGCTTATCCGGTTCCGGCCTGCAGCCAGTTGCTGGGTTTTATAACAAGTTTCATGCGTTCGTGCAACAATGTCATTTCGATCCGAGTGGATGCACATGTATCCGCAGTCGAATGGGACTGCCGAATGACATTCACAGGGATTGTCCACCAGGCACTCAGCCCAGGTGCTGCAAACGGCTTTGGCACGGCAAATCTTCGGGTCGGGCAGGACTCGTTCTGGAGTAGAGCCGGTATTATTGTCGGATGGCATAGGTGCTTTCACGCTCACCTTTCCAACTTCGCGAACAGCGGGCCAGTTTTTCGTTCGGACCTTACGCCGGGTCCTTTAGGAATTTGGCATTGTCCCGCAGAAGCGCTCTCGTGCCTATCGGCAATAACCTGATTTGAGCATAGGGGAAACACTTAGAAATCATCCCGCCTGATGGCCACATTCCACCTGACTTTTTACCACCGCAGGAATACTCCGGCAGCGAATCTGATTCAGCGTTACTCACATTGTCGGCTCGGGATACTATATCGTAAAACACTCGCACAACGCCGCGTCGTGCCTCAAAAGTCACTGTTACCCAGATAGCGGGGCCGGAACGCTCCGGTTGCCTCAAAAGTAGTGTTACCGTGTTCTTGGCGCGCACAGCTTGGTTCCTGGGGCGCCTGGTTGTCAAAGGGTTCGTCCGCGTCCTCCTTGTCGATGACGTTGACCACGTCCTCCAGCGTCAGCGGCTCGAAGTAGAGTCGGTCCGAGATGTCATAGTCGGTGGAGACGGTCTCCGGGTTGTTG
>CAIQCK010000021.1 GCA_903870275.1 uncultured bacterium | reverse complement strand
GGGTTTGTTGCGGGTGAAGAAATCGGCGACGCGCTCGGCGTAGCCGACGACTTTGTTGACGGAGTAGCTGGTCATGGGGTGTTTGCTCCTCGGTGGCGGGCCGGCGTCGGGGATGTCGGCGCGGCAGAAGTCTGCTCGGCTGAAGTCGGCGCGGGCCATTGTTCTTGTTCCTTGGCATGCCAGCGACGCGCCGTGCACCGCTCCTTGCGATGACGGACGCTCGATCGCAGGCGACTGAGGCGGAGAATACGCCGAAGCGAGGGGCTGTCGAGGATTATTTTCGGGTGGCGCGGATGGAGCGCTGAGGCCCCCGTATTCAAAGCATCACTTTGGAATTTCCGCTCGGATGGTGACGACGCCCCAGGCCGGCACGGGGACATCGCCGGTCAATCTTTGCAACGGCCGCTCGCTCGTGTCGCTCAGCCAGACGCGCTTCGGCGCGGGCTGCGACCACGCCAGCTTCGCGGTGGCCGGCGCTCCGCCTGCGCCAAGGAGCCGGACGATCCACGCCTGGCCGTCGTCGCTCGGCTTCAATGCGGTGACGAGGACGCCGGCCGGCTCGACGCGCAGGAGCGGCGTCCCGCCGGGCGCGATGCCGTGGCCGGGCAGGGGAACCAATGGCTGGCTGAAGCCGGTGGCGAAGCGCGAGTTTTCCGCGTCGCCAGCGCTCCCGCGATGCGGTCGCAGCACGTAACGGAACTGAACCGTGCCTTCCTGATAGGCGCGGTAGTTGGTTTCCTCGTGATTGTTCATCACCCACGAGTAGAGTTTCTGTGTCGGCTCGATCTTCTTGCGCCAGGAATCCACCGTCGTCCTCGAATTCAACAGGGGCGGCATCATGCAACCGGCCTCCACCAGCGGCGCGTCGAGCGTGACCCACGTGACGCCGAAATCGCGGTTGGCCACTTCGGCCCAACGGCCCACGCTCAACCAGTCCTTGCAGGCCGCCGGCATCTGGTCTTTTTCGGGCCGGACGACGCTGAGGGGCGCGTCGAGCCGCAACTCGCCGCCGGGCACGTTGAAGGGGAAGGCGAAGTGGACGCTCTCCTTGCCTTCGTTGGCGAGGTAGCTCTTCGCCTCGATCCGCTTTTTGTCCACGGTGTCGAGCAGCTCGACGTAATCCGCGCCGGCGAAGAGCCGGATTTCGCGCGAGAGTTTGTGGCAGCCCGGCGCGTCAGACTCCACCAACAGCGACGCGACGAGCGGGCCGCGCTCGCGGACCGTGATCGTGACCGGGCCGTTGCGCTGGAGCGCGGCGGGGTCGTCGCCAATGAGATAGAGGTAGTCGTTGAGCGCGTGGCCGCCGGCGGTGTCGGCGAGGTTGGCCTCGATGCCGGCCGCGCGCAACTCGACGATGCCGCCGGTTTTTTCGTCGAGGCGGACGCGGAGCCGGTTGTTTTCGATGACCGCGCCGCCCGCCTTCAAATCGCCGGCGCGAGCGGCGGCTTTGCCTTCTTTCGAAAGGGTGTAGCGCCGGCCGGAAAACGGCGGCAGGTCGCGCACGAACACCGCCAGGTCGCGACTGGCCAGCCGCTGCGCGGGGACGGGCCGGCCTTGATCGTCCGTGACGAAGTTGGCGGTCGCGGGATGCGCGTAGGGAATCAGCACCACCTCGCTGCGCGGCCATGAAGTCGTGTTGAAAACGTCAATGCAGGACACGCTTCCAGACTCTCCCGGCTTCGTTTCTGAAAGAACAGGCTGGCGGCCCGCTCCGCTTTGCGCCGCTTCGCTCAACAATCGCCGCGACTCGTGGTCCGCCGCGGTCGCATACGCCTGCTTGATCGTCCATTGCTCGGCGGTGAACGGATTCGCCGGCTCGGTGACGCTGCAATGCGCGCCCCACGTGTGTTCGGAGTAGAGCAACACGTTGTTCCATGCCTCTTCGAACCGCTTCGCCGGATAGCGCGCCGGATCGAGCATGGCCCAGAGCGTTTCGGCCTGCGCGAGCCGCTCGGAACTGGCGCGGTTCATCGCGGTCTCGGCGGCGGACGAGCCGGCGCCGTCCTCCCAGTAGGGCGTCCAGTCGCCGCGCACGCGCGGCAGTTGGTCGCCGTAGCGTTTCTCGAACGCGCGGAACGCCTCGCTCGTGGAGGAGATGACAAACCGCGGCCAGGCGTGCGTCTCATTCCATTCTTTCACGAAGTCGCAGATGGCCGGGTCGGGCACCGAGTTGTCGCCCTGGTTCCCGGACCAGCGAATGTAGGCGATGTCATAATTGAAACCGCGTTCTTCCAAGGCCACGCAGATATCGTCAACGAGTTGTGGCGACACCACCCGGTAAACGTGCGACAGCGAGTAACCGTGGAACGGCACCCAAACGAGCACCTTGCTCCGGCCGTCGGGGCCGATCCACCAGAACGGCCGGTTCTCCCATTGGGCCATCGAGTCGCCGATCCGGCTGTGTTCGTTCGGGTTGATCCCGGCGGAAAAATACCGGATGCCCGCCTGCGCCATCGCCGTCACCGTGCCCCACGTGTAGCCCGGCACATCGCTGATCATCGCCGAGTCCACGGCCACGCCCGAGCGCTCGCCGAGCTGCGTCGCGAAACGGAACAACCGCAGCAGTTCCTCCGGCCGACAGAGGCCGGTGAGTTCGTTCAAATACATGCCGTTGAGCGCCACCTGGCCGCGTCGGACGGCGTCAAAGAACCCGGCGCGTTGTTCCGGCGCGAGCCGTTGCAGAAAAAGGTCGGCGGCCCAGAGCACCTCGACGTTCCAAACAAATCGCGCCCCCGGCGGATAGTCTGCGGTGCGGCGCGCGGCGGCGATGCCTTGGAGCAGGTTGTTGACCTGCTTTTCCTCGATGTCGGTCTGGATGGCTGTGTAACCGATGTCGGTGTGCGAGTGCGGCAGGATGTAGACGACGAGCCTGCGCGCCGGCTGGAGCTTGACGGCGCGCGAGGCGACTTTCTCGCCGGCGGCTTCGACGGCGACGTTCAGCGTCCTCTCGGTGTCGGCGGCGGCGATGGTGTATTCGAGCGTCTCGCTTCCGAACTTCAACTCCACCGGCCGGGCTTCCTGACCCTCGACGCGGACAATCGCTTTCACCGGCTCAGCGTAGGGATAATCCAGCGTCACTTTCAGCGGTTGCGCCAGCTTGCCGTCCTTGCGCTCAATCACCTGCATCACGCGCGCTTCGATGCCGATGCCCCGTGGCGACGCCTCCGGCTCGCCGCCCGCAAAAAACTCGATGCTTTGGCCGCCCACGTTGCGCGAGCGTCCCGGCAGCACCGACGTCACCTGCCAGCGAACGTAGCGGGCCGTGACCGGCGCGAACGCCGCGAAGGTGGTGGCGCCAGGCTCGTCCACGTGCCTCACCTTCACCGTGGCCAGTGCGCGTTTGAAATCGGCCGCGTCGCTGAACACAAGATTGGCTTCCTCAATGGTGTCCGCGGTTCGCCGCTGGACATGCCGGAATCCCGCAAGGCGGACCGGCTGGCCGAAATCGAAGTCAATGAACGTCTGCGTCCCGAGGCCGCGCGAGGCGTAGTCGCCGTGATGCCTGCCGTTTGTGGACGGTTTGAGGATATTCCCGGCGCAGTAGCTCTCGCTAAACGCCTGCGCCGCCGCGACGATCCTGGGCGCGGGCAGCAGCGTCAGTCGCGTGAACCGCGCCCCGTCCGCCGCCGCCCAGCAAAACGCCGCCATGGCCGTGGCGGTTGCGAGCAACATGTATCTGCGTGACGCCTTCATTCCGATTTCGCTCCTTTCGCGGCTTTCTTCAGCGGCTCCCCGGCGGGGCCGGCCTGACGGCGAAATTCTTCTTCGTGTCGCGTCCAAAATTCAACCATCTCCTTCAGCTTGTCCGGCTGTTGCGCGGCGAGGTTTACCTGCTCGCAGCGGTCTTTGCCCAGGTCATAAAGTTCCCAAACGTTGGCGTCCTCGCGCGCGGAAACTGTTTTCCAGTTTCCCATCCGCAGCGCGCGGTTGCCCTCGTGATGAAAAAACACAAACTCGCGTTGGACCGAGCCGTCCTTGGCGAACTCCGGCACGAGACTCCGGCCCGGCAACGGCGGCGCGCCCGTCGGTAGTTGCGGTGTTCCGCCGGCGAGGTCGAGCAGCGTCGGCGTGAAGTCCACCACGTGGCCCACGCTGTGGCGCAGCTCGCCGCGCGCGGCGATGCCTTTGGGCCAGTGGGCGATCAGCGGCGTGGAAATGCCGCCCTCGTGCACCCAGACTTTGTGCCGGCGGAACGGCGTGTTGCCGACTGTGGACCAGCCCGCGCCGAGACAAAGGAACGACCGCCACGAGCCGGGCGCCGCTTCGCGGTCGTGTCCGTCGCCGCGCACGATCATGGTGGCGTCGGTGCCGTTGTCGGAGAGGAAGAAAATCAGCGTGTCCTCCAGGACGTTCATCGCGCGAAGCTGCCCGATCACGCGGCCGATCTCGCAATCCATCCGGGAAATCATCGCTGCGTGGATGGACATCTTGGTCACCTGGAACTTTTTCTGTTCGTCCGTCAGGTCGTTCCACGGAACCGCGAACTGGATCTCGCCCGGGCCGAGTGTTTGCAGCACCTCCGGCTTGAAATAGCGTGGCGAAAACTTCGGCTCCGCCGCCGCCAGGCCGCAGTTGACGATGCCCATCTCGCGCAACCGCTCGTAGCGCCGCTGGCGGACCGCGTCCCATCCTTTCACGTAGGTTTCGCGGTAGCGCGCGATGTCCTCCTGCGGCGCTTGCAGCGGGAAGTGCGGCGAGATGAACGCGAGATAGAGGAAAAACGGCTGCGCCGCGTGTTGGGCCGCGTGGTCTTTCAGGAAACCGATGGCGTGGTCGGCAAACGCGGTGGTCGCGTAGTAACCGCTGTCGGGCTTCACCGGCGGCGCCTGCACGTCGTCCTCGTAGTGTTTCACCGGCGAGAAGTAGCGGTCCCAATCCTCGAACCAGTAGGAGTGGTCGAAGCCGCCGTCCGCCACCGGCTTCGGCGCGCCCATCACGTGCCACTTGCCGACGTGATAACAGCGGTAGTCGAGCGGCTTGAGGTGGTGGGGCAGCAGCCGCGTCCATGCCGGCAGCCGGCCCCGCGGCGGGTCCATGCGGATTTGCTGGGCGTAATAGCCGCTCATGATGCACGAGCGCGTCGGCCAGCAGCGGGCCGTGTTGTAAAACTGCGTGAACCGCAACCCGCCGCTGGCGAGTCTGTCGAGGTTGGGCGTCGCGATCTCGCCGCCATAGCAACCGGCGTCGGAAAACCCCATGTCATCGGCGAGGAAGATCACCACGTTCGGCTTCCGCTGCGCCGCCGCCGCGTCCGACGACAACTCAAGCAAACAGAACGCTGCCGCCCATAATGCGGCGGTCTTCAGGAAATATCTGAGCGAAGAATTCATATCGGCATCTCAGCACTCCGGGATGACCTTGAAGCCCATCAAGCTGGCGAGGTGATGGACGGGACGGCTGTGGTCGCCGTAGAACACCACGCGGTGCAGTAACGTGCGGATGTCGCGATACTTCTTCATGTCGGCGGACCAGTTGTCCATCATCTTCTGCGCATCGCCATGAACCGCGACGGTGATTTGCGTGCGGCAGCCGCGGTCGTCGAACTGCCGCGGCTTGCCCTCGATGATCCGGCCAGTGCTAAATAGCATCGCCTCATCGTCAATGAACTTCGCGCAGGTGATCTCCTGGCCCACGCGCATGTCCACCTCCAGTGACGCGCCGCGGTTGTCGTCGCGATGGGTCCGGATGCTGAACGGCGCGCGCGGCGTACCGGGGCCGCTCATCCGCGTCGCCGCCACGCAGTGGGCGTGGATGACAGCGTTCTTGGAGATGTCGAAGAGCGGGTCGGTGATGAAGCCTGGTTTGCCGAACGCGTAGGTGAACAACAGCATCGTCAGCGTGCTGTCGAGGTCGGCCTCGCACGCGCCGACGAAACCTTCGTCGTTCAACTGCGCGAAGCCAAGGCACGGGTAGCCGAGAATCTGTATCGGAATGCCGCCGAGGCAGTTGACCGCGATCGCCTGCGCGCCTTGTTCGGCCATGAGTTGTTTCATCGCCAGATACATCCTTGCCGATTTGACGATTTCCGCGCGGCTCGGCTCAACGATTTTTTTGGCGGGCTTGATAAAAAGGTCGCGGGCGATCCTGGTGGCGAGTGTTTCGTCGACCGCTTTGTGCGCAACGATCAACTGCCCGGTGGCGACCTCAACGATCTCTGGCCCGAACCGTTCGCGGATGTCCTTGGCGCGCGGGCCGGCCTTCGCGGAAGCGAGCAGGATTTTGCTCTGTCGCATCTGCCCGACAGCTTTCAGTAGCGCGATGGCCGTGGCGAGGTCGCGCCAGTCGCGCGAGGCTATCAATGCCACGCGTTTGCCCTCGCGCTGCGCCTGGCTGACATGCATCCATTGGTGGCCGCTGTAAGGCTGGCTGAAGACAACCACCGGTTTGCCGCAATTGACGATGCCGGCAAGGTCGCCCCGAATGCCGAGATGGATGCACAACACGCCGGCCACGTCGTCTCGCGCGGAAATCCTGGACACGGCTTCGCTCGCGTTCATGACCAAATCTCCACCAACGAGTTCCACTTCGGGAAATTTCGGTTTGAGTCCGGCGAGGAACTTCTCGAACTTCGCCTTCTCCGCCGACGTGTCGAACTCCGGCTTCGGCCACGCGCCGGCTCCGCCGAGATAAACGGTGTAAATCTTCACCTTCGGTGCCGTCAGTTGCGGCATTGCGCCTGCGTCGGCCGCCATGAGCGACGCGAGGCCACCGCTGCCCATCAGCCAACCGCCCGCCGCCGCCGTCGCGCCGAGGAATTGCCGTCGGCTGATTCGCAATCCGCCGCCGGCGCGCGGACAACCGTGGCAGGTGGATGCGTCGCAACTGTGAGGAGTGATTGCCACGCTTGAGATGATAGGGTTCTGGTGCATGGTGCTGTCTCCGGTGTTTTCTTCTGTTGGCTTGGGCGCTGTCGTCCAGCGTGCATTATGTCGCATCGCGCGCCTGATGGGAATCCTGAATCAACAGCCGTTGTCTCACACTCTTAGTTTGAGTTGAACTTCGGTTTTCAGGTTCAAAATGACAGAATGCTCCTTTCGCGGTTTTTTTCAGCATCCTCCGGCAGGGCCGGCCTGAAGCCGTATCTATGCAGTTGAAGTTGCGCGCAGGCGATGCTTTCCAAGGAGCGGCGGTTTGCAACCGCCGCCGCGTGATTGGAGAATCCGGTCACTTTTCAGTGAACGCGCTACACCGGCGGTTGCAAACCGCCGCTCCTTGTTTTTGCCGGCTCGATTTCTCGCTCGCGACTTTTTCAACTGCATAGTTACGGCTGAAGACGGAATTTTTCCTCGTACCGGCTCCAAAACTCAAACATCTCCATCAGCCCATGTCGTCAATCAGTTTCGCTTCAAGGCCGGCCAGCCTGATTTTCTGCTGTCGCTGGCCGCGGCGCACGGTGAGTGTCTTTGGCTTGTTATCGAGGTTCCACACGAGCGCCGCGCGCGCCGTGGGATACCAGGCGCAAACCGCCGGCTCGTTCTGCTCGACATGCGGCACGTCCATGAGGTCCGCCATGATGCGTTGCTTGAAGGCAAACACCGCGTCCGGCAATTCGGCCACCGCCTCGGCTTCAGGCGGCGGTTTGGCGGACGGACGGTGGACGAACCTCGTGCCGCGCGAGACCAATTGTTTTTCCGCCGCCGCGCTCGCGTCGAAGTCGGACAGGAAAGTCCAGCCGTCGCGCGCCGGTTCCCCGGTCACTTCGAACGGCACGCCACTGGCCAGGAACAGGCTGAACGGCCGGTCGTCGCCGACCCACCGGCTTCGCTCGCCCCAGTAATGCTTGAACGGCCCGCACGGTTTGTGGCCGGCCAGACGCGCGCGCAAGGTGGCCTGCATTTTCATCGCCGGCGCCAGCGTCTCCCAATGGGATCGCGGAAACGGATCGATACCGCTCATGAACATCGTCTGTCGCACATCCGCGATGGTGGAAATGACCAGCTTGGCCGCCATGTTCCGCGCGGAAAGTTTGTCGGCCGGGTAGGCGGTGGTTTCGCTGAAAGCCAGTTCCGGCCGCACAAACCGCCGGTGCATCAGCACGCTGAACAATTCATCGGTCTTGCCTTTGACGGGGTCGAACATGGCGTCGTAAAACATCAATTCGCCCACGCGAAGCGGCACGTCCCCGTAGTCCTTCAACCGGATGCCCGCCTTTTCGGAGCCGAGATACATCACCATGTTGCCGAGCCGGCCCGGGCCTGCGGCCCGTTGCTGCGCGCGGAAGCTCGCCGTCAGTTCGTCGCAAATGAACGCAACCCAGTCGCGCAGCAGGCGCGTGAATCGCCGCTGGCGCACGTCGTCCAATAATTCGTCCCAGCGCACCGCAGGGTAACCGCCGCGTCGCAGAAAATGGTCGCGGTGCTCCGCGCAGAAACAACCGCCGATCTGTCCGGGCCGGCGCGCAAGCCGGAAGTCATCGTCAACGAAGAACCGCGTGAATCCCGCTCCCCGCAACGCGCGGAGCGCGGCGACATTCTCCGCGGTGGCCGGTTCATGCAATGACGTGCCGACACTCAGCCCGCCGTCAACACCCACAGTCGGTTTCCAGTGACGCGGCGGCGTGAGCGGGAAGCCGTTCTCGATTTTTCCCAACGCGTTACCCGGATGGCCCAGCGGCAGATTGATGACGTGCGCCGCCAGCCCGGCCGATTCGAGCTTCGCGCGGGCCACCTGCAATTTCTCCAGCGGCCATGGCCAGTGACCGTAGCAAAAGCCGGCAAGCCAGACGGCGTTGATACCCGCGTCACGAATGGTGGTAAGCAATTGTGGCTCACGGTCGAACACATCGGGCGCCAGGCAGAGATGAAACCGGCGCGAACCGTCTGTGGCGGCAACGCACTGACTCAACGGTTGCAGCAACCATCCCAATCCTGCCGCGCAACCATTCTTCAGCAACCTTCGCCGGCTCAATCGCTCAGTCTTTTCGTCCGGTGTTTTCATCGTGTGTTTCGCGTTGTGACTCAAATGACGACGACATCCATGACCACGGCCTTGTGGTCGGACCAAGGCAACGGGACCGCCCGACGCGAAAGGATACGCCACGCCGGTGGCACAAGAATCCAGTCAATGACCTCAATGCGTTCGGAACCGGTGGAGTCCTGTTCGGTCGGATGGTCGAGCGGCGAGGTGGTATAGCCGCCGCCGAGCAGCAACAAGAGCGCGTTGGTGCCATGGAACTGTTGCGAGGTCGGGAATCCCTTCGGACAGCCATTCAAATCGCCCGCGACAATCAGCGGCACCGGAGACGATTGGCGCACCGTTTCGATCATTCTGGCGGAAGCGATGCGGGTGGCCTCGGAACGCGATTCCAGATGCGTGCCGAGCAACCGCACGCGCCCGTGGCCCGGCACCTCGACCTCACAAAGTGCAGCCCGCGCGCAGCCGGCCAGGATGACCTCCCATGTCGCATAAGCCGGCAGGCGGACGAGGCGCGCGTTTTGGAAAGGGAACCGGCTGAGCACGACATTGCCGAACCGTTCGGTGTAGAGAAGAGGGGCGTCCACGTCTATGTCCCGTTGCTCGACCCAAAACGGAAATCCCGCCCGCTCGGCAATGAACCGGCCTTGATTGATGTGGCCGGTGAACATCGAGTCGAAGTCCACCTCGTTGAGGACGGCCAAGTCCGGCGACTCCGTCTTGAGAAAATCGGCGATGCCGTTCAACCGCCGCTCCATGGCCGCCTTGTCGCGGATCGGCCACACGTTGCTGTCATCGCCGCGCCCGTGGCAGATGTTGTAGGTGACGATGCGAAGCCGGTCGCCGGGACGATGGGCTGCGGGTGTGCCGGCGACGCACTCCCGGATTTCCAGACTGATGAGCGGACTAAGCGCCCGCGCCACGAAAAACCAAGCCACGATGCCCCCGAATCCAATCACGGGCACGAGCACCGCGATCTTCAGCATCCGTTTTGCAGTCGCGGCCATCTTAATGCGACGCCTTGGCCGTCCAGATCGTTCCCTGCTCGCGCATCCGGTCAATCTCGCGCCGGCTGCGGCCCAGGTAGTCGCGCAATTCCTCCAGCCCGTAGCGCCGCGCCAATTCCCGCGCGCTGACGCCGGGGCGCTTGGCGCGCAACACAAACCACGACTCACGCTCCATTTGTTTTTCGAGAACGACGTCGTTGCCATGCTCCTTCAGCAGCTTGTCGCGCTTGGCGACGTTGAAATTGGTGTGGTAGATGCCGCGGTCCAGATCAAGCGTGGCGCGCGTGATCTGAACGTCGCGGCCCTTCTCGTAAACCATCTCCTCGCCCGTGATGTCGAACACGGAGCAATCCGGCGCGTAGGTGCAGGTGACAATGCAGAAGTGGTGGTTGATGGCGTGCGCGCGCAGCGAACTGCCCGCCGAATAAGCGCTGGGCCACACGACCAGCTCCGCGCCTTGATCCGCGAGCTGTTTCCACACATCGGGAAAATTCACGTCGAAGCAGATCGCCATGCCGACGCGGCCGAAGTCCGCCCGATAGACCGGAACTTTCGAGCGGGGTTCCACCGCCGGTTTCAGAGCGTATTCGCTCCAGTAGGGATAAACCTTGTCGTAAACGCAGACGACCTGGCCCGAGCGGTCAATCAGCACGGCGGAATTGACCCGGTGCACGCCGTCTTGCCGGTCCAGTGGGCAGACGATGTAGGTCCGATGTTTTTTGGCCAGGCCCGCCATCGTGGTGATCGCGGGACCATCCAGCGGTTGCGGCGGCATTTTCTGGCCCAGCATCGTCTCCGGTAGGATGATGAGGTCCGCGCCCTTGGCTCCTTCAGCGTCCACCAGCGGCGCGATGGCCTCGAGCGACCGCGGCTTGAACGCAATGCTGACAACGCGAACGGGCCGGCCGATTTGCGCAGCCGCCTCCTGCGCCGGCGACGCGGCTGGAAAGAAACATACGCCCCATAAAAAAACCATCGCCGTCAGTCCCGTAAAGAAATGGTTTCTTTTCATGTGCTCGTTCCGTCCATCTGGAGTGGTTGGCTCAAGATTATCACGGCGAACCGCCAAGGAGCGCTTTATTTTTTGGACCCATCGTCCCGATTCGTCTTTCCAGACTCCTCCGTCGCGGCAGCGGCAAGTGTGCGCGCGGTGTTTCCTTTCTTTCTCAACTTCGCCAGCAGCTCGTCGAGACGCTTCACGATGTCCGGATGCCCGTTGTAGAGATTCGTCGTCTCGTTCGGGTCCTTCTCCAGATCGTAGAGCTGGCCCGGCGGCGCGTCGGCCTTGAGTTGGCCGTCGGCGGTGTAGTCGCTGTTCTTGCGGCCAATCTTCCAGGGCGGCAGCCACGGGCCGTCCGGATCAGTCGAGAAACCGCCGGAGCCGTGCTTGGGGAAGAGCAGCCATCGTCCGTCGCGAACGGCGACGCCCGCCGTGCCGATGAACGTCGCGAACTCCCGCGCCGGCTTGCGGCCCGGCTCGTCAAGCAGCGCCGGCAGCGCGTTGAAACTGTCGGGGCCTTCGTCGGGGCCGAGGCTGCGTCCGAGCACCGCCGCGAACGTCGCCATCATGTCGGTCAGCGCGATCAACTCGCCCGTGCGCGTGCCCGCCGGGATGCGGCCCGGCCAGCGCGCGAGGAACGGCACGCGATGACCGCCTTCCCACACGTCGGTCTTCTGGCCAAGCAGGTCGCCATTCGGGAAATGGCCGGCCTTCACCGCGTCGCGATGCAGCACCGCGCCGTTGTCGCTGGTGAAGATGACGAGCGTCTTCTCCGCGAGTCCAAGCCGGTCGAGCGTGCTGAGCACTTCGCCGAGGGACCAGTCGAGTTCCTGGATGTAATCGCCATACGCGCCGATGCCGCTGCTCCCTTGGAATCGTTTGCCGGGCGCGATCGGCACGTGGACGTTGATCGTGCCGTAGTAGAGGAAAAACGGGCGCTCCTTGTTCCGCTCGATGAAATCGACGGCCTTTTTCGTGTGCAGCTCGCAGAGGTCTTCATGCACGACGAGCGCGGACTTGCCGCCTTGCAAGACGCCGTGCGGGAACTTCGGCGGCTGCGGTGGCAACACCTGGATCGGGTCGTTGGGATCGAGACCGACCACGCGATGATTATCCACGAGCACTTGCGGCGGCTCGTTGTGGGTCATCGCCGTGCCGAAGAACGAATCGAACCCGCACTCCAGCGGCCCCGGCTTCAGCTCGTCGTTCCAGTCGGGCGCTTTCTCGCCGTAACCGAGGTGCCACTTGCCGACGAGCGCCGTCGCGTAGCCTGCTTCCTTGCAGAGCGAGGCGATGGTCTTCTGTCCCGGCGCGACGAGGCAGTCCCGGTTCCACTTGCGCCCAAGACGGTAATACTCGCGGCCGGTGATCACCGCGTAGCGCGTCGGCGTGCAGACCGCCGCCGGCGAATGCGCGTCGGCGAACAGCCGCCCCTCGCGCGCGAGCCGGTCCATGTTCGGCGTCCTGACCTTCGTCGCGCCGTAGCAGCCCACGTCGCCGTAGCCGAGATCGTCGCTGAGGATGAAGACGATGTTGGGCTTGGCTGTGCCGGCGGCGTGGCATATCGCGGCCGGCGGCACCGGCAGCCATGCGGTCAGTAACAACAAGACGAGTGCGCGTTTCATGGTTGTTGGTTTCGTCTGTTTCTGCCCTTGCCCTTCCCGGTCTTGTTGCCGTCCGCGTCCTCGCCGGTCTCGCCGCCGAAGTTGCTCGACTGTTTCACGAAAAACTCATCGCGCGGCCCGGCGTGTTCCTGTAGCACGGCCTGAAGTCGCGCCTTCGCGGCTTTCGCGTCGGCATCCAGCGTGTCATCGGCCAGCGGCGACTTTTCGAGGTCGTCCTTCGCGACATTGTAGAACTCGCCGCTGGTGTAGAGCTTGAATTGCCCGTCGTGCGCGAACTCCCGTTTCGCCGTCGGGCCGCCGCTCGGGTTATACCACGCGTAGAGCGACTCGCGCGGACGGCCTTTTTCGCCGCGCAGTTGCGGAAGAAAACTGCGACCGTCGATTTTCAACTCCGCCGGCACCGCCACGCCCGCGGTCTCGCAAATCGTCGGCATGAAATCCGTCGCGTCAATCATGTCCCGATACACTTTGCCGCTGGCGAAATGGCCGGGCCAGTTGCCGATGCACGGGACGTGCGTGCCCCACATCGTGCTGGTGCCCTTGCCGCCGAGCACGTCGCGGCCCTTGAACTTCGACGGCGTGCCGCGGCCCGTGCCGTTGTCGCCGAGGATGAGCAGCGCCGTGTTGTCGCGCAGGTGGAGCGATTCGAGCGTCGCGACAAGCCTGCCGATGAGCTTGTCCGTGTAGGCGACCATGTCGGGGAAATGGCCTTTGGTCCTGTTCCTGCCTTTGACACTCTTGGATTCGAGATAGTCCGGGCTGTCCGGCGTCGAGTCATACGGCGCGTGCGTGAGCATCATCGGGTAGTAGAGGAAAAAGGGCTGGTCCTTCTTGCGCGTGATGAAATCCAGCGCGTAGTCGCTCACGATGTCCGGCCCGTATTCGTTCTTCGTGTAATCGAACTGCTTGCCGTTGATTTCGAGGCCGGGGTTCTTGTAGCGGCCCGGCCGGCGGTTGAGCTGCCAGAGGCAATACTCGTCGAAACCGAAGTGTGCCGGCCCCTCGTAGCCGTTGCTCAATTGCCACTTGCCGGTGATGCACATCGCGTAGCCCGCCGACTTGAACAGGTTGCCGAACGTTTTCTGCGACGGATCGAGGTGGCCGAAGTGGGTGTAGTTCCTCTTGTTGCCGATGCCGGTCATCAATGCCACGCGCGTCGGCGTGCAGAGCGGTTGCACGTGGCACTGCTCGAAGAGGACGCCTGTTGCGGCAAGCCGGTCCATCACCGGCGTTTGGTAGCTTTCGCCGCCGTCGGCCGTGACGCACTCGTAGCCGAAGTCGTCAATAAGGACGAGCACGACGTTGGGGTTGCGTTCGGCGGCGTGCAGTGCTGCCAGCGACGCCAGCAGGAGGGCAGAGAAAATCGCGAGGATGGACTTCATGGTTTGTCGCCAATCTTCAGTTTTCGGAATTCCAGCGCGCCGGCTTTCTCGCCTTCGGGGCCGCCGGACTCGCCGCCGAGTCCGAAAGTGAGTTTTTCCTCGGCAATGCAAGCGTGACTGGCGGTGAAGGTCTTGTCGTCAATGATAGCGATGAGTTGCGGGCCTTTGAATTCCATCTTCACATGATGCCAGTCACCGACGGCGAGCGCGTTCGGCTGGCCGAGCAGTTCCACGGTCTCGCCCTTCTTCGGATGCGCGAGGATGCGGAGTTTGTCCTTGCCCATGACGAGGTGGACGATGTGGCCGCGCTCCTGTGCGCCGTTGAAGATGATGCCGGCAAACGTCGCCTTGCCTTCGAGCCGGAACTCGCACTCGACGGTGCCGTCGCGCAACGGAAACTTCCGCATCGTCACCGGGCCGTGTCGGCGCGGGCCGGATTCGTAGCCGCGCAGGACACCGTCCTTCGCCGTCCATGTGCCGAGGCTCCAGAACCAGTCTTTGGAAAGTTCGCTGTCGAATTTTTCTTCGAGCACGGCGCTTGTCGTGGCGGCGGGCACATGTCCAACGATTGAAAGTGCGAGCGCGATGCAAAGAGCGAGATGTTTCATGATTACTTGTCCCCGGCTTTGGCTTTTTCTTTTGCGAGTTGGCCGGGCGTTTTCTGGCGAATGGTCTTTAACTCGGCAGGGGGCAGCTTGGCGAGCGTCGCAGCCCAGTTGGGCTGGGTTTCCGGCTTCACGGACCAGAGCGTCACGTTGTCGAGTTCCACTTCGCCCGCTTGAAGGCCGATGATGGCGAGCGTGTGGTTGTCGCCCTTGTAGGCGGGATGTTTGCCGTGCAACGTGGGACCGTCCGCGATCTGCACCACCACTTCGTCGTCGTGCGCCTCGGCCAGCACGTCATACCAGCGACCCAGCTCCAATTTGAAATCCGGCGCGCTGGCGAGCTGCACGGTCTCACCCTCGGCCAGCAGGCGCGCACCTTCGACGCCGAATTCCACGCGGCCAATGTGATGGCCGAGGTCAATCGACGGGATGTTCCGGGCCGGCAGCGGCGGCACGGGCTTGCCGCTGACGTAACGCACCGAGAACTGCACAACGTAGGACGGCGGGCATTTGATCAGGGCAAGACGCGGTTCGAGGCCCTTGTGCGTTTTGTGAGTGGCTTGAAACTCCGGTGTGGACGGACGTCCGCGCAGCACGCCGTCCTCAATCGTCCAACGCGTGCTCTGTGCGCTTTTCCACACGGTCTTGTCCAACGGTTTCGGTGTTGTGAAATCATCCTGATAAACAACCTGGTCCGGCACCAACATGAGTGGCTTCAAGGCCGGTTCGGCGGCGGGCGCCGGCAAACAAACCGTGAACAACACAGAGAGGAAGATGAGTGTGCGTGTTTTCATAGTGGAAGTATTGGTTGGTTTCATTCGCCGGAAACGGCTTTGAGGTGATTCGCCAGCCGGTTGCGCATTCGCTGGATGCGCTCGGCTTGCATCGGCTTGTCCGCGAGATTGGTCAATTCGTGCGGGTCACTTTCGTGGTCGTAGAGTTGGCGGCCACCGCGGCCCTCGTCCCACTCGATGTAGCGGAAGCGATCGGTGCTCACGCTGTGGCCAATGAGTTTCGTGTGCGTGGAAACCATCGTGCTGAACACGACCGGCTTGCCTTTCGCGGCGGGGTCGGCCAGCAGTGGTTGCAGCGTGGTGCCTTCAACGTGCTTCGGGATGGTGAGACCCGCGAGTCCGGCGAGCGTGGGGTAGATGTCCACCTGTTCGACGAGACCCGCGCAGACGGCCGGCTTCACACCCGGTGCGACCACGATGAGCGGCACATGCGTGCCTTCCTCAAAAAGCGTCTGCTTCGCCCAGAGACCGTGCTCGCCGAGTTGATAGCCGTGGTCGCCGGTGAGCAAAATGATCGTGTTGTCGTCGAGGTGCAGTTCCTTGAGCTTCGCGAGCACGCGGCCAACCTGCGAATCCGCCCATGCGCTCGCCGCGAGGTAGGCGCGACGGGCTTCGCGCGCTTCCTTCACGCTCGGCGCCTGGTAGCGGAAAACATTGTTGTTGGGGCGCAGCGCCGCCTTCGGCATCTGCGCCAGATCCTCGCCGCCGGGCTGGTAGAACGCCGGCATCAGGATTTTCGCCGGATCGATGAGATCAAAGAACCTCTGCGGCGCGACGTAGGGCGTATGAGGCCGGATGAACCCGACGGCGAGAAAGAAAGGTTTTGCTTTGAAGGACTCCAACGTCTGCATCGCTTCGTCGGCAATCTGGTAGTCGGTGAAGTCGCTATCGGGACGCGACGAGGGGGCATAGCAGCGGTTGTAGAGGTTGCCTTCTTTCGCTGATTTGCGCGGCGGGTCGGACAGGTCGCCCTCGCTTCGTTCGGCGAGCTTCGCCTCGTCGAGAATCCGCCCGTCCTTGTGCAACGGAGCGCCGAGTTCCACATCCAGTTTCGTCCGCGGATCGGGCACATGGAACACCTTGCCGATGCGGCCCGCGGTGTAGCCGGCGTTTTTGAAAAGTTGCGGCAGCGTCACCACGTCCGGCAGCGCCTTGCGCAGGCTCGTGGTGAGATCGAAAACCTTCGTCCGCTCCGGGTAACAGCCCGTCAGGAACGAACAGCGCGAGGGATTGCACAGCGCAAACTGCGTGTAGGCGCGGTCGAACCGCACGCCGCGTGCTGCGAGCGCGTCCATGTGCGGCGTGGGCGCATCGTGGTCGCCGTAGCAACCAAGCGTGGTGGTGAGATCGTCCACGATGATGAAGAGGACATTGGGCCTTTGGACATCGGCCGCGTGAAGTGCTGCCAGCGGAGTTAGCAGCAGGGCGGCGAAGGCGAAAAACGACAGTTTATTCATTTTGTTTCTTGCCTAAGACCACGTATTTGGAATCAAGAGTTTCTCCATTTTGCTGATACCACTCCTTCAGCAGGCGACGATGTTCATCCAGCACGGAAGCGGATGCCGGGTCTAGAGCCAGATTCTTCATTTCGCCGGGATCGGCGACCATGTCCACCAACATCTCCCGCCGGGCACCCGAGGCATAGACGACATACTTGAATCGCGCGGAACGCAGCATCCGGCTTTCACCGTTCTCGACCACTTGCGTCTCCCGCCACGACGACGGCGTGCGTCCTTCGGCCAGCGCGCTAACATTCCTGCCCTTCAGGGACGACGGCACTGGCACACCGGCAAAGTCACAAAGTGTGGGAATCAAGTCCTGACCCGTTGAAACCAGATGGGTGCGATCCACCAACCCCGGTTTGGTGACGCCCTTCCAACTGACAATCAGTGGCACTCGGGACGCCTCTTCGTAGAGAACCGACTTGTGTTCCAGATGATGAGACGCGTCCATGTCGCCATGATCGCTCGTAAATACGACCACAGTGTTCTTATCCAATCCCGTTTCACTCAAGGCCGTCAGCACCACGCTGATCTCCGAGTCCACCCGTTCTGTGAGTCGGGCATAAGCCCAGCGGTGCAGTCGCCATTGTTCATCCGTCCATTTGTTTCGCGCATGAGTGCGGAAGGTTCGCGTATCTGCTGCCAGGATGTTTTCGGGTTCGCCCTCTGGAATCTTAAAATTGGCTGGCAGCGGCGGACAGACTCGCTCGAAGAATTCCCTCCGCGAGACACCGGCGGGCAACTGCATCGCCTCGACGAGCGGTTGCGGCCCGGCCGACTTGCCCGGAGCACGTTCATCCCCGATCGCCATGAAACAGATGTCATGCGGGTTGATGAACGACGCCACCATCAGGAAAGGACGGTCATGTGGCTGATGCAGAAACTTCGCGCAGGCCTCGGCCAGCTTCGATCCCCCGTTTTTCTCGATATTTTTGAAGCCGATATCTTCGAGCGTCATGGGAACGTGGAGCTTGCCACCATAGACTGTCTCGTAACCGGCCTTTCCGAACACCCGGCCCAGCGAGTGTTCCAGAATATCCGGCGTCACCTTGGCCTTTCCCTTGCCATTGGTTTCCACGCCAACCCGGCTGGGCAACACCCCGGTCATCATGCTGAACCGCGACGGCAAGCAGACCGGATTGGCACAATAGGCCAGCTCAAATCGTGTCCCCATCGCCGCCAGACTGTCCAGCGCCGGTGTCTTCAAGTATGAATTCCCCGCGCAACTCAACATACCTGCATGTTGCTGATCGGTGATGATGAATAGAATGTTGGGTTTGGCTGCGGATCTCTCCGCTTCGCTACCGCTCTCGGCGGCGGAGCCGATGTACACGCAGGCAAGCAAGGCGATGAGGAACAAGCACAGGTTGCGCTTCAATTTCATGGTTGTGCCCATGCGACGTGATTCCCTTACTTGGGTTCTCCCTTCGTCTTCGGAGTTTTTGAGCCGGACGGCTTGGGATTCAGGATCGGCGGGACGGCTTCCTTGGCGAAGGTGTCGAGTCGGGCGCGGAGTTCCTGCACTTTGTCGGGCTGTTCGCCGGCGAGGTTGGTCTTTTCGCTGAGGTCAATCGCGAGGTTAAAAAGTTCGTAGGTGTCCGGCGCGGCGCGTTGCTCCTGGCGTTTTTTCTGCCGATCTTCCCGACTCAGTTTGGCGCCGCTCTCTTCTTCGTCGTCCATTTTGCCGTTTCGAATGAGTTTCCAATCGCCCATGCGGATGGCACCGGTGCGCCCGACGGTGTTGAGCAAGATCACGTCGTGCGGTGAGGGCTGGCCCTGCGTGATGGTCGGCCAGATGTCACGGCCATCAAGCGGCAGTTTCTGGTCGAGTGACGCGCCCGCGAGTTTTAACAATGTGGGATACCAGTCCACGATGTGCAGCGGTTCCTTGACGACCGTTCCCGCCGGGATGTGATCGGCCCACGTGGCAAACGCCGGGACACGCGTGCCGCCTTCGTAAAGACCGCCTTTGCCGCCGCGCAACGGCGCGTTGCTGGCGATTTCGCCCTTGGTGGTCAGGCCGCCGTTGTCACTGGAGAAAATGATGAGCGTGTTTTTAATCATGCCGTGCTGCTCGATGGCGGCGATAATTTTTCCGATGTCCTCATCCATCGCGGCGGTCATGCCGGCGTAGATGCTGCGGGTCGGTCCCAGATTCGCGTAGGGCGCCGAGTATTCCGGCGGACATTCCAGGGGCGTGTGCACCGCGTTGAAGGCGACATAAAGAAAGAGCGGTTTGCTGGCATCACGTTGCTCGATCAGGCGAATGGATTCGTTGGCGGTCAGATGCGTGAGATAGCCTTCGTCGGAGCACGGCTTCTGATCCCGCAACAAGCCGCTGCCGATTTTCGGAAAGTGCATGAAGTGCTCGCCGTGAGAGGCAAATCCGTATTGATGGTCGAAACCGCGCTGCATCGGCAAATAGGCAGGCTGGAAATCGCCGAGATGCCACTTGCCGCAGATCGCGGTCGCGTAGCCCGCCTCACGCAAGGCTTGCGGCAACAAGCGTTCGTCGAGCGACAGCCCGAACTGCGACCCCGGCCGGATCACGTTGAACTGCCGGCCGTAGCGGATCGGGTAGCGCCCCGTCATCAGGGCCGAGCGCGTCGGCGTGCAGACCGGCAGCACGTAGAACGATTCAAGCCTGGCGCCCGCGGCGGCGAGCTTGTCGATATTCGGCGTCTTGATGTCCGGCCCGTGATACCCCACGTCCGCCCAGCCGAGATCATCGGCGAGGATGAAGACGATGTTGGGTTGGGAAGGCACCCCGGCGGCGATGGATTCTCCGTTGAGAACGCACCATGCACAGAGGAAGAAGAGCAATCGTTTCATGGTGAGGTCGGCGTCTGTGGGTTCCTGCCCTTTTTGCCTTTCTTCAGTTGCTTGTTCGCTGCTTTTTCCTCCGAGCCGTTCCATCTTGGGTCTTCCCATCGTGGCGGGATGTTTTGTGCGTTCCATGCGTCCCACAACGCGGTGAGTTGCTTCACCTTGTCAGGCTGCTGCGCAGCAAGATCGTTCGTCTCACTGAGGTCGGCGGCGACGTTGAACAGCGCCGGCTGCATGTCCCTGGAAGCCTTCACCAATTTCCAATCGCCCTGCCGCACGGCGAACTGCACGCCGAATCGCCAGAAGAGCGCCTCCCGCGGAAGCTTGTCGGCCCTGCCTTCGAGCAACGGCAGCAGATTGACGCCGTCGAGTTTCCACTCCGGCTTCACGTCCCGGTTGGCCGCGGCGAGCGCTGTGGGCAGAAAGTCGAGCGCGATGACCTGCGTGTCGAGCACGCAGCCGGGCGCGAGGCGGCCTTTCCATTGCACCATGAACGGCACGCGGATGCCGCCTTCCCAGAGCATCCACTTGCCGCCGCGCAACGGGCCGTTGTGAACCGTCCGCGATTTCGGCCCGCCGTTGTCGCTGATGAAAAAGATGAGCGTGTTCTCCTCCAGTTTCAGGTCGCGCAGCTTCGCCAATACCGCGCCGATCTGGTCGTCCATCACGGAGATCATCGCGCAAAGCTGGCGGCGACCCTTGTCTTCGATGGACGCGAACTTCTGCACGTAGCTATCCGGCGCGACATGCGGCGCATGCACCGCCGTGAACGGCAGGTAAAGGAACCACGGCTCGCCTTTGTGCCGCTCGATGAACGCGATCGCTTCCTCGCCGAACTTCACCGTGTGATCCGGCGGCGTCTCCACCCGCTCCCAACCGCGATACACCGGCACGCCGCTGCCTTTTTTCTCCGCGGCAATGCCGTGCGGCAGGATGCCGTAGAACTCATCGAAACCCCGCGCCAGCGGCATTTGCTCCTTCAACTCGCCCAAGTGCCACTTGCCCGTGATACCTGTGACGTAGCCGGCCTCCTTCATCCGCTGCGCCATCGTCGTTTCCTTCAGGTCGAGGCCGAATTCCCGCTTCGGATTCGAGTCGTGTCCGCAGCGTTGCTGGTAACGACCTGTGATGAGGCCCGCGCGGCTCGGACTGCACACGCAGCCGCTGACGTAGCCGTTGGGGAATCGCACGCCGTTCTTCGCGAGCGAATCAATGTTCGGCGTTGCCACGTCCTTGCATCCTTGCACGCCGCTGTCAGCGTAGCCCATGTCGTCGGCGACGATGACGAGGATGTTGGGTTTGTCGGCGGCGGAGGCCAGCCACGGAAGACACAGAAGATACGGGAGGATGAAGTCAAAAATACTTTTTCTCACGGTTCGTTCGCTTGCTTTCGTTTTCGATCTTTTTTCTTCTTTTCGACGGGCGCCACGGTATCGCCGGCTGCCTGTGGAGCAACGCCCTCGATGACCGGCACGGGCGGGAGCTCCTTCTGCCAGGCTTCGAGGCGGGCGGCGAGTTCTTTCACCGCCTCCGCCTGGGCCGGGTTTTTGGCCAGGTTGTTCATTTCCAGCGGGTCCTTCGTCAGGTCGTAAAGCTCGACCTCCTCGCCGCCGCGGCGCACGTTTTTCGCTTCGTTCTTGATGAACTTGTATTGCGCCGTGCGAACCATCGAGCTGCCGCGTTCGGCGAAGGCGCATTCCTTCCAGTCCTTCCCGGTGCCGGCAACGAGTGCCGTCATGCTGCGGCCCTGGATGCCGGTCGGCGGCAACGGCACGCCGGCCATCTCGCAGAGCGTTGGCATCACATCAATGTTCTCGATGATGTTGCTGACGACAGCGCCACGGTTGAACTGCGCCGCGAACGGACCGGCCGGCGGCGCCTTCATCAACAGAGGGATGCGCGCGGAGCCTTCATACATGACGCCCTTGAACCAGCGGTTGTGGTCGCCGAGCATGTTGCCGTGATCGGCGGTAAAAACGATGAGCGTGTTGTCGGCAAGCCCCATCTCCCGCAGCCGCTCCAGCAACCGGCCGACGTTGTCGTCCACCATCGTGACCTTCGCGTAGTAAGCCGCGGTCATCGCTTTCACGATCTTCGGGTCGTAGACCTCGTGGCGGTTCGCGTTCGTCTTCGTGTCCTTCGACAGGTCCAGTTTGAACGATGGCGGCAACGGCATCTTCCCGGCATCGAACATGTTCCAATACGGCTCGCAGAGGTGCGACGGGCTGTGCGGGTCGAGGTAGCTCACGAAAAGAAAAAACGGCTTCTCCCGGTCGCGTTGCTGCAGAAAATCCACCGCGCGGTCGGTGATCCAGTACGTCTGCGAATCCTCCTTCGGATACTTCAGCTTGCCGAGGTCGCGCCCGAGCGGATTGTCGGGGAACGGCTGGATCTCCAGCCGGCGCGCGGAGTTGCGGCCGTTTTTTTTGTCCACGTCCTCCGGCCAGGTCGGCAGCCGGTGCGGGCCTTCGCCGGAAAACGACCAGAAGAAATCAAAAGCATAGTCGAGGTTGGCCGGGATGAAATGGAGCTTGCCGCTGATGGCGGTCTGGTAGCCGGCGTGTTTGAGGATGGCGGGCAGCAGCACCTGCGGCTCGCGCGTCGGCGTGCCGTTGTCGGTCGCGCCGTGGACATGCGCGTAGCGGCTGGTGAAGAAACTGTAACGCGACGGCGTGCAAATCGGCGCGACGGTATAGGCGGTGGCGAAGCGCGTGCCTTCGCGCGCGAGCCGGTCGAGGTTTGGCGTCCTGACGATGGTGTGGCCCGCGCAACTCATCACGTTCCACTTCATCTCGTCCACCATGATGAACAGGATGTTGGGCTTCGACGATGCCCCGGCGGCAGCGCAAAAGCCATTGGGCGAAACGATTGCCGGAACCAGGCAAACGAAGCCGAGGATGCTCAAGAACGATTTTCTTGGGGTCATGGTTGCTCTTTGCGTGTGCACCGAGCGGGAAAGAAAACACCGCCGCCACGTGGCAGTTTCGTCTTTTCTTCAAAAACAGGCGCCGGCGTTCAACAAGACGGGGCGAGCCGCCCGCAATCCGCAATCCAAAATCCGGAATCGAGAGCCGGCTCGGCGAAGTTCCGACCCACCGTTTACGGCGCGATCTTCAAGACGCGGCCATTGCCGCTATCGGCGATGTAGATCGTGCCGTCGGTATGGACATAGACGCCGTGCGGACGATCCAGTTCGGTCTTGAGCGGGTCAACATCGAGCGCGGTGCCTTTCTTGCCGGTGCCGGCGACGCGGACCATCTGGCGCGACGCGGGAATGTATTTGCGGACAACATGGTTTTCCGTGTCGCAAATGAGGATGTTGTCCTGCGCGTCGGGGTAGAGGTGCTTCGGGCCGTCCATCTCGGCCTTGAGCGCGTCGCCGCCGTCGCCGCTGAAACCTTTCTTGCCCGTGCCGGCCACGGTGCGGATTTTGCCGAGCCGGTCCACGACGCGCAACGCGTTGCCGCTACGCTCCAAGATGTAAACATTCCCCTTCGAGTCCACGCAGACCGCGCGCGGGTCCGAAAGCGGGCTGTTCGCGGCGGCGGCGCCGTCGGCAGGCGCGCCGCGCTGGCCATTGCCGGCGATGGTCCGCACGAAACCGGTCTTCATGTCCATCGCGCGGATGCGGCGGTTGCCGAGGTCGCAGATGAAAAGCTGCCGGCCGGCGCGGTCGAGCGCGATGCTGAAGATGCCGCTGAATTGCGCCTTTGCGGCGGGGCCGCCGTCGCCACTGAGGCCTTTCTCTACCGTTCCGGCGAGGGTCGTGATGATACCGGTTCTCGTGTCCACTTTGCGGACGCGGTTATTCAACGTGTCGGTGATGAGCAGGTCGCCGCCGGGCGCAATGATGAGATTGTGCGGCTGGTTGAAACGCGCCTTCAGCGCCGGCCCACCGTCGCCCGCAACCCCTTTTTCAAGCGCGCCCGCGATAGTCGTCAACACGCCCTTCGCGTCCACCTTCAGGACGCGACCGGTGATCTCGCAGAGGAAGAGATTGCCGCGCGTGTCGAGCGCCGCCGCGAACGGTTCGTGCAGCTTCGCCTGCGTCGCGGGCACGCCATCGCCGCCGTCACCGCCGCCCGCAACGAGTGTGAGTTTGCCGGCGTGCGCGACGGTCGCGAACGCGAGAAGCGGAAGGAATGGAATCAGGGATTGGATTTTCATGGTGTCATTTCTTCATGGCTTGGCCAATGGCGTGGAGTTGCTCGACAAACGGCGCGGCAATCAGGCCGCTTTTCTGGATCGGCACGTCGAAGGTCACAACGCCGCCTTTCGACGCGAGCTGGCGGACGGTCGCGATGATCGCGTCGTCGGGCATCTGCGGCCGGTCGCCGCGGCACCACGTCGCGCCGAGAAACGTGAGAATCTGGAACTGCTCCTTCCGGCCTTCGCATTCCAGCCACCGGCCGGGACAAGCCTCCACCGCCTTGCCGAATTCCTTCAGGTTGATTTCGCCCGCCGTGTAATCCTCATGCCGCGTGAACGCGATGACCGGCACTTTCACGCCGGGATTGAACGCGACGATGGCGTCCGGATTGCCCGCCTTCATCGCGCGCGCGAAGCTGGCGAAATTCGGCTCGTCGTCGTGGCGATACATCTCGTCGGGAAAATAACAACCGTCAATCCACCAGCCCGAGACGCTCTTGCCCCAGCGCCGTGACCAGTCGCGGATCACCGATTCCCAACGCCGCTGGAATTCCTCCAACCGGCCGCCGACCGGTTCGCCGGGCAACTGCCAGCCGCCTTTTCGTCCCCAGAGCCAACCGAGCTTCTGCCGCGCCACCGGATCGGCCGCGGGCGCGCCGCTCGGCAGATAGACCATTAGCCGGATGTTCCGCGCCGCCAGCGCCGCCGCCAGGTCGGCGATCAGGTCACGGCGCGAACATTTGCTCGGCGTAATGCCAACGAGCTTGTCGTAGGTGGCGTTGGGCGCGCAGTAGTGGCCGGAGTTTTGTCCGATGGTGAAGAGCAGATACCGCGCGCCGGTTGAGGCCAACTGGTCCGCGAAGGCGGTCACATCGAAGCGATTGACCTGCTCGTTCCACACCTCAGCGGTCAGCTCCGCACCGCCCTTGCTGCTGGGCGGCGCGCCGAGGTAATGCGTCATGACACCCCACTGCGCTTCATGAAACCAATCCGTCGGCTCCGCGGCGGCGGCGAACGTGGCCGCGGTTGTCAGCAGCGTTGCGAGGAACAAGGCGTGTCGTGGCATGGGCGTTTTTCCTTCGTTGGCAGTGATTGGGCGCAGCTTAACCCATCGGCCGCAGCGCAGGCGAGGTTTTCTCTCATCTGTGACCATGCAACTGAAACCGCCCCTCACCCCAACCCTCTCCCCGTTTGACGGGGAGAGGGAGCCGTTCGCGCTCGGTGCCGCGTGGCTCACCGAATAGTGTGAGCGCTTGCAATAGAAGAAAACGATTCCCTCTCCCCATCCGATGGGGAGAGGGCCTGGAGTTTGGCTATCCCGTTGCGAGGAAAAGGGCGGCCGCGAGAGAGTTGTGAGGTTTTGGGGGTTTCTGGGCTGCTGAAGGGTGAGTCCAGAAGCCGCGAAAAGACTCAGGTCGAATTGCACTGGCCCAGGCATCG
>CAIQCK010000020.1 GCA_903870275.1 uncultured bacterium | reverse complement strand
GTTTCCAAACCGCCGCACGGTTCGCGCGATGAGGACGGTGCGGCGGTTTGGAAACCGCCGCTCCCGGTTACGGCCTCGCCATGCGAAAGGAGGCTCATGAGACGAGGCCCTTTTTTAAATCACGTCCTTGACGGTTTTCTTGCCGGCCTTGCGGTCGCGATACTGCTGCTCGATCCACTTGTAGGTGATGGCCAGGCCCTTGCGGAACGGCATGTCCGGCTCCCAGTTGAGCATCTTCTTGATGAAGGTGTTGTCGCTGTTGCGGCCAGCGACGCCGCGCGGCGCGTCAAGGTCGTATTTCCGCTTCAGTTTCACGCCGCCGATCTCCTCCGTGATGGTGACCAGGTCGTTGATGGAAATCAGTTCGCTCGTGCCGAGGTTGATCGGCGTGGCGATGAGCTTGTCGCAGTGCATGATCATGTCAATGCCCTTGAGGCAGTCGGCGATATACATGAAGCTGCGCGTCTGGTGGCCGTCGCCCCAGATGACGATATCCTTCTTGCCGGTGTCCTTCGCCTCGATGACCTTGCGGCAGATGGCGGCGGGCGCCTTCTCGCGGCCGCCGTCCCACGTGCCCCACGGTCCATAGACGTTGTGGAAACGGGCGATGGCGGTCTTCATGCCGCGCTCGGCCCAATACTCCTGGCAGAACATTTCCGAAAGCAGCTTCTCCCAGCCATACCCGCGCTCGGCGTAGGCCGGAAAGGCGTCGGACTCCTTCAGCGCGCGGCTGTTCGGGTCTTCCTGCAACTTCACATTGTAGGCGCAGGCCGAGCTGGAGAAAAAGTAACGTTCGCAGCCGGCGCGGTTGGCCGCCTCGATGAGATGGGTGTTGACGAGGATGCTGCGGAGGCACTCGATGCGAAACCGCTCGATGAAACCCATGCCGCCCATGTCCGCCGCGAGGTTGTAAACCTCGACCGCGTCCTTGACGGCGGTCTTGCAGTTGGCCTCGTCGCTGAGGTCCATGCACCAGCTCTCCACGCCGGGCGTGCGCTGATACCACAGTGACAGGGGTTTCTTGTCCACCGCGCGGATGCGGGTGAAGCCCTTGTCGTGAAAATGCCGCACCAGCGAGCCGCCGATGAAACCGCCGGCGCCGCCCACCAAAATCAGATCGTTCTTGTTCATGTTTTTTCCTTCTGCCGCAAAACTTCTGCCGCTTTCAACCGACAACACTGTTTCAAAAATCGCGCGCAGGATACGCTTGATTGCCGCGGGTGTAAATGGATAGGGTTGACCCTGTGATGGATATTATTGACCGCAAATCCAAACCGGTCGTCCAGCCCAAGTTCATTTCCACGCAGGTTTCCGACGTCCGTTACTATTATCTGGACCTGCGCCCCGCGCCGACTGCCGGCATCACCGTCGTTTGCGGCGGCCGCGAGCGTTGCAATCCCGAATACGTCATCAGCCGGCGCGGGTTTCCGTTCCTCTCCATCGAGTGCGTCGCGCAGGGCCGCGGCGAGGTGAAGGTGGCCGGGCAGACGTTCCGCGTGCAGGCAGGCTCGGTGTTTTCCTATGCGCCCGGCGTGGCGCACACGATCCGCAACGACCCGAAGGACCCGATGGTGAAATACTTCGTGGACTTCACCGGCCAGGAGGCAGCGCGACTGCTGCGCGACGGTCCGCTGCGGCGCGGCGTCGTCCAGCTTCTGGCGCCCGGCGAGATTCTCGATATCTTCGAAGACCTCCAGCGCCAAGGCAGCGGCGACGCGCCGGGCCGCGCGGCCATCTGCGCGGCGCTCGTGCGGCTGCTCATCTTGAAAATCACGGCGCTCGCCGTGCCGGAGCGCGAGGCCGACGCGCGGGCACTGGCCACCTACCAGCGTTGCAAGCGGCAGATCGAACAGCATTTCCTCGGCCTGCGCTCGCTGGCGCAGGCGGCGCGCGCGTGCCATGTGGACCAGGCGTATCTCTGCCGGCTTTTTCGGCGGTTCGACCACCAGACGCCTTACCATTACCTTGTGCGGCTGAAGATGAACCGCGCCGCCGAACTGCTGCTCGGCCCCGGCCGCTTGATCAAACAGGTCGCGGAGGAACTCGGTTTCACCGACCCCTATCATTTTTCCCGCGTCTTCAAATCCGTCCACCGCGTCTCGCCGATGCAGTTCATTCAGACCGGCCATCGCCGGACGGACCGGCGCTGACGGCTGGCGCTTGTCATTTTTTCTTGTTGAACGGATCGTCCGCGCCCGTGGTTTTGCCGGCGCGCAGCAATTCCGCCGGCACAACGCGCACATTGCGGTGGTAGATAGACAACAAGCGGCCTCTCATGTCGCTGACGATCAGCGTCACATCGAACGCCGGACGTTTCGCGACCAGCGGCAACAAGTCAATGGTCTCGCCCGCCACCGCGCCGATGGCCGGCACGTCGAGTTTTTGCCGGCCCTGGAGCAGCGTCGTGCTGCCGTCGCTGACGGTCCAGCGCAACGTCGCTCCCGGAAACGCTTCGGGCAGGTCGTTCGCAATCCAGAGCTTCATCGCGTCGGGCCGCGCACCGCTGAGCTGCGGCACGGCGACAACCGGCTGGTTGAGTTGCGCGAGCTGATAGTAAGCCTTCTTCGGACGGTGATCGTGACTGACGATGGACTTCGGCCAGAACACCGGCACCACGTCTATGAAGTGGAACTGGAAATAGCCGGCGATGGCGCGCGGCGAGAGGCGCATGCCAATGACCTTGTCGGCGAGCAGCGCCTCTTGGTAGTTCTGGCTGGCTTCGATGTATTCGGCGAGGTCCGTTGGATAGCGGCCGAGGCCGACGATCTGCCGCACGTCGTGTTTCTGCACCTGGGACGCCGCCCAAAGCGTGTCGGTTTCCGGGGCGGGCGGTTTGAACTGCGGCGGGTAGTGGTCGCGCATCGTCTCGTAGGCGTCGAGCGCCTCCGCGCCGAACTCGCCGAGCGTCACCATCCGCCGCGGCGACCACGTCTGGCCGAAGCTCCACGTCTGCGGCGCGGTCTTGCCATACCAGCCGGAATACGGGTGGCCATCGTCAATCACGTTCGGCCAGATGTCGTCCGGCAGCACCAGCGGCTCGCGGCTGTGGCTGAACCGGCCGCTGATCGGCTTGAACACGCGCTGCGGGTCCACCGCCAGCGCCGCGCGCAGGATCGGTTCGGTGTCGAAGTGATGCTCGTTGCCGAACGTCAGCAGCACCACGCCGGGGTTGTTGTAGCAGGTGCGCGCGAGCACCGTGCCGGTGTGGATGTGCGGCTCGCGGCGGATGCCCGTGTCAATGCTGCCGCGATAACCGCCGCCCTGGTCCTGCTCGCTCATCATGCCCACGCGGTCCATGGTTTCGAGCACCTCGGGAAACTCCACGTGCTGGCACGAGCGGACGATGTTGAAGTTGCCGGCCTTCAGCAACAACAGCGTGTGCAGCAACTCCTCGCGCTGGCCCCAGTAGGCGTAGGCGTTCAAGCCCTGGATGTTCGTGCCGCGCAGATACACCGGCTTGCGGTTGAGCAGCAACATGCCGTTGGGCAGCCCGTCTTTCGCGGCGACCTGACCGGACACGGGTTCATAGGCGAGCTTCGTCCACTGTTCGCCGTCGTTGGAAACGAGCAGGTCGAAATCCCACGCGCGGCGTTCCGCCTCGAACCAACCGATGGCGATCCGGTCGAACTCCACCGCGTCGTTGAGCTTGAACTGGATCCAATGGCCGCGCCCCTCCGTGGCCCAGCGCGTATTCATGTCGCCGTCGAGCGCGAGGGCCGGCGGATATTTATTGTTCAGTTGGCTGGTGGTGACGCTGGCCTTGTCGCGCACGATGGCGGGGCAGTCCACCTCCCAGATGGAATTCCAATCGCTCGCGTCGCTGCCGCGGCCGAGGATGCGCAGCCAGCGGGCCTTCACCGGCTTGAAACCATACGCCGGCATCGTTGACGGCTCCGGTTTTCCCAGATGGACCACACTGAAGCTCCGGCAACCGAACAGCGCGTCCTTCGCGTCGCCGTGATTCACCGTCACGCGGCAGCGATACAAGTTGGGCGTCTCCGGCGACCAGATGGCCGCGCCCGGCATTGGAATCGTCAGCGATTGCACGCTTGCGCCCTGGGGCAACTCGCAGTGGAGCGTCTGCCGATACGCGCGGCTGCCGCCATTCTCCGGCAGCAACGCGACCTCCAGATCGACGGCGCGCGCGCCGGCCGAATCCAACTCGACTTTCACGCGGGCATTGCCGTCGGAAAAACCGTTGCGCGCGAAAACCTGCGACACCAGCACCGGCCCGGTCTGCTCCAGATAAACGTCGCGATGAATGCCGAAGCCGCACCCGGCGTGATAGCCGATCGGCAGGTTGCCGTGGATGGATCGCGCGCGGTCGGGCACGTAGCGTTGCTCGGCGGCGCGAATGTCCGGGAAGACGCCCCAATACGTCATCGGCTCGCCATACGAGCGCCCCGCGATCACGCGCACCGCGAGCGTGTTGTCTTTCCGGATTTTCTCCGTCACGTCGAAGCGGAACGGCTCGTAATAAACGCGGTGCGTGCCGAGCTGCTCGCCATTGAGCCAGACCTGCGCCTCCCATTCCACGCCGTCGAAGCACAACCACAGGCGCTTTCCGGCCGCCAGCCGGTCGGCGTGGAACGTCGTGCGATACCAGCAGATCGTGTCGGCGGTCGTCTCGCTGTTCTTCCAGACATCCACTTTCTGCGGATCGCGCGCGGTGTCGTCGCCCTCGCGCGTCCGGTAGCGCCACTCCGGCACCGTGGTCGTCTGCCACTTCGAGTCGTCGAAGCCGGCCGGATGCCACGCGGGCGCGGGCGGGATGCCCTCGACCTTCGGCGACTCCTTCGCTTCGTAGGTGAACTTCCATTCCGCCGGCAGCGCCGTCCGCTCGCGTTTCGGCAGCGGCACGGGCAGCGAGCACAGATACGGCTCGTAGTGCTGGCGCAACTCGCTGACGCGCGCGTCGAGTTCTTTCAAGTTGGTCGGTGCGACGAAACGCGACTCGGCGGCAGTCGCTCCAGCCGCAGCCGCCAGCATCCCGCAAACCAGCAAACAAAAACGTGTTGTTTTCATGGCAGTACCACATCCTTTTGACGCTCCGCCGGCGTCACTTTCAAGTCCGTCAGTTTTCCATCGTGCACGCGGCCTTCGATGGTCGTGCGGCGCGGGGCGTGCAGTTTGAAGTGGAGGTTCCAATCCTTCGGCCACGCGGGCAGGAGATAAATCTTGTCGCCGTCGGCATTCATTATCATGAGCTGGAGTGTGAGCAGGATGTTGCCGCCGTGGTCCTGGTCGGGCAGCCAGTCGAAGTTCGGCCCCCACATCGCCGGGAAGCGGAAGTTGCGATGCGAGTTGCGGACCTTGGCCAGAATCTGCTTCTTCGCCTCGTCGGTCTGGCCGAGCAGCGCGGCGCACTGGCCGTCGTAGCACCAGCCGGTCATGATCTTTGCGATGCGGCGGTTGAACGTCTCGACGCCCGTCTCCAACGCCGGCCGGCCCACGGCGAACAGCCGGAACGGCCAGACGGCGTAAATCTCCGGGTTCTCGCAGTTGTTGCGCTTCGGGTCGAACTTCTCCGCCGGCAGCACGAAGCTTCTGCCACCCTCGCTGCGCACCGGCACGGGCGGCGCGGCGGCTTTCATCTTCGCCCAGAACCCGCGGTCGGCGGCGGGCACGGCGTCCTTCGGCAGCGCGAGCAGCCGGTCGAGCACGGCGTTGAGGCCGGCGACGGCGGGCGTGTCGTTGACCACGTCGAACCAATACGTCTCGATGGCCTGCGTCGGGCTGATGATGAGCTTGCCGTTGGCATCGCGCCGGAACCGCGTGTCGAAATAGCGCAACACCTCGTGCGCCATCGGCACGAGTTCGTCGGCGAGAAACTTCTGGTCCAGCGTGCGCTCATGGCAATCGAGCATGAGCTGCACCAGTTCCAGGCCCTGCTGCCACGCGAAGCGCCAGTATTTGCAGTCAATGTCGCCGGGCTGCCTGCCCGTGCGGTCCCAGCCATAGTCGCGGTTCGCGTAGGTGCCGAAACTTGTCATCGTCTCCGGGAAATACGCGCCGTCGGCGCCGTAGTAGAGTTTCGCGCGCGCCTTGCAGATCGGCAGCACGTCGCGATACATGCGAAACACCGTCGCGCACAGGTCGTAGTCGCCGTTGGCGACCGCCGACCACGCCGGGAAGCGCGTGTTCTGCCACCAGAAGCAATCGCCCCACCGCCGCCAGTCCGGGTTGAACTTCTGTTTCGGGTCGGTGAACTCCGGGTCCACGGTAAAGATCGAGCCGTTGAACTTGGTCGGGAAGTTGCCGCGCCCGGCGCACGCCGCCATCCAACGCTGGAGCACGAAGGCGCGCGTCACCACCGACGGCGTCGGCTGCTCCATGCCCCCGCCGCCCTCGGCCTTCAGCAGCTTGCCGTTGAGATAAAGCCGCCGCCCGTCCGCCGCCGCGTCATAGACCGCCACGACGTGGTTCCACGCGCCAAGTTGAAGCACGTCGTTGACTGCCATCGCAGTTGGACCGGCGATGAACCGCAGGCTCCGACCCGGATGCGTGTCGAAGAGAAAGCCATTGCCCTGGCCCGCCGTGAGTTTGTCGAAGATGCGCGCGCTGCCGGCTTTCGCATCGGGCCGGATCCACGCTTCGAGCGTGAAACTGTTTGTCAGTCCTAGGCACGTCTCATTCGGCGCCTCGATGTGCCCCCCGCCAAACGCCGCCACCGCCACGCCATCCTGCTCCTCGAACTTCACCGCGCCAACGACCTTCGCGCCGTCCGGCGCGCCGGTGAACCGCCAGCCAACCATCCGTCCATCGGTGACCGCCGCCGCGTCGCCGGGCTTGCCCGCGGCGAGCGATGCGACCTCCGCGTCGCTCAATGCCCGCCCGAAGACCGTCGCGCGGCTCATCGTGCCGCGGAACCTGCTGCCGCCGTTGCTGTCCGCGCCGATGCGCAGGGGGTGCTGGTTTGCCGGCAATGCAGCGCCAGCAGCTTGATCGCCCTCGACAAAAACCCAGCTTCGATTCCAGAACGCGTTCCACCAGGCCGCCGTGGCTTTCTCCGCGACTGCCGCGTCGCCGGACGTTGCGGCAATGTCCGCGAGTTGTTTATCCCAAGCCGTTGCCGTGTCCGTCACCGCCGAATGCGTCGCGATGCGGATGGCGAACCGCTTCACCGGCGCGGACGATTTCAGCGCCGTCGCGCCATCCTTCACAAAACCCGCCGCCGTTATCGTGCCGCCGAACGTCCGGTGCAAAATCGGGTCCTTCACCAGATTTGCGAGTGTTTCCAAACTCTGGAGCTTCAGCGTCAGCGGCACGCAGGAATATTCGTTGCGGTGATACCACGCCACCGCATCGCCCACGTCCTTCACCACGTCCGCCGATTCCCAGACTTCGATTTCCGGTGGCCCGGCCTGCATGGTCCAGCTTGATCCAAGTTCGCCGCCCGTGAGCACTTTCTTTTCCGTCCGCCAGCACTCCAGCGCGGCCCTGACGCTTAACGGCTGCTTGCTCTCGCCAACGACGTGGATAACCGGCGCGTTCGCATCCACAAACACTCTCAATCGCACATTGCCCGCAGCGATCTCGATGCATCCGTCGCGCAGCTTTAACTCTTGCCGGAACGGCGCGCCCTTCGAGAACGGGTTCGGCGTCAGCGACACGCGCACGCCGCCGAGCTTTAGCAACCGCGACGCCTCGCTCCACGCGTCGGTGCGGGCGATGTAAAAACGCAGGTCGCCGTCCTCCTCAACCCAGACGTTGAGGCCGACCTCGCCGTTGCCGATCGGCATCGAGCCGGCGGCGTTCTGGCTCGGCGTTTTCCAGACGACGTTGTAGCGGTCCAGTTCAGCCGGCGCGCCGGCGAATGAGGTGGAAAACGAAAGGGCCGAAACAGCACAGAGGATGAGGAATCGGTTCATGGCAGCGCCATCCTACACGCTCCGCGCCGCCGGACAAGGCGGAGATTAGACCCGAATGCTGAAGTTGTGCCGGCAAGGATGCCGGCGCTACGGTCAACTTCGGTTTTCGGTTTTACCACTTCCCGCCATCGTCCAGGAAATCCACAATCCGCCAGAGATACAACGCCGCCGTGCTTCGGTGCGGCTTCCATATCTCCCCGTAACGATCCAGTTGCTCCGGTTCGGGAAGCTTCCGTTTCTTGAACGCGATCTGGAACCCTTTCCGGACTCCCAGATCATGAACCGGCAGAACATCGGGCCGTCCCAGGTTGAACATGAGGAACATCTCTGCGGTCCATCGCCCGATGCCCTTGATCTGCGTGAGTTGGGCGACGATTTCGGCATCCTCCAGCTTGTCGCACTCGGCCAGCGACGGCACCACGCCCGACATCACCTTTCCGGCGATGTCCTTGATGTAGGCGCACTTGGGCCTCGACAAACCCGCCGATCGAAGCCGGTTCACGTGCGTTTTGAGGACCGCTTCGGGCGATGGAAAACCGGATTTCGGGTAGAGCAATTGAAACCTGCCCAGGATGGTTGCCGCGGCCTTGCCGCTGAGCTGCTGATTGATGACCGCGCGAACCAGCGATTGAAAAGGCTTCTCGTCGCGGATTCTCAGCCGGGCATCCTCGCCGACGGCATCCATGACGCGTCCCATGATCGGGTCCACGGACCTGAGATGAGCGCGGGCTTTCCGATGAGAATGATGTCGTGTTGTTTTGATCACAGTTCAACTACTGTGCCGGTGCCGTGAAAGGAATTCAAGCGGGTGGTTGGGACATGTTTGCTTCGCGGCGCAGCCTGGCACGCGCACCGCAGCCGCGAGGGGGATTGTGTGCTTGCTCTCGCACGGGCCGCTGCTAGAGTGCCGCCGGAGTTCAAACCAGCCATGTAAATCAGAATTCCGATCATTGAGAAAACCAATGAAACCGACCCATTGCTTCAAACACCTGCGAGTCTCATCCGCCATCCTGAGTTTAACGCTTCTATGTTCTCCTGTTCTTCCGGCGGACCACCAAAACCAGCAACGCCCTGAAGGCAGCGGAAAAGCCCCTGGAAACGGGCAGGACATGATTGAACTGGGCAGCGCCGAGTTTGAGGCAACGAGCACGATCCCAGCAGCCGCGGGAGGAAATGTTACCATCAATGTCCGTGTCACACTCAGGACGAGCCGGGATGTGGTTGGAAAACTCAACGAGGGAATATCCTCCGGGCGATATCGGGCTCCGTTTTGGTCCAACAAAGAATTCATCAATCTCATCCTCGATTCGAAGCCGGGCTGCTTCGAGGTGGAGTTCCTGGGATTGAACAAGGAATCACGGTTCTATTATTTCTTTGAAGAGGAACTTAAAAAAATAAAAACGCATCCGAGCATTCCGGCAGAACTAAAAAGCCAGACCAATGAATCCATCCGGAAGGCCAAGGCGTTGCTTTATCAAACCATCCGGCCCAATGATTACCAGGGCTCCAGGATACTTTTTGAACAGAACGCAGACTCGGCAAACATCGTGTTCATTGGATCAACCAAACGGGGAAATCAACCGGTTGGACGGCTGACATTCACCGGGAAGCAAATGCCCATCTTTGACGCCATGAAGAAAGTGTTAAGCGAGGACCACAAACCCACCAGTCCTTCCGTCACGGTCGCCGAAAAAGGAAGCTTCGAAGACATCATAACATCAGCCCAAAAGAGACACATTTTGAAATCCGCAAATTGATTTCGTGTCACACGCAGGCGACAGGAACCGGAGTGGGCGGCGTTGAAAAGAAGGTGAGAGGACGTGATGAAAATTCGGATCATGCCCCAACGGCCCAAACGGCTGTTCATACTGGTTTCCATCCTGGTCGCTCTTATGGCTGTCCACTGGGGCTATCCCGCAGTCACTGAGTGGCTCTGGCGGCCCACGGTGACCATTGCAACAGACCATTACCTCATTTATTCGACGGCAACCCCGGAACAGACACGTGAAACCGGCCAGGTGCTCGAGGCATTGCACTCAACGTATGCCAAGCTTTTTGCCGGCTTTCCCCGAGCCACGCGGGAACATCCAAAACTCCAACTGAAGCTTTTCAAGAATCGCGAGGAGTTCCACCGATGCAGTAGTGCCGTCGGCTGGGCCGAGGGCTATTACGTGAAGCCCTGCTGCTATGCTTATTATGATAACGGATCCAATTCCGCTTTTTGGATGGTTCATGAAGCGGTCCACCAACTAAATGAGGAATTCGTCTCTTTGAACCTCGCCAAGTGGGCCGAAGAAGGCGTCGCCACCTACTTCAGCACCAGTGTCTTTGCCCAAAGCGCCTTCCGTCTTGGCGATCTGGATTGGAACACCTACCCTCTCTGGTGGATCGAAAGCATGGAGTTGAGCGGTGATATCAACAAGGACATAGCCAACACGCAAATCATTCCCCTGCGCGCGATTATCACCAATCGAGGCGGCCCCATCCTAGACTGGCATTTCAACCTCTATTACATTCACTGGTGGAGCCTGACACATTTTCTGTTTCACTATGAAAATGGAAAATACCGAAACCATTTCCTGCAGGTGCTTCGTGAAGGAGGGACGCTGGACAGCGTTGAGAAATGCATTGGTCCCATTGAACAAGTTCAAGGCGAGTGGTATCGGTATCTTCAAGACCTGCAGCGGCACCCATATAGACCACGACCGGTCTCAGTATCTGGAAAGACATCGCCGGGCACCTGAATTCAACACCCGCCGATTAACCGTTGACACATTCTGCCGGAAAAGTTACAAAACGTCTTATGAACCTCATCAACATCACATCCAAAGACCTCGCCAGGATCACAAAGCTTCTCAAGAAGAAAGAAGCCCTGCTCGAAAGAGTGGCCAAGGTTGACAGCAAACTTTCGGCCTTTGAATCCGGCAAACCTGCGGCCGCAGTCGTGGCCAAGAAGGGCAAGATGAGCGCCGCCGGTCGTGCAGCCATCGCCGCGGCTCAAAAAGCCCGTTGGGCGAAGCTCAAGGGCAAGAAAGCAGCGAAGCCAGCCGGGATGAAGAAGCATAAAATGTCCGCGGCCGGCCGTGCTGCCATTGTTGCCGCTCAAAAAGCCCGTTGGGCCAAGATCAAGGCGGCGAAGGGTAAATAGTTTTCCAGCCGAAACTTTTCACGCTCCCCGTCGGCGATCTTTGGGAACAACCCTATAAGGTTTTCCCTTATGTCATGGTCGTGAGTGAGTGGTGTAGTTTTCAGGCGAAGGAATTCCAACGACGTCCGGCAGTGAAATGGTTTCAACCGCGAGCTGAGAAACGGGGTCGGCAGCGATTAGTACGCACGCCGTCCTCAGCCCGCGGGTCAACCAAATACCGACGTTAAGCCGGCTAGGATGCCGGCCGCGAGGACATGCCCGGCTTACGGCACGACTTTCTCCGCGACGAGCCGGCCGTCGGACGTTTCCAGCAGGATGCGGTAACGGCCGGACTGCAACCGGGCGTCCTCTCCGATGGGCCGGCTGAAGACACGCTGGAGAGTCTGGCCGGCTTCGACGCGCAACGCCGCCGCCACAGGCCGCTCCTTCTCGCCCAACGGATCGCTGACGATGACGCGGATGACCTCCAGCGGCCGGGCGTCGCCGTTGTGAATGGTCACGTCGTATTCGAGCGACGGCGGCTCCACGAAGTAGCGCGTGATCAGAACGCGATCGAGCGTCAGCTGCACCTTCGGCATGGCGACCGCCGGCGTCGCCTGCCGCGGCTGCGTCGCTCCACGCCATAACGCCGCCGCCAGACCAGCGAGGATGACGGCGCTGACGATGGCCGCCAGCCACAACAGCCACCGCCGCCAGGAACGGCCCTGCGCAATCATGGCCGCGCCGATGGCGACGAGCCGCGTGCGCCGTTGCGGCTGCGCCGGCGCGGGTTGTTGCGCGAGGCTTTCCGCGCCGCGCTGCACCGCCTCGAAACTCCGCAGGATGGCGGCGCACGGCGGACAGTCGCGCAGGTGGTCGCGCATCGCGTCGCGGCGCGCGGCGGGCAGTTCGCCGTCGAGGTAGGCCGACCATTCCTGTGGATCGTAATGTTGTGGTGATGGTGTGCTCATCTCAGCGGCCCTCCAAAAATTTCAGCAACCGGCAGCGCGCGCGGAACAGCGTGGCGCGCACCTGGTCGAGGCGGCAGTTCATGGCCCGCGCGATTTCCTCGTAGGACATCTCCTCAAAGCTGCGCAGCGTGACGGCCATGCGCTGGTTCTCCGGCAAGCGGTCCATGGCGTCGGCGAGCCGCTGGAAAAATTCCTTGTTGAGCAGCGCGTCGCTGGGCGACAGCAGCGTGAGCGGTTCGTCGCCGGTGGATTCGGCGGAAATTTCTCGGCGCCGCCGTTTGCGCAGGTGCATCAGGCAGACGCGCGTGGCCACGGCCAGCACCCATGTGGACAATTTCGATTTGCCCTCGAACTTCGCCACCGCGCCGAAGACGGCGATGAACGTTTCCTGGCAGACATCTTCCGCCTCCGCTTCGCCGACCATGCGCCGCACCAGATAATACACCGGCTGGCGGTAGCCGTCGTAAAGCGCGCCGAGCGCCGCGGGATCGCCGCGACGGCACCGGCGCAGGGTTTCGGCGTCCAATTCGATCATCGGGCCAGGGTCTCCAAACCTTTCGTTGCGCCGCGCGGGCAAAAGTTGCTCCGGGGCGAGCGGCTGGTTTGACAGAACGACGGCGGGTTATGCAACGAAGAAATGCAACGGTTCGCAATGCCGGCGCGGCCCGCCTGGCCAGGTCACGGCCGCGAGGGGTCGCCGGCAGTCCCGGTTTGGGGATGACTGGGCCGCAGCGTTTGCAGGTAGCGGCTGAGCCGGCCGGCCTCCTCCGGTGTCAGCCTCGCCTTTGCGATCATTTTTTCCAGCCACATGGCCCACGCGGGATCCGGGTAATTGTCGATGTTGTAAAACTTGTGACACCGGCCGCACTTGTTCTGATAAAGCTTCCGGGCCGCCGCCGCATCTTCCGGCGAGAGGTCTGCGGCCGTGGCGCTCCACGCGGCGGCCAGTCCCATGACTGCGATCACCATTGTTCGTTTCATCGAAATACAAATTCTGCGATGCGCTTTACGTTAATCCATTCGCGCCCGTCCAAGTCAAGACTGGGATTTTTGTCGAGGGCGTGTTGAAAGTTCCGGCCGCAGGCTTGCGGCCTCACGCAGGGCGGGCTTCACAACGCGGTCACTTGGCCAACGAAAGCTCCTGGAGCAAACAACGTTCCTTGCAGATCGGGCAGGACTTGGCGCCCGCACACTTGTCCTCCAACTTTCGAAACCGTCGGAGCGCCTGGCGGGCCGCCGGGTCGTCCGAGGTCAGAAACTTGACGAAATGAAAAAGCTTTCCGGCCGAGGCGGGACTGATCAGATGCTCCACTTTGCAGCTATCCACCTCCGCCTGCTCCTCCGGCACGCGGATCGCGTCGCGCAGAAACGCCTTCACCGCCGCTCTCCTGCCCAAGATTGCGCGGACGATCTTCAGGCCCTGCGCCGAGAGCTTGACCTGGCGGTGCCCATCCACGTCGGCCAGCCCGCGCGCCTTGATGTTGCGCAGGTTGATCGAGACACTGCCACGTGTGATGCCAAGCCGCCGGGCAATGTCGGTGACGCGTGCCCAGCCGCCATATTCGCGGCCGGCCTCGTGGATGGCCATCAGATGATGGGCCACGCTGTGCGAGACTTCGTTAGCGTCAAATTTCTTCCACGTTTCCATTACAAATTGGACTGTATGTCGGGTGTTTGACATGTCAAACAAAAAGGGCCGCTCCGCGACTCGGGCAAGCCGTGTGGGGACGGCGGCGTTTCAGCCCGGCGTCCCGGCGAGGTTGATGACCACCGTCTTCGTCTCGGTCATCTCCTGCAACGCGTAGCGCGGCCCCTCGCGGCCGACGCCGCTCTCCTTGACGCCGCCGTAGGGCATCTGGTCCACGCGGAACGTCGGCACGTCGTTGATCATCACGCCGCCGCATTCGATCTGCTGCGCGGCCCGGAGCGCGCGGCCGATGTCGCGCGTGAACACGCCCGCCTGCAGGCCGTAGCGGCTGCGGTTCACCATCTCGACAGCGCGCTCGATGGAATCGAACGCCTCCACGCACACCACGGGGCCAAAGATTTCGTCCGCGACCGCCTTCATGCCGGGCTGCGTGCCGGCCAGAATCGTCGGCGTCACCGTCGCGCGGCCGGCGCGTTCGCCGCCGATGAGTTTGCGCGCGCCGTCGCGCACGGCTTCGGCGATCCAGCCGGTGACGCGCGCGGCGTTCGGCTCGTCAATCAGCGACGTGACATCGCTGGCCTCGTCGAGCGGAGGACCGACGCGGAACGCCGCCACGCGCGACCGCAGCGCCTCGGTGAAATCGCCGGCGATCTTCCCGGCCGCATAGATGCGCTGGAGGTGGATGCAGACCTGCCCGGAGTGCGCGAAGCCGCCGATGGCGCAACGGCCGAGCGCCAGTTCCAGGTCGGCGTCGGCGTCCACGATGGCGGCGCAATTCGCGCCGAGTTCGAGCGTGACCGGTTTCATGCCGGCGACAGCGCGGATGTGTTTGCCCACCTCCGGGCTGCCGGTGAACGTCACCATCGCCACGTCCGGATGCGCCACCAGAAAATCGCCCACCTCGCCGCCGCCGCCGGAGACGGTGTTCAGGAAGCCGGCGGGCAGCCCGGCCTCGGCGAAGAGTTCGGCGAGCATGTAGCCGCAGATCGGCGTCGCGCTGGCGGGCTTGTGGACCACCGTGTTGCCGCCGGCGAGCGCCGGACCGATCTTGTGGCAGACGAGGTTGAGGGGGAAGTTGAACGGCGTGATGGCCGCAATGACGCCGCGCGGCATCCGCAACGTGAAGCCCAGCCGGTCCGCGCCGCCGGGATGCGCGTCCACCGGCACCATCTCGCCGACGTTTCGCCGCGCCTCCTCGGCAGAGAACGACAAGGTCAGCACGCTGCGTCCGACTTCGCTGCGCGCCTCGCGCACCGGCTTGCCGCTCTCGCACGCAATGACGCGCGCGAAATCCTCCGTCCGCTGCTCCATCAGAGTCGCGGCTTTCGCCAGGATTTCATGGCGCTTGTGGCTGGGCAGCCGCGCGGCGGCGGGCGCGGCTTTTTTCGCCGCGGCGACGGCTTGCCCGACTTCCGCGCAATTCGCCTTCGGCGCGGTGCCAAAGACGGCTCCGTCGTAGGGCACGCGCACTTCGAATCTCGCGCCGGGCTTCACCCAGCGCCCGTCAATGAAAAGGTCGTAGTCGGTTTTCATGGCGATAGATTGCGGCACAACTTCGACGCCGTGATCTTGCCACGCCGGGGGCGCGGTTCACCAGATCGAAAGAGGGCGGCACGTCTTTTGATAATGGGCGCGGAGCCGGAGCCAATGGGCTTCAACCCGAGCGGCATCGACCAGGCAGGAAAATAACTTGGTTTTCGAGCCGGATTTCATCATAATGGCCGGCAGGAGGCATAGGCATGTCGGAACATCGAGCGCGTGCGATGTGTTTGGGTGTGTTCCCAGAGGAGGCAAGGTGTCTGTCCGGTCGCGGCCGGATTGAACCGGGGACGCAGCGATGAGCGGCTTGGTTTTTCTTGTCATCGCCGTTGGGGTAACTGTTTTCATTGCCCTGGCCATCAGCGCGGCATTCTTGCAGATAAGCTGCTGCATTTGCCGGGTTGAAGCACCAGGATTCCGCCAAGCCATGTGGATCGCTTTCATGAACGGTCTGGCCTGCGTGGTGGTCAGTTTGATCGGCGGCTGTCTCATTGGCCTGATCGCGTATGGCGCCGGAGTGAAAGATGTGCAAGGACTGCGGATGCAAATAGGCATCGTCACGCTTCTCATCACCACGCTGGTGTCCGCCGTTGTTTATTCATGGATGATCCCGACCAGTTTCCGAAGGGGCATTCTGATCGGGGTGGCGCAATATGTCATCGGCATCGTGCTCGGTATGTTGACCCTGCCTCTGCTGCCTCCCAACATCCGCCAGGCGATTGAGCAAAGACAAGCCGGGGGTCCTGTGGACACGGTTGCGATCCGCAATTACTTGAACCGGATGAATGCGCAATGGAAAACGGCGAAATCGGTCCCACTATTGGATTCTCTCGAGAACATGGCAAAGGCTCAACAGGAGGCTGAGAGATCGAAAGGAACGGTCGTCTCCTTGAGTTCAACGTGGCACCTGTTGGAAATCAAGGATATGGGGAACACACTCACCAAAGAGGGAATGCTGAGAATAGCCACGTCCGGCAGGTTCGTCCTCGTTACCTACCAAGGGCCGGCCAGAGCCGCATCTTCTTCGCAAGTCGTATACTCGCCAACGCTGGTGGATTCCCAGGGTCGTCAGTTCAAGCAGATAAACAACTCGATGTTTTACCTGCCTGAGGGACTGCGGTTTATGACTCTTGAACGGCTGGCATCGGGCGCTGTGGAAATATTTCACTCCATCTACGAAGTGGCGATGGACTCTCAGGGACTTTACCTCCAAAGCCAGCGCCCGGCGGATGGATCCGGGAAGAAAACGTCGCTGTAAAAAGGGCGGGCCGCACCCCTCTGGAAACGACCAGGACTTGTTTCTGGAAACAATCCTCGCGGGCCTGTTGCGGGGCGCTTACCAGATCGAAAGATTTTGCGACTTCCAATCCTTGAGGAACTTCTCGATGCCGCTGTCGGTCAGCGGATGCTTGACGAGCTGCTCGAAAATCTTGAACGGCATCGTCGCTACGTCCGCGCCGATCATCGCCGCCTCGATGACGTGCAGGGGATGGCGAATCGAGGCGACCAGCAGTTGGGTCTTGAAACCGTAGTTGTCGTAGATCGTCCGGATTTGCCGCGCCACTTCCATGCCGTCGTGGCCGATGTCGTCGAGTCGGCCGACGAACGGGCTGATATACGCCGCGCCCGCTTTCGCCGCCAGCAACGCCTGCGGCGCCGAGAAGCAGGTCGTCACGTTGCAGCGGATGCCTTCGTCGGCGAGCCGTTTCAGCGCCTTCAGTCCCTCCTTCATGATCGGAATCTTGACGACGGCGTTCGAGCCGAACTTCACCAGCTCGTGCGCTTCCTTCACGATGTCATCGGCGTCGAGCGCGACCGTCTCCAGGCTCACGTCGCCCTTGACCGTCGCGCAGATTTCCGCCGCGACCTCGCGGAACTTCCGCCCGGTCTTGGCGATGAGCGATGGGTTGGAGGTCACGCCGTCGAGCACGCCCCACGAGTTGGCTTCCCTGATTTCCTTGATGTCCGCGGTATCCAGAAAAAATTTCATAACGTCATTCTCCTTCGTTCAATTCGTTTTCGTCGGCTTCGCTTCGAGCATCTCTTTGAGTTTCTCCAAGTCGTTCGTCGGCGCGCGGCAGGCGTAGTTCTCGCAAATGTAGACGGTGGCCTTGCCATCGAGCGGCTTCATGCCGGCAAGAAACTTCAGCCGCTTCGCCATCGCCGCCTGACGCGGGCCGCCGTCGGCCAGCAGCAGGATCGCGTCCGGCAGGTAACGCTCGCGGACCGCCCGCAGCATCGCCTTTGTGTCGGGGGCGTCGGGCCCGCCGGCGATGACGATCTGCCGGGGCTTCGCCAGCGCGGCGTCGAGCGCGCACAACCACTGCGGCACGGCGGTCGGCGACTGCGAGAACCGCGGCAGCAACCGCCGGAGCGATTCGCCGGCGATGGCGGCGTAGCGCGGGTTGTCGGTGAGTTGCGCGAGCCTTTGGAGGTTGGCGATGGCGATGGCGTTGCCGCTCGGTTGCGCACTGTCGTAGTCGTCCTTCATCCGCGCGATGATGTCGCTCTGGCCCGGCGGCGTGAACCAGAAACCTCCGCCCGCTTCGTCGTGAAATTGCGCGATCATCGTATCCGTCAGTTCCGTCGCGCGGTCGAGCCACCGCGGATCGAACGACGCCTCGTAAAGCTCCAGCAGGCCGGCGGCGAGGAAAGCGTAGTCGTCGAGGAAACCCTCCACCTTCGCCTCGCCGTCGCGCCAGCGGCGCCGCAGCGTTTTCGTTTGCGGAGCGTAAAGTTTGGCGAGGACGAATTCCGCCGCCCGCCCGGCCGACGCGAGATACCGCGGGTCGTCGAGCGCCTGCGAGGCGCGGGCGAACGCGCCGATCATCTGGCCGTTCCACGCGGCGAGGATTTTGTCGTCGAGATGCGGCCGGACGCGCCGGCTGCGGACTTCGAACAGTTTCCGCTTCGCCGCCTCGATCCGCTCGCGCGCCTGCGGCGGCGTGCCGCCGAAAAGTTTCGCCATCTGCTCGAACGTCCGCGCCACGAACAACACGTTGGCGTTCTTTGGGCCATGGCCGGCGGGATCGTCCCAGTTGCCGGCCTCCTCGCAGCCGTAGTATTCGCCGACGAACTTCGCCTCCTCCGCGCCGAGCGCGTCGCGCAACTCCTGCGCCGTCCAGGCGTAGAATTTGCCCTCCAGCCCTTCGCTGTCGGCGTCCTCGGCGGAGTAGAACGCGCCGCCGGGATGCGTCATGTCGCGGCCCACGTAGCGCAGCACGTCGCGGGCGACATCGGCAAAGAACGGCTCGCGCGTGATCTGCCACGCCTCGCAATAGCTGACGGCGAGCTGGGCGTTGTCGTAGAGCATCTTCTCGAAATGCGGCACGTGCCACCGTTCGTCCACGCTGTAGCGCGCGAAGCCGCCGCCGAGCTGGTCATACATCCCGCCGAGCGCCATCTGCCGCAGCGTGTGCGCCGTCATCTCCAAAGCGTGCGCGTCGCCGGTGCGTTTCCAGTAGCGCAGCAGGAAGTTGAACTGCGCCGGCCGCGGAAACTTCGGCGCACCGCCGAAACCGCCATGCTCCTCGTCATACTGGCCGCGGAACTGCTCGTAAGCGGCGCGCAGCATCCCGTCGCGGGCCTCGCCCGCCGCGCCGGCCGCCGTTTGCATCGCGGCGATGGCGTCGTGCAACTGGCGGCCCTGCTGGAGCACCCGCTCGTGTTGCTGCTCCCAGAGTTCGTGGATGCGCGTCAGGAGGTCCTTGAAACCCGGCCGGCCGTGCGCGCTCCCCGGCGGAAAATACGTGCCGCCGTAAAACGGCTTCAGGTCCGGCGTCAGCCACGCGCTGAGCGGCCAGCCGCCCTGGCCGGTCATCGCCTGCACCGCCGTCATGTAAATCTGGTCCACGTCCGGCCGCTCCTCGCGGTCCACCTTGATCGGCACGAACCAGCGGTTGAGCGCGTCGGCGATCTCCGCGTTCTCGAAACTCTCGTGCTCCATCACGTGGCACCAGTGGCACGTCGAGTAGCCGATGCTGAGGAAGATCGGTTTGTTTTCGCGCCGCGCCTTCTCGAACGCCTCCGGCCCCCACGGGAACCAGTCCACCGGGTTGTTCGCGTGCTGGAGCAGGTAGGGGCTTTTCTCGCGCGCCAGCCGGTTCGGTTTGTGTTGCTCGGATGTCATGGTGTCCTGCGTAGCCGCGCTCGTAAGAGCGTGGCTGGGTTCGGCTTGCGTTGCTCGGAAATCATGGATACCAGGCTCAGTCTTCTCGTTGCGCTCGGCGTCCCCGGCCAGCAAAGCGGCCGCGCAGCCGAGCCATATCGTCAGCGAAACCTTCAACACCCTGACTCTCGACCACCCCCGCCACCCGGTCAAGTGACCGGGGCGATTGGTAGTGTGTCATTTTGAAAACTGTAGCGGCGGTCTCCGACCGCCGAAATCTTCCTCCACTGGGAGCGGCGATCTCCAGATCGCCGGATCATTCATTATCAATGGCCGGCGGTCATAGACCGCCGCTACAGCAAACTGATACCGAGCGATTTCCAGACGGCGCGTCGCGGAGATTTCCGCCGTTCTCTGGGCTTCATTTGGTCAAGGTTTTTGAATTGTGTTTTTCGACAGGCGACGTATAAAGCACAAAAGCACGATAGACCGCAGCTCCCTTGGCCGCATGAAGACCCCAGAGCAAACGCCGGACAAGCCTTCTAGGATTATTTTCTTCGTGATTCCGGGGACCATCACGATTTTGTTTGTCGCTTCGAGCGAGCCGCAACCACGCAGTCTTTTTGATGTCCTAGCCCTCGGCGCTTTCTTCTATTCGTTTTCTCTCATTTTCTTGCTGGCCGGTTGGCACGGGTTCAGTTTCATTCGCAGCTTGTTTCGGAGTCGTGGAGGCGACAGTCAGTGATTATTCCACGCCGCACCCTAACCAGTGCGTTCCAGTAAACCCCACTAAACCACTTTTTGTTTAGTTTATTTGACCCAAAACCCCACTGGAAAACACTGGACAAGGAAAAAGCCAAGTTTCAAAATCCGCCGTGTCGCCTTGCTACACGTCAATGAGGTCAACGAATGCTGGCTAGGGAGAAGAGAAGTGAAATATCTCAATTCCATTGCTACGGGTCTAATTGCTGTTATCATTTGTTGGAGAACACTTCACACCCATGTGAAAGATTGGGGGAATACTGATTTCTATTTGAAACCGATGATTTCTGTTTGGTTCGTTGTTACCGTCGTGTCATTTATTCCGAAAATTAAAAATCCGTTTTTTGCTTTCGTCCAGAGAGCTTGGTGGCTCCAAATTGTAGTTCCTGTAGTGCTATACTTCCTAACAGACGTTTTGTTGTCAGTTTACGAGCCATATCCTCAAATGCCAATGGACAATGTTCCCGCTCCTCGATACCAAAAACCTCACTAAACCACTTTTTGTTTAGTTTTGTTGAGCCGAAAAACCCCGCTGAGAACACTGGACAAGGGGAAAGCCAAGTTTCAAAATCTGCCGTGTCGCAGATGAACCTCTCAAAGAGGTTGCCGAATAGCTGTTAGGCCAGCACCACATGAAAAGTCGAATCATGTATATCGAATCGAAAGTCGGCGATTTGCCCGGCCCGGCACGCATCGGTCGAGTCACGTTCTCCAAGACGGGCAGCACTATTTATTATCAAGGTCGTAGCTTTCAGCGTGTCCGAGGCTTTAAGCACAACTACGAGGACAGAAAGACGGGCGACCCCTACTGGATTTCTGGTCCTAAACGTGGCGGTGGCGATGCGATGTATGGCGGCAGCGCTCCCATCCAGATTGATGAGGATGTGCGTGGGGAGTATTGGAGAGATATTCGAGGGCAACCAGAGAGAGTTAATGAACGCGCAGCCTAACCAGTGCGCTCCAGCAAACCGCCGTGTCGCAAACGGAGACGGCAAATAGGGAGCCGAATACCGGTTAGGCGGCACAAACATTTATGCGATACCCGGATTTTCGAGATGCCATTCAGACAGAGTTGCTACATCACTCTGATGGCCGGACATGGGCGGAATTGAGAGACCATCTTGCGTTGCCATACGACCGCCCGTGCCCATCATGGACGGATCGTTTGGAGCGCGAGATTGGACTCGTTCGCATGAAGGGCGAAGGTCGAGCGTTTGTATGGAAGCTCGGAAGACGGAAACGAACGTGAACCCCATTGAAACACTTTTTGTTCAGTCTTTTTGAGCCAAAATCCAGTTATTTTGCAGGTGTAGAATCACACCCGAAGATGTATGCTCGCCACGTTCGTCAGAACAATCAAGTGTCATCCGGTATCCAGCTATAACACTCTCGCAAATAGGTGGTCGCTGCATATGACTCCAGAACACTTTGTCTCGCAAGTTCGTTCGGCTGTGGTGCATCAGAACACCACAATCGACAAAAACCTGTTTGAATCAACCGCACCGGAGGGTGCTAGCGACCCTTACTGGAAGCGGGCACTGACGTTGCATCTCTCGCTGAGCAAAGCAGAACGAGCCGTTCTTTTTGAAATCATGCGACAGGTCAGAGTTGATACGGTATCGGAACTTTTTGGCATCCTCGACGGGTCAAGCGCCCTCGAAGGCCCGCGAGAGGACTTCGTGTTAACGGCGCAATCTAATAATCAGAAACTCAACGGCAACTTGCAGGACTTGTTCTTGGAGGCTGAAGAGCGAGAACGGCTATCGTAACGATCAGATGATGAGAGTCTGATTTTGAGAAAATGGGGCATACTCCAACAGTCCAAATCGGTTAAATTGTTTTAATAACCGGCAGCGAGATTCTTGGTCGTGGGGTTATTGACCTTACCCAAGCAACCTTGCAACCTGATTCTCTGCTCCAAACCTCTGCCCTCTTGCGGTTAAAAAGTCACCTGTTTCGGCCGGGCGGTTTTATCACCAGACTTTGAGCGTGAGCGCGCCGGTTCCGGGATTCTCGAACGGGCCGCATTTGTTTCACGACTTATCTCCATTCCAACCGCTTGAACTCCGGCGCGGGGCCGCGCCAGCGTGCCGGCTTGGGCGGCTGGCCCTTCTCCACGTAGTATGCGCAGAGGCCGAGTTCATCGAGTTGGCTCCAGGATTTCAGCGGCGCGCCACCGGCGGTGCACTTGAAGTCGGCGGCATCGAGCAGGACGGTCTGGTCGTCCGGCGCGCCGGAGATTTCCTTCTCGCAAACGAACGTCTTTTTCGGGCCGCGGTAGTTGCGCCATTCGTTTTCGATGACGACGAAGGCGATGTGGTTGGTTTCGGCGACCTTGAGTGTGACGGCCAGCTTCGCGCCGTCGGGACCGCGCCATTTCGGATCGGTGACCTTGCGGGTCCAGTTCTGCCAATGGTCGCGATTGCCGGCGTTGAGGCGATACCAGTCGCGCCAGCCGTGGGCGAAGTCGTCAATCAACGCGCACGGCCCGCCGGCAGCGCGCACGCCGGCGGCGCGGAGCGCGTCCGGCGGGGCATGGTGGAGCGCGGTGCTGAGGCAGACTTCGCGGATCGTGTCGTTGCGGTGTTCGGGCAGTTGCGGCAGCGACACGGGTTCCGGCAGCGTGTAGAAGACGTTGGCGAACGCGAACAGCGGCCGGTCGGCGGTCTCCAGCGGGAGTTCGGCGGTGAACGCGTCGTCGTGACGCGTGACTCCGGCGCTACGCCAGAAACGGGCGCGCGGGTCGGGGTCCACGCTGTAGTAGATGTCGCAGCGCGCAACGGGCCATGCGCTCTTCGGCGTCACGCGCAGCCGCGGAATGCCGTCGCCGGTCTTCAGCGTCAGTTCGCTCGCGGGCGTTTCCGGCAGCGCGGGGCCGCCTTTGAGGAAATGGTCGAACCACAGCGGCATCGTCACGGCCACCTCGGGCGTGAGGCGGTGATTGAAGTGCGGCGACCACGCATGGCGCACCGGCTGGCCCGCGATGAGCGCGTCGGTGCGATACACGTCGTCCATCCAGCCGTGAAAATCGTTCGACGCGCTGCGGTGCATCACCGGGCAGCGGATGAGCGGCGCGTAGCTCTCGAAACTCAGCGTCCGCCGGAAAACGTCCACGTCGCCCGAGATGTGCTCCTGCTGCGCGACGTCGCCGGTGAACGAATGCGGCTGCCACCGCCAGCCCTGGCCGCCGACGGCGGGCACGGCGGCCTTCACGCGCGCGTCGGTGCCGGCGACATACATCGTCAGGTTGCCGCCCATCGAGAAGCCATGAATGCCGAGCCGCTGCGGGTCCACCTCCGGCTGTTGTTCGAGAAACGTCAGTCCGCGCCGGCAGCCGAGCGTGAGCAAATACCAGTTGCAATTCTTCGGATGCTTGCGGTCCTCGAAAAACTGCTTCGGCCCCGGCAGCATCGAAGAATAGCCCTGCGCGTTGAGCTGCGTGGGATCCACCGCGCCCCAATCGGTGTTCGGATCACCGGGCTTCGCGCCTTCGACGGAATTGAACGGCGGTTTGCCGTTGCCCGAGCCGCCCCAGTTGACCGAGAGCGCGGCATAGCCTCGCGCGACGAGCATCTTCACTTCGCTCAGCGAAGCCCGCTGGCCGCCGCCGTGGATGTGCATCACCGCCGGCAGCTTCTCCTTCGCACCTTCCGGAAAACCGTAGATCGCTGCCATGCGCGCCGGTTTGCCCTTGAACGTCCCGATGAGGAACCGCACATAACGCAGCACCATGCCGTCGCTCTTCCACTCGCGAACGACTTCCGTTTCGAGCGGGTCCTTGCGTGGATCGAAGTCGCTCCAAAGCTCCGCCACGGATTGCGGGACATCCGCGGCGCCAAACACGGCCGGCGCTGCCAGCAGCAGGGCGGCAAGGGTGACGAAGATGCGGTTCATGTTCTCACTCCCGGTTTTCCGGCGGGGGTTTATTTCCCCGGAATCGCCACCAGACCCCGTTGAGTCGGCAGATACAATACGCCGTCCGCCGCCGTGAGTGTGACCGGGGCGGTTTGCAGCTTGGTCCTCGACAGCACTTCCAACGTTCTCCCCGCTTTCAGCACCCACAAAGCGCCCGATTCGGTGCTGACGTAAACCTTCCCGTCCGCGACGAACGGCGACGCGCACCACGCCCGGCCGCCGAGGGGATGCACCCAGTATCGCTCACCCTTCTCCGCGTCGAAACAATGCGCGTTGCCCGGCGTGTCCACGATGTAGAGCAACCCGTCCGCGATCGCCGGCGTCGCCAGCGAGCGCTCCACCAGCGTCGAGTCCCAGATCTTCTTTCCCGTCGCCGCGTCCACGCACGACAGGCAGCCCTGGCCATCGCCGTGCACCGGGCTTTGGCCGATCGCTACGTAAACGCGGCCGTCCCAAATCACCGGCGTGCCGATGATTTCGCTCGGCCCGTCCGGCCGGCGTTTCCGGTGATTCGAATACGGCACCGGCTCACCGTCGCGCATCCGGTATCCCGGCGGATTGCAGTCGTAGGACCAGACTTTTTTCAAAACCTGCACGCCCTCGCGCGACGCCGACGGCAGCTCGAAGGCATACAGCATGCCGTCGCCGCCGCCGAAGAACACCCGCGCGCGTCCGTTCACTTCGCCCGCGACGGGCGACGACCAGTTGCAGTGGAACAGGCGTTCACCGATCCGCTCGCCGTCGCGCGCCACGAGACGGCCGGTTTTCTTGTCGAGAGCGATCAGCGTCGGCGCCTGCGGCGACGGCACCTTGTCGTGATGGTCGTCCAGTCCGTTGGAGGTGCATGCAAAAACCAGGTCCCCGACGATCAGCGGCGTGCTTCCGCAAACATCGTGCGGCACCACGTTCAGTTCCTTGATGAAATCATACCGCCACACCACCGCGCCGGTGTTGCGGTCCACACACAGGACCTCGCCGCGGTTGCCGACCACGAACACCCGCTCGCCGTCCACCACCGGGTGCGAACAAATGCCCAACTTCCACTGGTCGAAATGAAACGGCGGTATCACGCCCTCCATGTAGCGCGGACTCGGCAGTTCCCAGACCAACTTGCCCGTCGCCTGCTCCACGCACATCAACACGCCGCCACCGGTCGGCTGGTAGTCGGGCCGCCGCACCGCGCCGTCTTCCGTCGCCAGAAAAATCCGGCCGCGGTCAATCGTCGGGACCGAGTATTGGTGCGCGCCGAGTTTGAGTTCCCACAACGGCGTCACCGCGCCCGGGTCCGCCGGCAACTCCCGGCCGTGGAGGACCAGCGGAGCCAGCAGCATCGCGGCGAGGAGATGAATATGCCTGATCATCATCGTTCTTTCCAATTACCACACTTTGATCTGGAGTGCACCCTCGCCGGGATTCTCGAACGGGCCGACGGTCGGATGGGTCTTGCTCCGATGCTTGCCGAAGTAGTCGGTGTCCACCTTCAACGGCGAGCCGTCGGGATTTTCGTAGGAGAGGTTCGGTATCTTCGCCTTGCTGAGGACCCTGGTGGTGATGAGCTGGCGCTTCTGCGCCGTGTCCCAATCCTTGCCGGGGGTGATGTCGAGGTAGAAGCCGTCGGCTTTTTCAACCAGCGCGATGCCCGGATCGAAGTCCGGCTCGACCAACGGGGACGCCTCCTGTTTGCACGGCTTCGCGCCGGCCACGAAGACGTTGCCGCTCATGAACACCGGCATCTTCGCCGCGTCATACACGGTCAGGTCGTTTTGCTTCGCCATCAGGTTGTTGTAGTAGCGGTCGTCGCCGCTCGGGTTGCCGGCCAGTCCCGCCACGACGGTCGAGTGCGCCGGGTGATACGGCGTCTCGCGCTTCTCGGTATGGATGACGCGCACTGCGCCGGTCATCAGGTTGTGGACATAGGCGCCGCCCTGGGAATTCACCAGCAGCGCGCGCGGCGAAAGGAAGATATTGTTGTCCACGAGGAACGGCCCGTGGTCCACCTCGACGAACAAATCCTCCGAGAGGTTGTCGTGGAAAAGGTTGCGCGTGACGCGCGTGCCTTGCGCCATCCAGTCGAGCCAGAGTCCGCGCGTGGTGCGGTAGATGTGGTTGCGGCTGATCTCGACATCAATCGCGCCGTGGAATTTGATGCCCGCCATCTCCGCGCCGGTGAACAGCCGCCGGATGTGGATGTCGTGGATGACATTGCCGGTGACGGTGCTGAACGAGCAGCCGAGGCTGCCGACGATGCCGGTCTGCTCGCAATGCGAGATGGTGTTGTTGCGGACGATGTGATGGCCGATGTTTTCCTTCATCCACGGTATGGCATGGGCGTGGGCGCGCTCGATGGTCTTGACGTAACCCTCGGCGGTGTCCGCGGAGGTGTTGTCGAACTGGTCGCCGTGTTTGCCGAGCGCGATGCCGGAACAGATCGAGTGGCTGACGATGTTGTTCTCGATGATCCAGCCCTTGCTCCAATGCGTGCCGATGAGGCCGACCTGCTCTGCCGTCGGCGGCGCCCACGGCGTGGCCGCGTGGCGCATGATGAAGCCACGCACGGTGATGAAGTTCCGGCCCGGCTTGTCGGGATAGAAGACGGTGCGGCGGACGTTGATCTCCACCAGTTGCTCGTTCGGGTTGACGCCCTTGAACTGCGCCCAGATCGTGGTGTTGGCCGCGTCCACCCTGGCAAACCAGAACGGGGCCGGCGGCGCCACCGGCCCGGTTTGGTTGAACACCAGGCACAACGTCTGCGCTCCCGTCAACGGCTTGATGTGGATTTTGCAGGAAACCCACGATTGCCAGCCGCCGGTGTTCGCAATCGAACCGGCGCCCAGGAGTTCGCCGCTGGCGGAGTCCCGGCGGACTTCGATGACCGCGCCGCTCGATGCACACGAGGCGCGAATCTCGATCTGGTCGGTGGGTTGCTTGAACTCCATCGGCTCACTCCGGACCCAATCGCCCTGCTCAAGCCAGCCGACGCATTCGCCGCCCTCCGAGCAAGGGGCTTTCTTGAGCGGGTGGTTTCCCATCCATCCCGCGAACGGAATCCGTTGGTTTTGTTCCGCGCCACCGCCGGGCCGCAACCAGGCCAGGTTCACCAGATATTGTTTTTTGGCGGAGGCCGCGGGCGGCGGCGTGGTCCCCGGCGGCATCAAGACGTCATCCAGCTTCGCCGCCTCGATCAACCAGTCGCCGTTGAGATAGACCGCGCCGGTGTGATGCTCGCGGCCCTTCGGGTTGAACCAGTCGCCGCGGATGAGATCGCTGTAGGGATTGAAATCGCCGAAGAACGCATTGGGCAGCGCCGCCTTCCAGACATCGCCCTGAACCTTCGTCCAGTTCTTGACGACCTCGGAGCCTTTGATCTCCACCTTCTCGCCGGGCGCGGCTTGATAGACGATGCGCTTGCGGTCGGATGCGCCGCCGCGCGGCGGATTGATGCGCTCGCGATAGACGCCCTCGTGCACGGTGATCACATCGCCCGGCTGGGCGAGGTCGGCCGCGCGCTGGATGGTGCGCAGCGGCGCGTCTTTCGTGCCGCGGTTGGCGTCGTTGCCGCTGGTGGCGACGTGAAGCTCGGCAGCCAAGGCGGCAGTGCTGGCGAGCGCCATCGCGCTCACGATGATTCGGGTGATGGTTATGTTCATGGTTTCAAAGACTTCGGCGCGTTCGGTGGCGCATCATAGCAAATGACACCGCCGCGTTTCACTATTTCCCGCTGCACATCGGACACGTTCACGGCACGCACCTCAACCTTGGCATCCAGCGCAATTTTCGCCGCGATGCCGCAGGCTTCCCCGAGCGCCATGAAGACCGGCTCCATGCGGATCGTCTGGTACGCGAGACGGCTGGCGCTGCACGCCAGCGGGACGAGCAGGCCATCCACTTTCTGCGGCACCACGATGCCATACGGCAACTGCGTGGGCGGATGTTTGGCGAGGACGTAACCCTCGCGCACGCCGGGATGCGCGGGATCGTATTTCCGCACGGCGTGCGAGTCGAAGCCGTATTCGACGATGGCGATGGCATCCGGGCGCGGGCGCGGTTTGCCCGTGGCAGGATCGGGTTCGGTGTCGCGGGTGGTGAAGTTCGATTCGCCCCAAATGCGGCGGCCTTCGCGGACGTAGATTTGCCAGGGGCGATGATGGTGGTCGGGAAACTCGTCTTTGCAGAAGCCCCACGTGCTCATGACCGCGCGCAGGGGTTCGGGCACCTCGGGATCGTTTTGGAGGAACCAGAGAAAGCCTTCATTGTAGGCCCAGTAGCGCTGGAATATCCGCGCCCGCGCCTCGGGGCCGGCCTCAGACCAGTCCCAGTTCTCCTCCGGCAGATCGAGCGACTGGCGCGGGCAGCCTTTGCCAGGGTGCGTGTGGTCGTTGTTGGCGATGTATTTGCCGTTGGGCGCCGGGCGAAGCTGGATCGCATCCCGCAGCGTCTTGATTTTGCCCTCCTTGACGTCGGCCAGCAGGAACTCGTAGTCGCCGCGGTCATAACCGGCGGGCTTCTCGACCGGCACGCGGTTCTCCGGCACCTGCGTGAGCGGGAAGCGAAAACAAAACGCCTGGATGCCGCGATCCGCCTCGCCTGTGGAACCGGGGAGCACCTGTTTCGTGCCGAGGTCCATGTAAATGCGCCCGGCGAACGGCTCACCATACTCGCCGCGCGACTCACGCCCCACGCGATACGGCACCCCCGCCAGCGCCGCGAGATCGCCCTCGTAGGTCGCATCTACAACTACACCCCCCTCGTTTACCATCTCTGTACCCGGCTTCGCCAGATCCTCCAGCACGATCTGCTTCACTTTCCCACCCTTGCGCTGCACGCCTCGCAGGCGGTGACGCAGCTTCACCGTGATGCCTTTTTCTCCTGCCAGCATATCGTTGAACACCTGCTCGGCGACTCGTGGCTCGAAGTCGGTGCCGCCGCGGCACGCCTTTGCCTGCGGCGACTCCGCGCCGTAAGTGCGGGCGTAGTGCCCGACGATGCGGCGTTTGAACTCATTGAACAGGCCGCCGATGACCGCCGGGTTCCCGTTGTCTATGTTCGACAATCCGCCCGCGATCACTCCGCCGACATGCGCCTGTTCCTCGACCAAAAGCACCCTGGCGCCGGAACGGGCGGCCGCCACGGCTGCCGCAATCCCGCCAGGCGTGCCGCCTACAACGATCACATCGACAGCCTGGGGTGTGGCAGCGAGGACAGCTTGGGAAACGAGTGCCATCGCTCCCACAATAATCCGGGTGATGGTTGGATTCCTTTTCACGACGTGCCGGGATTCGTATCTTTGCCGCTGGGCGCAACCAACGGACCCGGCAGCCGGATCGTGAGGGCAGGCAGGAGGTGTTTCATCGTCTTGGCCGGAGTGAATTCATCGAGCCGGAGAAACCGGGCGCAGCACCCGGCTCACCGCCTGGATGCGGCTTTCATCAGGACGACCCGCGTCGTCTCTCGTCGGCACGAGCCAGCCGCCCTCGTCATTTTCGTTCCAGGCGTAAATGATGACGGCCTTGGCCGGGGTGATCTGCGGATTCTTGCGAATCCACGACAACGCGTGCTCAAGGTGGCTGGAGAGTTCTGCGGGCGTTGGCGCTTCGTAAAACTTGTCCATCCCGACACCGGGTTTTTGATATTTTTCCCACGGGACAGGATGTTCGACGCGCGGACGGCGGTCGGCGCTGGTCATGACAATGGGCACCGTGTGCGCACCGGCGGCTTTGCATTGTTCCCAGAAATTTTCCACGTGCTCCGCCAGCGCGGCGTAAGGCGCGCCGCAACCGTTGCCGGCGCAGGAATACGTGCTGATGGCGTCGAGGCCCAGCGCATCCGCGATCTTTTTGCCCTTCGCAGGTCTGAAATCCATCAACACCAGATACGGCTGGCCCAGCCCGGCCTGCCGCGCCAGCCGCCGCAATTCTTCCGTGCACTGGCGTTCGCTCAGAATCTTCAGCCACTTGTCGTCAACGAATCCGAGATAGAACAAGGGCCGGTCGCCCAACACCTTTTGATACGTCGGCTCCCGCATGAGTTGGACGATGCGTTGCACGTTCTGGGTGGCGACGAGGTCGTTGGGGCCGCTCCACAAGCAGAAGTTGATGTCGGCTTTGTGCCGGCTGGCGAGGTAGAGGTTGCGGGCTTCCACCATGCAGGGGAGACTGGCGTCGTAAAACCCGAAGGCCCAGTAGTCCAGCCCGGCCTGGCGCGCGTAGGCGATTTCCCGGTCCACGATTTCCTGCGTGTAACCGCGGATCGCCACCTGTGTGTCCGAAACGATCTCGCCGAAAAACGGCACGCGATAGTGCCAGCGTTTGGGACCGAGCGCGGCTTCCACAGCGCGCCCCACGTTGCTCTTGTCGCCATGCCACGCGTCCCATCGAATTGCCCCCACCACCGCACGGCTGTCGCCTACGGTCTTTTCAGGCAGGATTCGTGAGGAGTCCCGCTCTTCGGCGCATGGTGCGACGGTCGGCGGTGTCAGCAGCAAGACGGCAAGGACAGCGGTCAATGACATGGCTTTGTTCATGCTCGTGCTTTTGCGCGGTGCGGATGCGGGTTATCTTTTGTTTCTTCCAATGTCATCGAGAATCGCGGCGGCTTCCGTGTCCTGGTACTGCTTCGCGAGGGCGCGCAAGCGCTGTTTCATTTCCGTGACGCTCGATTGCTGTGACGGATCGGCGTGGAGGTTTTTCATCTCCCGCGGATCTTTCGCCAGATCGAAGAACTCCCAAAACGGCCCGCCTTTCCATGTCGGGTAACAGACCAGCTTGGATGTCTTCGTGCGGACGCCGAAAATCTCGTGGAAGGCAATCCAGTTGTCATCGCGGGGCGGCCCCATGATTCCATAATAATGATAGTAAAACGCCTGCCGCCAACCCTCGGTCTTGCCGGCCAGCAACGGAACGAGGGACTGTCCCTGGATGTCCGGCGGCACGTTGACGCCGGCCAGATCGAGCACCGTCGGGGCCATGTCGATCATCGCGACCAACTCATGGTTGACGCTGCCTGCCTTGACGCCGCCCCAGCCCGGCGGCACGCGGATGAGGAGCGGCAGGTGCAACGATTCCTCATACATCCACATCTTGTTATAGAAACCGTGTTCGCCGAGGAAGTAGCCGTTGTCCGAGGTGTAGATGACGACCGTATTCGCGGTCAGGCGGGACTGGTCGAGATAATCCAGCACCCGCCCGACGTTCTCGTCCAGCGCGACCACCAGCCGCAGGTAGTTGCGGACATACTCCTGATACATGAGACGGGTGTCGTGGGCGCGGTCGCCGATGAACTGCTGCTTGATGGGCTGGTATTGCGGCTCGCATTGCTGGAAGAGGCGCGACCAGATGAGTTGGTCGGACACGAGCGACGGCGCGCGTCCCTTGTAATCGTCGAGCAGGTTCGACGGCGACGGAAAGACGACGTCCTTGAACAGGTCCTTGTGACGCGGCGCAGGAACATGCGGCGAATGAGGCGCCTTGTGGTGAATCATCAGGCAGAACGGTTTGCCGGGCGCCCGGCGTTTCAGCCAGTCGAGCGAGACGTCGGTGATGACATCGGTGAGATATCCGGGATGCACCATGCCGCCCTGGTTGCCGTTGTCGCCCCACGGGTGGCCGGTCTCCTTCAACGGCGAATCCACATAGCGTCCGTGGCCGGGCAACACGCTGTAGAAATCGAACCCTGTCGGCTCGGTGAACAGGTGCCATTTGCCGACGATGGCGGTTTGATAACCGGCCTGCTGGAGGAGTTTCGGGAAGGTCTGCTGCGCGCCGTCAAAGTGCCCATCGAGTTTCTGAACGCCGCAGAGGTGGTTGTATTTGCCGGTGATCAACGTGGCGCGCGACGGCGAGCAGATGGAATTGCAGGCCATCGCCTGCGTGAAACGAACCCCTTCGCGCGCGAGGCGGTCAATATGAGGCGTCTTGAGGAACGGGCTGCCGTAACAACCGACCGCCTGCCGCCCATGATCGTCGGCAAGGATGATGACAATGTTGGGTCTGGGCGCATCCGCTGCGCGGACCGCGACCGCGAGCGCCAGCAAGCCGATGAGAATCGCCGTTTTCATTTTGGTTATCAGTGATAAACGGCAAATTCCCACAGCGAGTAACCGAACGCCGTGGCGCGTTTCGTGCCGGTCATGCGCACCCATCGCGCGGTTGTCGGCGCGAAGCGGACCGTTTCGGGTTTGCCGTCGCCGTTGTCTTTCGCGAAGACCCGTTTCCAGTTCTCGCCATCAGCGGAGACCTCGATCGAAAACGCCTTCGCGGCCGCTCGCTCCCACTGCAGCTCGACGCGCGAGATCGTCTGCGCTTCGCCGAGGTCCACCGCGAACCACTGCGGGTCGGAAAACTCGCTCGACCAGCGAGTGTCGCTCCGGCCGTCCACCGCAAACTCGGCGCGATAGGTCTGGCCGTCCTTGGTCAGCACCGACGACGCTTTCACCGGCCGGCCCTCGGCGAGATTGCGCCGGGCCTCACGCTCTTGCGCCGTCAGCACGCTAAAATCACGCAGGCTGTGAACCGCTCCCGCCGGCGTGTCGCACAGCGTCGCCTCGGCCTGGTAATCGCCGGGCTGCTCCGGAATCGTCAGGGCGCAAACCACCCGCGCCGTGCCCAACGCCGCGACTTCGGCGGGAAGCTTCTGCTCCGCCACTGTTTTCCCTTCGCGCAGAATCCGGAAGCGAACCTCGCCCTTCCACGGCTCGTTCAAATCGTTGATGACCACGACCGGAAATTCCTGTTTCGCGGCCGGCGCGTAGTCCTCGGCCCACGCGTCAATCATCAATCCCACCGGCGCGAACGACTCGCGGACGTAGCGGTAAAACTCCGGCTCCCACACCAGCTTTTTCACGTCGAGCCAGTGGTCGCTGGTCTGGCCGTCGGGCCGCGAGTAGCCGAGCGCGGTGAAGTGCACCACCGCGGCCACGGTGCGGTGGGCGCGCCAGAACTCGGTTTCGGCGGCGGTGTAACGCGCGTAGAGGTGACGGCGCTGCGCGGTGGTCGAGTTCGCGCCAAGGAGATTCTGGTAGAGCTTCTGGGTGAGCGTCGTGGGCGTGCCGTCGCGATTGAGCCAGAGCCAGCCGTATTCGTTGATGATGACCGCGTGGGTGCCGTCGTTTTTTGACACATTGCCTTGCGGCACCGGATCGGAGGTGGCCAGTTTCGACAGTTTGAATTTCGGATTCGAGAAATGATACGGATGCGACTCGAAACAATCCCCCGGATCCTGCGGCGGCGTGTAGCTGTTGTCCCAAGGCCGGCCGGACAGGTCGAGGCCGCGCACCTGCCGGATGGCGGGCGCTGTCTGGTCCGAGACGGTTTCATTGTTCGCGTCCCAGACCGCGACGCACGGATGGTTCCAGCGCTCCTGCATCCATTCGGTGTATTCCCGGACCAGCTCGTCGCTCTTCAGTTCGCTCGCCCAGGTGCTCCAGCCTTTGCCGCCATACCAGATCGGGAACTCGTCCTGGATCAGCACGCCTTCCTCGTCGGCGATGCGATACCACGCCTCCGGCGGGAAGCCGATGCAGTAGCGCAGGCAGTTCCAGTGCATGTCCTTGATGCGCCGGTGCAGCCGCCGCACCCAGTCCTCGCGCCACGGCAGGTCGCCGCGGTCGTCGTCCTCGAAAAACCGGTAGAGCGTGATGTTGCTGCCGCGCATGAAATACGGCTTGCCATTGAGCATCGCCCGGCCGCTCGCCGGATCGAACTTGAACTCGCGCATGCCAAACCGCGTGGTGAACTCGTCGCCCAAAGTCCGCGCCGTCAGTTCGTAAAGGAACGGCTCCTCCGGTGACCACAAATGGCAACCGGCCATCTGCACGACGAGATCGAGCGTCTGCTCCGCACCCGCCGTCATGTGCGCCGACGCCTTGCCGGCGAGCTTGTGCGACTTCGCCTCGCGCACTTCCACTATCACACTGCCGTCCGCTGCTTCCTTCAGCCACACGCGCACGCGCGCCTGGCAGTTCGGCAAATCCGGCGCGACCTGCACGTTGGCAATTGCCGGGGTGCCGCTGAGGATGAGTTCGACCGAATCGAAGATGCCGGGCATGTAGCGGGTCTTTTCAAAATCGAATCCCGAAGGAATTCCCCGCCCCACCGCGTCGCGATCCGCGCCGACGCGGATGAGCACCTCGTTCCGGCCGGTTTTCAGCGCCGGCTTCGCGTCGAAAAATCCCGGCGTGAAGCACGGCGCGTGGTCGCCGAGCAACTGGCCGTTCAAGATCACCCGCGTGCCGAACATCGCCTTGCCAACCTTCAGCGTCGCAACGGCCGGAACCGGCCCGCGCACCGTGAACGTCCGCCGATACCAGAACGCGTCGCGCTGCGGGTCCTTTTGCGGAAACGCCTTGCCGCGCTCGGCCACTTTCGGCCCCGGCTCGACGAACGGCGGTCTGGCCATGTCCACCAAGCCCGGCACGACGACGTCGTGCTCGAACTTCGCCGGCGTGGCATCCATCGCGCCTTCGGCGATCTGCCAGCGGCCGTCCAGCGAGAGGGTTGTTCGCGACGCTGGCTCGGCGGCGGAGACGAACGCGCAACCGATGAGGATGAGGATGATGTTCTTCATGATTTGCCGTCTCCTTGTAGTGCCGTTGAACTCCATAACCGTTTTTCCACCAAAGCCGTGCATTTCCCTTAACAGCTTCGGCTCCACTTTCAAGCCTTTAGCCAGACTGCCAGCGTCGTCTTTGCCCAGTAATGTTGCGTGTCCTCCAATGCTGACACCGTAGTCCGGCCAAGCTCCGCGAACAACCCGATGGCGGGTTGCTCGACAAGCTGGTCTTCGGTGTAGGCGTGGGGCATGCAATCAACTCTTGGAATGTGTGCCGATTAACCGGCAACCGACTTGGCGCGGGAACTTCGTGAGAACTTCGCCTCTTGAGCTGACGATTCGCCGGTTAACCCAGAGAAGCTCCATTTCCGAGCACCGCTCGCCGTGGAACGCCCGCTTCCAGTTTGGGTAGCCATTCTTTTTCTCTCCGGTGTTAATTCGGTCATGGACTGCGTGACCGTCTGCCGCTTGGTGCACTTTGAAAACTCGCCGAGTCAGTTGCCTGTAAACTCCCACGATGTATTCGACTTGGTCGGCGCTTTGTTCGGACAGAGGCCAGAACTTCAAGACGCGACGCGGCATGTCGGATTCTTGAATCTCGGGAAAGGGCGGCAGGTCTGCACCGCCGTTCAGACTCACAAGAAGCACGCGATGGCCGATGGCCGATTCGTTCAGCGGATTCGAGTAGAGGCCTTCAATCTCGTCCGCGGAAAGACTGTAACAAGCCGCGTATTTCCCGGAGGCAAGATTCCCGTCGCTTCGAAGCACACTTATCAGGGCTGCCTCCAACCGATGTGATTCGTCGTCGTTAAGGCGATGGGCGATGAGCTGGATGGGCGGCGGCGCTCCAGTGGCCTGCCGAATTTCACGGATGAGTTGGAGCTTGGGATTCGGCTCTTCGCTTCGTTTCCACTTCACCTCTGCGGCCGCATGAACAAAGCATCGTTGCCCGATTCCCTTGCCAACGTAGAAAATTCGGCGCGGGTCAGCCTTGGGCTTGCGCGGATCAAGCAGCGCATAGACGTAGCTGCCGATACGCTCGATTGTCTCTGGGCTGAACTCTTTCATACTCAGCAACCCCTCCTTTTCGGTCTGCATCGGGCGAAAGAGGGCGGGACGTCGAGCTCCTCCAAAAGGTCATCGTATTCCTGCTGCCGCTCTTTGGGTGTGAGGAAGCGACAATCTGACCGAGGCAGAGCGTCGGTGTAATGTTTGATGAAATCCGCAGGCACAGCGCCCTTCCGCGCCCCCTCAAACAACCTAAGGAGTTCCTGGGCGGCTTTCGCATCAAGCGGCTGACAACGCGAGCGGAAGTGACTTGCCAGCTTCGCCGATGCTGTCGAGCGGTTTGCTGTATTAACCAACTTTCCAAGCTCAACCAATGCGGTGTTCTTCGTTTCCGGTTCTGTGAGCACCGGCGCGCGCGGTGAAGCGTAACGGAACGGCATGACCAACTTGTCCCAGCGAATTTCCACCTTTATCTTACCGTGGTCCTTTCGCTCCACCGGAGGCGTGATCAAGAGCAGCTTGCATCCTTGCGGCCCGCCTTGGACAAATGCCAGCCGGTCTTTCGTCTCCAAATGCCGCTTCTTCGGATTTAGCAGATTGTCGTGGTGACAGCCTGTGCAGCCGAAACTGCCAAACTCCCAGAACGGGTCTGTCCTCCGGTCGCCCTTTCCGGGCCTCCGCAGAAACACGATGAATAGTCGTGCGCTCATGTTGGTGGATTATTGGCTGCCACAAGTTCCGGTTTTTGGGCGTTGAACCAGCGATAGAACCACGCCGCATCTCGAAACTCCGGCAGGCGCGCGCTCCGTTGGATGTAGCCATCCTTCACGTCCACGTCGCCCCATGCCGAGAGCAGGCTGCGGCACACACGATACGCTCGGTCGCGGTATTCACCGATGGGAATGCACTTCTTCAAACGGCCTGAAACACCCGGACGGGCGCGCACCACAATGTCGCTTGCGCCCGGTTCGCGTCTGGTGTGGGCGTTCTCGTGCCACCGATTGCGTGACACAGAGCAAGCCGGCACAATCTCCTCAATCACGTAAAGTCCGATTAGCGCATAGATCAGCGAGCCGCCCGGGTTCTCCACCGCACGAAGCCCGGCGAAGAACGCGAGCACATCGCCCCTCTGAAGTTTGGAAATGCTTCGGGCACGCTGGCCTTGGTCGCCATACGTTTGATGCTCGAAGTCTGGGTCAAGATGCGTGGGCTGCCCCAACAACGCACCGGGGAGTTCTTGACCGAAGCGCGCCACCGCCCGGATAAACTCGTCGTAACGCCGCACAAAACCGGGCCGAAGTTGCTTGGTCTCCGTGATGGTGACGTAGGCAAATTCACCGGACGCCTTCCGGACAGGGGCGTTCCAGTTCCCATCCGTCGAATCAACCCCGACTCTAACAAGTAATCCTTTCATCTCTCAATTCCCCCAAGCGTGACCTGCCCCGACAGCAGCAGGTCGCACGTCCGGCAGAGGTTTTCAATTTGGCGAAACAGACTGAGGATTTTCGAGAACATCGGCTCGACGATCAACCCGGAATGGCGGACGAACGCGGGCGCGGAGTATTCCTGGGACTTGAGGCCTGAGTTCATCCTCCTGCCCGCTTCCGCTCCAGCGTGTCGTTGAGCTGGTAGCTCGCGCCGATTTTGGTTTTGAATTCGGCCAGCTTGTCGCCGTAGCGGACCTTGCAGAGGCCGCCGGACTTGGAGCGGATCGTCGCCTCGATCAGCGCGCCGTCTTTCCATGTGATGTCCACCTCGAAACCGCCGCGCGTGCAAAGACCCTTGATGCGACCGGCCGGCCACGCTTTCGGCAGCGCGGGCAGCAACTCGATTTCGCCGGCGTGGGATTGGAGCAGCATCTCGGCGATGCCGGCGCAGCCGCCGAAGTTGCCGTCTATCTGGAACGGCGGGCAGGCGTCGAACAGGTTCGCGTAGGTGCCGGCGCCCTTGCCGGTGTAGTTCAGAACCTGATCGCCGGTGAGATGGAGCAACGCCTGAAGCAGTCTGTGCGCGTGGTCGCCGTCGCCGAGGCGCGCCCAGAAGTTCATGCGCCACGCGAGCGCCCAGCCGTTGCTCTTGTCGCCGCGGACTTCGAGCGATTTGCGGCAGGCGGCGGCCAGTTCAGGCGTGCCGCGCCGCGTGATTTCATACCAGGGATACAGCCCATACATGTGCGAGGTGTGGCGATGCGTCGGCTCGATCTCCGGATAGGGTTCCAGCCACTCCTGCAACCGGCCGTCGGGGCCGATTTGGTTCGGCGCGAGGCGGGCGCGCTTGGCGGTGAGTTCGCGGCGCAGGCCGGCGTCGAGCCCGAGGATGTCGGCGGCGCGGGCGGTGTTACCGAAAAGCTCGCGCACGAGCTGCATGTCAATCGTCGGGCCGAGGCAAACATGGGCGACCTTGCCGTCCGGCAGCCTGAAGCCGTTCTCCGGCGAGTTGGACGGGCCGGTGACGAGCCATTGGTGTTTCGGCTCCTCGAGGAGGTTGTCGAGGTAGAAGAGGGAGGACTCTTTCAGGATCGGATAAGCCCAGCGCAGGAATTTGCGGTCGAGCGTGAAGGCGTAATGTTCCCACAAATGCTGGCAGAGCCACGCCGAGCCGCTGACGGTCGCTCCCCACTGCGCGGCCTCGCCGGGCGAGGTATAGCCCCACGGGTTGGTGATGACGTGCGCCACCCAGCCGCGCGAGTCGTAATAGGCCCGCGCCGTTTTGCGCCCCGGCTCGACCAGCGAGGCGATGAGCTTGTGCATCGGCTCGTGCAGTTCGGAGAGATTGCAGACCTCGGCGGGCCAGTAGTTCATCTGGACGTTGATATCCAGATGCCAGTCGCCGTTCCACGGCGTCTGGATTTCCTCGGCCCAAATACCCTGCAGGTTCGCCGGCAGACCGCCGGGCCGCGAACTGCTGATGAGCAGGTAACGGCCGAAGTTGAAATAGAGCGCCGCCAGCGCGGGGTCGTCCGCACCCTGCGAAAAACCGGCCAGCCGCTCGACGGTTGGCCGCGCGCTGTTGGCGGTCGCGGGCAGGTTCAGTTCGACGCGGTTGAAATATTTCTGATGGTCCGCTTTTTGTGCCGCGCGCAAGGCGCCGAACGGTTTCTTCGCCGCCCTGTCGAGGTCGCGTTTCACTGCCGAAACCGGATCGCCCAGTTGCCGCCCGGCGAGACCCCTGAAGTCGGTCGCGGCAGCCAGGAGCAGCACAACCTCGTCGCTGTTCTCGACGACCAGCGTGTTCCCATCCGCTTTCACCGTGCCGCCGCGCGCCAGCACGCGCAGCCGCGCGGCGTAGCTCACGCCCTTGCCGCCGTGCCCATCGTCGAGCGTGCCGGTCATCAGCAGTTCGTTGCCGGCGGGAGCTGTGGTTTCAAATCGTTCGGGGCGGTCCAGCGCCACGATGAACGACAGCGCGCCGGGCTGGTCGGCGGTGAGTCGCGTGACAAACACCTCATCGGGCGCCGACACGAAATGCTCGCGCGTGAACGTCACGCCGTCGCGCCGGTAACTAAGGCGCGCCGCGGCCGTCGCGAGATCGAGTTCGCGCCGGTAGTTCCCGACGGCGTTGGTGGAGCCGCTGGATTTCAGCCGCAGGTTGCCCAGCGTCTGGTAGCAACCGAACGGCACGTTGGCGCCGCGGCCGCGGCCGGAGCCTTTGTTCCCGCAGGTGAAGTTGTCATTGACCAGCTTTTCCGCCTCGACGTTTCGGCCTTCGAGCAGCAGCCGGCGAATTTCCGGCAGCGCCTTGTGGGCGTCGGGCCGGTTGGAATCCTCGCGCGAACCGGACCAGACGGAGCTTTCGTTGAGCACGATGCGCTCCTCGTCCACGCCACCGAACACCATCGCGCCCATGCGCCCGTTGCCCAGCGGCAGCGATTGGTGAAAACTCCCCGCCGGTTTGTCATACCAGAGCGTCAGCGAACCTGCCGCCCTCTCGTCCGCGGCGCTCGCGGTGGCCACTGCGGTGCCAATCAGCAAGAGGGCGGCGAGGATGTGTTTCAAGGAGATTACTCCGCCCGTTTGCGCTCCAGCGTGTCGGTGAGCTGGTAGTTCGCGCCGATCTTGGTTTTGAATTCGACCAGCCTGTCGCCGTAGCGGACCTTGCAGAGGCGGCCGAGCTTGGAGCGGATCGCCGCCTCGGCCAGCGCGCCGTCCTGCCACACGATGTCCACCTCGAATCCGCCGCGCGCACAAAGGCCCTTGACGCTTCCGGCCGGCCACGCGGCGGGCAACGCCGGCAGCAGGTTGATCTCGCCGCCGTGCGATTGCAGCAGCATCTCGGCGATGCCGGCGCACGCACCGAAGTTGCCGTCAACCTGGAACGGCGGAAGATCGTTGAGGAGGTTGGGCATCGTGGAGCGGCGCAGCAGCGCGACGAGGTTCTCGTGCGCCTTGTCGCCGTCGGCCAGCCGCGCCCAGAGGTTGACGAGCCACGCGCGGCTCCAGCCGGAGAACGTGCCGCCGGCGGTCACGCGGCGTTCGAGCGTCTTGCGCGCCGTCGTCGCCCACTCGCGCGTGCCGTGAACGGTGATCTGGCTGCCGGGATGCAGCGCGAACAGGTGCGAGAAATGGCGGTGGCCCGGCTCGACCTCTTCGTAATCCTCCGACCACTCCAGAAACCGGCCGTCCTTGCCGGCGCGGTGCCCGCGCAGCCGGCCGCGCGCGGCGTTGATCTTTTGCAGGAACACCTTGTCCGGCCCCTTGTCGGCGGCGAGCAACTGGCCCGCCTCGACCAGCGCGTTGAACAGCTCGCGCACGATCTGTATGTCCACCGATGGCCCCATGCAGAGGCAGGCGATGTAGCCATCCGGCAGGCGATAGGCGTTCTGCGGCGAGCATGACGGCCCGGTGACGAGCCGGCCGCTCGCGTCCTCCACCAGGTATTCCAGCAGAAACTCGCCCGCCTCTTTCATCACGGGCCAGGCGCGCTCGCGCAAAAACGCCATGTCGCCGCTGAACAGACAGCGTTCCCAAAAATGCAGCGAGAGCCACGCCGCGCCCATCGGCCAGAGGCTGAACCGCACCGAATCGCCCGACGGCGCCGTGTCGCCCCACAACTCCGTCGCGCCGTGCGCCACGAAACCGCGGCAGCCATACATCCGCCGCGCCGTTTCGCGCCCCGACGGCCGCATCCGGTCCACGTGGTCGAACAGCGGCGCGTGGCACTCGGCGAGGTTGCACGGCTCGGCGAGCCAGTAGTTCATCTGCGTGTTGACGTCGAGCGTGTATTTGCCTTCCCACGGCGGCGTCATGCTGTCGTTCCAGAGACCCTGGAGATTCGCCGGCAGCGAACCGGGCCGGCTCGACGCGATGAGCAGGTAACGGCCGAACTGGAAATAGAGTTCCATCAGTCCCGCGTCCTGGCCGCCGGCGCGAAACGCCTCGACGCGCCGGTCGGTCGGCACGTTCGGCTTGTCGGGGCCGCCGAGGTCGAGCGCGACGCGGGAGAACAGCCGGCGGTGATCGTCGCTGTGCTCGTCGCGGAGCCGCGTGTAGGGTTTCGCCGCCGCTTTCACGAGCTGTTGCTCGCAAAGCAGACGCGGTTCCGGCGCGCGAAACGTCGTGTTCGCCGCCAGCAGCAGCGTCACCGCGTCGGCGCGCTCGACGATGACGTTGTCGCCAAGCAAGCGGACCACGCCGCCTTCGGCAACTGCCTTCAGCAGCACGCAGTAACGCACGCCGTCGGGGCCGCACTGGCCCTGCATGAACACCGTGTCGCCGCCCGCCACGCCCGTGGCGCTTTCGAACGGCCGGCGGCTGAGGTTGGCCGAGAGCGAGATTTGCCCCGGATGATCGCTGGCAAACCGCACCGCCACCACCTGGTCCACGGCGTTCGCGAATATCTCGCGGACGAACCGCGCGCCGCGCAACGCGTAGCTCACACGCGCCACGCCGGTGGCAAGGTCCAGTTCACGGCGATATTCGGCAATGCCTTTATGCGGCAGCAGGGTGGTTTCATCCGCGCCGCGGCCAAAAAGGTAGATGTTCAGATCGCCGAGCGGCTGATACGGCGACGAGTGGCGCGGCGTGGCCTGCATGCCGTGCTCGGCGAGGAACTCCGCCTGCGCGACCTTGCCCTCGCGCAACAGCCGCCGCACCTCCGGCAGCGTCTTGAGCGCGTCGGGATTGATGCGGTCGCGCGGCCCGCCGTGCCACATCGAGTCCTCGTTGAGCACGATGCGCTCTTGGTCAATCTTCCCAAAAATCATCGCGCCGAGCCGGCCGTTGCCGACCGGCAAAGCTTCCGGCCACTTGATGGCCGGCCTGTCATACCAAAGTTTCATCCGATCTTTCGTTGGAAGTTTTGCCCGCTCAAAATGCGAAAGGAGCGAACGGTGCGGATTCGTTTTCTGTTTTTAGCGTGTTTGGCGGGCAGAACTTTAATCGCGGAAATTCTGGAACTGCAACGCCACGGGAAAATCGTGTCCGCGCACGGCGGCCATCACGGCTTGCAATTCGTCGCGGCTCTTGCCGGTCACTCGAATCTGCTGGTCCTGAATCTGCGTCGTCACCTTGTGCTTGCCGTCGCGAATGAGGGTGGTGATCTGCTTGGCCACTTCCGTCTCGATGCCCTGCTTGATTTTGATCGTCTGGCGCGCATGGCCGAGCGGCGAAATGTCCGGCGTGCCTTGGTCAAGGCTCTTGAGGCTGATGTTGCGCTTGGCGAGCTTGCCAAGGACGATTTCGGAGAGACCTTTGATCTTGAACTCATCCTCGGCGGAGAGCTTGATCTCGTCTTTCTCCAGAAGGATCTCCGCCTTGCTTCCCTTGAAGTCGAAGCGGTTGGCCAATTCCTTCTTGGCGATGTTGACGGCGTTCTCGATCTCCATCGAGCTGACCTGGCTGACAATGTCGAATGAAGGCATGGCGGCATGTTAGTTCGACGCCGGAAAAAAGGAAGGATTTTGAGCGACGATATCGCAAATCGGAGTTGCACGCCGCGCAACGTTCGGGTTGTATCGGTGGTTCCTTGACCATGAACAAACACGCGCTTGTCAAAAAGATCATCGCCGACCTCGAAGGGAAGCTGGCGCTCTACGCCAAAGCGGCCCGCACCGCGCGCGACGAAGCCACGGACGACCAGAGCAAGGCCGAGGACAAATACGACACGCGCGGGCTGGAGGCGTCGTATCTGGCGCGCGGCCAGTCCATGCACGCCGCGGAAACCGAGCAGGCGCTTGAACAGTTTCAACGGCTCGCGGTGCGCCCCTTCAAGCCGAAGGACCCGATAGATATTGGCGCGCTGGTTGAGCTGGAGGGAAAAGACGGACGGACTTTTTACTTCATCGGGCCGTGTGCCGGCGGGACGGAAATCGTCCACGAGAAGCAGGAGGTGCTGGTCATCACGCCGCAGTCGCCGCTGGGCCAGCAACTCACCGGTAAAAAACAAGGTGCCCGCCTCAAAATCAAGATCGGCCGGTTCCCGGACGACTACCGCGTCGTCTCGGTGTCGTAACGCGGCGTTACAGGAATCTCCACGCCGCCCGCCCGGTCGCGGCAGCAACGGACTTGGAAGTCCGTTCTACGGTCCATGCCGGCCCGCGAAAAAGTAGAACGGGCTTCCAAGCCCGTTCCGATGTTTCTCAAACGTCGAGCAGACGATAGCCAATGCCGGGTTCGTTCTGGATGAGTTTGCCGGTGGCTTCCGTCTCCAGCTTTTTGCGCAGGTGCGTGACATACACGCGCAAATACTGCGACTGCTCCTCGGCGTTTGGCCCCCAAACCGTGCGCAACAGTTGCTTGTGCGTGACGACCTTGCCGGCGTGCTGGACCAGCGCGCGCAGCAACGCGAACTCCGTCGCCGTGAGGCTGACTTCGCGGCCTTGGATCTTGACTTGATGCGCGGCCAGGTCCATTTGCAGCGGGCCGATGACGCGCACCGGCTCCTCGGTGGCGCCGGGCGCGCGGCGCTGGATGACTCGCAGCCGCGCCAGCAATTCGGCGGTGCCGAACGGCTTGGTGAGATAATCGTCCGCGCCATTGTCGAGCGCGGCGACCTTGTCGGTTTCGCGGTCGCGCACAGAGAGCACCAGCACCGGCGTCTGGCTCCATTCGCGCAGCCGCTTCAGAACCGCCACGCCGTCCATGTCGGGCAATCCGAGGTCGAGGATAATCGCGTCGGGCCGGCGCGCAATCGCCTCCTGCAAACCGAGCTGGCCGTTCTCCGCCTCACAAACCTGATAGTGCGGTTCCAGCGCCGCGCACAGCAGCCGGCGGATGGCCCGCTCGTCGTCAATAACCAACACCGTCGGGTTCGGTTTCATAACGGGTGCTTGTCGGTCTCCACGGGGAGGCGGATAGTGAACGTCGCGCCGCCGGAAGGGTTGTTTTCCGCCGACACGTCGCCGCGGTGCGCGCGGGCGAAGCCGCGAACAATGGAAAGCCCCAAGCCGGTGCCGCCGGGCCTGGATTGGGCGCCGCGGTAAAATTTCTGAAACACCTTGGTCTCCTCGCCCGGCGCCAGGCCGATGCCCTGGTCAGCGATGCGCAGCGCCAGCGTGCCGTTGTCCAACTCCGCGGACATGCGGATGGGCGAGCCGGCCGGGCCGTAGGCGGCGGCGTTGGTCAGCAGGTTGGCCAGCGCCTGCTCCATCATCAGAAAATCCAGCCGGACCCGCGGCATGTCGGGCGGCACGGAAATTTCGATGCGCTCCGGCGCCACCTCGTTTTTAACCCGCTCGCTGGCGGACTGGAACAGGTCGGCGACGTCGAACCACTCCAGATTCAGGGGCAGCCGGCCCGCCTCGATGCGCGTCATGTCGAGCAGGTTGCTGACGGTGATGCGAAGCCGGTTGTTCGCCCGGCGGATTTCCTCAAGGAACATCTTGCCCTGCGGCGGCAGCGCGTTCTGGCACTGGCTGATCATTCCTTCGGTGGCCGTCTCGATGACCGCCAGCGGCGTCTTCAACTCATGCGACACCGAGTCAAGCAGCGTGCGGTAGAGCCTCTCGGATTCCTCGGCCAGCCGGGCCAGCGCGGCGTCTTCCATCAGCCGGTATCGCTCGATGAGCGCGGCGATCTGGACGGCGAAGGTCTCGAGCATCTCGCGCTCGTCGAGCGTCAACGTCCGGCGCTGTTCCATGTTAACGCCCAGCGTACCAAGTTTGCCCTTGGAGGTTTGCAGCGGGATGTAGATGGACGTGGCGTCCGGCAGTGTATCGGTGAACCGGCCGGCGACCTGTTCGCGATCGAACGCCCAGTTCGCCACGCCAATCTGCTTTTCGTTCGGCTGAAACGTGCTCGCCGGGTGCGGGGTGGTTTCCAGTTTTCCATCCGGGCCGGCCAACAGGACGACGCTGTGGGTTTGAAACAGCGCGTCCACTTCGGCGATGGCGCGGCGGAGGCCGTCGTCGAGCGAAGTGCTCGCGGAGACGCTCTCCAGCAGCCGGTTCAACGACAGCGTGCGCTGGCGGCGTTTGCGCTCCGCCAGTTCGCGCGTGTGCAGCCGGTGCGTGATGTGGCCCATGGAAACCGCCACGATGAAATACGTCGCGAACATCATCGCGTCGTGGAAGGTCGCGATCCGGAAAGTAAACACCGGCGGGATGAAAACGTAGTCCCAAATCACCGCGCTGAGGGCCGCCGCCAGCAACAATGCCCACCGGTTCAGCACCAGCGCCAGCAACACCACCGTCAGCAGGTAAATCAGCGACACCGACTGGTAGCCCACCCAGCGTTGAAGAAACCAGCAGATCGCGGTGACCGCGGCCACCGCGCCCATGCCCCAGGCGCAGTCGCGCCAGAGGTCCTGCCCCAGCATTCGCACGACCCGCGTCCGTCGCGGCTGCGTCTCGGTCTTTTCGCTGGAGAGCACGTGAATGTCCATCTCGCCGCTGCGGCGAATCACGCGGCTGGAGAGCGAACCGCCCTTGAGCCACTCCAGCAGCGGATGGCCGAGAGGTTTGCCGACGACGATCTGCGTGACGTTCTGCTCGCGCGCCGCTTCCACCAGCGTCGCGGCCACGTCGTCGCCGGTCGTCATCACCACCTCCGCGCCCAACTGCCGCGCCAGCGAAAGGTTTTTTGTCAGCCGCGTCTTCTCCTCCTCGTCGAGCGGGCGCGAGGTTTCCACGTAGATCGCCAACCACGGGGCGTCCATGGCCGCCGCGATCCGCCGCGTCCACCGGATGAGCGGCGCGGAATACGGGCTTGGCCCGACGGCGACCGCCAGCCGCTGGGCGGAAGTCCAGCGGCCGCCCATCCGCCGCGCGCGCATCACGTCGCGCAACTCCTGGTCCACGCGCTCGGCGGTGTAACGCAACGCCATCTCGCGCAACGCCGTCAGGTTTTCCCCGCGGAAAAAATTCTCCGCCGCCGTCACCGCGCGCGCCCCCATATACACCTTGCCATCGGCCAGCCGCTTGCGCAGTTGCTCCGGCGTCAAGTCCACCAGCTCGATCTCGTCAGCCAGGTCCACCACCGAGTCCGGCACCGTCTCCTGCACCGTGACACCGGTGAACTGCCGGACCACATCGAAGCGGCTTTCGAGATGCTGGACGTTAAGCGTCGTATAGACATCAATGCCCGCGTCGAGCAACTCGACCACATCCTGGAAACGTTTCGGGTGGCGGCTGCCCGGCGCGTTGGTGTGGGCCAGTTCGTCCACCAGCGCAAGCTGCGGCCGGCGCGCGAGCAGCGCGTCAATGTCCATCTCGGTGATCGTGATGCCGCGATACTCCATCGCCTTGCGCGGAACGATTTCCAGCCCGGCCAGCAGCGCCTCCGTCTCGACGCGCCCGTGCGTCTCGACGACGCCGATGACCAGATTCACGCCGTCGGCCTTGCGCTGCCGCGCCGCTTCGAGCATGGCGTAAGTCTTGCCGACGCCCGGACACATGCCGAAAAAGATCTTCAGCCGGCCGCGCTTGGCCGCCTTCTCCTCGCGCTGGATCTCGGCGAGCAACGCGTCTGGATTGGGGCGTTGGGCTTCGGTCATGTCATGAGTTTAAGTCACCGGCACACGAGAATCACCAACAAACCTGCTGTCACACCCCCTGCGCCGCCACTGCCAGACAAACGGCTGCTGCGTCGCGCGCATCAGCAGAACCGGACACGGGGCGTTGCGGAGGACGCGCGCAGCCGTGTGCGGTCGCAGCCAATGCAAGAGGCCGACGTGTTCGTTGGCGGCCAGAGCAATCAAGTCCGCAGCCTTTTCCGCGGCGACACGGACGATTTCATCGCCCGGCCTGCCGATTTTCACAATGCACTCGCAGGCCATCTCCGCTCCACAGACTGTCTCGACAAACTCGTGAAGGCGCTTTTCGGTTTCCTCACGCATCTCGTTGAGAAACTGAGTGCGCGGAACGCCGCGCTCCTCGCCGACGATGTTGAGTTGCAGCACGTGAACCACCGTAATGGCCGCGCCGCGTCCTCGCGCCAGCGCGGCCGCGTATCGCAGCGCCACGGCCGAAGCGGCGCCAAAGTCCACTGGCACCAGAATTCTTTGGAGCCAGAGTTCCGGCTCGGCTCGCTCCGTGGAGAGCCGCCCAGCGGGTCTTGCAGGCGCGCTCCTCGTTTCCAATAAATCGTTCTCCAATACGTATGGCATAACGCCACCTCATTTTCCCGGCAGTTGGTCCAGCGCCAAGTTCAGCCGCAACACATTGACGCCCGGATCGCCGAGGAAACCCAAATCGGGAGCGTCGGTGTTCTCGCGAATGAGTTCCTGCACCTTCTCCGCGGCCAGACCGCGGACCTTGGCAACGCGCGAGGCTTGCAGCTCGGCGTTGCGCGGACTGATGTGCGGGTCGAGGCCGCTGCCGGAGGCGGTGACGGCGTCGGCGGGCACGGGCGTGTCGGCCGCGAGGCCGTTTTGCTTGCGGTAATCGGCGACGTTTTGCCCGATGGAGTCGGCCAGCTTTTTCGAAGTCGGGCCGAGGTTGCTGCCGCCGGAGCTGGTGCCGTCGAAGCCGTTGCCGGCGGCGGACGGGCGCGGATGAAAATATTTGTCGGCGCTGAACGGCTGGCCGATCAGTTTCGAGCCGAGCACGGTTCCTTTTGCGTCCACAATCAGGCTGCCGTTGGCCTTGTCGCGATACAGAACCTGCGACACGCCATAAACAGCCAGCGGATACAGGCCGCAGCAGACCACCGCCAGCATCAGCGTGACCAGCACCGCGCTTCGGATTTCAGCGAATAACGTTTTCATGCGATTACACCAGGTTGAGGGCCGTGACGATCAGGTCTATGAGTTTGATGCCGACGAACGGGATGACGACGCCGCCCGCGCCGTAAATGAGCAGGTTGCGTTGGAGGATCGCGGCGGCGCCCATCGGCGTGTATTTGACGCCGCGCAACGCCAGCGGAATCAGCGCGACGATGATCAGCGCGTTGAAGATCACCGCGCTCAGGATCGCCGTGGTCGGGCTGTGCAACCCCATGACGTTCAGCGGCGCAATGGCGGGAAACGTGCCCATCAGCATCGCCGGGATGATGGCGAAATACTTTGCCACGTCGTTGGCGATGCTGAAGGTCGTCAGCGAACCGCGCGTGATAAGCAGTTGCTTGCCGATCTCGATGATTTCGATGAGCTTCGTCGGATTGCTGTCGAGATCCACCATGTTGCCGGCTTCCTTGGCCGCCTGCGTGCCGGTGTTCATCGCCACGCCGACGTCGGCCTGGGCCAGCGCGGGCGCATCGTTGGTGCCGTCGCCGATCATCGCCACCATCCGGCCACCGGTCTGCTCGCGGCGGATGAGCGCCAGCTTGTCCTCGGGTTTCGCCTCGGCGAGGAAATCGTCCACGCCGGCCTCGGCGGCGATGGCGGTGGCGGTGAGCGGATTGTCGCCGGTGATCATGATGGTCTTGATGCCCATCGTGCGCAGCCGTTTGAACCGCTCGACCAGACCGCCTTTGACAATGTCCTTGAGCCGGACGACGCCGAGCATGCGCCTGCCATCGGCCACCACCAGCGGCGTGCCGCCGCCGCGGGCGATGTCGTTCACCTTGTCCATGACGGTGGTGTCGTTGTGGCCGCCTTGCTCGGTAACGAACTGGCGGATCGCCTCCGACGCGCCCTTGCGAATGCGGCGGCCAACGCCGTCGCCGTTGCCAAAATCCACGCCGCTCATCCGCGTCTGCGCGGTGAACTTGATAAACTGCGCGTGCGGCAATTCCTGAATTTGCCGCTCGCGGATGCCGAATTTCTTCGCGAGCACGACGACACTGCGGCCCTCGGGTGTCTCGTCGGCGAGCGAGGCGAGTTGCGCGGCGTCGGCTAATTCTTTTTCGCTCACGCCCGGCGCGGGGATGAACTCCGTCGCCTGGCGGTTGCCGAGCGTGATCGTGCCGGTCTTGTCGAGCAACAGCACGTCCACGTCGCCGGCGGCCTCGACGGCGCGGCCGCTCATCGCGAGCACGTTGTGCTGGAGCAGCCGATCCATGCCGGCGATGCCGATGGCACTGAGCAGGCCGCCGATGGTCGTCGGAATCAGGCAGACCAGCAGCGCGATCAACACCGGCACGGAGAACACCATGCCAGCATAAAGACCGTAAGGCTTCAACGTCACGCAGACCAGCAGGAAGATGATCGTCAGCGCCGCCAGCAGAATGGTAAGCGCGATTTCGTTCGGCGTCTTCTGCCGCTTGGCGCCTTCGACGAGCGAAATCATCCGGTCGAGGAATCCTTCGCCGGGATTGATCGAGACGCGGATTTTGATTTCGTCGGAGAGGACGCGCGTGCCGCCGGTGACGGCGCTGCGGTCGCCGCCGCTCTCGCGAATGACGGGCGCCGACTCGCCGGTGATGGCGGATTCGTCCACGGTGGCCGCGCCTTCGATCACGTCGCCGTCGGCGGGAATGACCTCGCCCGCGCGCACGATCACGACGTCGCCCTTGCGCAGGTCGTTGGCGTTGACATCTTCGGTACGGCCACCCGACGCGACGCGGTGCGCCATCGTCTTCACGCGCGTCCGGCGGAGCGCCTGCGCCTGGGCTTTGCCGCGGCCTTCGGCGACCGCCTCGGCGAAGTTGGCAAACAGCACCGTGAACCAGAGCCAGACGGCCAGATGCGCGATGAACCCGCGATCGGCGCTCGCCGTGAAGATACCCACCGTGGTCAGCAGCGCGCCGACCTGGGTGACGAACATCACCGGGTTCGTGATCATCGCGCGCGGGTCGAGCTTGCGGAACGAATCCACAATAGCCGGCCCCACGATGGCGCCGTCGAAAAGTGATGGAGGTTTGTGACTCATAATCGTGTCCCGTTGACGGTCAGAAAAGTTTCCCCTGCGCGGTCAGGAAATGCTCGACGATCGGCCCCAGCGCCAGCGCGGGCAGGAAGTTCAGCGCGCCGATCAGCAGCACCGTGCCGAGCAACAATATGACAAACGTAAAACCGGTGACCGGAAACGTGCCCGCGCTTGCCGGCACGAGTTTCTTTTGCGCCAGCGAGCCGGCCAGCGCCATGATCGGCACGACCATCAGGAACCGGCCAAAGAGCATGGCCAGGCCGAGCGTGGTATTATACCAGGGCGTGTTGCCGCTGAGGCCCGCGAAGGCGCTGCCGTTGTTGGCCACGGCGGACGAGTAGGCATACAGGATCTCGCTGAAACCGTGCGGGCCGCTGTTGTTGGTGCCGTCGGTGAGCGCGTGCGTCGCCGGATCGGGCGGACCCCATTGGCTCATGCAAGCCCACGCGGAGAAGCCGAGGATGGTCAACGCCAGGATCAGCAGCGAGAGCATCGCCATCTTCACGTCGAAGGACTGGATTTTTTTGCCGAGATATTCCGGCGTGCGCCCAACCATCAACCCGGCGATGAAGACCGCAAGCACGACGAAGACGAGCATGCCGTAAAGTCCCGCGCCGACACCGCCGATGATGACCTCGCCTAGATGCAGGTTGAACAGCGGCACCATTCCGCCCAGCGCCGTGAGCGAATCGTGCATGCAATTGACCGCGCCGCAGGAGGCGTCGGTGGTGATCGTGGCAAAGAGCGCGGAGTTGAAAATGCCGAAACGGACTTCCTTGCCTTCCATGTTGCCGTCCGCGGCGATGACGCCGAGATGGTGGTGAATCGGGTTGCCGGCCGCTTCCGCCCACCAGCACGCCAGCGCGCCGGCGAGGAACAGCACGATCATGGTGGCCCACACGGCCCAGCCGTGGGCCTGGCTCTTCGTCATGCGGCCGAGGTAGTAAGTCAGCCCGCTGCCGATGGCGAAGATCGAGAGAATTTGCAGGAAGTTGGAGAGCGGCGTCGGGTTCTCAAACGGATGCGCCGCGTTGGCGTTGGTGTAGCCGCCGCCGTTGGTGCCGAGCATTTTGATGGCGACCTGCGAGGCCATCGGGCCTTGCGGGATGACCTGTTCGGTAACGGCCTGCTCCTCCATCACCGCTTTGCCGTCGGCGCCTTTGACGGTCTCGCCCTTGTCGTTTTTCTTTTCCACCTGGATTTTCATCGGCTCGACGAGCTTCGCCTTCGTGAACGGCTGGAAATTTTGAATCATGCCCTGCGAAACAAGCGCGACCGCGAACACCAGGCAGATCGGCAGCAGCAAGTAATAACTGACGCGCACGAGATCCACCCAGAAGTTGCCGAGAAGTTTGGTGGTGTGCCGCGCGAGGCCGCGGACCACCGCCGCCGCGATGGCGATGCCAGTGGCGGCGGAGGCGAAGTTGTGGATCACCAGCGCGACCATCTGCGAGAGATACGACATCGTGGATTCGCCGGTGTAGTTTTGCCAGTTGGTGTTGGTGGTGAAACTGACCGCGGTGTTGAACGCGAGGTCCGGCGACACCGGCCCGAAGCCCTGTGGATTCAGCGGCAGCAGATGCTGGAGGCGCAGGATGGCGTAGGTGAACAGGCAGCCCACCAGGCTGAAAAGCAGCATCGCCCAGGTATATTGCTTCCAGTCCTGCTCGTGGTCCGCGCGCACGCCCATCAGCCAGTAGGTCAGTCGTTCGAGCGGACGGAGCACGGGATCGAGCCACGTGCGGCCCTTGGCGTCGAGCACCTGCATGAGGTAAAGCCCCATCGGCTTGGTGATCGCCGCGAGCACCACGACGTAAACCGCGAGTTGAAGCCAGCCGGAAGGTTGCATAAGAGGCTCCGTTAGAAATTCTCCGGGCGGATCATCGCGTAAAACAGATACGCGAAAAGCGCCACGGCAATGAAACCGACAACAAGGTTTTCCATAATGCCCTTTACAGTTTTCCGCACCAGCCGGCGTAGAGCGCGCCGACGGCGAAGAAAACCACGGTGACCGCAATAAAAACGAAATCAGTCATAGGCGTTTTCCTTTGACGCCATGACTATCGTGTGAGAGAGAGCGGGCCGCTAATAAAAGGACCGCCGGAAGGTGTTAAAAAAACGCTAACAACGGAGGGGTTTTGTAGCGGCGGTATATGACCGCCGCGGTGTTGTGGTAGGGCGCGACCGCCGGGCGCGCCGCACCGTCGTTTCGGCCGGCCCGGCGGTCCGGCCCTACCTTGATGAAAGCAGGCAGCCGGCTGGCGATGCAAAGATTATAGTTTTCCCAGAATCTCGCTGAAGCCGTGCGGCTCGCTGTTGTTGGTGCCGTCGGTGAGCGCGTACGTCGCCGGATACTCCATTTAGATCTTAATGAAGGTCTTCTTGCGATACATGTAATACATGATCAACCACATGACCATCATGGCAGCCATCGCTTGAATGAACGCCTGAACATTCGGCGAGCACAAGCCGCTCGCTCCACCGACGAATATGTTTCCGATCAATCGGAAGTCAAACATGTGTGCCATCATGTAAACAGCAATCGAGTTTACCCCGAACACCGTGAAGAACAACGCCCACTTTGCATATCCTAACACATCTATAAGCAGGAAGAACGCGGCAAGCAGGATGGTCGTTAATCCACAGGTCACCAGCACAAAGGAGCTGGTCCACAGGCTTCTGATAATCGGGAAACTGTAACCCCAGATCGAGCCTGCTATCAACATGAGCAGGCCACAGATGAGCAGCACTTTTGCTTTATCTTCTTTCTTTCGGTTGCCAAACAGAATGTGGCCCATCAACACGCCCAAAAGCATATTGGCGACGAAAGGGATAGTCGCCACAACCTGCCATGAACCTTGACGGTGAAACGGGCCCAGCACCACATTATCGATGTAAATTGCCAGGTTCATCTGACCCGAGAAACGTTCCCCTTGCCAGCCCGGAACCGGTATAAACACGAAGAGCGCCCAATACACCATCAGCAATGCCCCGGTCAGAACACACTGCACCAATGAGGTCGTATGCAAGACCAGGATCGAGCACACTAGATAGCCAATGCTGATGTATTCCAGTACGTTGTTGTAAACCGGCATGTTGGCGAACTTGAAACTCAACAAATGCCCACCCGCAATCAATCCCAACAGAAACAAGATCACCGACCGCCTGACAATGTGCAGGTATATTGTCTTTGTATCCATCTCCAAGCGCCTGTTTCTAAGCGACAATGGTATTACCAGGCCGACAACGAAAAGGAACATGGGCATCGCAATAAAACACAATCGCAGGCCCTCAGTAAAACTATAGCTGAATTGCTTGGAGACAGCCGTAGCGAATGGTTCCCCCCACAACTTTGTAAACGTCTGGAATATAGGAGCCCCGCCGATATCAATGGCCAATATCAAGAACATCGCCAAACCGCGCAAAGCATCAATACTGACCAGCCTGTTATCTAGTGATGTCTTCTGTTCCATTTGCATCGGCCTGACCCATTGCTGTGCAATCACATCTATTTGTGTTCGTACACACCGATGTCCGCGCTCGGACCTTCGGGACGGCGATTTCCATCATGATCAACGCTCGGCGCGCCAACAGACGAACCCCTGTCTATTGCAGGCGAATCCTTGTTTAAATGGAAGTCCCCTCCAATCGCATTTACAAACCGTGGATCCCCGGTAACCACATCATCACCGCACACCTCTTGCCAAGCTTCCCCTTTCCAAGTCATCTTATACTTTCTAAAGCCGTCAACAAAGTTGTGATCCAGAGTAACGCCTTGTTGCATTGGATCATTCACTACGATCTGCGCCTCGGTATTCTGACTGCAAATGTTGTTCCTTACGATGACCTTCTCTATGTTCTTATGCTGAACGAATATCCCTTTGCGCCGGTTGGCATAGGAGACGTTATTCACTAGCGCAATGTTCTTCAGCGGTCCTCCTTTGCCCCAGGGTGCAACAACGAAACCGTCCTGGTTGTTGTAGGCAATGTTGTTCACAAACCTGACATTTTCCGAAGGCTGCCCACCCTCCGAGGCGATCGCAAAACCGGAACCGCAGTTATGTGTGATGTTCTCAGAGACTTCGATATTGCGGGTATCCCCATAGGTGTCCACGTATATGCCGACGGTACATACAACCGCCCCATTCGGCTGTCTGAAGCCCAGCATGTGGTGGACGTAGTTCTTGCGGATCTTTCCGTTGGAACAACCCTCCTTCGTGTCAATCCCTTCTTTGTGTATATGATGGACGTGGTTGCCGCGAATCTCAAATGTATCGGCCCCACAGACTGAGATTCCCTCCTGATCGCCATTCATGTTCGTTTCGGTGACCTCATTGTCGGCGATCATAATGTGACTGATCGTTGTAGTGCGTTTTTGTGACCAGACGTGAATTCCGCTGGACTGACAGCCGCGCAAACAGTTTCTCTCAATGCTGATGTAACTCGCGTTACCGGATACACTCACGCCATAGTATGCCGAGTTCACAATGCGAATCCCCAAGACCTTGATGCCACTTTTGTCTTTGATGTGGAACAGACCCGATCCCCATCCGAAGGCGATGCCCTTGCCGTCCACAATGACTTCATGGCCGGGATAGGCCGCATAGGTGATACTCTGCGTAGCGGTCCCTGAGTTCTTGGGGATAACCCTCTCATTATAGGTCCCGGCCTTGATATAAACCGTGTCACCGGCAAGCAAGGTACCGGCCGCTTTCTGGATTGTCTTCCACGGCTGTGGTTCAGTCCCAAGATTGGCGTCGTTCCCGTTTGGGGCAACGTAGTACTCCGTCGCGCTTACATGACTGGTTGCTGCAAGCAAAAGAACAACAAACGGCAGGACGACAAGAAGTCTCATTTAAATTTCCCTGATGGCGTCAATATTTGCGACCTGACGGGTAGATCGGTGGCAGTTGGTATAGCCTTGCGTTGTTGTTCGGAACCAGCATCCACCTTTCTGTTCTCCAAAACGCTCGCGCAGATTGCGCCCGCTGCCCCTTAGCGTCAACGCAGAAATTGCCTTACGAAAAAGGGGTCAGTCCTATGATCTTTGCATTCCGTCAAGCAACCTCCGTGTTCATTCATTTTGTGATTTTGAAATCCTGCCAACAGCGTTGCTCACCCTCGAGATGTGACCCATGTGCAGCCGGGACGCAATCCAGGTCACGCCGCGTCCACCGAAAATAGTAGCAAATTTCTCTTGACATGATAGAGAAATTGCTTTACTTTGGCCCCGCAATGAAATGCGCAGCCACGCGAGTACAGGGAGTCCCGCCGGAGACCAAAAACGGCAACCGGAAACCATCCACGGATGGCACGGATGGCACGGAAAGGCTCAAGGCGGCGACCAGCCGCCAGACGCCGGTGGAACAGATCGTGGCCGATCTGGCGGGCACGCCGCATTCTGGTCACCGAATGTGGCGAAACCGCCCCCAACGTGGACGGCGGCGGCCGGCGGCGGAACGATCATCCTCCCCCTCAATGGTATTTTTTTCAAAACGAAGCCAAATGATGGCCCCGGCCAAAACCGGAAACCCCCGTTTTTCCGTTGAAAAACGGGGGTTTCGATGTCCAAGGGGTGTGGATTCCAAATGGTGTTTTTACGAAACGAACCCAAATGATGCGGCCGCTTTTGTTGCCTCCAGCCCGCCGATCGGGCTGGTTCGATCCGACTCAATCCGAGCGAATCCGACCATGATCCTAATGCAAATGCGTGAGATTCCAATCTGCCGCCGGAGAAGCCCCCAACCGCGTCTCCGGTCAACCTTGGTCAAAGCCAGTCAAAGTGGGTCAAAGTGGGTCAAAGTGATTTCGACTATTATTTTTTACAACCGTATGAACCCGATCCGACCCGATCCGACCCGATCCGACCAAATCCGGGTGAAAGCCACCGTATGAAACCCGCTGCGGATTGCAATTGCACGATGACTGGAGCGACGAAAGCTGCCACGTCACAGATTGACAACCCTTGGAGTTCGCCTTTGCCCTCTGGCGGCGGCCGGGCGGGGCACCCGCGCCTTCTACTCCAACCCCGTCTCGATAAGATTGCGGGCGGCTTTGCGCAGGTGCTCGGCGTCGTGGCGGAAGCGTTTGGCTTTGACGACCTGGTGGTCCTTGTCGAGCTGGTCGGCCAGGACCGTGGCGAGGTCGGACCAGGCGTTCATGGCGAAGTAATCGCCGTGGGGTTCGTGCTGGAGTTCCTCGAATTTCGAGCCGACGAAATGGAGGGCCTCGTGCTGGCGCTTGTGTTTGGCGGCGAAGTCGAGGTAACCAAGAGCGATGGCCTGGAAGGCGACGAGTTCGCGGCCCTGGTCGGCGAGGGCGTCGCGGTAGGCGCGGTCGGCGGCATCAAGGCTGCCTTGTTTTTCCAGCGCCGCGGCGCGCTGGGCGATGCTCTCGAGCAGGAGGTCGGTGCGGTTGCCGGCGCGGGATTCGAGTTTGTGGAACTGGTGGGCGAGGGTCTTGGCGGTGCCGGGGCCGCCGTGTGGATGGGTGAAATCCAGTTCCCACTGGTCGGCGAGCGCGAGGACGTCGGGATAGCCGTGGAAGCTTACGCGCATGGCGGAGAGGTGGCGGTCGCACGCGACGCGGGGGGCGGCGGTTTGCCTGAGGTGGTCGAAAAGGGCGATCCACGCGGGGAGATGGCGGGAGGCGGTGGTGACGGCGAGTTCGAGGGCGGCAGCGGCGAGAGCGGGTTGTTTTTGGGCGGTGAAAATTTCCGCCAGCCAGACCAGCCGGCTGGCCTGGCGGTAAACGGGCGAGTGGTGTTGCGGGTCGGTCAGCACGTAGAGCGATTGTTCCTTGATGACCTCGCCGGTCTGCGGATCGCGGGTGTAGCCGGTGGCGTAACGGTCCTCGGGGTAGCGGCCGGCGGTGAAATCCCAGCGGCCGGGCGCGGACTCGAAGCCGAACCAGGCGTGGCCACCACGCCGGCCTTCGCCAAAGAGGGGCATGGCGGGGATGCCGTTGGCCTTGGCGGTAACGGACGCGAAAAAGGCGCGGTCGCCGCAGACGCCGCCTTTCTTTTTGATTTCGGCCAGCGAGTAGTCCTTGTAAATCGAATCGCTGCCGAGGAGTCGGGCCTCGTTATAGGGCACCATGCCGTAGGCTTCGCCCCAGCTCGACTGCGCCAGCCGCACGTGCTCGCGCGCCCACGCGAGCTCGGTGGCGGACACGGCGGCGTTGACGACCCAGATGAGTTCCCAAGGCGCCATTTCGTCGAGGCGCGTGCGGAGCAGGCCGTGCTCGGCGGCGTTGCGGAAATCGAGGTAACGCTCGCGGGCGTCGAGCGGCACCGGCTGCTTGCTCTCCGACTCCGTGCCGGGCGGCGGCCGGATCGTCACCGGCTCGTCGAACACCAGCCCGCAGGCGAGGGCGAGGTTGCGATACTTCTCGCGGCCGGTGGAATCGTCGCGCCAAAGCTTCACCCAGATTTCCAGCACCTTCAGCGGGCTGTCGGCAGTTCTGATGGACTCTCGATAATCCTCCAGCGCCGCCCGGTGCGGCAGGAGCCACTGCAAGAAAGGGCGCGTCCGGGCGTCGAACGAGAGGTCGGACAGGACGTTGGTGGTCGCGCTGCGGATGAACGCCGCCTGCGCGATGGCCAGACCGATGACCTCGTCGTTGACGGCGAGGTTGTAGTTTTGCGCGCCGCCTTGTGGCGGCAAATGGGCGATGAACTCGCAGACGGCGCGGTCCAGGAATTGCAGATGTTGGCCCCACTCGTCCTGCTCGATGGCGGCCGCCGTCGCGGCGCGAAGCTGGTCGCCGGTAATGGGGCGTTTGTAAAGCGGCGCGGCGGCGAGCGCCACGCCGAGGCATGCGGCGCCCCCCGCCATCGCCACCAGTATGGATTTTACTTTGGCCACCGGTTTCTTTCCAAGAATTGCCGTCAACCTAGCAGCCCGGCACGACAGCGGCAATCCCGCTTCTGCGCGTTGTTCCCCACGGGCGAAAGCTTGCCGCCACCACCGTCGCGCCGTAGAGTCCGGCGCATGACACTGCTGCGACTCGGCATCGTCGCGCTGGCGGTTGCGCTGGTCTCCCATCGCGCGGCAGGCCAGGCGGCGCCGCCCGCCACTCGCGCCGCCGCGCCCGCGGTGACGCTGGTGGAAAAGCCGTGGGAGAAACTCTCGCACAAGAAACTGATGGAATTCGGCGAGAAGGCGCTCGGTGCCGACCCGCACGCATGGCTGCACGGCGAGACCGAACATTTCGTGTTCCACTTTCACGAGCTGGGCGACGCGCAAAAGGTCGGCGAGCTGGCGGAGGCTTACTACCGGCAGATCCAAATAGACCTCGGCGTCACGCAAGACCGGCTGGCGCGCAAAAACCACGTGTTCATCTACGACGACGAAGAGGCGTGGCAGCAGTTCGTCAAAATCATCCGCCTGGACGAATGGGCGATGGGCGTCGCCCGCCGCACGGAGCTGTTTCTATACAGCCCGAGGGGACGGGGCTTTGCGGTCGGCTCGCTCGGCCACGAGATCACGCACTGCATTTTTTACCGGTTCGAGTCCAATCCGATCCCGCTCTGGCTGAACGAGGGGTTTGCCGAGTTCGAAAGCGGCCACGCCTACGCCAAGTTCAAGGGTCTCGACGAACGCCGCGGCCGCGGCTGGGGCGGCGGCGTCCCGTTTCCACTGAAACGGCTGCTCACCGCCGTGAAATATCCCAAGGAGGAGGAAATCCCGCGGTTTTACGCGACGAGCGAGCGGCTGGTGCGATTCCTGCTGACGACACAGGACCGGAAAAAATTCCTGCCGTTTGTGGAGATGGTGGCCAAAGGCGCAAAGTCCGAGGACGCGCTGCTGTTCCTCTACCACGACCAGTTCAAGAGCTTTGCCGCGTTCGCCGATGCGTTCGACAAGTTCAACCAGCCGTCGGCGGACAAATACGGGCGGTGACAGCCGCGGTGGAGCGAAGGCCGGGCGTTGCCCTGGCCGCGCGCCGGCTCCAGTTTGGCCGGTGGAAAAAACGCAGGGTTGGCTCGTTGACAACTCCGGGAGCCAGTGCTAGTTTCGCGCGTCGTTGGTAATGTGATACTTAAGTGTCGCGTCCGCGTAACAACGAAGGAATGAGCGTCGCAAATGAAAGCCGCCAAAGCCGATAGATCAGGTGTATTCGATTACGTCACCCTTAGTCTGGCCAAAGCGCCGACGGTGGTGCGGCCGAGCGGTTTTCATGTTTCGCCGCGAGGCATGACGTTTCACAGCGTGCGTCGTCTGGCGCCATGGACCGAAGTGGAAGTGGAAGTCGAAGCGCCGGCCGTTGGCCAGAAACGCCACGCCATCCGTTGCTCCGGCATCGTCGTTCAATGTGAAACCTCTCCTCATCGAGCCGGCTACGACATCACGCTCGTCTTCTTGGAACTCAACAAGCGCGCGATGGCCGATCTCAGCAAACTTTCCCATCTGCCCGCGCATTCCGGTTCTCACCGCAACGTCGCCGTTGGCTTCCGCGTCTGACCACGGACGGGTCGCATGGAATCTTTCCTGCGCCTGCTCCAAGTCGCCCTTGAAGAGCACGCGTCCGACATCCACCTGAAAGCCGGCGCCGCGCCGGTCTTGCGCGTCGCGCGTGAGCTTTGGCCGGTGGACATGCCGCCGCTTACAGAGGACCAGATGCGCGAGATGGCGCAGGCGCTCCTGCCGGCGCATTTCCGCGAATCGTTCGAACAGCAGCATGAAGCGGATTTTTCTTACACGGCGGAAGGCATCGGGCGGTTTCGCGTCAACGTCTTCCAGCAGCGCGGCCGGCTCTGCATTGCCATGCGCTACGTCAAGACCGCCATCCCTGATTTCGACGAACTCGGCCTGCCGGCGGACACGTTGCGCAAGGTGGCCTTGGCGACCGGCGGGATCGTCGTGGTGGCCGGGCCAGCCGGCTCCGGCAAGTCCACCACGCTCGCGGCCATCATCGAGCACATCAACCAGACCTCGCGCAAACATGTCGTCACGCTCGAAGACCCAATCGAGTATCTCTTCGAGGATTGCCAGTCGCGCATCGAGCAGCGCGAGATCGGCCTCGATACCGCCAGCTTCCAGACCGCGTTGCGCCACATCATCCGCCAGGACCCGGACGTCATCATGATCGGGGAGATGCGCGACGCCGCCAGCTTCATGGCCGGCCTCAACGCCGCCGACACCGGCCATCTCGTGTTGACGACGCTCCACGCCAACAGCGCGACGCAGGCGGTGGATCGCATTTTGGATTATTTCCCGTCGCACGAACGCGACCAGATTCGCCGGCAGCTCGGCGACGCGCTCAATGGCATCTTCTGCCAGCGGCTCGTCGCGGCGCGCGCCGGCGGCGTCCTGCCGGCGGTGGAAATCCTGCGCGCCAGCGGCACCGTGCGGAAGCTTTTTGAGACCGGCCAGCTTGAGAAACTCAGCGCCGCCATCGAGAACGGCGGCGACGACGGCATGCAGACGTTCAACCAGTCGCTCTACAAACTGGTGAAATCGGGACTGATCACCGAGCAGGAGGCGCTTGCCAAATCCGCCAACGCCCCGCAGCTCACGATGAACCTTCGCGGCATTTTCCTCGATGAATCCCGCCGCATCCTGGCGAGCGACTAAGCAAGTGAAAAGTTTAGGATTAAGAGTGAAGAATTTCGGACCGAACTTTTAGTTCCTAGCTCTTCACTATCCCAGCCATCGCCTCCAGCGTCCGTTCCGCCGCGCCGCTGCCTTGGGCGATGACCTGCCGCGCGCGCCCGGCGATCTCGCGCCGCTGCTCCGGTTTCGCCAGCAGTTCCTCCAGCGTCGACCGCAACGCCGCTTCATCCGCCACCTGCACGCCCGCGCCGGCGCGCACAAAATCGTCCGCAATCGCCTCGAAATTTTGCATCGCCGGCCCGAACAGCACCGGCGCGTCCGACGCCGCCGCTTCGATGATGTTTTGCCCGCCGCGGCCGCGCAGGCTTTTGCCGACGAAAATCACCGTCGCGAGTTCGTAAAACGCTTTCAACTCACCGGTCGTGTTCAGCAACAGGCAATCCGCGCCCGTCCACGGCGGTTCGCTGCGGAGCGTCAGGCTCACGCCGCAACGCTCCGCCACCGCCATCACCTGTCTCGTTCGCTCCGGATGACGCGGCGCGAGCACCAAAAACAGCGACGGGAACTTCGCGCGCAGGCCGCGGAATACGCGGAACACAATTTCTTCCTCGCCGGCGTGCGTGCTGCCGCAGACCCAGACCGGGCGGCCGCCGTCCACGCCGCACGCGCGGAGAAATTCCTTCGCTTTCGCGCCCGCCGGCGATGGCGCCAGCGCGTCGTCGAACTTCAGGCTGCCCGTCGTGCGTAGCGCCGCCTCGCGCGCTCCGAGACTGCGGAACCGTTCGGCGTCACGCGCGCCTTGCGCGCAGACCAGATCGAAAGCGCCAAACACACGTCGCGAAATCCCGTCAAGGCAGCGATAACCGCGGAAGGATTTCTCCGACAGCCGGCCGTTGACTATCGCCACCGGCACGCCGCGCCGTTTGGATTGCAGCACAAGCGTCGGCCAGACTTCGGTCTCCACCACAACCACCAGCCGCGGCCGCAGCAAGTTCAACGCGCCGTTGATGAAAAGCAGGAAATCGAGGGGGAAGTAGATCACCAGCGTGCCGGGCGGCGCTTGTTTGCGCGCCAGCGCCTGGCCCGTCGAGGTCGTCGTACTCAATGCAACGCGCAGGCCGGGCCAGCGCCGCCGCAGCCGCTCGATCAGCAGCAGCGCCACGCGCGTTTCGCCGACGCTCACCGCCTGAATCCACACGAATCCGCCGCTGCCGGCCTCGCGGCGCAGTTCGGCGGAGTAAAGGGCAAAGCGTTGCCAGAACCCGCGCGCAAAGTTGCCGCGCCGGAGCATCTTCAACAGATAAAACGGCGACGACAACAGGAAGCCGACGACGAACAATACTTGGAGCAGAAAAAACATCGCGCAGACTTTAGCGAGTGAAGAGCAAAGAGTGAAGAATGAAGAATGAGGAGTCGGAGGTCAGAAGTCAGAAGGCGGAAGTAGTTGCTGCAAACTCTTAACTCTTCACTCTTAATTCTTAACTGAGATAGACGATCTTGCAGCCTTCCGACTCCAGCTTGAACTCCAACTCGCGCAGACCGTGCAACGCCTCGCGCACGGCGGGCTGGCGATCGCTCTCGACGAAAAACAGCAGGAAACCGCCACCGCCCGCGCCGAGCAGCTTGCCACCGAGCGCGCCGGCGGCCCGCGCTCGCTCATAGTGGGCGTCAATGTCGGGATCACTGATGGCGGAAACCAGCGAGCGTTTCAGCAGCCAGCCTTCGTGCAACAACCGGCCGAAGTCGCGCAGGTCGCCGCCGCGCCGCAGCACGTCGCGAATGGCGCCGGCCTGGGCACGCATTTGTTCCAGCGCGGCCTGTTTGTCGCCGGTGCTGGTGACTTGGCGCTGGTGATCGAGGATGTCGGAAGCTTTTCGCGTCTTGCCGGTGTAGAACATCATCAGGTGCTCGGCGAGCTTCTGCCGCGCGCCCGGCGGCGTGACGACCGGGTCCACGAAGACGCTGTCGTCGGCGTTGAACTGAATATGCTGCAGCCCGCCGTAGGCCGCGATGTATTGGTCCTGTTTGCCGATCGGCTCGCTGAGCCGCTCGATCTCGATCCGGCACGCCTCGCGCGCGAGCTGCTCGGCGCTGGCGTGCTCGCCTTTGAAAGCGTGGAGGGCATTGAGCAAACCGACGGTGAAGCTGCTGGAGGAACCGAGGCCGCTTCGGGCGGGAATGTCGGCCATGCTGGTGATCTCGATGCCGTGGTCAATGCCGGTCAGCTTCAGCGCCTCGCGCACCAACGGATGGCGCACCTGGTCGGCGTGCTCGACAATCTCCGTCTGCGCGTAGGCGACGCGGATGCGGTGGTCGAACGCGCGGTTGACGGTGAGGAACATGTATTTGTCAATCGCCGCGCTGGTGACGGCGCCGCCGCCGCGCCGGTAGAACGCCGGCAGGTCGGTGCCGCCGCCAGCGAAGCTGATGCGAAAAGGTGTGCGGGAAATGATCATGGGTCGTTCAGTGCGCGGCCACGTCGAGGCAAACCATTTTGTTTACATCACGGGCGATGAGCCGGCCGTCGGCCAGCGCCATCGGCCCCCACGCGTCGGGGCCTTCGAGCACTTTGGCCCGCGCGAGTTGCGTGTAGCCGGCGGTGCTGGCTTCGGCGAGGGTCAGCGTGCCGTTGTCGTCCATCACGTAAATCATTCCCTGCGCCATCAGGAATGGGCCGCTGCCGAATTTGTTTTTGGCACCACTGGCCCAGACGACCTTGCCGCTGAGATCGAGGCAAACCAATTGGCCGTCGGGCCGCACGCCGAAGATGTGGTTTTGATAAAAAATCGGTGTTTGTTGTGTCGCGCCAAAGACCGCCGCCTTCAGCCGGAACAACTGCTCCGCCACCAGCTTGCCGCCAACGTCTTTGGCTTGCAGCATCATGCTGCCGGCGTCGTAGCCGCCGGAAAGGAATATACGGCCATCGCCCACCGGCAACGGCGTCGCGATGTTGGCAATGCTGATTTTCCAGTCGCGCGTCTGCCACAAGATCGAGCCATCTTCCGCCGCAACGGCTGCCACACCGCCGCTGCCGCAATAAACATACGCCTTCCGGTCCTTGAACTCCGCCGTCGCGATGGAGGAGTGCGTCATCTGCCAGCGGCCGGGGTTGGGCGATTTCCAAAGGACCTTGCCCGTGGCATAGTCCACGGCGACAACCAGCGCGTCGCCGCCGGTGCCGAGGATGAGCCGGTCGCCATCCACCAACGGGCACTGGCCCGCATACCACGGCGGCACTTCGGTATTGAACTCGCGAACCAGATTCAACTGCCAGCGAAGCTCGCCAGTTTCGGTGTCCACGCACACCACCTGGCATTTCGGGCCGAGCGAAATAACGTATTTGTCGCTGACCGTCGGGATCGTGCGCGACATGCCGTGGTTGCGTTTGACTTTGGAGCTATAGGTGTAGCGCCAGATTTCCTGGCCGTCGGCGAGCGACAGGCAGCGCAGCGCATCGGCCTTCCCTTCGCGGTCGTAATCCAGCAGGAACACGCGCCCTTTCCAAATTGTCGCGCCGGCGAAACCTTCGCCGACATCCGTTTTCCAGAGCGCCTTCGGCCCGCCGGCGGGCCAGCTTTTCGCCAGCGGCGTCGGGTCGATGCAAATATTGTCCCCTTTCGGGCCGCGGAAGCGCGGCCAGACGCCTTGGAGACTTGCCGGCGTGCCGCTGCCCTTGACCAGCTTGCCATCCCACGCCGCCGGACCGCCGGCCGCCGCCGCCTCGCCTCCCACGCGGTCCTCGCCCGGCACCCGCTCCTTCAGCCCTTCGCCGTTGCTTCCAAAAAACCAGCCCAAGACCACGCCGCACGCGAGAACCGCCACGAGGATCGGAACCATCTTTGCCATCAGCGTTTTGTTCATGTTGCGTCGCCAGCAACCATCCTAGCGATGTTCCGCGAAAGAGCAAAATGTTTGTCAGCGTCGTGTCGCGGAAAAAACTTTGTGGAGGAAACAGAGAAGTTGTGCGAAGGTTTCGCGGCTGTTCCTGAAAAACTGCCGAAATAATTGGGATGCACCCGATTCTATCGAAAAAACAGTTGAGTCCGAACGTCACGCGGCTGGACGTGCGGGCGCCCCGCATTGCGGAAATCCGGCTGCCCGGCCAGTTCGTCATCGTCCGGCGCGGCGAAGGCGCGGAGCGGATTCCGCTGACCATCGCCGATGCCGATCCGGCCGCCGGCTCGATCACGCTGGTCGTTCAGGCTGTCGGCAAGACCACGCGCGATCTGGTGGCGCTCAATCCCGGCGACGTGATCCAGGACATCTCCGGCCCGCTCGGCCGGCCGACGGATTTGATGACCTCCGGCCGCGCGCTCTGTATCGGCGGCGGCGTCGGCACGGCGGTGATCCATCCGATCGCGCAAGGACTGCACCGGCGCGGCGTGGCCGTCGTCAGCATCATCGGCGGGCGCTCGAAAGAGTGGGTCATCTTCGAGGAGGAGTTGCGCAGGCTCGGCCAAGTGATTGTTTGCACCGACGACGGCAGCCACGGGCGGAAAGGGTTTGTCACGGACGCGGCGAAAGACGTGCTGGCCGGGGGTGGCGTGGACGCGGTGTATGCGGTCGGGCCGGTGCCGATGATGCGTGCCGTCGTGGCCGTCACCAAACCGCTCGGTGTCCAGACAATCGTCTCGTTGAATCCGGTGATGGTAGACGGCACCGGCATGTGCGGCGGCTGCCGCGTCAGCGTCGGCGGCGAGACGAAATTCGCGTGCGTGGACGGCCCGGAGTTTGACGGACATCTGGTGGATTTCGATTTGTTGTGGGACCGCCTCGGCGCCTACCGGACACAGGAGCAGGAATCGGCGCGGCATGAGGAAGCCTGCCGAATCGGTTTGAAAAAACCGGAGGTTGCCTGATGCAACCAAGCGACCGCCCCCCGAGCGGCAAGATCACCACCAAGGAACGGCTGAAGATCGAGCGGCAGGCGATGCCGGAGCAGGACGCGGGGGCGCGCGCCGCCGGCTTTGGCGAAGTCAACCTCGGCTTCACTGAAAAAGTCGCGTTGATGGAGGCGCAGCGTTGCCTTCAGTGCAAAGAGCCGAAGTGCGTCGCCGGCTGCCCGGTGATGGTCAACATCCCGCGCTTCATCCAGTTCATCGCCGACGGCGATCTCCCCGGCGCCGCGCGGAGCCTGCTGGGCGACAACGCCCTGCCGGCCATCACCGGCCGCGTCTGTCCGCAAGAGACGCAGTGCGAGATCGAGTGCATCCGCGGTCTGAAAGGCATGTCCGTGGCCATCGGTCACCTCGAGCGGTTCGTGGCCGACTGGGCTTCCCGCCACGCGGGCGCCGTCGCCGTCCCGCCACCGCCCCCGACCGGAAAAAAAATCGCCATCATCGGCTCCGGCCCAGCCGGCCTCACCGCGGCGGGCGAGTTGGTGAAGCGGGGCCATGCGGTGACGGTTTACGAGGCACTGCACAAACCGGGCGGCGTGCTGGTTTACGGCATCCCGGAGTTCCGCCTGCCGAAAAAAATCGTGCAGGAAGAAGTCGAACGACTCCAGAAGGCCGGCGCGGCGATCGAATGCAACGTCGTCATCGGACGCACCTACACGCTGCAGGAGTTGCGCGCACGCTTCGACGCCATCTTCATCGCCAACGGCGCGGGCCTGCCGCTGTTCATGAACGTACCCGGCGAAAACCTCAAGGGCGTCTATTCCGCCAATGAATACCTCACGCGCGTCAACCTGATGACGGCCTACAAGTTTCCCGAAGCCGACACGCCGGTGTTGGTCGGCCGGCGCGTCGCCGTCGTCGGCGGTGGCAACGTGGCCATGGACGCCGTGCGCACCGCCCGCCGCCTCGGCGCGGATACAGCAATGATCGTCTATCGCCGCACGAAGAAAGAAATGCCCGCGCGCGCCGAGGAAATCCATCACGCCGAGCAGGAAGGCATCCGCTTCGAGTTCCTCGTCGCGCCGCTGGAAATCCTCGGCAATGACCAACGATGGGTCACGGGCCTGAAGTGCCTGCGGATGCAACTCGGCGAACCCGACGCCTCCGGCCGGCGCAGCCCGGTGCCGGTTCCCGGCTCCGAGTTCGTCATCGAATGCGACGCTGTCGTGGTCGCCATCGGTTCGCGCGCCAATCCCCTGCTCACATCCACCTGCCCGGAGCTGAATCTGAACCGCAACGGTAACATCGCCGTGAACGCCGACGGCATGACCAACTTGCCCGGCGTTTTCGCCGGCGGCGACATCGTCCGCGGCGCGGCCACGGTCATCCTCGCCATGGGCGACGGCAAGCGCGCCGCCCAAACGATTGACCGGTATTTGAAAAAGGTTTAGTCTGGCGGGGTGGATGGGCTTCTTCGCCGGATGCAGCGCGACTGAATTCCTGTTGCGGTGTTTGCTTCCGAAGGCGGCCCGATGAAACTGAGTATGAAAGCGTTTGGTGTTCTCATGCTTCTCGCGCTGACAGCGGTTGGCGCGATGGCGGCCGACAGTCCGCCCCCGCCGGCCCCGCCCGCGGAGAGCGAGGCACCCGGTTTCGCCGACGGCTGGCGGTTGAGCGGCATACTCAAACAGGGCGGCAAGCTTCAGGCCAGCGTGGAACACGCCTCGCGCACGCCGCGGTTCGTCGTCGAAGGCGGCGAGTTGGTCGTCGGCGTGCGCGTTGAAAAAATTGATCCCGTCACCCGGAGCATCACCGTTCGCAAAGGCAATCTCATCGCCATCATCCACTTCGGCTCCTCGCCGGTCGTGGTCAAATCGAGTCCAGTGGTCGCGCAGGCAGCGCCGCAACCGTCCGCGCCGGAACCGCAACAACCCCAGAGACCGACGCCGACCGCCGCCCAGGACGCGAACGGCCGCTGGGGCATTCAACTCAGCGACGGGCGTTTTATCAGCACGGAGGATTACGCGGCGCGTTTCGGCGGCGTGGATCAGGCCGTGGCACGACTCAACAGCCGCCTGGCCAGTGATCTTCCCCCCGAACGAAAAGCATTCGCCCAACAAATGCTGACCGCACTGCAAAATGCGCAGTTGAATCAGCCACAGGCGTCCTACGGCGGCAGCGCGGCGACGCCATCGGCCAACACGCCTGCTTATTCAGCCGGCGGAGCCGTTTCGACTGTGCCGCCGGCTGCCGTCACGCCGCAGGTGATGGAATCGTCCGAGGCAGGGATGACGCCAGAAGATTTGGGTAGCTTTCAGACCCCCGTCCGGGTCTATCGGCGCGGGCCGCAACTCAACCGCTGACCGGCAGACCGGCCTGCGTCGTCACGAAGCCGCCGTCACCAAAGCGCGGAACAAGGCCGCCGACGGCGCGTGCCGCTCGTGAAGCCGTTCCGGATGCCACTGCACACCGAGGAAGAACGGCTTGCCATCGAGTTCCACCGCCTCTACCACGCCATCATGCACCGAGCGCGCCGACACGCGCAGGCAGGGAGCGACGTTTTTCACCGCTTGATGATGGCTGCTGTTGACGCCGATCGTCATCGCGCCGGCCAGCGCGTGCAGCCGCGTGCCGGCCTCGATGCTCACGTCATGAACCAGTTCGGAGTGGCGGGGATCGCCGTGATTGACGGCATCGCCAATCTCCGTCGGCACGTCAAGCACCAGCGTGCCGCCCGCGGCGACGTTCATCACCTGGCAGCCGCGGCAAATGCCGAGCACCGGCCGCCGGCCTTCGTCGAGCAACCGCCGCGTCAGAAACAACTCCATCCGGTCGCGCAATCGGCTGATGCTCTTCAACGTCGGGTTGGCCGCGTCGCCGTCGAACAACGCGGGGTCCATGTCGCCGCCGCCGGTCAGCAGCAGGCCGTCGGCGCGCTCCAGCAACGCCACCAGCGCCGGCTCGTCGTCCGTCAACGGCAGCACCATGGGCAAACCGCCCGCCGCCAGCACCGCGTCGGTGTATTCCTTGTGAAGGAAGCCGTTTAGCCCGCCGCCGCTCCTCTCGTGAACGTCCGGCGTCAGCGCGATCAACGGCCGCTTTGTCGCGGAGGCGGTCATGCGTAGCACCGCACTTCATAGACGCGCGCGACGTCGTCGCCATTCGTGGCGGTGATGTGCAGGCGGACGGATTTCACCTCCACCGGCTTGAACGTGTGGCGGTTCAGGCGCTGATAGTTGCCGGCGACCTTCACAAGCACCACCGGTTTGTCGCCGCCCGGCACAACGGCGGTGATCTCGTAGTCGCGCATCGTCTCCGGCTGCGGCGCGCGGATGATGCCCCGGTTCGCGCTCTCCTGCGAGGTGAGCGTCAGTTGTCGGTGAAAACCGGTGTCGAACGTGATCTGGATGCGGCTGATCGTCTGCGGCTTGTCCCACGCCAGTTCCAGCCACGCGCCGTCGGGCGTCATCGGCGCGCCCCAACGGTTGTGCCAATCGCGCTCCATGTCGCGCACGAAACCGTTGATGACGTTGGCGGCTTTGGACGTTTTGTATTCCGCCGATGCCGTGACTTTCGCGGCGCGTGCGAGGTCCTGCGGGTCGGTGTTGCGGACGTTCTTGATCGTCTGATCGTCACGCAGCAGCGTTTGCTGCAACTCATTCACGAGCGCCTTGTCCTGCGCGAGCTGGCGCGGCGCGAGGCCGTGGCGCGCGCAGAGCGCGGCGGCCGTGCCGGCGGCCTGGCCCATGACGGAGCAGGTGGCCATCACGCGCGTCGAGGTGAACGCGACGTGCGTGGCGCTGATGTTGCGGCCCGCCATCATCAGGTTGCCGACGGTCTTGCTGTAGAGAGCGCGCAGCGGGATGTTGTAAACCTCCGCCGTCTTGATCTGGCGGCACGGGTGCGTGTCCTGCATGTCGAACCCACTCGGCGGATGATCGTCCATCGGCCAGCCGCCGATGGCGACGGCGTCGGCAAAGTCGCTGTTCTTCCCCGTCAGGTCATCCTGTGTCAGGAGGTGATCGCCGATAATGCGCCGGCTCTCGCGTTTGCCGGGCACCATGCCGATCCAGTCCATCCCCCACGAGAGGCTCGTCGGATGGTCGCCGGAATTCTTGATGTAGTCCCAGACGCCGAGCACAATCGAGACCAACTCGAACCGGATGCGCTCATTGTCGCGGATCGTGTTGAGCTGGCCGCCCCATTCGATCCACCAATAGCCGTATTCCCACGCCTTCACTGAGCGGAACTCGAGCTGCTCCTTCGTCACTTTACGCGCCCACTTCGGCGGCGTGAACGGCACGGGATGGCCGTAATCGCTCGACGTGAACAGGATGCTGCTGCCGAGCGTCTGCCGGTCCGGTGTGACGAGGCCGAGCGATTCGTTGAACTCCGTCCGCTGCTCGCGCCCCCAGCGAAACACCGCGCCGCTTTCCACCGCGAGCCGGCTATCACCGGTGCAATCGAGATAAACCTTCGCCGTAATGCGGTAGAGATGCTCGGTCTTGTCGCAGCGCACCATCACTCGCTGGATCGCGCCATCCTTCGTCTCCGCCGCGAACAACACGCTATCGAGCAGCAGCGTGACGTTTGGCTCACTTTTCAACTTGTCGTAGAGCAGCAGGTCCCACAGCTCCCAGGACCGCTGCGGATTGTTCACTGCGTCGTCGAGCCGGAACTCCTCAATCAACCCGCCCTCGCGCCAGCCGGGCCGGCCGTTGTGGCAGTTGGCGCCGACGATGTGCATTTTCACCTCGCTGCTGGCGTTGCCGCCGAGCCGCGAACGGTCCTGCGCCAGCACAACGGTCGCGCCGGTGCGCGCCGCGGCGACGGCCGCACACACGCCCGACATGCCGCCGCCCGCCACGAACACGTCGCACGCCAGATCCACGAGCGTCATGTGCGGTTCGCCGGCGAGGTGGCTCGCGCCCGGATGCGGCGGCGCGACGCGGTCGAAGGCGTTGCTGATCTGTTCGCGCGACGGCGGCGCGGCGCTGGAAAAGCCGTCGGCGCGGACGATGAGCGAGTAACCGGCGCCGAAACCGGTCATGGCGAGAAATTGTCGTCGGTTCATGATGATGAATGGTTTGGTTGCAACGGTCGCGACTATGCTAAAGCACAACCACCCGCGATTCAAACGGTGAATCGCCGCGCTGCCGGCAAGCCGGCCTCATCCGGGCACACGCGCCAGAACGGCCAGCCCTCTCGGTTTTGGAAGACGCCGGATGCTTGTCCGTCGAACTCCGATTTCGGGTTTCAGCCGGATTGGAAACACATGGTTGAGTCATGCCGGTCGGATTCAGTCGGATTCAGTCGGATTGGAATCGTGCATTTGCAATGTGAACAGGGTCGGATTCTCCCGGATGTGGTCGGATCCAGTCGGATAGAGTCGGATCGGGGTCTTGCAGTTGTAAAAAAATAACAGTCGAAATCACTTTGACCCACTTTGACCCACTTTGACTGACTTTGACCGGGGTTTGACCAAACCGGGCTAAAACAGAGAGACTGTCTCAAGACAGGCTTGGCCACCGTAGAACGGATGTCCACATCCGTTCGGCAGTGGGTTCGGCAACGGGCTTGAACGCCCGTTCTACACGACCCCACATGCTCGCTGCGGGGGTTTTGAGATCGCCTCCGCTTGCAAATCTCCTGCGGCAGCCGCGTGATGTTTCCGTTGCGTGTCACGGACGTCTCCGGCAAATGCATCATGTCCTCTTTTTAGAATGGTCTCGTCGCCGTCGTTGGCGTCCCGGCTTCAGCCGGTCCGCTTCTGAAATCAAACCGCCTAAAGGCGGGACATCAAAAGCGGGCACACTGCGCTCAAAAGAACTGGCATAGAGATGGCATGGGGGGATTTTTCGGCAAGAAAAATCACTGCGCTAGCGCAGTGAAAAACCAGCCAAAAACGCATGATTTTCGGGAGTCAAAATGTGCGTTTTCCAATGGACTGCGCTAGCGCAGCGCTAGAGCAGTCCGCGGAAAGGTCTATTCCGGTGAAAAAACAGCACCCGCACCACGACCAAGTCCTATCCAGAATTCGGTGCCGGTCGCGGCGCGGCGGAAGAATCGCGGCCGGAGATCGCGATCCACTGGACGATTGCCAGCGACAAAACGATCTTGCCGCCGACCTGCCGGGAGGCGCCCGGCGAACTTCGGGTTTGAATTTGCAGCGGAGTGCGGCACACTCGCACCATGAAACGAATCGTCGCCTGCATCGGTTTCGTCTTCGTCCCCAGCCCCATTGCCAGCACGCGTCGGTAATCCCTCGGCAGACGTAACCGGAGAAACACCATGGGCAATGAGCCTGATAATTGTTGGGGCGTCGTACGGTTCGGGGAATCCACGCACCTGCTGAATCTGCAGTCACGCGACGGACGGGTGAGCATCGCCGCCGCGATGTCGCTCGAGGTCAACAAGCAGCGGCTGACCCTGGCTGATGCCGTTGCGGCAGGCGGACCGAGAAACCTTCAGCCAGGAGAGGAGGCGCGCGTGACGCTGGTTTTCGACAACCCGGCGGTGGTCGCCACGCTCCTCCTGTCGTTCAGCAACGACGCCGAAACGGTGCTGCTCTCCGCCACGATCGTGAATCGCGGCAACCAAGCGGTGCAGTTGGGCCGATGCGCGCTCGTGGAGATTGCGCCGGGGTCGGGCGAGTGCAAGCTGCGCGATGACGATGGCCGCGCGGTGTTCTTGCAGTCGTCCGGCAGCATCAACCGCAACCAGGTCCGGCGCATTGCGGATGCCGTCAAACCGCAATCGTCCTGGGCGTTGCTTCACATCGTCAGCCACCCGGCGCGGCGGGCGCTGCATTTCGGTTTCGTCACGTTGGACCGTGTGCCGGCGTTCCATGAACTGACCGGCAACCCGTCCGGCAAACTGGTTTCGCTCAGTTCACTCTGCGACTTTCAGGGCTGGGAGCTGGCTCCGGGGCAGTCGGTGCAAACAGAGACATTGATGATCGAGGCCCGCGCCGATTTTCATGCGTCGCTGCATCGGTGGGCTGATCGGGTGGCGGCGCACTACAAGCCGCGCATCTGGCCGAAGACGCCCGCGGGATGGGTGGGCTGGTCCTGGGTGGACGGGTTCAACGTCGAGCGATACGAGGACGTGGTGCTCCGCAACGTGAAAGCGATTCGCCGCCGCCTGCCCGGTCACGACATCGAATACATCTGGGTCAGCATCGGCAATATCGCGCGCGGCTATCCCGGCAACTGGCTCGCGTTCAACCGCGACAGCTTCCCGCACGGCCACGAGTGGCTTGTCGGGCAACTGAACCGGCTCGATTTCAAGCTTGGCTTCTGGTGCGGCGCGTTCTGGATTTGCAGCGGACTGGACGAGCGCGTTGCGGCTTTGCAGGACGGGATGCTCAAACAAGGCGGCAAACCCGCCGTGGCGCGGCCGGAATGGCAATACGGCGACGCGGGCCGGATGCCGCGCGCGCAACGGCCGCGCATCTATGCGCTCGACCCGACGCATCCGAAGTCGCTGGAATTCCTGCGCGAGGTATTCGCCACGTATCGTAAATGGGGCGTCCGCTATTTCATGGTGGATTTCCTGAACGCCTTGTCGTGCCCGATGCCCGGCAGCACGGCCTACGACGCGCCGCACGACAAGACGCGCGTCAGGGGCCCCGCGGTGTTGCGCCAGGGTCTGCAGGCCATTCGCGAGGCGGCAGGCCCGGACACGTATTTGTTGTCCAGTTCGGGGCCGACGTTCTGGAATGTCGGCCTCATGGATGCCTGCCGCACCGGCAGCGACTACGGCGAAGGCCGCGCGCTCAACCCGGAGTCTTATTTTTATCCCGCGACGTTCGTGATCAACTCGCCCGGTTTCTGGACCTCGCATCAATACGCGTCCGACAACATGGCCACCTCTTACTTCACGCACCGCAAGCTGTATCTCAACGACGCGGGCAATGTGATGACCGTGGACAAGCCCGTGGCGTTGTCCGAGGCGCAGATCACGGCGACGATCTTCGGCCTGTGCGGCGGACCCGTGATGTTGGGCGACGACGTGGATCGCATGGCCGAGGAGCGGCTGGCGTTGATTCGCAAGGTGTTCCCGCGCACACCGGAGATGGCCATGCCGGTGGACCTGTTTGACGCGCCCGCGCCGGATTATCCGAAGATATTCTGGCTGCATGCCGCCGCGTCGTGGGACGAGTGGGAGGTGGTCGGCGTGCTGAACTACGGTGACAAGCCGTTGGAGAGTTCCGTTGCGTTCGAGCGGCTTGGACTCGATCCGCGCGCCGCCTGCACGGTCTGGGAATTCTGGAACGAGCAATACGCCGGCACGGTCAGCGGCAAGCTGCCTCTGTTCGTGCCGCCGCGGTCGGCCAAACTCTACCGCGTCGCGCGGCAACGGCCGCACCCGTGGGTTCTTTCGACCGATATGCATACGCAACAGGGGCGGTGCGAGCTGCGCGAGGTGAAATGGGACGCCGCGACCATGACGCTCTCCGGCGTCGCCGAGCGGCCCGCGGGCGAGAGCGGCAACGTGTTCATCACCGCGCCGAAGGGCCTGCGAGTCGAGAATCCGCGCGGCCTCTGGATCGCCAAAGATGGCCGCGACAACACACTGATCATCCGCGCTGCCTTCCATTTCACTGGCAAGGCGGAACGATGGACGGTCCGATTCGCGCCTGTGGATCGGCCGATTGACCCCGCCAAACTGGATTTGACCTAAGCAATCCGGTATCCTCCGGCACATTCAAACAACGACAACCCATGCAAACATCCCTTCTCTATAACCTTCCGGTCATCGCCGTTGCCGCCATCGCTGCCGCCGCGACGCCTGCGAAAGATTATCCGATCCAGCCCGTGCCGTTCACGGCCGTCCACGTGCAGGACTCGTTCTGGTCGCCGCGCATGGAGACCAACCGCGCCGTCACGGTCTGGTATGATTTCCAGCGATGCGAGGAGACGGGGCGCATTGACAACTTCGCCAAGGCCGCCGGACTGATGAAGGGCGAGTTCAAGGGCATCCCGTTCGACGACTCCGACGTTTACAAGGTCATCGAGGGCGCGGCCTACTCGCTGGCGACGCATCCAGACCCGAAGCTCGACAAGTATCTCGACGACCTCATCGCGAAGATCGCCGCCGCGCAGGAGCCGGACGGCTATCTCTACACCGCGCGCCGGCTGTTGCCGCCGGAGAAAATGCCCGGCATGAGCGGCAAAGCCCGATGGGTCAACGAAGCTGCCAGCCACGAACTCTACAACGTCGGCCATCTTTACGAAGCCGCCGCCGCCCACTTCCAAGCCACCGGCAAACGCTCGCTCCTCGACGTGGCCACCAAGAACGCCGACATGCTCTGCAAGACGTTCGGCCCCAGCCCCGACCAGCTCAAGGAGCCACCCGGTCACGAGGAGATCGAGATCGGCCTCTGCAAACTCTACCGCGTCACCGGCCTGCAGCGGTATCTCGACCTTGCCAAGTTCTACGTCGAGCTGCGCGGCCAGGCCGACACGCACAAGCTCCGCGGCGCGAACCAGCAGGACCACAAGCCCATCTACGAGCAGGACGAGGCTGTCGGCCATGCTGTGCGCGCCGGCTATTATTATAGTGGCGTCGCCGACGTCGCGGCGCTCACCGGCGACAAGAAGCTCATCGCGGCGATTGACCGGCTCTGGGAGAACGTCGCGTCGAAAAAGCTCTACCTCACCGGCGGCATCGGCGCGACGCGCCACGGCGAGGCGTTCGGCGAGAACTACGAGCTGCCGAACAAGACCGCCTACAACGAGACCTGCGCCGCCATCGCCAACGCCCTCTGGAACGAGCGCATGTTCCTGCTCCACGGCGACGCCAAGTATCTCGACGTGCTCGAGCGCACCATCTACAACGGCTTCCTCTCCGGCGTCGCGCTCACGGGCACTGAGTTCTTCTACCCGAACCCGCTCGCCAGCGACGCGACCTACAAGCGCAGTCCGTGGTTCGGCTGTGCCTGCTGCCCGGTCAACATCGTGCGCTTCCTGCCGGAACTGGCCGGTTACGTCTATGCCACGCGCGGCGGCGAGGCGTTCGTGAACCTCTTCGCCGGCAGCACCGCGAAACTCGTGATCGGTAAAACACCCGTCGAGCTGCGCCAGCAAACGCACTATCCGTGGGACGGCAAGGTCATACTCACCGTCACGCCGGAAACAAAAACCGCGTTCACGCTCAACGTCCGCATTCCCGGCTGGGCGCGCAACGCGCCGGTGCCCAGCGACCTCTACCGCTACGACGACAACTTGAAGCCGGAGGTGAAACTCGCCGTCAACGGCAGGCCCGTCGGGATCGCAATAAGGAAAGGTTTCGCGCAGATCAAGCGCATGTGGCAGGCCGGCGACACGGTCGATCTGCAACTGCCGATGCCCGTGCGCCGCGTCGTCGCGAATCCGGCGGTGAAGGAGGACGTGGACAAGTTCGCCGTCGAGCGCGGGCCGCTGGTCTATTGCGCCGAGGGCGCCGATAACGACGGCAAGGTGCTCGCCAAGATGCCGGGCGCGGACGTGCGGTTCGAGGAGCAGACCCTGACGGTTCCGGGGCTCGGCGAGATCGTGAGCGTGACGATCATGCCAAAAGGCGGCAGTGACTTTGTCTGCGTCAAAACAAACAAAGGGTCGACCCTTGTGAAGGTCGTGCCTGCGAATAGCGAAGGCTCGACGGAGTCCCGTCCCACCGCGCTGACGCTGATTCCGTATTGCCTTTGGGAGAACCGCGGGCCGAACGAGATGTCCGTCTGGTTCCGCACCAAGCCCGCGCCACCGGAGCCGTGGGCCGCGTCGTATTGCTTCCCGAGCGACAGCGTCGAAGCGTGCTTCGACGGCCAGTTGCCGAAGAACTCCAACGACCACAGCATCCCGCGCATGACGTGGTGGGACCACAAAGGCACCGACGAATGGGTCGAGCGCTACTTCGACAAACCGACGAAGCTTTCCGCCGCCGAAGTCTATTGGTTCGACGACACCGGCAAAGGCGGCTGCCGCGTCCCGCAAAGCTGGCGGCTGCTCTACAAGGACGGCGAGCAATGGAAGCCCGTCGCCGCCTCAACCGATTTCGGCGTCAAGCGCGACCAATTCAACCGCGCCACCTTCACCCCCGTCACCACCACCGCCCTGCGCCTCGAAGTCCAGCTCCAGCCCAAATTCTCCGGCGGGATTCTGGAGTGGAGGATGGGGGAGTGATGAGTATGATACGAAGTTAAAGAGGCGAAATCAGGTTGGTCAGAACAACAAAAAGCCACGATGACGAACTGGGAAGAAATTATCAACCGTGGCGTTGAATCCAAGGAATTGGACTACAAAGCACCTACAATTTGGAGCGAGAACGACAAGAAAGCATGTTGCGAAATCGTCAAAGACATTCTTGCTCTCGCGAACACAAATGGGGGTTGGTTGGTGATTGGCGTCAGCGAGGTTGGGACTGGGTTTTCTCTTGATGGCGTCACAGAAGAGCAGGCCAAGAGTTTCGACACGACTAGGGTAAACCGCTTCGTTCAAGTCTATGCGGATCCGCCTATCAACTCACACGTCCATAAGATCCCGCTCGCCGGCAAGTTCTACGTGGTGATCGAAGTCCCATCCTTTCCCGCCACTCCGCATGTTTGCCAAAAAGAGTTTCCGGGCGTGCTCTCGACATGTGCGATCTACGTACGGACTGACAACAACGAGTCGGCACCACTCAGGGTCAGCGCCGATTTCCAAGCCCTGATCGAGCGGGCTGTGAGAAACCGAAGTGAGCAACTGCTGACCTCTTTCCGCACTGTGTTGAAGCACGGTTTGCAGCCTCCCGAACCGGCCGACAGCGAACAATATGAGAAGCAGATCTTTGCAGCCGAAAAGCGGGGGCATGAAATCAACCCACACAAGGCCAAGCCATACGCTTATCGCGAGACGGCGTTTTATCCTGCCCGTTTTCAGAAGGAACGGTTTGATTTACCAACGCTTAAGAAGATGGCTCTGAACGCCTGCGTAGACTTCCGTGGATGGCCCTTCATTTTCATCAGCAATCAGTGTCCCCAACTCACCTACGTCATTGGCGATGGCTATGAGTCATTCCTCGCAGATCCGAATCCGTTCAACAATGGCGACACACTGCATTTCTGGCAATTGCGACAATCGGGTATGCTCTATGCGAAGGAGATTCTTTACGAAGACACCCTCGCCTCGGTCAGGAAAACAGAGTTCATGGTAAATTTCGATGCCGTGGCGACAAACGCCGGTGAGGCTGTTCACTGCCTCACAAAGCTTTACGAAGGTCAACTGGATGACGGCGACGACGTAGTGATGCGCTTCAAACTCGCGGGCATCAAAGACCGACAGCTCAGTTCGCTGACGGGTCGCGGCTTCTTTGGTCTGTATGCATGTCGAATACCCGAAGTAACATATGTGGCACAACGGCCGTTTGCGGAGTGGAAAGCGGGTCTTGTCGATCATGCTCTAGCCATCTGCCGGCATGTGTTGATGCATTTCAACTGGGAATCACCAAACGTGGGGGAATGCCGCAAGATAATCGAGAAGATGTTTGCCAGAAGGCTGTGATCCTCGGGGCTGAGAATCGGCGTGACGGCTACGGGCCAGCAACTTGGTTGGCAGCGGCTGAATCAGAGATTTCTTCCGCAAGCAGCCATTGCTTCTGCCGAATCCCGCCTTGAAGGCTGACGACGGCGCACTGGATCGGGACCTTGCGCGAGGCTTGGGCGGCGGTCACGGCGCGGCGAGTGAAGAGCGCAGAGTGAAAAGTTAAGAGTTTCGGCTGCGGCCGAGGCTGTGCTGATACAGACGGGAATCTGCTTGGAGCGGGTCGTGGGGTTGTGTATAGACGGGCGTACAACCCAACCAAAGGAGACAATCTCATGTCAGAAGCAAACAAGGCGCTGGTCCGGCGCTATTACGCCGAAGCGATGGGCGATCTGTCCGGCATCGGACAACTGGTCACCGACACGTTTGTGGATCATCACATGCCACCCGGCCTGCCCCCAGGCCCGGAAGGCGTCCGCCGGTTTTTCAAGGAGATCCTCGGCAGCATCTTCAGCGGCCTGAAGATTGACATCGAGTTCATGCTGGCGGAAGGCGACAAGGTGGACTGCCATTTCGCGGTGACGGTGAAGCACATCGGCGACTTTGGCGATATCAAGGCGAAGGGCAACGTCATTCGCCTGCCAGCCATCAGCACGTTCCGCATCGAGAACGGCATGCTGGCGGAAGCCTGGGAGATGTACGACAAGGACAGCATGCTGCAGCAGATGCGGGCCTGACACGACGCAGCAAGCCGGGCAAGGAAGTTAAGAATTAAGAGTTTCGGCGGCGTGGTGATGCCGCAGAATCGCGTTCGGAGAACGCGATCCACCAGATTTGCAGCTCGGAGTTCAACTTCTGCCGAAATTCTCCGGCGGGATTCTGGAGCGGAGGAGCAAGTGATTGCCGGCCTGTAGTGAATCAGCTAAAAATCCCGCCCGGAACCGCATCAATAACAGTCTGCCACAGGGGAGCACTGAATGAACAAGGAAGAAACAGCCATCGTTGTTTTGGGAGCGCCGAACGACGAGCACGGGACTCTTTCAGACATGTCGAGGGAGCGGTGCGGGCAGGCCCTGAAGGAATACCAAAGACATCCCGGTGCAAAAATCATTCCCACCGGCGGATGGGGGAAGCACTTCAACACCACGCACAGACCTCATGGGCACTACGTGCGTGAATACCTCAAGGCACGCGGGATTCCCGACGAGGCCTTCGTGGAGTGCGCGGAGAGTTCCAATACCCTTGAAGACGCGAAGCTATGCCGCCCCATCGTCGAACGACATGGTTTTGGGAAATTGATTGTGGTCACATCGGACTTTCACGTGGCGCGGGCACAGTTTTTATTTCAGCGGGAGTTTCCGGGAGTCCCGGTTGAGTTCTCGGCGTCCCCAACCCATCTTCCCGAAGGGGATCTTCGGAAACGGCTGCTGCACGAACAGACAGCCCTCGCCAAACTTCAGCAGAGCAAAGAAGCGCCCGAATGAATGACGAGAAGCGCAGGCACTTCCCCGCGCCGGGGATGGACAAAACGCGGATGATCGGGCAACATCCACGGTCGTTGCGGACCAACTCTCAAGTGGTTCGAAAATAGAAGGATGGTGAGTCCATCATGAAAAGCACAGAGTCCTGCCACCAGCCCGGTCGCCGGGCGTTTCTCAAACGCGTTGCGCTCGCCGGCACGGGATTGATTGCCGCCCCGCTGGTCTTCCCTTCGCGGTTGCTGGGAGCAGATGCGCCCAGCAAGCGGCTCAATATTGCCGCCATTGGAACGGGCGGGCGCTGCCGCGCGTTGATCACGGAGATCCTGCGCCAGGGCGAGAATCTGGTGGCGATGTGCGACGTGGACCAGCGTCAGTTCGCCCCGATGCGAAAAGCCATGGCCAGTGTGGCGGAGGGCGCGGACGAGATGCTGGGCAAGGCCAAACTCTACGACGATTACCGTAAACTGCTCGATGCCGAGAAGTCGCTCGACGCGGTGGTCATCGCCATCGGCTCGCGCTGGCACGGGCCTATCTCCGTGCGGGCAATGAAGGCGGGCAAGCACGTTTACTGCGAGAAGCCGCTGGTGCGCACAATCGCCGAAGCGCGGGAACTGATCGAGCTGACGCCGCGCTGCAAAGTCGCCACGCAACTGGGCACCCAGGGCACGAGCAGCAAGTCGTTCCGCCGTTCCGTGGAGATCATCCAGGCAGGCGTGCTCGGCCAGGTCGAGCAGGTCTATCTCTGGTCGGATTACTGCGGCAAGTTTCCCCCCAGCCAGGACCGCCCGCCGGGCGAGGACCCGGTTCCCGAGGGCCTGAACTGGGACTTCTGGCTGGGGCCGGTGCCATGGCGTCCGTTCAAGGCGGGCGTCTATATGCCGGGCTGCATCAAGGGGCAGAACTGGCTCGATTTCTGCAACGGCATGCTGGCCGGCCAGGGCTGTCACACCTTCCAGTTGCCGGTCCGCGCGCTGAAGCTCGGGCCGCCCGCCCGCGTCACCGCCGAACTTCCCGAGCCGCTCAAGGAAACGTATGTCTCGCGCGGGTGCTTCCGCTTCGAGTATCCCGCGCGCGAGGGCTTGGCACCGGTCGCGCTTTGGTGGGGCGACGGCGGCAAGTATCCACCCGAGGAGATCACCGATTCCGTCAAGGAGTGTCGGGGACAACTGCCGACCACCGGCTGTCTGTTCGTCGGGCAGCGCGGCCAACTCTACACCGACGGCTGGGGCGTCGCCGGCATCATGAAACTCAAGGACGACAAACGGTGGCGCGGCGTGCTGGACCATGACGCCGTCAAGACGCTGCCGCTCAGCGTGCCGCGCCTGTCCAACGACAATCACATGCAGGAGTGGTTCCAGGCGTGCAAGGGCGGCCCGGCCACCTACAATCACTTCGAAATCGGGGCGCGCGTTTGCGAGGCCTACCTGCCCGGCATGTTGTCGCTGCGGTTGGGCCGGCCCATCGAGTGGGACGGCGCTGCCATGAAGGTCCCGGGCGCGCCCGAGGCTGACCGCTGGATTCAGAAATCGTATCGGATGAAGTGGCTGGGCTGATGCGTTGAGAATCTTCTGCCAGGCGTCAAGTTCTCGGTGCAACGCGATCCACCGATTCACGCCTTGAAGCCCAACTTCAGCCGAAATTCTCCGGTGGAATTTTTGAGTGGAGAATGGGAGACTGATTGCCGGCAACGAATTCCGTCAAGAATCAGCAGACCCCGACGACAACAACGGTCTCTTATGAATCGGTTTCAGCCTTCCCTGCACGCCTTGCCGTTTGTCTTGTGGATGGCCGCCGTGGGGATTCCCTTCGCGGCAACGGCGGCGGAAGCGCCGCGTGACCTGGTGAAACTGCCCAAGACCGACACACACTGGAAGAAAGTCGCCGCTTACGTGGAAGAGGAGCCGGAGGCGGATTACCAACAAGCACCCGCCGCCGCGCGCGAGGCGTTTCAGGACCTCAAGTATGGCGTGCGCATCCATTGGGGTCTCTACTCGAAACTCGGCATTGAGGCGTCATGGGACTTTCTCAAGATGACGCCCGCCGAGAAGCAGGCTTATCTCGACAGTTATCGGGAGTTCAACCCCGTCCACTTCAACGCGGCCGAGTGGATGGAGCTGTTCCAGCGCAACGGCATCAAGGTGTTTGCCTTTACCACCAAGCACCACGACGGCTTTTCCCTCTACGACACAAAGACCCGTGTGCGGCAGTGCGTCAACTGGACCGCGCCCGGCGGCCCGCGCATGGAAGCCTGCGACCGGGCCTTCAGCGTCATGGAAGGGCCGTTCAAACGCGACATCGTCCGCGAGCTTTGTGACGCCGCCCGCCAGCGCGACATCAAGATCAATCTCTACTTTTCTCATCCCGACTGGTTCGATGCCGACTTCCGTCCCTACTGCCGGCACCCGCTGCAAACGCCGTCGGCGGAAAAGCTCACCGGAGAGCCGGCCAAAACCAACCGCCGCCCGCAGAGTTTGCTCGTGGACGACCCCACGCCGGAGGAAACGCGGCGGATGATGGCCCGGCATCGCGCCCAGCTCGCGGAGTTGCTGACGAACTACGGCCCCATTGACCAGGTCTGTCTCGACATGTGGCTCGGCCCGGCCGTCTGGCCGCCGTTGCGCGAGACCATGAAATACCTGCGAACGCTCCAGCCCAACGTGATGTTCCGCGCCCGTGGGATCGGCAACTACGGCGATTACTACACGCCCGAAGGCTTCGTGCCTGCCAGCAAGGAAAACACCTCCATGCCTTGGATGGTGATCTATCCACTGGCTGGCATCTTCGCCTGGCAACCCGACGCGGCGAAATACAAAGGCGGCGACTGGCTGGTCCGCAATCTGGTGGACAGCGTGGCCAAAGGCGGCAATTTCATGTTCGGCATCGGCCCCGATGCCACCGGCCGATTCCATCCCAACGCCATCGCGGCCATCGAAGAAGCCGGCGACTGGCTGCGCGTCAACGGCGAAGCCATCTACAACACCCGCCCGCGTCCCGGCGACCTCTGGCGCGAAGGCGACGACATTCGTTTCACGCGCACCAAGGACAATCGATTTCTCTACGCGTTTTGTCTGAAGTGGCCGGATGAGCGATTGGTCCTTCGCACCGTGCGCGCGCACCCCGGATCGAAGATCACCCTGCTCGGCGTTCCGAAGCCGCTGGTCTGGCATCAGGATGGCGACGCCGGACTTATCATCCACCTCCCGCCTGCGCTGCAAGACGAGGCCAACCGTCCTTGCCGTCATGTGTTCGCATTCAAGATCACCACGGAAGCAACGGCGGGAATTGGTGGCGGGTCTTAACATCAGACGTTGGATACTCCGGACGATTTTTAGAAACCGGTCTCCGCTCTACGCCCACTCCTCTTGCAAAATGCCACCCTTCAGACTGGCGACGGCGCACTGGATCGGGAGCTTGCGCGACGGCTGGGTGGCGGACGCGACGAGTATGGAATGCAAAGTGAAAAGTTAAGAGTTTCATCGGCTTGCATCGCAGCGGCCGACGTTTTCCGGCGGTTCGCAACGGGAATTTCGGTCTTGTGTTCGCGCGAACGGCCGCTACGATGCCGGCGGAGGTTCGAGATAATCATGCACGATGACATGCCGAGACCATCGAGGATTCAGTTCGAGCGCCACACGGCTGGATTTTACCGCGGCGAAACTTCGCGACGGAGATCGAGATTATTTCCCCCTCTCGCGTCGGCTCTGAAGCTGGCAGTTCCAGCCGCTTTTGCCGTCTGCCTCCTGACCGGCTGCGGCAGCGCCAAAGTGACGGGTGAACACAGCTATGCCACCCTGCCGCCGGCCAAACCCACGGTGATTTACGTGGCCAATTTCGACCTCGAGGCCCAGAACATCAAACATGAGGATGGCATCGTGGATGGCATCCTGCACCGGGATTCGGATGACGGCATCCTCGGCGGCATCAGACATCTGCATTCGCCCGATCCCGCGGAACGCGCCCGCAAGCTGGTGGACTTGATGGCCAACTCGCTGGTGCAAGACCTCACCAAGGCGGGCTTCTCCGCCGTCCGACTGCTGCCGGGGAGTGCCGTCCCCACTCAAGGCTGGTTGGTGCGCGGTGTGTTCACTGAAGTCCAGGAAGGCAATCGCATCCGCCGGAGCATGATCGGTTTTGGCGCTGGCGCGACCGACATCCAGGTGGTGACGGATATCAATGACCTCGCGAAAGGCCCGCCCAAACCTCTGTACGAAATTGACACCGATGCCACCAGCGGCAAAGGCCCCGGCGCCGCTCCCTCGATCATGCTGGGCCCTTACGGCGCGATCGCCCGCTATGCCATGTCCCGCAAGGACCTCGACAAGAATGTCCAGCAGACGGCTAAAAAAATCGCCGAGGACATCACCAAACGCTTCCAGCCGGCGGCGTCAGCGCCCAAGGCGAACTAGAACCGCGGACGGCCAAGTCGCATCGTCGCCATGTTTCGAATCACCGCCCTTTCTCTTTTGGCGGCCACATTGACCCTGGCCGGTTGCGCCCAAAAGCCCGCCGAGCCTTCGCTGGGCGACGTGCTGGAGATCCTCAAGACCAAGCGGTTCGTGGATCTCACCCACACGTTCGAGCCGGGCATCCCGCACTGGCCGGGATTTCCCGACGAGAAGCGGGAAACGCTCTACGGGTATGACGCGGGCGAGGGAAAGCTGGGCAAAGGCTTCTATGCCCAGCAGTTCACGCATGTCGGCCAATGGGGCACGCACTGCGATCCACCCGCCCATTTCGTCCGGGGCAAGCGGACGATTGATGAGATTGATGTCAAAGAGATGCTCCTGCCGCTGGTGGTCATTGATCTCCATGAGAAAGCGGCCAAGGATCCCGACTGCGTGATCTCCATGGATGACGTGCGGGACTGGGAGAAACGGCATGGCCCGGTGCCAACAAGCGCGTTCGTCGCCATGCGCACGGATTGGTCCAAACGCTGGCCGGATGCCAGGGCCATGCGCAACGCCGATCCACAGGGTGTGGCTCACTATCCCGGCTGGAGCCTGCCGGTGCTGAAATATCTTTACGAGGAGCGCAAGATCACGGCGTCCGGTCACGAGACGACGGATACGGACCCGGGTCTTGCGACCTCCAAGGACGACTATTCACTGGAAACCTACATCCTGGGCACCGACCACTATCAGATCGAACTGCTGGCGAATCTCGACCAAGTGCCCGAGTCCGGGGCCTTGGTCGTGGCCGCGTTTCCGAAGCCGAAGGGCGGATCGGGATTCCCGGCCAGAGTATTCGCCATCTTGCCGTAAAACGCCGCCAGCACCGGTGCGAATCCTTGTTCTTATCCTCCCATGAATCCTCATTTGAAAAAAGCGTTGGTCCCCTGGATCGTGCTCGTTCTGCTCTCTGTGACTTTCTCTACCGCTGTCGCGGCGGAGTCGCACCCGAAGTACGGCCCGAAGGTCACTCCGCTCATCCTTGACCACCAGTATTTCCGGGGCGCCGCCGCCGGGGATTTCTGGCGACTCATGCCTTTTTACGTGCCGCAGAGCAATGACTACGCCTGCTCCGTCGCCTCCATCGCGATCATCTTCAATGCGGCGACCAAGGGCCGCGCCGGAATCCCGGACACGGAGCGGAACATTACGCAAGACATGCTTTTGGAGCGCATTCGGGAAGTGCCGCTGCGGGAGTTGGTGTCCAAGGAAGGTTTTCAGGGAAGGCACGGGCTGACGCTGGATGAACTCAGGATCGCCATCGCGCAAACGGCCCGCATCCTGGGCGTCCGGGCACAAGTCACAGCCCATTCATTTCAAAACAGGTCCGTGGAGGAATTCCGGAAGATTCTTCGGGCCAACGAAGAGGATTCGAAGGATTTCCTGCTGGTCCATTTCGTTCAGGACGATCTGACCGGCGCCAGAGGCGGACCCTACGCTCATATCTCTCCGATCGGGGCCTACGACGGCGCGACCCACCGCGTTTTGATCCTCGACGTGGACCGGGAGTGGTATTCCCCCTACTGGGTCTCCGACGAAGACCTTCTGGCGGCCAGCAACCACGTCACGAAATCTTTGGGTGCCGGCGGCTTGGTCCATATCCGCTTCGACTCGACCGGCGAATCGCCGCGATAAGCGGGCCTGAGAAAACTCTCCGCGACACGAAAGGGTCAGGGTTTGCCGATGCAGTAAAGCTGGTGCAGCGTCCGCAGGTAAATCCGGCCACCGAGGACGACCGGCGTGGCGAAACCGCCGTCCGCCAGATCGTTTTCGGCGACCTTTTCAAACTGCCGTCCGGTTTTGAACACGAACGTCACGCCCGTTTCACTGACCAGATAGATGTGCCCGCCGGCCAGTACCGGCGAGGAACTGAACTTGCCGCGCACTTTCTCCTCCCAGACGACCTGGCCCGTTTTGGCCTCGAAACAAATCAGCTTGCCCTCGTCCACGGCCATGTAGAGCAGGCCGTCTGCGAGCAACAGCGACGGCACATAGGCGCAATTGCCATCCCGCTTCCACACCACATGCGTTGACGTGACGTCGCCGCTGCCGTCGGCACGGATGCAGAGGAAGTTCTTCTTCGGGTATCCGGCCGAGGCATAGACCCGTTCCTCGTCGAAACTGATGTTCGAGCAGGTGGACTCGCTGGGACCGTCGCAGGTCCAGAGCAGTTTGCCGTTGGCGGGATCGTAGCTGAAGACTTTGAACGGTCCCTGGATGAACAACTGGTCACGGCCGGCAACCCGCCCGATCGACGGGCTGGCGTAGGTCCCCAGCTTGTAATCGTCGCGGCTGGTCCGCCAGGCGACCTCGCCCGTCCGCCGATGAACGGCCGTGATGAAGCTGCCCTGGACATGATCGGCGACGACGATCACCAGCGATTTGTAAAACACCGGCGACGCGCCGTAACCGTGCTTCGAATGGAAATCGCCCAGCCGCTTTTTCCAGACGAGCCTGCCGTCGAGGTCGAGCGACGCCAGCCAGAATCCGTCCTCGGCGATGAACGGCAGGAACACGCGCTCGCCGTCGCACGCGAGTGTCGCTGAAGCGAAGGAATTCTTTTTGTGCATGGGCATGAACCCACCGCGATGAATTTCCGTCTGCCAGAGTTTCTTGCCGCTGCGGCGGTCGAAACAGAGAACGTATTCCACCTGCTCCTTCTCATCGGCCGTCGGCAAAAAGATGCGCTCGCCCCAGATCGTCGGTGAGCCATGACCGCGGCCGGGCACTTCCACTTTCCAGATCACGTTCTCGGTGGCGCTCCACTGTGTCGGCGGGGTCTGCGGCGCGGGCGCGATGTTGTCCAGTTTCGGCCCGCGCCACCACGGCCAGTCGCCCGCGGCAACGCGAATGGGCGGCAAATCGTCCGGCGCCGGAGCGGCGGCGCAGTGACCCGCCAGGAAGCTCAAACTCGCGACGACAGGAAGCCAGCAGAAGATTCTATCCATGCCGCATCGTTACCAGAGCGGCATCACGAAGGATAGCGGAAAATGGGCGCGGCGATTCGCAGCGGGGATTCGGCGCTTGTGTTCGCGGAAGTCGCGATTACGATGCCGGCGGAGTTCGAGCAAGTCATGCACAAAGACACGCCGGCGGCCATCGTGAAGCGTCGAGGGTGAAAGGAAGACTGCGTGAAGCCCTTTTATTTTCTCAGCGTGCTGCTGGCAGCAGGTGTCGCGGTTGCCGCGGACTACGCCCCCGAGTTGCCGACGATGACGAGCCGAGGCGAGCCGACCATCGTGCGGGTTTCGCAAAACACGGAGACTGTGCCGCGCTTCGCGAAGCTTGAATTGACGATTGCTCTGGCGGCTTCCTACGACAACCCGTTCGACCCCGATCAGGTGGACCTGACCGCGGAGTTCATCACGCCGTCCGGGAAGAAGATCGCGGTGCCCGGTTTTTTTTGCCAGCCATACCGCAACCGGAACGAAGGTGACGATGCGAAGAGGCCGTCGCTCGAGGCAGCAGGCGAACCGTGCTGGAAGATTCGCTTTGCGCCGACGGAAACCGGGAAGCACAGCTACGTCGTGCGGCTGCGGAACCGTTTTGGCGGCGCGCGGAACGATGTGAAGTCGATGCCGGGCGGCTTCGCGGCTGTCGCTTCGGACACGGCAGGCTTCATCCACGTCTCAAAAACGAATCCGCGCTACTTTGAGTTCGACAACGGGCGGCCCTTCTTCGCAGTGGGGCAGAACCTGCAGAACGATTGGCCTTCCTACCGGCATTCCCGCCTGCTGGCCGATGGCCGCGCAAACTGCGCCCGCGTCTGGACGTTCTGCCACTGGACGTGGCTGGAGTGGACCTTCAAGAGCGGCTTCAAGTGGGTGGGGCCGGGCGACTGGCTGCGTTCCTACGCCGGCGCGGGGCGATACAATCAGCGCATCGCGTGGATTACCGATGATTGTCTCGACCGATGGACGCGCGACGGCCTCTTCGTCATGCTGTGCCTGGGCAACGCCACGGGTGGCGGCGAGTTGTCGCGCGAGAAGACGGCTTCATATGATTCGTGGGGCGGTCATCCTTACAACGTCGCCAACGGCGGTTTCCTGGACGAGCCGCGCCAGTTCTGGACCGACGCGCGCGCGCGGCAGCTTTACAAGCAGCGCTTGCGTTACATCATCGCGCGCTGGGGATACAGTCCCAACATCTGGGCGTTTGAGTTCTGGAACGAACTCGGCGGCGCCGGGCCGGAGATCGTCGCGTGGCACCAGGAGATGGCGAGATACGTTCGGGAGGCCGATCCGAACGGACATCTCATCACCACGAGCACATGGGAGGGCAACGCGGACAAGTTCGCGGCGATATGGGATCTGAAAGAAATGGATTTCACCCAGGGTCATCACTACGGTCCGCTGCCCCCGATGACAGTGCGCATTACCGAGCATCTTCGTCGCTGGGCCAAACCCTACATCAACGGCGAAGGCGGCGGCCCGTCGGCGCAAGGCTGGGACGGCGAGAGCGCCGGCAAACCGTCCGTGGTGGATCCCGACGACGTGGAGTTTCACAACTCGCTTTGGGCGCCGGCGATGTCGGGATCAGCCGGCACAACGCTGCCGTGGTGGTGGCGCGACCGGGTCGAACCGCACAATCTTTTTTTCCACTACCACGCGGTGGCGGACTTCGCCCGTGATGTGCCGTGGACCAGCAATCGCCTGCGACCGGTTCAAATAAAAGCCGTCACGCTCACCGGCAGTGGCCCGCGCAAGAAATTCTCACCCGTGCTGGTCGCGCCGTTCGGCGCGGACTGGGGCAGCAAGCCGACGCAAAGCCGGTTCTGCATCGAAGCCGACGGCACCGTGCCCAACCTCGCGCGGCTTCCAGCGGAGCTGTTCGGCAAGGCGCGCGGCCGCAGCGAATGGCGCAACCCCCTGACGTTTGAAACGCACTTCCCCGAACCCGGCCGGTTCATCGTGCATGTCAGCAAAATCGCGCACGGCGTTCTGGAAATCAGCCTCGACGGCCAACTCGTCGTCACCGGCAAGAGCGCCGAGAAAGAGATCCCGGTTGAAGTTCCGGCAGGCCGGCACGAAATCACGTTGGACAACGCAGGCAATGATCTCGTCCGATTCGGCTACATCTTGCTGACCAACTATCGCGATGCCGCTCGTTATCCCGACCTGGACATCCTCGGCCAGCAAACCGATGACTTCGCGGCCTTGTGGATTCACAATCGCCTGCGCCAATGGCCCTACGAAGCCGCGGGTTTCGAAGCCGGACCCGTCGGACCCGCCGTGGCGACCATCGCCGGTCTGAAAGAGGGTCGCTATCACATCGAGTGGTGGGATACCTGCAAAGGTGTCGTCACACGCACCGGGACGCTGGAAGCGCGAAACAAAACGCTGGTGCTCCCAATTCCCACTGTGGACCGCGACATCGCTTGCAAGATTGCGATGGCGAAGGAATGAGGTTTGGAAGGAGCCAGGACAACTGTGATGGCGGGTGCCATGTTCGCCATTGTCGCCGACGCGCAAAAAATCGGCACCTTGGGCGGCGGTTTCAGGCGGGGGATTCCGTGCTTGTGTTCGCGAAGGTCGCGGCTACGATGCCGGCGGAGTTTGATGGAATATGCAAGACGATACGCTGGCATCGTCGAGAACGGACTTCGTGCATAACGCGGGAGGATTACGCACGAGTGAAACCCAGCACCTCACCTCGGTTGAGCTGACACCAGAATTCCTGCTTCCTTCGAGCAGCAAACAGGCCGCCCGGCCACTGATGGGCTGGCTGGCTGTTGGTTTGTTTGCAATCACCGCGTTCGCCGAACCGGATGAGGAGGCGCTCGGCAAAGCGAAGGGCTATCCGCGCGGCACGGCGGCAACGATGTATGCCGAGCCGTTCAAGGTCGGGAGCTTCAGCGCGGCGGACAAGATTCTGCCCTCGCGTCTCGTGACGCGCGGCGGCCCGGTCACGCCGCTGACCAACGGCGCGCCGGCAACGATCAACTACCGTTACCAAAACACGCGCTGCGGTCTCGACGATTATCTGGAACACCAGCGCGTGACGGGCCTGTTGATCCTCAAGGACGGCGCGATTGTCGCGGAACGCTACCGCTACGGACGCAGCGAGCGCGACCGTTTCCTTTCGTTCTCCGTGGCCAAGAGCGTCACGTCGCTGCTGGCCGGCATCGCGTTGGAGAAGGGCGTCCTCGCGTCGCTCGACGATCCGGCGGAGAAACATGTCGCCGAGTTAAAAGAGTCGGGTTACGGCCGCGCGACGATCCGGCAGTTGTTGCGCATGAGTTCCGGCGTGAAGTTCACGGAGGAATACAACGGACGCGATGACATCGCCCGGCTGAGCCGCGCCGAACGCAGCGGAGAGCCGGGCGCTGCTCTGCAATTGCTGGCGTCGCTCAACGAACGCGCGTTCCCCGCCGGCGAAAAATTTGGCTACGCTTCCTCCGAACCGGCCGTGCTGGGTTATGTGCTGGCGCGCGCGGCCCGCAGGAACATCGCGGAATTGACGCGCGAGTGGCTATGGCAGCCGCTCGGCGCGGAAGCCGACGCCGCGTGGATCATCAGCGCGGACGGACAGGAGGGAACCGAGGGCCGCTTCAACGCCGCGTTGCGCGATTACGGGCGGCTGGGGCTGCTGCTGGCTCGCGACGGCAACATCGGCGGTCGGCAGATCGTGCCGAGGGAATACCTGCTGGACGCCACGGACCCGACGCGACAGCCGCCTGCGTTCCGTCCGCGCGCGGCCACGCCGTATTTCGGCTACGGTTACCTGTTCTGGCTTCTCCCGATGCGCCACCGGACGTTCGCGATGCTTGGCATCTACGGCCAAAGCGTCCTCGTCCAACCCGACTCCGGCATCGTGGTGGCGCAGACGTCCGTGAACAAAGACCCTCGGGCCACGCAGACTCGCGCCGAGCGCGATGCCTTCTGGCGTGGCGTGCTGGAATCGCTCGGCGGTTATGTTGAACCGTAAGCCTCCTTCAAGTCTTTGCTCTAAATTTCTCCGGTGGTTTCTGAACAGGATTTGGTGCTTGTGTTCACAAAGAGCGCATCTACGATGCCGGCTGGAATTCGATCCAGCCATGCAAGACAACACGCTGGCACCACCGAGAACGCCGCGCGAGCACCGTGCGGGTGGCTTTTGCCAACAGCCCGCACATCAGCACCGCCCTTGCAGGCGGCAGAAATCAACCCCCTATCCCTTCCCATGTCACTGCCAATGAAACGCCGGCAAGCTCTGCAATCCCTGGCCGCACTGGTGCTCGGAGGCACCGCCGCCCTGGCCAACCCGGCTACCGACCCGCGTCGGCGACGCATCCTCTTTTTCAGTCGCAGCGTGCTCTTCGAGCATTCCGTCGTCCATCGCGAGGGTCAAACGTTATCGCTGGCCGAGCGGGTTTTCACGGACATGGCCCGGCCCCTTGATTGCGAGGTGGAATGCACCAAGGACGGCTCGGTCTTCGACGGCGATCTGGATTCCTACGCGGCCATCGTCTCGTATTCGTGCGGCAGACCAGCCGACCTGATGAAGCCGGAGAGCAAGGACCACAGCGCGCCCCTTTCCGATCGCGGCTGGAAGCGCCTTGACGCGGCCGTGCGCGACGGCAAGCCGTTTGTTGCAATCCATCCTGGCATCTGGCTGCTGCCTGAAGCCGCCGGGGCCGATTGCCTCGGACACGGCGGCCAGCAGGTGGCGCGAATGAAGGTGGCCTCGCCGCAGTTTCCCGGCGCGCAAGGTTTGGGCGACTCGTTCTCCATGATGGAAGAATGGTTCTCCCTGATTCGCTTCGCCAAAGACCTCCACGTGATCCTCGTCCAAGACTGCGCCGGGATGAACAAGGACAAGCCGCTCGACCGGCGTTGCTACGATCGGCCGCCGTTCCCGGCCACGTGGGCGCGGATGCACGGCAAAGGACGCGTGTTTTACACCTCCATGGGACACCGCGAAGACGTGTGGACGAGCAAGATTTTCGCACAGGTTCTTTCGGGCGGGCTGTCGTGGACGTTGGGCCGGCGGGAGGCCGACATCACGCCGAACATCGCGCAGGCCGCTCCACAGGCCAACGAATTTATGAAACAATGAAGCCACTTTTGCGCGACCAAAAAATGACCGGTCTGACACGGCGGGAGATGTTCAAGAGGACCGCCGCCGGCATGCTGGCCATGCCCTTTCTCATCCCCTCGCGGGCGTTGGGCCGAGACGGACACGTCGCACCCAGTGAGCGCATTCTCCTCGGCGGCATCGGACTGGGTGGGCGGGGCACCACCGATCTGAGCTTGATGCTCGCCGAGACGGATGTGCAATTCCTTGCCATTTGTGACGCGCGAAAAATCCGACGCGAGGCGATCAAGAAACTGGTGGACGACAAGTATGGCAACAAGGACTGCGCGATGTATCGCGACATTCGCGAGTTTCTCGCCGTGCGCACGGATCTTGACGCGGTGTTGATCGCCACCGGCGACCGTTGGCACGCCCTGGCCGCGGTGATGGCGATGCGGGCGGGCAAGGACATTTACTGTGAGAAACCTTCGTGCATGACCATCGCCGAGGGCCAAAGGGTGGTGGAAACAGCGCGACGATACGGGAGGGTGTATCAGAGCGGCACCCAGGGCCTGAGCATGGCTAATCGCGTGTTCGGCATCGAGATGGCCCGCTCCGGCCGGCTTGGAAAATTGCACACGGCCTATGCCCAAATCGCTCCTTGGGACAATGCGCTGATGCGCCACGACTGGCTGCCTGCGGAGCCGAAGCCGCCGAAGGATGAGGTGGACTGGGACGCATGGCTCGGCCCGTGTCCGTGGCGGCCATATAACCCCGCCTATGTTCGTGGCGCGTGGCGGGGCCATTACGATTTTCACGCCAGTTGCATCGGCGAATGGGGCGCGCACACGATCGTCCAGGTCCAGGCAGGCATCGGCGCGCAGCACACCTCCGCGATCGAATACGAGTATGTGGACAATCCGTTTGGCGACGGGCTGGTCGCTCACTTCGCCAACGGCGTGAAGATGATCCTGGCGCGCAACAGAGAGTGCTGGCCCGGCTTCTCCGGTCAGCGGTTCGACGGCAGCGAGGGCTGGGTCGCCAACTCCGGAGACAGCCACAACGACTCGCGCGCTTCTTCGCCCGCCCTTTTGGCCGACTCCAGGAAACGGATCGCCGATTACGTGGCTCGCACCCGGTGTCCGATGAACCATGCGCGGGACTTCTTCGACTGCGTCAAGTCGCGCCGGCTCACGGTGGCCAATCCGGAGGTCATGTATCGCTCGATGTCCACCGTGCATGCCGCCAACATCTGCATGTGGCTGAAGCGGAACCTGAAATTCGATCCGGCCAAGGCGGAGTTCGTCAACGATCCGGAAGCCAATCGCTTCCGTTCGCGGGCGATGCGCGAGCCGTGGCGCGTGTAGATGATTTTCAGCCGGTCTGCCCATTCGCGGCGGCGGATTCCGCACTTGTGTTCGCGGAGTCCGCGGCTACGATGCCGGTAGAGTTCAATCAAGCCATGATCAGGGACATCAAGCGGCGCGACTTTCTCATCGGTGTCGGCGGATTATTTGGCATCGGTGCAAATCTCGCGGCGTTGCGCGCGGCAGAATCCACCTCCCGGCCGCCGCGAAGAACGATCCTTGTCATCGGCGCGCACTACGACGACTGCGAGATCGGAGCCGGCGGACTGATCGTCAAGGCAGTGAAGAAAGGACACCGGGTGGTCCTGCTCAACGTGGTCGGCGACTACTCCACCTGGAACGTCACCAAGGGGCGCGAATCGCGCATCCGCGAGCAGAACGAGGCCAAGGCCCGTGAGATGGGCGTCGAGAAACGCTATTTGAATTACGGCTACCAGCAGGTGACCGAAAATCTGGAAACGTTGAAGAAGATCGCCGAAGTGGTGGTGGACGTGAAGCCCGACATCACCCTGTTCAATGATCGCAATGAGCGGGAGCGGGCGCCCTCGGACCACAGCATTGTCGGCGTGCTGGCCGAGCAGGCCGTGCGCAACGCGGACACGATTCTCGGCGGGCTAACCGTGTCTTACGGGAAGGAAATGTATGCCTACGAAATTGACCCGCAGCGGGAATTCCGCCCCGACGTGTTCATTGACATCGGCGATGTTCTCCCCTCGGTAATCGAGACGATCAACTTCTTCCGCAAGCTGAACGGCGAAGTGCCCCGCTTCCAAAGCGCCGGGCGAACTGACGCGACGATAAAGATCAATCCCGGCGGCGAGGAATTGCCGCTGACCGCCTGGGGCGAAATCAAGCTATGCACCGCCCGGGTCCGCGGTCTTCAAGCCGGCGTGCGCTTCGCCGAGGCTTACAAATCGTTGGACCCCCAGACGGTCGGCAAACGCCTCTTGGAGCAGATCGTCCAATAGGGATGCTCCGGTGGAATTTTGGAGTGGAGGACGAGGGAGTAATAAGGATAATCCAGAGCGAAAGCCGATGGTTTGCATCGGCGGATTCCGCACTTGTGTTCGCAGAGGCTGCGGTTACGATGCCGACGGAGTTCGATCAAGCCATGCAAGACGACACGCTGACACCACTGGGAGCGCAATCCGGGCGCGAAGCGACGGAATTTTGCCTTGATGAAACTCTGCGGCCTGTTCATCGCCCCGACGGGCTGCGCCTGCTGGGTGGCAAGGAGGCGGCAAACCAACGCCGCCCCTTCAGACGGCAGGAATCAAAATTCCTGTTCTTCCTTTTCTCTCTTGCTGCCACATTTTTGTTACTTGCCCCCAGCGATCTGAAATCCAGCCCGGTCGCCGACAAGGAAGAAAGGACGACATCGCAGCCGGCAGGAATTACGAATACAAATCGTCTGAAGGGAAGTTTCATAGCCACCGGCAACGTGCGGATTGCCACCACAGCCTGCCATGACTACCCGTTGTCGCTCCTTTTCTCGATGTGCCATGCTGCCATCGAAAGCAACAACCGGGTCTTCATTTATGGAGACAGGCTGATCCGGGTCAATCTCAATTGGGTTCGCGACCATGTGCTGAGCATGAAGGGCTTCCGCTACTTCGAGCCTGATATGACCAGTTTTCTGGATCTCATGCTCGAAAACCAGACGCCGCAGGGGTTCTTCTTCGAGATCATAGCCCCTCTGACCGACGGGCACTCCGGCGCTTACGGGCCGGACTACTGTTGCAAGCGGATGCCGGAAAAAGGCTTTGGGCTGGCTCGCCTCGAACTTGAGGCCGATATCGAGTATCTGATGGTCGAAGGTGTCCACATGATCTGGCAGGCCACCGGCAACGATGACTATCTGCGCGTCAATCTTCCGCGTCTGGAGAAGGGCTTGCGCTATCTGACCAGCGACCCCAAACGCTGGGATAAGACCTATCAGTTGGTCAAGCGTCCCCGCACTATTGACACTTGGGACTTCCTCAACCGAGCCTCCTCCAGCACCGACCGCTCCATCCATCCTGACGACCCGATGGGCATCATGCACGGTGACAACACCGGGCTATACCAGGCCGAACGCCTCATGGCTAAGATGTATCGCCAAGTCGGCAAGGATCAGGACGCTGCGCGCTGGGAGCAGGAAAGCGTCGCGTTGAAGGAACGCATCAATCGCCACCTCTGGAACGGGAGATTCTACAAACACTTCCTGCGTCTGGATAACACGGACTACGGCGTTGATGAAGCCTGGCAGCTCAGCCTCTCCAACGCTTCCGACATCAACCGCGGCACGGCCGATTTCGACATGGCCCGTTCCATCATCAACGAATACCGCTCGATGCGTTCCAAGTTCGGCGGTGAGTTGGACGACTTCCGCAACCTGGAGCCGCCCTATCCGGTCTTCATGGGACGAAAGGCCGGGGAGTATGTCAACGGTGCGATCGCCCCCTTTGTCGCCGGGCAGTTAGCCCTCGGCGCCTTCGAGTTCGGCGAGGAGAAATACGGAGCCGACATTCTCTACAGGATCGGACGCAAAATAAGCCGCGACGGCAAAGTCGCTTTCCTCTACAACTACAAAGGCGAGGACGTCGGAGGCGGCCCGCGTTGCTGGTGCGGCGCGGAACTGATGAACGCAATGGTCGTCGGACTGGCCGGAGTCCGCGACAACGGAGCCTTGTTCAAAAACGTAACGATCTCGCCCCGCTGGGTGGCGGCAGACGAGCCAACAGCGCATGTCCGGCTCGAATACGCCGCGTCCGGCGCGGTGATTGAATATCATTTCGCTCACGACAAGAAAAAGCGGCGGCTTGCCTTCACCCTTCTCTCCAAGCATGAACGCGCAAAACTACGCATGCTGCTACCCAAGGATGCGAGGAATGCGATCGTTTCCGTCAACGGAGCCGCTGCCAGTTTCCATGAGGAAATGATTGGGAACAGCCGCTACCTGACGATCGATGCCCTCCCGGAGAACGCACCTGTCGAGATCAACTACGAATAACCGGCGCGACGCATGGGCGGCGGGTTGATTCCAAAGACGCACCCTTACTTGCTTTTCACAATCGGCTCAGACTGTGGCGCGGTCTCAAGTCGCTCCGCATGAAGCTTGTGGCCTTTCTGACTCTCGCAGGAGAGGCTCCGGTTGTCGCTTGAAAGCGTCAGTTCAACAGAGGAGCCGCTGTCCCATTTCAACCGGTAGTTTTTGTTCTCTGGCACGACTTGCCAGATGCCATGGCGGCCTTTCTCGCCCTTAAACTTTCCGTCCGGTCGGATATGAACGATGCTTTTGTCGTCCCATTGCCAGGAACCCACAATGGGATCCGCTCCTGAAGCCGCGGCGGCCTCGGATTCCTTCCCAACGCGAGCCGGGGTTGTTGCGGTCTCCTTCACGGAAGATGCCGGTACCACTGCGGTCTGCGGCTTCGAAACGGGGACGGCTGGTTGCGGCGCCCGGGCTTGCTGCAACAGCGCCCGGCGAAGCTCGCGCAACTGTGCATACTGACGGTCGAGGAGCGGCCGCAAGATGGCGCTGCGATCCGCCCATATCTTCGGCGGTCCCTGCGCGAACGTTTTGGCTGCCTGCACGTCCTTGCGATGGTGTTCGTGCGCTGCGTCGCGTTCCCTTTCGTAGGCCACCCAGTCACACAAGTGAAGATTCGTTTTGCGGCTGGATTCCATGTCCGTGCTATCGCTCACGTGACCGGTAAACTTCGAGTCGGCCCGCAGCTTTGAGCGTTCGAGCAGCGCACTCTTCCATGCTTCGAGCAAGTTGGCGGCTTGTTTGTAAACCGGCTGGCTTGCGTCGGAGGCTTTGGCCGCTTCATCCAACAAATCCTCCTTCCAGATGACGATGGTGGACTCAGCAATCGAATGTTCGTGCAATGGGGCAAAAACCCTCGCGTTGATCAGCGCCCCATTCTCCTCGATGGCTTCGAGGTTGCCTTTTGCCGAGCCATGCTCGTTTTTCTTTGGCGCCGCAATGACCACGCTGACGAGCAGCAGGTTTGCGAGGATTGACATCATGAGATGTTTCATAAGCGTATGAGAGATAAGCCTTGGCGCCCGGGACTCGAGCCCGGCTGCGCCCGTTCCATCTGCCAACCTTGCAACCGGAACGTATACAGGTTCGGACAACCAAGACAACCAGAAAAACGGAGTCTCGCGGGCTGCATACGAGTCTTATTCCAGACGATTTGCAGCCGATTAGTTTCCCGCCTATTCGCATTCCTTCCCTGGAATTTCCCACTGAGGGCTGGCGACCGCGCGTTGGATCGGAACCTTGCGCGACGGCTGGGCAGCGGGCACGGCGAGATCAGCAGACTCAGCGGCAACGACGGGTGGAGCGCGTTTTCCGAACGCGCCTGCCGTTGCGATGCTGCAAAACCGCGTTTGGAGCGCGCGATCCACCCGCATCACATCCCGGAGTCCAGCTCCGGATGAGGATCTCCGGCAGAAATTTGGAGTGGCACGGGTCGTGGCGCGTGTCATTCTCTGACGCGCCATGAAAACCACTTTGCTTGGAGCGGCTTTGATTGCGTGGTGCGTGACGGCAGCGGGCGCGCAGCGTCCGCCAAACATCCTGTTCTTGCACGCTGACCAGCACAATGCCCGCGTCATGGGTTGCGCCGGCCATCCCGATGTCAAGACCCCCACGCTGGACCGGCTGGCCGCTACCGGGGTGCTTTTCCAACGCGCCTACTGCCAGGCCGGCATCTGCACGCCCTCGCGCACGTCGCTCATGACCAGCCTCTATCCACGCACCACCGGCGTCCTGTGGAATTCCGCCCAGGACAACGGACAGGTCCATGTCGGCGTGCGCATCGAACCGATGGCCGCCTGGTTCAAGAGCCACGGCTATCGCACGGCGGCTTTCGGCCGCCGTCATCTCGCCGACGCGGCCGACGTGGGTTGGACGCGCACCGGCTCGACCTACGACCGCCGCTCGGACGAGTCGTATCAGGATTGGCTGCGCGAGACCGGCCGTTACGACGCCTTCAAGAACGATTCCGACTTCAAGAACATGGAGCTGAACAGCCACGTCACGCAGCTTCCCGCCGAGGCCACCGAAGAGGCCTGGATGGCGCGCAAGACCACCGCGTTCATCCGCCAGGCCGCGCAGGATGGCCAGCCATTCTTCTGCTGGGTGCCGTTCCTGCATCCGCATCATCCCTACACGCCGCTGCCGCAATTCCACCGCCTCTACGATCCGGCGAAACTAACCCTGCCGGCCAACCTGCACGAGCCTTTGGAAAACCTGCCGCCCTTCCTCCGCGGTTTTCGCTCCGGCGAGAACAATCCCTGGTGTCTTGGCCGCGCCGCCAAGGACGACAGCGTCTTCCGCCGGTTCCTGGCCTGTTACTACGGCTGCGTCAGCCAGGTAGATGACTCCATCGGCCAGATTCTCCGCAGCTTGGAGGAGAGCGGTCAGCTCGACAACACCATCATCCTCTACACCGCCGACCACGGCGATTTCGCCGCCTACCACGGCCTGGCCGAGAAGTTTCCCTGGGCGCACAACATGTATGAGGAGATTCTGCGAGTGCCGTTCATCGTCAGTTGGCCGGCGCGGCTCCGCAAAGGCGACGTGCGTCAGGACCTGGTCGAGGAGACCGACATCTACCCCACGCTGCTGGAACTCACCGGCGTCGAAGCCCCCAAGGACTACGCGATGGTGGGGCGTTCGCTCGCGCCCACCCTGACTCGCGGCGAGGCGGCGGGCCGCCGCTACGCCTTCAGCGAAAACTCGGTCATGGCCACGGTCATCGGCGAACGCTACAAGCTGGGCGTGTTCCTCGTCGAACAGCCGGGCAACTACCCCGACATGCTCTTCGATCGGATCGCCGACCCGCTGGAGGTCCACAACCTCTGCGGCCGGCCGGAAGCGGCGGCGGTCGAAAAGGAACTGCGCGGCGTCCTGGCGGCATGGATGGCCCGCACTCCCGCGGTCGAGGTCAAGACACTGCCAAAGATGCCCGGCAATAAACCGGCGGTGCGGAAGAAACCGCTGCCGTAAGGCGCGGCGGATTCAACGGCAACGGGTGGAGCGCGTTCTCCGAACGCGCTTGCCGATGTGATGCTGTAGAATCGCGTTCGGAGAACGCGATCCACCTGATTCATGCTCGACGACCAGATCCATCCGCAATTCTCCGGCGGTATTTTGGAGTGGCGCGGGTCGCGGCGCGTGTCATCCTCTGGCGCAACATGAAAACCACTGGTTTCGGAACGGTTTTGGCTTCGCTTTTGCTTTTCGCCGCGACGGCGGGCGCGGAGCAGGTTGGCAAAGAGTTTGACCTGCAAGGTTTCATTGATGGCGAGACCGCGGCGGGCAAGCAGCGCGTGGTGGTGCCTCCGGGATGTTACCGCGTCGCGCCAAGGCACGGCACACACCTTTCCTTCAAGGATCTCAAGGACATCGTCATCATCGCCGACGGCGTGGAGATGATTTGCACGCAGACGACGCGGGCGCTGGCGTTCGAGAACTGCCGCAACGTCCGCTTCAAGGGACTGACGGTGGACTATGACCCGCTGCCGTTCACCGAGGGCCGCATCGTCGCGCTCGCGCCGGACAAGGGCTGGGTGGAGTTTGAGGTGATCGCCGGCTATCCGGAGCACCAGTTGCAGGAGCGCGTGGAGATTTACGACCCGGCGACCGGCGAGCTGCGGCGCGAGACGGGCGGCTGGGCGAAGGAGTTCGAGACGCTCGGAAACCACCGCTACCGCGTCGCCAAGCCGAAGGCTTATCGCTATCGCGCCGACTGGGACACGGAGCAGGTCGGCGACATCCTGGTGACTAACCACAGTTTTCCCGACGGCGCGGGCGGCCACGCGGTCACCGTCGGGCACTGCGCCGGCTTGCGGCTGGAGGATGTGACCCTCTACGCAGCGCCGAGTTTCGGGTTTCTGGAACACGAGTGCGACGGCACGACTTATCTGCGCTGCAAGATTGACCGCCGCGCGCCGGCCAAGGACCCGGTGAAGCGCGGCTTCGCGCGGATGCGGTCGCTGGACGCCGACGCATTTCACAGCACCGGGGCGGCGAAGGGGCCGGCGATTCTGAACTGCACGGCGAAGTTCCAAGGCGACGACTGCGTGAACATCCACGGCACTTATCATTACGTCGCCGGCAGCAGCGGCAACCAGCTTCGCATCGCCGCGCTCAACCGGTTGACGATCGAGCCGGGCGATCCGGTGGAGTTTCTGCCGTTCGAGGGCCGGCGGCCAGCCGACGCCGTCGCGACATCGGTTGAACCGGACGCGCCGATCACCGATGCGGAGAAGGAGTTCCTCCGCAAGATCAGCCTCCTGCCGCGGCACAAGGAAATCCTGCTCGCCGGGCAGGCGAAGTTTTTCAAACTGACGCTTGACCGCGCCGTGCCGCTGCCGATGAGTTCGGCGGTTTGCTCGGGCAACCGCGTCGGCAACGGCTTCGTCGTGAAGGGCTGCGACTTCGGCTACAACCGCTCGCGCGGTATCCTCATCAAGGCCAGCCGCGGGCAGGTCGTCGGCAATCGCATCACGCACGGCTGGATGGCGGCGGTGCTGGTGGCGCCGGAGTTCTGGTGGTTCGAATCGGCCAGCTCCAGCGACGTGGTCATCCGCGACAACATCATCACGGGCTGCCGCCGGCCGGCGGTCGAAATCATCGCGCCCGGCGGCAACGGCAAACCGCTGCCGAGCGGCGCGAACCGTGACATCGCCATCACCGGCAACACCTTCACGCATTGCGCGTGGCCCAACATCCGCGTCACCTCTACCGACCGGCTGGTCGTCAAAGGCAACCGCCTCACGCCAGTGGAGCCGGAGGATTTCACGCCGCTGGTGGCGCGACCTTGGAATTGGGGAACGGATGCGCCGTCGCCGGTCGTCCTGGAATTCTGCGACCAGCCGGATGTGCAGCCGCTGCCGAAGCGGTGAGCGCGGCTGGACTCAGGCGGGATAGCTGCCGTTGATGTATTTCTTGAGTTGCTCGATCGTCTCGGCCTGGACCGAGATGATCCACTTCACCAGGTCGCCGATGGACACGATACCCACCATCTTCTCGCCGTCCATGACGGGCAGATGACGAACGTGTTTTTCGGTCATCAACCGCATGCATTCTTCGACGGTGTAAGCGGACGTGGCCACGGTCGGCTGCTGGCTCATGATTTCCCGCACCCAGGTTTGCTTGGAAGACTTGCCCTTGATGGCCACCTTGCGCGTGTAGTCGCGCTCGGAGATTATCCCGATCAACCGGTCGTTTTCGATGACCGGCAACGCGCCGACGTTTTTCTCCGCCATCAAGGTAATGGCCTCGAAGACGGTGGCGTCCGAGCGGATGGACGCGACCTCTGAACTTTTTTGGGTCAATACCGCGCTGATGGGCATCGGAATCTTCATGATGGTCCTTAGAGCGGGTGCACTATGCCCGGCTCTCCCAGAACGGCAAGCCCAAATTGCGGGGCAGAACCGTTTTTGCGCCAGCCGTTTCGCGCGCTTTGGGGCCGTCGTCAGATGTTTTCACCACACGCCGCCGGCAGTCACTTCCCGCCGGCCTTTACCATCGTATTTTGCACGCGACGTCTTCACTCAACGGCGGCAGGGCGAGCGTCAGGCCGTTTTTCGCGGCGCGCGCGCGGGTCGTTCGAATCTCGCCCGTCTTCGTGTCCCACCATTCAATCCGGCACGAGCCGGTCGGAATGCCGCGGATGATAATCTGCGCGCCCTCGACCGACGCAACGGTTCGTTTTTCGACCAGCGAGGCGAGCGTGTGGCCGGAGTTTTGAATCCACACCAGCGCCAGCCGCTTGCCCGCCAGTCCAATGCATCGCAGCGGCGGCCGGTCGTCGGTGACGTAGCTCGGCAGTGTCACGCGTGTGATATTGATGCCGTCCTTGCCGGCGTTGTAAAGTTCGACGGTGTGCTTGCCCGCCGGAACATCAATCACGATGTCCTTGTCGTAGTCAACGCCCCAAATGTTCCAGCGTTTGTCGAGTTCAGACTTCACCCACGGACCCTTGCCGGGACCGGCGGGAAACTCCTGCCGCAACACCGCCTGGCCGTCGAGCTTGACCTCCAGAATGCCCAGTTTCCACACGCGTCCGATGCGCAGAAGCAGCGGGCCGGCCTGCGACCGCGTCAGTGCGAGCGCGACGGGTTTCTGCTGATCTTTCTGGGCCGCGCCATAAAGATAGAAACGGCCCAGCGCAATGTCGGGCTGGTTTGGATCCAGCGTCACCGTGCCGGCCACCGGCGTCCCGCCGTCGCAATCCACCGCGAGGTCCCGCGGCGGGCGCGGCGGCGGAGATTGCGCCCAACCGACCGTGACGTCGAGCGGCCGAAACCCGGCCGTGGTCCACGGCACGCCGTCGCAAAACTTCGCCAGCGGCGTGAACACACGGTAGAGATGGTTCGGATGGATGTAATTGTCCCACCACCACGAGAGCGCGATGCCCGCGCCGCCGCCGAGCGCCGTGGACCAGATCGCGTTTCGCAGAAATACGCCGTCGGGATCGAGTTCCCCGAGCTTCATGTATTCGGCCCGAAGCGGCGGCCCGAACTCGCCGATCAGATGCGGCCGTCCGTAACGCTCCTTCATCCGCCGCGTGACGTCCGGCAGCGTTTTCGCCATGTCCTTGCTGCCATAGACGTGCGACTGGACGAAGTCGAGTTCCTGCAACCGCCAGATATCCTCGTGGCCGTCGGCGTTGGAAAAGGAGGTCGAGACTAGGTGGCGGTTCGGATCCAGCGCGCGCAGAACGCCGGCCATCTCGACGTGCCAGCGCGCGATTTCAGGAACCAGCTTGTCCCAACCGGGAAAGACGTTCAGTTCGTTCCACAACTCCCAGCAGAAAATGTTCGGATCCCAGCCCCATCGCGCGACGATGTAGCGCAATCGCTGGCGAATCAGCCGATGGCCTTCGTCGGTCGTGTAGAATTCCACCGGCTCCTTGAGCGGACCGCCGTTGGCGGCGTTGTGCGGGCAATTCTCCCACGGCTTCGCGGTCAATTTGCCGAGCCAGCGGTGTTCCTTCTGATACGGCTCCGGCGAGTCGCACGTAAAGAGCACGCGCACGCCGCTGCGCCGCGCGAGGTCGAGCACATGGTCCATCCGCCACGCGTTGGCGAGATCGTAGCGGCCGGCGCCGCTCTCTTTGTTCTCGATGCTCAGCGCATTGTTCCACTGCAACCAGATGCGCGCGAGATTCATTCCCGAAGCGCCGGCCGCCGGCAGCCAGTCGTCGAAGTCGAACGTGCCGCGCCGTCCGGCCCACGCGATGTTCTCGCCCACGGGAAAAAACGGCGTCCCGTCGTCGCAGCAAAAGTAATCAGACACTTTCGCGCGCCGGACGTAGCCGCGCGATTTCGACGGCGTGACCGCAAAAGCCAGCGGCTCCGACCGTCCGACGCCCGCCCGGTCGCGTGCCTGGATCACGACGCGCCACCGGCCCGTTACCGTCGGCGCGAACCGCACTTTCCAAAACGGCTCGCCCGTTTTCTCGACGACCTCCACCCCCTTGTCCGTCAGCCGGCGCTGGCAGTCCTGATAGAGGAACCCGGGCATGACCGTCGTTTTCCCGTCCGGCCGCGTGAAATGACCGTCCACTTCAATTTCGCGCGGATCAAACGGATTGGCGAAGTCGCCACTGACGCGAAACGAGATTTCAAGACAATCACATCGCGGCACGGATTGGGCGTTCAGGGAGACATCCCGAATGATGGGCTCGGCAAACACGCCGCTGCCGACGCACAGCGCGGCGAGAACATTGGCCACAAGTATCGAATAATGGCGGCTCACGACGGTTTCACGGTCACTCCGGCCCGGCTTCAAAGAGACGCACCCGGCGAAAATTCCTGAACAGCCGCGCTGCGGCGCTGACCGGCGGTTACGCCAGCCACTTCTTGCGCACGGGCAGGTGAATGAAGCGGTCGGCTTCGGGGCAGCCTTTGGCCTTCAGGTTTTCGCTGTCCCACTCGATGGTCTTGCCCGTCCGCAACGCGACGATGCCCGTCATGCCGAACTCCGCGGCTCTCGCGGCGATGTCGAATCCCTGGAATGTCTTCTGGCCGCCCTTGCACGCCAGCAACCATTCCAACATGTGGTTCTGCTCGGGACAACGCGGGTATTTGACGGGGACGGACTTGGCCGCCTCGTGGTCGAGCACGCCGCGGCACTTGACGCTGGTGTCCGTCTTGAGCCGCATGACGCCGCCGACGCCCCAGGCGTCGGAACGCAGGATGCCTTTCTCGCCCACGAACAGCACGCCGTTGGTCGGCACCTCGCCGTAGGTTGCCTTCAAGTCCGCGGTCAGCGCGTCGGGCGGGCCGGCCTTCACGCCGTCGTGCCACCAGACGCTGACGGGATCGAAATTCTCGCGCGCGGCGAAGTCCCACCGGTAGGTCGTCGCCGACGGGTAGCTGTCCTTGATCGGCTCGTGGACCTCGACGGCGATGCGGATCGGCGGGCCGAGCTTGAGCGCGCGCAACGGCAGATTGTGAGCATGGGCGCCCATGTCTGCGAGGTGGCCGTCGCCGAACTCGAACCAGCGGCCCCACTTCAGGCAGCCGCCGAGGTAGTAATCCTTGAACGGCAGCAACCGCGCCGGGCCGCACCAGAAATCCCAGTTGAGTCCCTCCGGGATCGGGTCCGCCTGCATGTTGATCTCCTCGCTCGGCGGGAAGAAGCGGTTGATCCAGCAATGCACCTCGCGGATTTGTCCGAGCACGCCCGCCTGCATGATCTCCATGCTCCGGCGGAACGTGTCGGTCGCGCCGCCCTGCGTGCCGACCTGCGTGGCGAGTTTGCAGCCGGGCATCATGTTGGCGATTTCGCGCGCCTCGGCGGCGCTGTGGGCGAGCGGCTTTTCACAATAGACGTTTTTGCCCGCCTGCAAGCAGAGCCGGCTCATCGCGAGGTGCCAGTGCTGGCCGGAGGCGATGATGATGCCGTCCACGTTTTTTTCCGCTTCGATCAGCTTGCGGTAATCGTCGTAAACCTTCGTGTTTTCCAACGCCGCGGTGAGTTTGGCGACGGTCTTCTTGTTTTTAAGCCTCTCGCCCGACTTCAGCCGGGCGATCTGCTGGGTGTTCACGTCGCACATGGCGACGATGTTGTGGCCTTCCTGGACGACTGCAGGTAGCAACTGTTGGCTGCGATTGCCGCAGCCGAGGATGGCGATGTTGAGCTTGTCGTTGGCCGCGCCGAAAACGCCTCGCGGCAGGATGAGCGGCGCCGTGAACGCGGCGAGGCTGGCCGCGCCGGTTTGCTTGAAGAACGAGCGACGGGAGAGATGGTTTGCAGGCTTCATGGTTGTTGGCTCCTGTTAAAGACAGGCCGACAGACTACCCCGACGACGGCCACAGGCAAGGAAAAGCTTCCGTGATGATTTCCACGACCACGCGGCTCGGTTTGCTCTGCCGCAACGCGAACGTCACTTCGCCTTCGGCACGCCTTGGGGATGGCACTCGGCGCAAGTCATGTTGTGGATGTCGTGCTTGCTGGCCTTGGCGCGGGCCGTGGTGTCCATGCGCGTCACGTCGAGACCGCAATGCGACGAGGCGGGGTGGCACTCGGCGCAGGAGGCGCGCGTGTCGAGCGAGTGCGTGGCGTGGCAATCGAGGCAACTCAGGCTCTCATGGATTCCGCGCAACGTGCGGTCGTCGCTGGTGCCTGTTTGGTGCGCCGCGCTCGGCGCGTGGCATTGGTAGCAGATGCGGATGCGCGCGTCGTCGGAGTTTTTCAACGGTTTGCCGTCTTTGTAAACCTTCGGCTGCGGCATCCGATCGGCCGGAAAAAAGTGATGTTCGCGCCGGTCGAAGAAGCCGGCCTTGCTCGCGGCCGCGCCGCCAGCGAGCTTCGGCGGTTCGGCGGATTGCGATGGCGGCGACAGCCAGCGCTGGGGATGAATCTGGTGGCAACTGACGCAGAGGATCGAGCGGTGGCCGGCGAGTTCGGCGCGGGGCATCCGCCACGGCCCGCGCGTGTCGAGCGGCGCGACCAGGTCGCGCGACGTGCCCTCGAAAAACATCGCGTGGCAGCGCAGGCAATCATCCATCGGCGGCTCCATCCGGTTGTGCTCGCGATTGAGAAACGACTGCGCATAGGTCAGCGCGTGGCCGCTGGCGGCCAGGTCCCTGGCTTTCTCCGCGTGGCAGCCGGCGCATTTCGCGCCGAGCGCCTGCATGGCGGCCTCGGTGAGCGGAACCGCCTCCGCGACGCGGTCCCAGCCCGGCGCGGCGTCCTTGCCGAGTTGCTTCTGGACCTGTTTGAACTGGTCGAGCAGCGCCGCGTCGTGGCACTTCGCGCAATCGAGCTGCGAGTGCGCGGGAGGTTTCGACTCGGCGGCGAAGGCGGTGACGCAAACGCAGAGTGCGAACATTGGTAGCCGACGACGTAAGGAGGCGGAGTTGATGAAAAGCGACAGCAAAGAAACGTGAGAGCGTTGGCGGCTTGGCTGAACATTTTCCAACCAACCGCTTGTCAATGGCTCCGCCTCCTTACGTCGGCGGCTACAGGTTTGATTTCGCAGTCTCATGCTCACGACCGGAACGATTTCGGCCCTTTCCAGTTCTTGCGGATGTAGTCACCGATCCGGTAGCTGAGCGCCATGATAGTCAGCACCGGGTTGAAGCCGCCATTGGTGACGTGAAGGCTGGCGTCGGAGACAAAAATGTTCGGGATGTCGTGGAGCTGGCCGTGCGAATTCGTGACGGACGTCTTCGGGTCGTTGCCCATGCGGCACGTGCCGGCCTGGTGCTGGCCTCCGCTGACGCCGAGGCCGGGAACGTTGGTCCAAGTCTGGATCGCGCCGGCTTCCTTCAGCCACAGTTCGGCTTTCGACGACGTGAAGCGGCCGATTTCGACGTCGTGCGGGTGACGGTGACCGGAAATGCGCGCGACGGGAATGCCCCAGTGGTCCTTCACCTCCGGGTCCACCTCGACGCGCGCTTCGAAGACGGGCATCTCCTGCACCGGCCCCATGACGCTCATGGAACGCTTGTAGAAGCGGCGCTGGAAATCCTTGTGCGCCTTGCCCCACGACGGCGAGCCGGGCGGCCGGCGGTCGGCGAAGAGATACGGCAGGCGGATGAATTCGTTGGCGAGCATCGCGCCGCCGGCGAGGCCGGGATTGCCGTGGTTGAAATCGCTGATGGCGATGGTCGAGCCGGCGCCGACGTCGTCGAACGTTTCCTGCTCGAACAATCCCCACGCGCCGGCGTAGGCGTGACCCTGTAGATTCCGGCCAACCCAATCGCTGCGGTTGCCCGCGCCGGTCGGGAAAAGTTTCGACTTGGAGTTCAGCAGCAGCCGCGGCGTCTCGGTGGCCGACGCGGCGACAATGACGAGGTCCGCCGGCTGGAATTGTTCGCGGTCGTCGGCGTCGAAGTAGCTCACGCCCTGGGCGAAGCCGCGGTCATCCACGACCACTTCCTTCGCGACACAATGGGTGCGCAACTCGCAGTTGCCGGTGGCGAGGGCGACGGGGATGACGGTGTTGTGCGTGCCGCACTTGGCGTTGACCTCGCACGCGAAGCCGACGCAGTAGCGGCACTTGATGCACGCGGCGCGTCCGCCGTATGGGACGGAGTTGCGCAACATCGGCACCGGGAACGGATGGAAGCCGAGTTTCTTCGCCGCCGCTTGGAGCAGTTCGCCCTCGCGGTTGAGCAGAAACGGCGGCATCGGATACGGCTTGCGGCGCGGCGGCGAGAACGGGTTCGCGCTCATGTCGCCGGCGACGCCGATTTCCCACTCGGCTTTTTCGTAGAACGGCTCCAGGTCGCTGTAGCTGACCGGCCAGTCCTCCAGCGTCGAGCCGGCCACCGCGCCGTAGGTGGAGCGCATCCGGAAATCTTTTTCCATGAACCGCCACGCCATCGCGCCATAGCTGACGGTGCCGGAGCCGACGCAGGCGGCGTTGTTGTTGTAGCCGCCTTCGCTCGGCAGCACAGTGCGCCACTTGCCGGGGCCGGCGCTGACGACACGGCAGTAACGCTCGTCGTCCGGGCCGAACGCGTTGCCGAGGACGGTCGTGCGCTGGCTGATGAGTTCGTCGTGGCCGTGCTGCTCGAACGTGGCCCAGCCGCCGCGCTCCAGCAGCGCCACCGTCAGGCCGGCCTCGCTGAGTTCCTTGGCCACCACGCCGCCGCCCGCGCCCGCGCCGATCACAACCGCGTTGACTGGTTTTAGCGCCACGTCAAATTTTCCTCCGGTAACGGTTCTGGCCGATGATTTGCGGGTAATCGAGGCCCAGCATCTTGTAGCTTGCGTAGCCGCGGTTGCCGCCGTGCTGCGGTCCGCCGTAAAAGCCCGCCATCGTGTGGTCGCGGAGCAACCGGAAGAACGCGGACGACGATTGCTTGCGCCACGTCTCGCCTTTGGCCTTGCCGGACTCCAGCGCCTTGAGCACCTCGATCTGCTGCTCCGACGAGAGCGCAACAAACTCGCGACTGAACATCGCGCGGCTGGTTTCCTCCACGCCGGCAAGTCCGTCGCGATACGTCTGCCGGTGGCGGCGCAGCCGGCCGGCGAGCTGCTTGTCCATGAAGTTGACCACGCCGGCGTCGCGCGCGCCGGGGTCCTGATCGGCGGGAATGATCTGTTCCGTGATGGCGTCCACGAGCCGCGCCTCGTCGGAGGTGAAAAAGCGCCACGCTTCGAGGTCCGCGCCGCGGGCCGGAAGCAGGAGAGCGCCGCCGACTCCGGCGGCCACCGTCTTCACGAAATGGCGGCGGTTGTATTTCATGGCCATGACGGCATTCTGTTGATGGCGGCTTCGCGGTTCAACAAGAAAGTCGTCTTGGCGGCCAGTGTTGCTTTGGTCGTCCGCAAAGCGGGAATCACCGGACAGCGTCGGTGCGTCCAACGGCCCAGAGCCACCCCGCTTTGGAGGCAATGTAGAGGGTCCCATTGGCGGCCACCGGGGTCGCGTTTATGGTTCCACCCACGGTGATGTGGCTGAGGAGTTTCTTCTCCCGCCCCGCCGCCAGGACATCGAGGCCTTTGGGAGTTGGCATATAAACTTTCCCGTCCGCGACGAGTGTCGAGCCCCAGACGGCGGAGTGGGTCTCATGAGTCCACACGACCTGCCCCGTCTGGGCATCCACGCAATGCAGGCAGCCGCCAATGTCGGAAATATAGACCAAGCCCTCCGTCACCGAGGGGGTGCAGAGCGTTCGGTCCAAGCCCTGGTAAGTCCAAATCCGGCCGCTGCTTGTAATGTCCCCTGTTTGAGTCGCGTCAATGCAGTGCAAAGCGCCCCGCCCGCGGCCATGCTCGGGATCACGCCCGATGGCCACATAGACGCGATTGTTGTCAAACACCGGCGAGCCGATGATTTCACTCATGCCGACAAAAGTGCCGTCGTTCTTGTTCCAGGATTTCTTGCTTCGTTTGTCGCCTACACAGTAACGGGTCACCGCATCCAAACCGTCGAGGGCTTTGTATTCAGGCGGATTGCAGTCGAAGGACCAGACGGTTTTCAATTTGCCGGGTTTGTCCGGAATGGCGGAGAGCGCCTCGAAGGCGTAGCAGTATCCATCGCCGCCGCCGAAGAAGATCAATTTGCGGCCATGGACGACGCCGCAGGAAACCGAACTCCACTGGCCGTGCAGCAGGTGCGCTGCGATGGGAGCATCGTCGGTGGCCAGCAGGCGGCCGGTGTTCTTGTCCAAGACGATCAGGTTGGGCGCGTTGGGAGCGGGCATCTTGCGGTCTTTTTCCTTGAAGGGGTCCATGTTGTGATCGATGCCGTTCGAGGTTTGGACGTAAAGGAAATCGCCATCAATGAGGGGCGAGCCGTTGCAAGCATCGCACGGAAAGACGCCCAGCTTGTCCCACATGTCGTATTCCCACAAAACCCGCGCGCGGCCGGCGTCGCCCTTCGCATCCAAGCACATCACTTTAAAACTATGGGTGACAAACCAGACGCGGTCGCCCTCCATATAAGGGGTTGAACAGACGCCAAGCGCTTTCGGATTGGGCCCGATGCCGATGAGCCAGCCGTCTACATACTTGGGGACGGTGCGTTCAGGCCCCTCCCATTGCCAGAGGAGTTTGCCTGTTTTCTCCTCCAGGCACATCAACAATCCGTGTTCCGGGTCCTGGCCGCCGAGGATCAGCCTGCCGCCGGCGACCGCGGGGGTTGAATAAATGGCCTGGCAAAGCTTGCGCGCCCATTTGACGTTGCGCGTGGTCTCCATTGGGATGGTGCCGGTGGCGGAATCCTTTTCCCCGGGAACAAAGGAATCCGGCAGCCCTTGTTCCGTGGAAACCATGTTCTTGGTGTCGCTGCCGCCCCATTGCGGCCAGTCTTTGGCCGGGGTGGATTGGGTCGCGAGCAACGCGGTCATTCCCAAAACGGCCAAACGCGAAAAAAACGATGGGACGAAAGTTTTCATTCTTGTCACCAGAAGAGGCGGCCACAATCGAACGTCGCCGGCATTGTAACCGCGGCCATGTGGCGCGCAAGCAAGGACTGCCTCTTGCGAACCGCCGGGCGCACCCTGCCATTTCCAGAAGCAAACGAGCCTTGCACTCCGGGCCGGCGACCTTTACAACAGCGCGTCATGAAACTCGACTCTGCTCTCCTGATTGGCGCGGCGTTGTCGTTCGCTACGGCGGCGTTCGCGGAGGTCTCCACCGGTCATCCTTTCTACGGCGATCCGCCCGACGATAATCATCCGTGGTGCGTCCACGACCAGAACCGCCCACAGCCAAAACTGGTCAAGCCCCTGCCGGAGAGCAAGCTGGAGGCGAAGGCCAAGGCGCCGGCGGGCGCAATCGTCCTGTTCGACGGCACCGAGGCGTGTTTGTCGAAATGGGTGTCCGACAAAAACCCGAACGAGCCGACGAAGTGGATCGTCAGGAACGGTAACATGGAGTGCGTGCCGAAGTCCGGCTACGTCCGCACGAAGGAGGAGTTCTCCGACTGCCAGTTGCACGTCGAGTGGGCCGCGCCGACGCCGCCGGAGGGCGACAGCCAAGGCCGCGGCAACAGCGGCATTTTCCTGATGGGCATGGTTGAAATCCAGGTGCTGGACAACTTCGACAACCCGACTTACGCAGACGGTTTCGCGTGCTCGATGTATGGCGTCAGCCCCCCGCTTGCCAACGCGCTGCGTCCGCCGGGCGAGTTCCAGTTCGTGGACATCACGTTCCACCGGCCGATTTACAAGGACGACAAGTGCGTGGACCCCGGCTGGGTCACGGTGTATTGCAACGGCGTGTTGATGCAGGACCGCCAGCAGATCGAAGGCCCGACCGGCCATGGGCGGCGCCCGAAGCCCTGCGCGTTCCCGGAGAAAGGCCCCCTGAAGCTGCAGGACCACGGCAATCCGGTCCGCTTCCGCAACATCTGGTATTGCCCGCTGGACCCGGCCAAGGCCGGAGCGCCGAAACACGGCCCGATGACGGCCAAGGCGACCGCGGCGAAACGCAAGGAGCTTGCGGCCTCCATCCGCAAGGACGCCGCCGGCAAACCCGCCGGCTCCGTCGAGCAGATGCTCCGCTTCGCCGAGTCGCTCGTCTATGAAAAGGACGACGCGACGTGCAAGAAGGTGGAGCAGATGGCCGGTCAATATCTGGCAGGCGTCAAGCAACTGCCCGCCGACCAGATCGGCTCGAAAAAGGATGAAGTGACGCAGGTGGGCAATGACTTCAAGTATCTGGCGAAGTGGAACATTGTGCCGGACGACTTCGGGCCGAAAGTGGAGGTCGAGAAGCTCGCCAAAGAGCATGGCTGGAAGCTGAAGAAGTAAGCGGCTTCGCAGCGACGGCCGGTGGCAGCAATGCAGGCCGGTGGTGATTCTCGCGCGTCCGTCTCCCACGAGGCGGACGCGCGAATCGTTTTGGGGGCGGGAAACCGATCGGGCCTCCGCTTGGGCGAAGTCGCTCAGTCTGTCTCTTCCTGAAAATTTTGACCGATGAAGAATGTCGGCTATCGTTACCGGATGATGCGCTATTGCTGATCCTGGCGCGGTTCAGCGATTCACGCAGCAAAAGAGGCAACGATTATGAATGAAGAGAACAAGTGCCCCGTAATGAGCAAGACTCACCCACACACTGCCGGCGGCGGAACCACGAATCGCGACTGGTGGCCGAACCAGTTGAAGCTTGAACTCCTGCACCAGCATTCCTCCAAGTCCAATCCCATGGGCGGGGATTTCAACTACGCGAAAGAGTTCAAGAGCCTCGACTTCGCGGCGGTGAAGAAAGATCTCGCGGCGCTGATGACCAACTCGCAGGACTGGTGGCCGGCGGATTTCGGCCATTACGGTCCGTTGTTCATTCGCATGGCGTGGCACAGCGCCGGCACCTACCGCATCGGTGACGGCCGCGGCGGCGGCGGCAGGGGCCAGCAGCGCTTCGCGCCGATCAACAGTTGGCCGGACAACGCCAGTCTGGACAAGGCGCGCCGCCTGCTCTGGCCGATCAAGCAGAAGTATGGCCGGAAGATTTCCTGGGCCGACCTGATGATCCTCGCCGGCAACGTCGCCCTCGAAACGATGGGATTCAAAACCTTCGGTTTCGGTGGCGGTCGTGAGGACGTTTGGGAACCGGATCAGGACGTCTATTGGGGCGCGGAGGAGAAGTGGTTGGAGGACAAACGCTACTCCGGCGACCGGAACCTCGAGAACCCGCTCGCCGCCGTGCAGATGGGGCTGATTTACGTCAACCCGGAAGGCCCGAACGGCAATCCCGACCCGGTCGCCGCGGCGCGGGACATCCGCGAGACCTTTGCCCGAATGGCGATGAACGATGAGGAGACGGTGGCGCTCATCGCCGGCGGCCACACCTTCGGCAAGACCCACGGCGCCGGCCCTGCGTCCCACGTGGGGCCCGAACCCGAAGCCGCCGGCATCGAGCAGCAGGGCCTGGGCTGGAAAAGCACCTTTGGCACGGGCAAAGGCGGTGACGCGATCACCAGCGGTCTTGAAGTCACCTGGACCGCCACGCCAACGAAGTGGAGCGGCAATTTCTTCCGGAACCTGTTCGACTATGAATGGGAACTGACGAAAAGCCCGGCCGGTGCGCATCAGTGGGTCGCCAAGGGCGCCCAAGCAACGGTACCGGATGCGCACGATCCGTCGAAGAAGCGTCTGCCGACCATGCTGACCACCGACTTGTCGCTGCGTTTCGATCCGGCTTACGAGAAGATCTCGCGGCGCTTCATGGAACACCCGGATCAGTTCGCGGACGCTTTCGCCCGTGCGTGGTTCAAGCTGACGCATCGCGACATGGGACCGCGCGCGCGCTATCTCGGCCCGGAGGTTCCCCAGGAGGAACTCATCTGGCAGGACCCCATTCCCGCGGTGAATCATAAATTGATCGGTGCGAAGGACATCGCCGCGCTGAAGGGCAAAATCCTGGCGTCCGGCCTGTCCGTCCCGGAACTGGTATCCACCGCCTGGGCGGCGGCGTCCACCTTCCGTGGCTCCGACAAGCGCGGTGGTGCGAACGGCGCGCGCATTCGCCTCGCCCCGCAGAAGGACTGGGAAGTCAACCAGCCGAAACAGTTGGCGAAGGTGCTCAAAACACTCAGGGGTATCCAGAGCGCATTCAACAAAACGGCAAAAGGCGGCAAGAAGGTCTCGCTCGCCGACCTGATCGTTCTGGCCGGTTGCGCCGGCATCGAGCACGCGGCGAAGAACGCCGGTCACAAGGTCACGGTTCCGTTCTCGCCGGGACGCATGGACGCCTCGCAGGAGCAAACCGACGTGGCCTCCTGCGCCGTGCTCGAACCCGTCGCGGACGGCTTCCGCAATTACCTCAAGAAGAAATACAGCATACCGGCCGAAACGCTGCTGGTCGATAAGGCGCAATTACTGACCCTGACCGCGCCCGAAATGACGGTGCTCGTGGGAGGCATGCGCGTCCTGAAGACGAACTTCGCAGGAACGCAGCACGGTGTCTTTACCAGGCGCCCGGCGGCGCTGACCAACGACTTCTTCGTGAACCTCCTCGACATGGGCACGGAGTGGAAGGCGGTTTCGCAGGACGCGGACCTGTTTGAAGGCCGCGATCGCAAGACGGGTGCACTCAAGTGGACGGGCACGCGTGTGGACCTGATCTTCGGTTCGAACTCCCAACTCCGCGCCTTGGCGGAAGTCTATGGAGGTTCGGATGCGGAGAAGAAGTTTATCCAAGACTTCATAGCGGCCTGGAACAAGGTGATGAACCTTGACCGTTTCGACCTCGCCTGATCACAGCATCATCGTCTTCGAAGGTTTCTGACAGGGCGACGAATAAATGGCCAGCTAACACCCGGTTCCAGCGGACGGCCTATCGCCGCCGCTGAACCGGATCGTTGGAATCGACCCGCGCAATTTCCGACGCCGCCGCGTTCTGCCGCCAAAAACCTAGCCCAAAGTGGGCCGTCCACCAAACCGAAGGAGACGCCAGCCCTTGCATCCTGACGACGCCGTCTTCCGGCAGGTAGCTCAGTTCGATTTGCCTGCCGCTTCGGCGACGTGCAGTTGGGTCCACTTTTCGCTGCTGACGTTGAAGTAGAGGCGTTTGCCGTCCGGGCTGAACGCCGGATGCGGATGCGACCGCCGCCAGGAGTTCGCGCCGTGCGAGTTGTCGAAGCGGTGGAGGATGACGTAGTCCTTGCCGCGGAGGTCGCCCACCACCACGCCCCATTCCTTCGCCGTGCCACCGAACTTCTCCAGCGTTGTGTCGGTGGTGAACAGCCGGCCGTCGGGACTGACGGAGGGATGGTCGCCGTGAAACGCGGGCAGGTCCGGAATGCGCCGTTCCGCGCCGGTATCGCTGTCAATCAATCGGTTTGGGACCTCGATGATCGTCCGCGAATCCGGAAGCCACGCCGGATGGCCCCACTTGCCGTGCAAACAGAGGAAGCGGCTTTTCTCCAGGTCGTAGCAAAACAATCCCTTGCGCTCGCTGGCCTGTGTGCTGCGGGCATCGCCGCCCGCCGGCGTCGCCAACTTGAAAAAACCGCGCTTCAAGTCGGGACTCAGCACTGGGAAGAAAATCGAGATCGGTTTGTCGCCGAATTGTCTGGCGATCCATTCCGGGTGGGCGGCCTTCACCGCGTCGGCCGTGACGGCGGTGCGAATCTCACCCGTCTCGACGTTGACCAACTCGAAGTCGCGGTGCGCGCCCGGATTCCAATGCATCCCGTAAATCGGCGCGAGGTCGCTGCCGGGCTGGCCAAAACCAAGCTGCCGGTCGCGCGCGAGGATGCGTTCCTGCGCCGAGTCCACGTCCACCGCGACGACCATCCACTCGCCGTTGCGCTCGTCGTGAAACACCACGCGCCGGCCGCGCGAGATCCATTGCTGGCACGCCACGCGGTGCGCGTCCTCGGCGGTGACGTTGCGCGCGAGCACTTTCTCCCGGCCGGTGGCGCGTTCGAGAATGCGGACCTCGCCGCTCTGGCCGTCCGCGGCGGTCGAGGCGAAGAAAAGCACCCAGCGGCCGTCGGGACTCTCCGGTGTCGTGTTGAAATAGGAATGGATCGTATGCCGACCCGGCACCGTGGACACCGGCCGCACGCGGACGCCGCTGCGCCACGGAGCCAGCGTATCGTTTTCTTCGCCTGCGCGTGCGGCGGGCGATACCGCCAAGAGAACGGCCGCCAGCGCCAAACTTGAAACCTTGTCTGTGATCACATCGGGTGCACTGCTGTTTTTCCGACCCGCCATCAAACAAGCTGCCGGTCTTGCATCCACTTCAAATATGCCGCGGTGCAGGTGTCGAGGTTTTCCAGTGCGCCGCCGCCGCGCGCCGGCGAGCACATCTCGTAAGCGGCCACGCCATTGAAGCCGCCGTCGCGCAGCCCTTTGAAAAACGCGGCGTAGTCAATGAAGCCGGTTCCGAACGGCACCGCGCGCACCCAGTCAGGAGAAAGCCGCTCGTAGTTCACCAGTTCAGGCCGGTAGCGGAAGCGCGGCACGCGGATGTAGTCGGCGTTGGTGGTGATGGCGGTGTGCGGCGCGGCCTTGCGCGCGGCTTCGTAAAGGTCCTCGCCGCGCAACGCGGGCGACCACGCGTCGAAGCCAAGCTTGCAGTTCTTCCGGTCAATCTCGGCGACCAGTTCCAGCAGCGCGTCGGTGTGCACCGCGAGATCGTGATGGTTCTGGATGGCAATCGTGACACCGCACGCGGCCGCGCGGTCGCACATCTCACGCACGGCGGCCACGACGCGCCGCCAGTTGGCTTGCGCATCCTGACCTTCGACCTCGTAGGCGGTGAAAATGCGCACGACGCCCGCGCCCAGTTCGGCCGCGAGGCGCGCCAGCGACTCGACGCCGGCAATTTGCAACTCGATGACCGGCACCTCCGCCGCCGCGCCCGGCACAAGATGCGTGTAGGCCGCGACCACCTCGCAACGCACGTGCGCTTGCTGCAGCGCGTCCTTCACGGACTGCACGAACGCCGGTGTGGCGTCGAGCGGCGATAGATGCGGGCGTTTGCCCATTAGCATTACACCCGGATAGCCGAGCCGCCCGGCGCGCGCGATGAATTCGGGAACGGTCAAGGCCGCCTGTCCCCACAGGCCGGCGTAGCTGACGGAAAAAAGCGCGGGTTTCATAACGGGTTCCTCATTCGAGTTCGATCACCGCGACATCCTCGCCGGCCAAGGTCAGCGCCAGCGTGTTGTCCTCACAGGTCAACGTCTGGCCTGTGACCAGCTCGCGTGCAGACTTTGCGTGCCATCCTTCGAGCGTCACGGTCACCTTCTGCGGCGCGGCGCCGATGTCGTCGTAGAAAACCGTCAGCAGTTTTTTGCCGAAGCGCTCGACATAAACCCGCGGCTGGTCGGCGCGCGCCTTGGTGACCGGCTGCCAACCGGCCTCGGCCACGCGCTTGCAGAGCGGAAGATATTTTTTGAACAACGGCCGGTCGCGATTGTAGAGCGCCGGCTGCGAAAAATAATGGCCCGTCGAAGCATCCGCGCTGAAGAAGCCGGGGAACATGCCGTAGGCGAGGCTGCGCTTCATGAACTTCTCCGTTAGCTCATACGGCCACGCGGGGAAATGCGTGTTCATCAGGAAACAATACGGTTTCGGCCCGCAGAGCGCGCGACGATAAAGCAGGTCCGCATCGCTCATCGGCCGCCAGACGTGCGTGGAGGCTTCGGAGCGTTTCTTGCCACGCTGGGTGGGCGGGTTCCAGTCCGTTTCGGTGCCCATCACGTCGAGCCACGGGGCGAGCCAGCAGAGGCGGCCCGGCGTGCCGTTGGCCATCATCAGTTTGCCCATGCCGTGAACGTCCTCGGCCATCTGGCGGGCATATTCGCCAACGATGCAGCCGCGAAAGATCGCCGGCTTGCGGCTGTCCGGCGAAAACGTCAGCGGCAACCGCGCGGCGGCGAAGTGATCGCGGCGAAAATCCAGTTCGTCGGTGACGTAGCCTTCGCTGGAGTCAATGTATTCCCCGTCGAGGTCGCCTTTGCGGTTCGGGCCGTAAAGTTTCTCGCGGTCGGCGGCGCTCCACTTCAACGACCAGTGCGTTGGCTCGCCCTGGATGCCGGGCATGGAGTTCATGCTCCAGACCGCGCCGTTGCACCACGGTGTGTCGAGCAGCCGCGCGACGAAGCGGCCGTTCTCGTCGTGGTAGCCGGACGTGAAGAATGCCTTCGCGTCGGGCTGGCCGGCTTCGGCGAGCCGTTTGGCTTCGGCGAGCGCCGTCTCCAGCGTGCGCGGCATTTCTTTTTTTAGAGTCATCCACCACGTCATCGGCTCGGTGTAGCGGAACGTCAGGATCCCGTGTGCGTCGTCCCACGCCGTCTCGTCATTGCCTTCCTTGAACTTAAAACCGAAATCCTCCCAGCCTTCGACTTTGCTGATTTTGTTGAACGGCATCCAGACGCCCTGCTCCGGCGTGCGGCTGCGGAACTCGTCGGGAAAGATTTCGTAGTAGCGTTGGAGCGCGCCGCGGAATCCAAGCCGGCCGTCGAACTTCGCCGTCACGAGCCGCACGCGGGCCACGGGTTTCTCCGGCGCGAGGCCGAGATCGAACGCGATGAACAACTCGCGCGTCGCGGCGTTGAAACCGCACCGGTAGAACGCCGGCCAGCCGGCGTCCATGCCGATTAGCAACCCTTCGTTGCCGCGCGCGATGGCGGCGAATGGATAGAGCGAGAGCCGGCCGTTGGCGCCGGCGTTGAACCGCGTTGCGTTCATATACTCGCCCGGCGCGACCGCGTTTGTCACGGAGCGCGGGTTCACGAGCCATTGCCAGCCGGTCGGTGTTCCGGCTTCCGTCGAGGCGGAGCCGTCTGACGGTGGGGCACCGACGGGCAACGAATACACCAGCGTCACCGCGCGATCCTTGCCGGTCGTGTCGGCGAGGTCGGTCTGGATGATCGTCGCGCCGGCCTGGCGCCGGCGCTGGCTGGTCAGTTGCAAGCCAAGGTCCCTGGCGTCGTCGCGATAATCGGAACCCGCCGCCACGTCGCGGAATTGAAAACCCTCGCGCAGTTTGGCCGCAACCGTCACCGGCACGCCGTCGAAAAGCGCCGAGCCGGCCGGCGCGGCAATCTGCCGCAGCGTCGCGCCGCGAAACCACGCCTTGCCCGTGTGTTTGCGCAGCAGCAGGTGGAACGAAAGACCCTTGATTGGTTTCGCCGGCAGGACGACGACCTGCCGCTTCTCCCAGTCGTGCGTGCCGGTGCTGAACGGCACTGTCTGTCCCCATAGTTGGTCGCCGTCGGCATAGACAATGTCGAGATAGAGCGAGTAGTCGCTGTCGCGCGAACCGCCGACGTCTTCGGCCTTGCTCCACGCCTCGGCGACGATTGGCGCGGCGGTTGTTTGGTTGAGCACGACCGACTGCGAAGCGCCGCGTTGCCCCGACGCCTCCGCGCCGTTGTCGCAGGCGAACACCTCGCCGTCGCGCGCAAATCCCGCCTGCCAGCCGTGCCACGCATCGGCCCGCAGTAGATTCTCGCCCGTGGCCGTCGTCGTCAGCGATTGTTTGACGACACCGGCGTGAGCCGCAACAACGAGCAGCGGCAACAGAAAAACGGTTTTAAATTTCATGGCAACTTTTCCTTTGCGTCCTCTGCGTTTCTGCGTTGAACCTGCCGCGCCGTCGGGTTCCTGCGCGCCAGCGCGTTTATGGCGGTGTCAGTTTCAAATGTCTCGGCGGCTCGACGGGCAGCGTCCAAATGATCTCGCCGTGGCCCACGGCGATGTGAAGCCGGTTGCCTTCGTCCGTGGCGCGCTTGAACGCGGCATCGAAGGCGGCAAAGTCTCCCGCGGCGACGGCCTGCGCGACCGGCTGGAGGAAATCCTTGTCGTAGTTCTGGGCCATCGCGGCGTATTTCGGCCGCGTGATGGCGCCGGTCTTGAAGAGTCCCTGCACTTTGCGGAGCGCGTAGCTGGCGAGTTTCCAGTGGCCGGCTTTGGCGGCGTGGTGACAAATCCACCAACGTTCGCTGATCTGCGGCATCAGCCCGCCCCAGCCGGGTTGCAGGTTGGCGATCTGGTCGAGCGTCAGCTCGCCGTGCTTGGTTTTTCCGACGACAGGTTTTTCATCGCACATGGCCGGCGTCTCCTTTCGCTAAGTGCCGCGAACGATACCTCTTTTTCCCGCTTGAGTGAAGTGGTAGATTGTGCCAGAGACGCAGGAGGGAATGACGCTTCATGACGCTGACGCAATGGATGCCGTTCGTTGAGACGGCGCGTGGATACAAGCGGTTCTGGCTGGCCGGCGACGTGTCGGCGGGTCTGACGCTCGCCTTGCTCTCCGTGCCGCAGGCCATTGCCTACGCGATCATGGCGGGACTGCCGCCCATTTACGGCCTCTACTCCTGCATCGTGGTGGCCATCATCGGCAGCCTCATGGGCAGCAGCGAACACCTGGTGCCCGGCCCGACCAACTCCGTCGCCATCCTCATCAGCAGCGCCATCATGACCTCGACGCTGCCGGCCGTGCGTGAGAATCCGACCATCATCATTCCGCTGCTGGCGTTGTTGATCGGCGGCACGCAGTTGCTGTTCGGCTTGCTCAAACTCGGCAACCTGACTCAGTTCGTCTCGCGCAGCGTCATCGTCGGTTTCACGGCGGGCGCGGGTCTGCTCATCGCGCTCAACCAGCTCGCGCCGCTGCTGGGCGTGGAGCAGCCCAACTCCATCCACATGCTGGAACAGGTCTGGCGGACGCTCAAGCAATGCCCCGACGCCAATCTCTACGCGCTGGCCATTGGCGTCGCCTCGATCCTCGTCACCGTCAGCGCGCCGCGCTGGTTGCCGCGCTGGCTGCCGTCGCCGCTGGTGGTGGTGATTGTCTCGGCGCTGGTGGTCGTGATGTTTCATCTCGATGCCAAAGGAGTGAAGATGGTCGGCGACTTGCCGACAAACCTGCCGCGCGTTCACCTTCCGTTTTTCGGCGTGCGCTTGTTTGCGGATATTGCGGACGCCGCGCTGGCGATGGCCATCCTCGGTTGCATCGAGACGCTCTCCATCGCCAAAAGCATCGCGATGACCACCGATCAGCGTTTGGACAGCAACCAGGGCTGCATCGGTCTCGGTCTGGCCAACATCGCCGCCGCCTTCTTCCAATGCATGCCCGGCAGCGGCAGCTTCACGCGGTCCGCCCTGAACTTCGTTTCGGGCGCGCAGACGCGGTTCGCCGGCGTTTTCAGCGGTCTCTGGATCGCCGTCCTCCTCGTCGTGTTTGGCCGCTGGGTGCATTACATCCCGCTGGCGGCGCTGGCGGGATTGCTGATCGTGATCGGAGCGAGCATGTTTCGCTGGCACCACATCCGCGTCGCGTTTCGCGCTACGCGGAGCGACGCCATCGTGCTGATCCTCACCTTTGTCTCCGCGCTGGTGCTGAGCCTGCGGCAGGCGATCTACATCGGCGTCATCAGCTCGCTGGTCCTGTTCCTGCGCAAGGCCGGCGCGCCGCACCTGGTGGAATACGACCTTGCGGGCGACACGATGCGCGAGATCGGCCCGAAATCCGAGCGCAGCCACCCGGAGATTTCTATCATCCACGTCGAAGGCGAACTTTTTTTCGGCGCCGCCGAACTGTTCGAGGACGAGGTGCGGCGGCTCGCGCACGACCGCAACATCCGCGTCGTCATCCTGCGGATGAAGAACGCCCGGCATCTCGACGCCACCGCCGTGATGGCGCTGGAGGCGCTGCTGAAATTTATGCGCGCTGGCAACCGCCTGCTGCTGATCAGCGGACCGGCGCCCGGCGTGATGGGCGTGCTCCAGCGCAGCGGTCTGCTGGATGAGATCGGCCGCGACTGCGTTTTCGAGTCGGAGGAAAATCTCACCGCCTCCACGCGCAAGGCACTCGTCCGCGCGAAGCAGTTCCTCGGCAAGGAAGCGAAGCCGGAAGTGCGCGTGTTCTACGAGAAATCACACGTTGAGAAGCAGCAGGGCAAGGCGGGAATATGAAATCAGCAGATTGGAGTAATGGAGTTCTGGAGTGATGTAATATCGCCGGAGTTCATTACCCCAATACTCCACCACTCCATTACCCCATTATGAAACAAGCCATTCTCGAACAACCCGGTCGCTTTCTCCTACGCGACGCGGCCGAGCCGGCGCCGCGCGCAGGCGAGGCGCTCTTGCGCATCCACCGCGTCGGCGTATGCGGCAGCGACCTGCACGCGTTTCGCGGGCGGCAGCCGTTCTTCGAGTATCCGCGCGTGCCCGGCCATGAGCTTGGCGCGGAGATCGTGGAGGTCGTGCCGAACGACCGCGGGCTAAAAGCCGGCGACCATGTTGCCGTGGAGCCGTATCTGACGTGCGGTCAATGCCGCGCCTGCCGGCTCGGTCGTCCGAACTGCTGCCGCTCGATGCGTGTGATCGGCGTGCACGTGGACGGCGGCCTATGCGAGCGGTTTGTCGTACCGCTCGACAAACTCCACCGCGGCGGCTCGCTGAGCTTCGACCAACTCGCGCTGGTGGAAACGCTCGGCATCGGCGCGCACGCCGTGGCGCGAGCGCAGTTGCAGCGCGGCGAATGGGCGGTGGTAGTTGGCGCGGGGCCGATCGGATTGGCGGCGATTCAGTTTGCGCTGGCCGCCGGCGCGCGGGTGATCGTCGTGGACATCGACGAGGAACGGCTGGCGTTTGCGGGACGGCTCGGCGTGCAGCACGCGGTCAACGCGCAGACGACCGACGTTGCCAAGGCGGTGCGCGACTTGGCCGGCGACGACCTGGCGGATTGCGTGTTCGACGCCACGGGCGCTCCGAAGTCCATGGAGACCAGTTTCGATTTCGTCGGCACATGCGGACGCGTCGTCTTCGTCGGACTGGCGCAAGGCCGCGTCAGCTTCGACGATCCGGCGTTTCACCGGCGCGAACTGGCCGTCCTCGCGTCGCGCAACAGCGCCGGCGAGTTCCCGCGCATCATCCGCATGATCGAGCGCGGCGAGATTGACACGCGGCCATGGATCACGCACCGGCTGGCGCTCGCGGAAGTGCCGGAGAAATTTGCGCGTCTCCACGACCCCGGCATCGGATTGATCAAAGCGATGATCGAGGTGTGAACGCGGCGTGCCGCGAGGGACCGATTCCCATCAGGAAAACAAAGTGCAACGGACAAGAATGTCCGTTCTACGGCGACCTTCGGTTTTCGGGATTACTTCAGTCCCTTCGACTTTAAAAACTCCAGGCTCATTTTGAGGCTGTCGAAGGGGTTGCGCTTGCACTTGTCCTGCTCGACCAGGTAGCCGATCACGCCGGCTTCCTTGCCGGCCTTGAGGATCGCATCCCAATCGAACTGGCCGTAGCCGACCTCGGCGAAAGTGCCGTCGCTCTTGTCCGCGTCCTTGCAGTGGATCATGGGCGTGCGGTTCTTGAACCTCAACAGATGTTTCGCCGGATCTGCGCCGCCTTTCCAGACCCAGTAAAGGTCCGGTTCGGCTTGCAGCGTCGGCGCGTTGTCGAAGAGCAAATCGAGCGCTGGCTTGTCGTCGAACTTCGTCTCAAACTCGAACGCGTGGTTGTGATACATCAGCGTGAAGCCGCGCTTTTTGAACTCCTGCGCCCACTTCTCGAACTGTGCGGCCAGCTTCAGCCAGTCTTCCTTGGTCTTGCGGCGGGGCGCCGGTAGATATGGGATGGCGATGTAGCGGCAGTCCATCACCTCATGATTGCTCATGACGGGATCGAGGCCCTTCTCCAACTCGTCAATGTCCACGTGCGTTGCGAGAATCGTCAGGCCGTTGTCATCGCACGCCTTCCGGATTCCCTCGGCCGTCTGCCCGTAGGCTCTGGAAAGCTGCACGCCGCGGTAGCCCAGCGAGGCGACCCTCTTGAGCGCGCCGGGGAAATCAGTCTTGCACGCGTCGCGCACCGTGTAGAGCTGCGCGCCGATCTGCGTCAGGCCCGTGGCGGCGAACGCGGCGGGCAGCCGGCCCAAGGCCAGCGCGCCACCGGCCACGGCAGCGCTGCGTTGAAGAAACTCACGGCGGGAACAAGATGAGGAGAAGTTGCTCATGATCTGGTGTCCTTTCGATGGCGCAACCTTACGCGGCAACGCCGCGCCTGCCAAGAGCAGACTGGGAGGGCTATCTTGACGCGATCACGCCAACTGCCATGAATATTGGCGACCGCTGAACGTCTATGAAAAGGTGCAAACCCGGGCGAGAACCCGAATCGGTCAAAACCAAGGAAAGAAGATGAACCCACACGTTTTGCAGGGGAATCAAAATAAATGGATGACTTCTGAAGCCGCCGATTCCCGACGTGCCATGATGTCGTTCGCCATCATGTTCGCGAAGAGAGTTTTCCCGGTTCTGGCGTGCTGGTTTTGTTGTTCGTTCCTGACCGGCTGTAAAGCTTACGTCACACCGGGCCGGGGAGCGGACCTCGCAACGGTGGGCGTGCCCAATTCGACCCGGATCCATCAGACCGACACCAGCATTTATACGGCGCTCGACAAAAAACCTCTGGCGGCGCTGCCCACCAATATCGCCGTCGTTCGCGTGCAGGCTCCCGGCTATCGTGACGGTTTCGGCGAAGGCCGTTACAGCGTGATTACCACCCGCGATGTCGAAAAAGACGAACAGGTCGCCCGCATCGAGAAACTGCCGATGATCGGCGCGGTTGCGCCAGTCAATCGCCTCCTTCTAAATCACCGATTGGAATCGGACGAGCAGCTTCGCCACGCCGCGGCTCAACTGCACGCGGATATGACGTTCATCTACACCTTTGACACGCAGTTCTACCTGCAGGACCTAATCAAGCCGCTGACGGTGATCTCGCTGGGCCTTTCCCCGAACAAAACCGCGCGTGTCGTGACAACGGCTTCGGGCGTCCTGATGGATACTCGCAACGGCTACATTTATGGTTTGGTGGAGGCAACCGAGGAGCACAAGACCGTTACGAACATGTGGAGCAGCGAGGACGCCATCGCCGCCTGCCAGCGCCAAAACGAATCACGCGTTTTCGAAAAGTTAATTGGGGAGTACGAGAAAATGTGGAAAGGCGTCGTGGATCAGTTCCTTGCAAGGCCACCCGCACGACCGTGATCCGCACAGCAAAAGCGAACCCCGCCGGCTGAAAGCCGCCGGGTAACGACGTTGTCACATCTCACAGGCAAGCTGTCTCGCAGCCTTTAGCCAATGCGTCCGTTCTATTCCCTCCACCCGTGGTTTTCGCGCACCTGGATCATCGCGGCGAGGATGTTGTTCCAGGTTTCCTGCTTCATCATCACTTCGTTCGGGAACATGCAGCCGTCCCAACAGAGGTGGCGGATTTTCTTGGTGACTTTGCCCTTGTCATCGCGCAGCCAATAGCCGGCGTCGCGCGGGACGTTGAGTTTGCCGTTCACGTCGTTGACGGGACAGTGGCGGCCGGTCTTGTCGTGCGTGCCGGAGCCTTTGACGGTCGCGTCGTTCTGCGCGACATGGAAGTCAATCGTCCACGGTCGCAGCGCGGCGGTGAGTTTCTTCATCGCCTTGTGGAACGCGTCCGGCTCCCAATGAAAATCCTTCGGCACGATGCAGTGCTCGGGCGCGTTGGCGCCGAGCGTGTAAAGAAGCGTGTGGGCCATGTCGGCCTGGAAGCCGAGAAACTTCGGCTGGTCCACGCCTTCGAGCACTTGCAGCATGTATTTCCACGAGTGCATCGCGCCCCAGCAAATCTCGCCCTCGGCCGCCAGCCGCTCGCCGTGCTCCTTGGCCACCTTCGCGGCCTCCTTGAACGTCTGGACGATCCGCTTCGTGTTGCCTTTCGGGTCCTTGTCCCAGTCGGTCACGCTGCACGCGGAGTCAATGCGGACCACGCCGTGCGGACGGACGCCCAGCTCGCGAAATTTTTTCGCGATGCGGCAGCCTTTCCGCACCTGGCCGACGAATTTCTTGCGGTCCTCGTCGCCGCCCATCGCCGAACCGCCACCCGTCGGCGGCCAGATCGGCGCGACCACCGAGCCAACGACGAGGTTTTTCGACGCGATCTTGTCAGCGATGCGCTTGAGGTCGTCGTCGCTGGAATCAATGTTGATGTGCGGCTCGAACAGGAAAATGTCCACGCCGTCGAACTTCACGCCGCCGACCTCGGCCTTGGCCGTGAGGTCGAGCATGGTGTCGAGGTCAAGGCACGGTTCCGCGCCGGGACTGCCTTTGCCGACGAGGCCGGGCCACATGGCGTTGTGAAGTTCCGGGAAATTGTTGGTTTGCGCGTTCATGGTTTTTCCTTTCGCTCGCTGAAGTTCGTGGACGGCGAGAGTAGCAAGGCAAACGCTTCGCGCAATGCCAAAGTGGCAGCGAACGCAATCGGCTTTGAAATGATCGCTACTTCTTGACGCGGCCCGGCTCGCGGACGCCGGCGCCTTTGCGGTTAAGCGTCGTATCGCCCAGATCAGCGCGGCATTGTTCGGCCATGCCCAGCATCTTCTGGACGATGTCCGGATGTTTCGCCGCGACGTTGTGGTGTTCCTCGAAATCGCTCACCATGTCGTAGAGCTCCGGCTCCACCACCGGCTTCTTCAAATACACACCGGGCCAGCCGTCCATGCCGGGTTTCCGGTCGCCCAACGTCCGGTAGCTGTGTGGCACGATGAGCTTCCAACGGCTCGTGCGCACCGACTCCAGCTCCGCGCCGGTCCACTGGCCGAACGGAACGCCGTAGAAGAAATAGACCTCGTGCGGATTCTTCGCGCCCTTCTGCCCCGCCAGCAACGGCCAGATGTCCAGGCCGTCTATCTTGTGTTCGGGCAGCTTCGCGCCGATCTGCCGCGCCATCGTCGGCAGCAGGTCAATCGAGCACGCCATCTCCTTGCAGACACGCCCCGAGGGAATGTGGCCCGGCCAGCACGCGATGAACGGCACGCGCGTGCCGCCGTCCCACGTCGTCGTCTTGCCCTCGCGCAACGGATACGCCGACCCGGCGTGGTTGCCATAGAGAAGCCACGGCCCATTGTCGGACAGGAACAGGATGAGAGTGTCCTTCTCCAGTCCGTTCTTCTTCAACGCCGCGAGAATCTCGCCCGTGCTCCAGTCCACCTCCTCGACCGCGTCGCCGTAGAGTCCGCGTTTCGTCTTGCCGCGAAACTTCTCGCTCACCGCCAGCGGGACGTGCGGCATCGTGTGCGCCACATACAGGAAAAACGGCCGCTCCTTGTTGCGCTCGATGAACCGCACCGCGCGCTCGGTGTATTGCGTGGTCAACTGCTCCATGTCGCGATGGCTCAGCCCCGGGTTGATGACCTGGTCGCCCTCGATCAACGGCAGCGGCGGGAACACGCCGGGCTTTTCCGGATGCAGCGGCCACTGGTCGTTCGAGTAAGGCAGGCCGAACCATTCGTCGAAGCCGCGATGCGTCGGCAGAAACTCGACCGGCCGGCCCAGGTGCCATTTGCCGACCATGCCGGTGGCGTAGCCCTTTTGTTTCATCATCTGCGGAAACGTCAGTTCCCGCTCGCTGATGCCGAAGTCATACCACGGCTCCATCGCGCCCTCGATGCCGATGCGGTTCGGATAGCAGCCGGTCATGATCCCCGCGCGCGAGGCGGAACAAACCGCCTGGGCCACATGAAAATCGCTGAACCGGATGCCCTGTCGCGCCAGCCGGTCCAGGTTGGGCGTGGCAAAGCCTTTCGCGCCATACACGCCGACATCCGCATAACCGAGATCGTCCGCCACGATGAGAATCACATTGGGCAGCCGCTCCGCCGGCGAAGCGACCGGGGCCAACACGAAAACCATCAGCCAAAAAATCGAAAGTCGAAGGGCGAATGCGGTAAGGTTTGAGATCATTTGAGGAGCCATTTCATCGGTCAACGCGGCGAATCCTACGCCGCGAGAACGGGTCGTCAACGGAAAAGGACTTCGGAACTCTTAACTCTTCATTTTCCATGACCAGAGCCGGCGGGATTTGGGAACGCTCTGGCAGAGCACATTCTTTCAGCGACGAAAAAACGGGCGGACGGACGGCGGAGAGAATGAAGCTGCCGCTTAATCGCTGGACAATCGCCATGACCAGTTTCAGAATCCGTTGCGGTTCAATCAACGACGCCAATTGCGTTGTCGGGAAAGGGTCGTCATGAATATCAGAAAGGGAGTCTCCATCGCAGCCGTAATGCTGCTTGTTGGTTTGTGTTTCGCCGATGATTCCAAGCGCAGGGAGCCGCCGAAGGAGCTGTTGCCACTTCTCGATTCGCCGACGGAGTTCTCGCTCTATCTTGCCGACCGTGCGGAGATAGGTGAAGGCGCGGAGCACTTGTATGGAATCATCGAGGCGTTGGCGCAAGCAGGGGAGACTAATCGCGCCCACGCGCTCTGTCAGAAGGCTTTGGATGTGACAGAGAGAATTAGGATTTACCAGGAACACACATTCATGGGGAGGCCTTGTTCGGAGTCCTACGCCGCCATTGCTGCGGTGCTGGCGAAGACGGGCGACGTTCAATCAGCTTATGCACTCGCACGGAAGATTCAGGCTTTAGCTAATGCTCATCAAGCCCTGGGCTATTATGAAGCTCCATCGTTATGCGTGGTCGCCGATGCCATTTCTTCCGCTGATGACAAGAAGTTGGCTGGTCAAATTCGTGATTGGGCTTGGGAAGCGGTTGGCCGAATCCAGGATACCAACAAATCTATGCCTATCGACTTTTGGGTTGTGGACACCAAAAACAAGGCAATGGTGTTATCACGTATTGCTAAATCCTATTCTGACGCGGGTGAAAGGAATAGAGCTATTACACTTTGTCGCCAAATAGTCGGCATGGCTATGCAGATAACCGAAAAGAAGGCAGAGCATTTTGTTCTTCAAGAGCTGACCAAACTTGACATACTCGCCGAGGTTACAAATACGCTGGCGCAGACTGGCGACCGGAAACAAGCGCAAGCGATCCGTCAGGAAGTATGCAAGGGGCTCGCGAAGCTGGAAGCAGAAATACCCGACTTAGGCTACTATATCTTCAAACGGTCTATCGTCTCTTCGGTTGCAAAATGGCGCAAGGAGTGGGGCCAAGCCCAAGTGGCCAATGAAGTTCTAGAGTCTGCTCTGCGCGATGCAAACAAGATTGACAGCCCCCCCACCGACCGGATTGATGCGCTGTGTTCTATTGCCGGGGCGTTTGCAGAAATCGCTGAAGCTAAAAAGGCTCAGAAGGTTCGCTCGCAAGCGCTGAAGGCTATTGAGCGGATAAGGAGTTCCGACCCAAAATGGAGGGATGCCAGCCTCTGGTTTGAACTGAGAGACACGTTGCGTGTTGCCAAGTTGTCTCGTAATGCAGGGGACTTGAAGGAAGCGCGGGCAATCTACCAGAAGGCATTAGACGCAATCAGCACGATGGAGAGTAAGGAATACAAGACCAAGCTCCTTTGCATGATTGGAACGGTTCTCCCAATTCAAGACGACAAGATGAAGAAGACGTTCGATGCGGATGACAAGCCGATGGTGGAGGCCATTCTGACTGCGCTTCCTGCTCGCTGACAAAAATGTCCGTTTGCTTCGTGAGGCTGGCAAAGGGCGGTTGGGTGGGGTAAGTATGGTCGGGATTTAGCGCATGGAATTCGAATTAGTCAGTAAATTCAAGCCGCGCGGCGATCAGCCGCAGGCCATCGTGACGTTGGAGAAATCGCTGGAGGCGGGCAACCGCTTCCAGACGCTGCTCGGCGTCACCGGCTCGGGCAAGACCTTCACAGTGGCCAACGTCATCGCAGCACAACGGCGGCCGACGCTGGTGATCTCGCACAACAAGACGCTGGCGGCGCAGCTTTACAGCGAGTTCAAGCAGTTCTTCCCGCGCAACGCGGTGGAGTATTTCGTCAGCTACTTCGACTACTACCAGCCGGAAGCCTACATCCCGCAGACGGACACCTTCATCGAGAAGGACAGCGCCATCAACGAGTCCATCGAGCGGCTGCGGCTGTCGGCCACGAGCGCGCTGTTGACGCGGCGGGACGTGGTGGTGGTGGCCAGCGTCTCGTGCATCTACGGCCTCGGTTCGCCGGAGGACTGGATGAACATGGTGGTGCCGGTGAAGGTCGGCGAGACGCTCCCGCGCGACACGTTCCTGCGGCGGCTGGTGGACATCCAGTATGACCGCAACGACATCTCGCTCCAGCGCGGCAACTTCCGCGTCCGCGGCGACGTGATCGAACTCATCCCCAGCTACGCCGAGGACGCGCTGCGGATCGAGTTCTTCGGCGACCAGATCGAGCGGATCACGCGGTTCGACCCACTCACAGGCCGGCGGCTGGAAGACCTGCCGGGCACGAGCGTGTTCCCGTCGAAACACTGGGTGACGGCGCCGGAGAAAATCGAAAAGGCCATCGAGACCATCGAGGCGGAACTGGCCGAGCGCATCGAGTGGTTCGAGAAGCACGGAAAGCTGCTGGAGGCGCAGCGGATCAAGATGCGCACCACCTACGACATCGAGATGATGCGCGAGATGGGATTCTGCTCCGGCATCGAGAACTACTCGCGCCACCTCAGCGGACGCGCGCCGGGCCAGCGGCCGTTCTGCCTGCTGGACTTTTTCCCGAAGGATTATCTGCTGGTGATAGACGAGAGCCACGCGACGGTGCCGCAGATCGGCGCGATGTATGAGGGCGACCGTTCGCGCAAGATGACGCTGGTGGAGCACGGCTTCCGCCTGCCGAGCGCGCTCGACAACCGGCCGATGAACTTCGAGGAGTTTCAGACGATGGTCGGCCAGGCGATTTTCGTCAGCGCCACGCCCGCGCCGTTCGAGAGGGAGAAGAGCGCCGTCATCGCCGAGCAGATCATCCGCCCGACCGGCCTGCTCGACCCGAAGATCACCATCAAACCGCTGGACGGGATGATTGACGACGTGATCGAGCAAATCCGCACCCGCACCGAGCGCAAGGAACGCGTGCTGGTGACGACGCTGACCAAGCGCACCGCCGAGGACCTGAGCGATTACCTCAAGGACCTCAACATCAAAGTCACCTATCTTCACTCCGACATTGACACTATCGAGCGCGTCGAAATCCTGCGCGGCCTGCGCAACGGCAAGTTCGACGTGCTCGTCGGCATCAACCTGTTGCGCGAGGGCCTCGACCTGCCGGAGGTGTCGCTGGTCTGCATCCTCGACGCCGACAAGGAAGGCTACCTCCGCAGCGCCACGGCGCTCATCCAGGTTTCCGGCCGCGCCGCGCGCCACATCAACGCCGAGGTCATCCTCTACGCCGACGTGATGACCAAATCGATCAACAAGCTCATCGAGGTCAGCGACTACCGCCGCGGCAGGCAGGTGGAATACAACCGCGTCCACAAGATCACGCCGAAGTCGGTCGTGCGCGGCGTGCAGGAGAGCCTCCAGAGCATCGTGGCGGGCCACGAGGTCGAGGCGAGCGTCGTCAAGGAAGCCGGCGCCGATTACGACGTGGTGGAGTTGCTGCGCGAACTGGAAGCAGAAATGCTCGAAGCGGCGAAGAAGCTGGAGTTCGAGCGCGCCGCCTTGTTGCGCGACCAGATCAAGGAATTGAAACAAGGCACCGGTGAAGGCGAAGCGCCGGCATTGAAGAAGCGCGAGGTGGTTTACACCGCGCCGAACGACGGGAAGAAAACGAAGCGGCGGAAGTAGTGCCGGGTTTGGGGTTGAATCTGAGCTTGCGGCGGGCGGCGGTGTTGGATTGAATGCGCGCATGAGCGCCTCACGCATCCTCCCCTCGTTTGGTTTCACTGCAATTCTCTTCTTCCTGCTTCACGCCGGAACGGCGTTGTCGGCCGACGTGCGCATGTGCGGCGCCAAAGGCGACGGGCAGACGGATGACACGGCGGCGATCCAGAAGGCCGTGAACAGCGGCGACGGGCGCGTCAGTTTCCCGAAGGGCGTTTATCGCATGACGAAGCCGGTCGTCATCGAACTCGACAAGACCGGATTCACGGCGCTGACCGGCGACGGCGTAGCGCGCGTCGTCATGGCAGGCGCGGGCGCGGCGTTCCGGTTTGTCGGCACGCACGCGGGCAGCGCCGACCCCGAACAGGTGAAGCCGAACGTCTGGGAACGCCAGCGGATGCCGATGGTGGACGGGATGGAAATCGTCGGCGCGCACCCGGAGGCCGACGGCATCGAAGCCACCGGGACAATGCAGCTTACCATCACGCGCACGACGGTCCGCGAGGCGCGACACGGCATCCGGCTCGCGACGCTCAACCGCAACGTGCTTATCGCAGACTGCCACATCTATCACAACCGCGGCATCGGCGTGTTCTACGATGACGTGAACCTTCACCAGTCGAACATCAGCGGTTGCCACATCAGCTACTGTGCCGGCGGCGGCATCGTTTCGCGCGGAGGCAACGTCCGCAACATCCAGATCGGCACCTGCGACATCGAGATGAACATGGCGCCCGACGCGCCGCCGACGGCCAACGTGTTGATTGATTGCACCGGCAGCCGTTACGGCACCGGCGAGGTCGAGATCGCCGGCTGCACGATCCAGCACAGCAGCAAATCGCCCGACTCCGCCAACATCCGCATCATCGGCCGCAGCAACCCCGCCAAGGACCAGCCGGTCGTGCGCGAAGGCCACGTCACCATCACAGGCAACGTGCTGAGCGACGTGCGGGTGAATGTTCATCTCCGCGACGTGCGCGGTGTGGTCATCACCGGCAACACGTTCTACATGGGATACGACCACGACCTGTTGGTGGAGGAGAGCAGCAACATCGTCGTCGGCCCGAACAACTTCGACCGCAATCCGCGCTATGGTTACGGCGATGCCGCCAAGGTCAACGGCGGTGTTGTGTTTCGCGGCTCGGCCGATTGCACGCTCGATGGCCTGCACATCAACGGCGCGTGGCGCAAGCCGGCGGCGTTGATGATCGAGAAAAGCAGCCGCTTCAACATCGCCAACTGCACGATCCTCGACAGCGACAACACCGGCTTGCTGCTGAAAGAGGTGACGAACAGCAAGGTGGCCGGCTGCATGGTGCGCGACGACCGGCGCGACGCCAAGTCCGGCCTGTCTCTGAAAGTCGAAGGCGGTCACGGTAACTGGATCGTCCAGAACCTGCTCGCCAACGGCCACGAAGTCGCGCCCGCCACGTCCCGCATGGAAGGCAACAACGACGGAAAGTGACGGCGAAGCCAACGGCAAACGTTCTATTCGTGGTGCAGGGCAGTTGAGACCTCGGCTCGACAAACCGGGCGGGATTTCCTACAGTGACCGTGCATGGCAGCGATAGCTCCATCTTTTTTCAGCGAGTTGCGCGCGATCTGCGGCGATGACGGTGTCATCACGCAGTCCGAGCGGCTGATGGTTTATGAGTGCGACGCGTACACGATGGAGAAGCACCTGCCCGATGCCGTCGCGCTGCCGCGCACCACCGAGGAGGTCGTGCGGGCTGTCAAGCTCTGCGCCCAGCATCACCTCCCGATCATTCCGCGCGGCACGGGCACGAGCCTCAGCGGCGCGGTGCTGGCGGTGGATGGCGGCATCATCATCGGCACGACGCGGCTCAACCGCATCCTGAACGTGGATTACCGGAACCGCCGCGCGTTGGTGGAGGCAGGCGTGCCGAATCTCTGGATCACCAATGCGGTGAAAGAACGCGGTCTGATGTTCGCGCCGGACCCGTCGAGCCAGCCTTCTTCCACCATTGCCGGCAACATCGCTTTCAACGCCGGCGGCCCCCATACGCTCAAGCACGGCGCGACGACGAACCACGTGCTTGGTTTCGACCTCGTGTTGCCGGACGGCGAGGTCGTCTGGCTCGGCTCGACGCCCGAGGGCGGCGACGACGTGGAGGGCTACGATTTGCGCGGAGCGGTGATCGGCTCGGAGGGGATGTTCGGCGTCATCACGCGGGTGGTGGTGCGGCTGATGAAAACGCCGCGCGCGTTCCGGACGATGCTGGCGGTGTTCAACAGCGCCGATGACGCGTCGCACACCGTCAGCGACATCATCGCGGCAGGAATCATCCCGGTGGCGATGGAGTTGATGGACCAGCCGATCACGCGCGCCATCGAGGAGGCGTATCATTTCGGCCTGCCGATGGACGCGGGCGCGGTGCTGATCATCGAGTTGGAAGGCCACGAGGCCGGCCTCGACCGGCAACTGGAGCGCGTGATCGAACTTTGCCGCAAGAACCGGTCGCGCGACCTGAAGCCGGCGCGCACGCCGGAGGAACGCGCGGCGCTGTGGAAATGCCGCAAGAGCGCGTTCGGCGCCATCGGCCGCATCAGCCCGAACTTCGTGACGCAGGACGGCGTGGTGCCGCGCACCAAGCTGCCGGAGATCATGCAGTTCATCTATGACGCGGCGAAGAAGCTCGGCCTGGGCGTCGCCAACGTCGCGCACGCGGGCGACGGCAACATTCACCCGATCATTTTTTACGATGAACGCATCGAAGGCGACGTGGAGAAGGCGTATGCGTGCAGCACGGCGATCGTGCGGCGCTGCATCGAACTCGGCGGCACGGCCACCGGCGAGCACGGCATCGGCGTTGAGAAGGTGGAGTTGATGTCGCTGCAGTATAGCGCGGACGATCTCGAAGCAATGCAGCGATTGCGGCGGGCGTTCGACCCGGAGGGCCGCTGCAACCCGCACAAGATGTTTCCCGGCGGCAAGCGATGCCTGAACTTCAACCCGCAGAGGCAGGTGGCGATATGAGCATCGTGTCTTACGCACCGGATGATCTCACCGTGACCGTGACCGCGGACACGACGCTGGCGGCGCTTCAGCAACATCTCTCGCCGCGCAACCAATGGCTGCCGGTGGACCCGCCGAACCCGGCGCGGCTGACCATCGGTGAAATCGTGAATTGCGATGTGAGCGGGCCGCGTCGCTACGGCTACGGGACGGTTCGCGAGCACGTGCTGAGCCTGCGCGCCGAACTGGCGGATGGGCGGATGATCAAGTCCGGCGCGAGCGTGGTGAAGAACGCCGCGGGCTACGACCTTTGCCGGCTGTTCACCGGCGCGCGCGGCGAACTGGCCACCGTGCGCGAGGTTTGCTTCAAGGTGCAACCGCGGCCGGAAGCAGAGCAGTTCGGGAAGGCGGAGTTCCCGACTGTCGAGGCGGCGTGCGGCTTCGTGGAGAAGCTCGACACGTCGGAGCTGACTCCAACGGTGCTCGATTTGCACAACGCCGGCGGAGCGGGGCCGTGGACCGTCGTCGTTGGCTTCGCCGGAACGCGCGAGGAGGTTGACTGGCAGCGCAAGCAGACCGGGAGCCTCGCCGCCGTGGCCGACGCCAATCTCGATCACGACGAGCAGTTCTGGTCCGCCACCGCCGCCAGGCCGGTGCGCAAACTCTCCGTGCTGCCGTCCAAGCTGGCCGCGACCATCGCCGCTATGCGCGGCGTCACGTCGCTCGTAGCGCGCGCGGGCAACGGCATCATTTATTACCGGGGCGAGGACCAGGGAACCGCCATCGTGCCGTCCACCAAGTTGATGCAACGACTGAAGCATGAGTTCGACCCAGCCAAAAAACTCCAGGCCCGCCATGCTTAAGCCGTTCATTGACGAGCGGAGCGCGCTGACCTGCGTCCATTGCGGGTTGTGCCTGGCGTCGTGTCCGACCTACCTGGAAACCGGCGACGAAAACCTCTCGCCGCGCGGCCGCATCTATCTCATGCGCCAGCTTCTCAGCGGCCGTGCGCCGCTCAACGACGCAACCGTGCAGCCGCTGGATACCTGCCTCGGCTGCCTGGGCTGCCAGACGGTTTGTCCGGGCCGCGTCCACTACGGCGAGTTGATCGAGCACACGCGCGACTTCATCGAGCACAATCATCGGCGCTCGCTCTACCAGATGTTGCTGCGGCGCGTGCTCGTCGAGCAGGTGTTCCCGTATCCGTGGCGGACCAAGCTCGCGCTCTCACCGCTGAAGCTCATCCGCTGGCTCGGTTTGGAAGGATGGCTGCCGCGTTTCACGCGGCCGATGACGTCGCTGGTGCCGCCGGGTTTCCGGAGCGAACCGCTGCCGCTGACCTCGCCGGCCGTCGTGACGGAAAAGAAAGGCCGGATCGGTTTCATCGAAGGTTGCGTGCAGAGCGTCATGTTCGGCCCGACCAACAGCGCCGTCGTGCGGCTGCTGGCGCGCGCGGGCTTCGATGTCGTCACGCCGCCGGGACAGGGCTGCTGCGGCGCGCTCTTCTCACACAGCGGGCAGTTGGAGAAGGCGCGCGATTGCGCCCGCCGCAACATCGCCGTCTTCGAGCGGTTCGCGGTGGACCACATTGTCATCGGCGGCTCCGGCTGCGGGGCGACGCTCAAGGAATACGGCTTGCTGCTCAAGGACGATCCCGCGTGGGCCGCGCGCGCTAGAGTTTTCGCCGGCAAGGTTCGCGACATGGTCGAGATTCTCAGTCCGCGCTCCTTCAACCTCAACGCCGGCTCCGGTCCGCTCGTCACTTATCACGACGCCTGCCACCTCAACCACGCGCAGGGCATCCGGCAGCAGCCGCGCGACCTGCTGAAGGCGGTCTGCGGCAGCCGCTTCGTTGAGTTGCCGGAGAGCGATCTGTGTTGCGGCAGCGCCGGCAGTTACAACCTGACCCAGCCCGATATGGCGTCGCGGCTCCAGAAGCGCAAGGTCGAAAACATCCTCAAGACCGGCGCGACCGTGGTAGTGACAACCAACCCCGGCTGCATGTTGCAGATTCGCGCCGGCCTCATCGCCGCAGGCCGCGCCGACATCGAGGTGGCGCACCTGGCGGATTACCTGGATCGGCTCGGCGCAGGCCGCTCGTAGGCCGGGCACTCTTGTCTGGCCGTTCCGCCGTTGGGCTGCGGGCCGTAGGAATTGAGTGTGTTATGAATGCGACAAGATTCGCAGGTCGTCTTTTCTTCGCCGGTTTGCTCATGTTCACGACGACAGCCGCGCGCGCTGACGATCTCGAACAGGCAATGGCGCTCGCGCAGAAGACGCTCGACTTCGTCCAGCGGAGTCGGCCTTGCCCGGCATTGGCGGCGCGGCTGAAGGAATTGGAGCAACGTGCAACGGCGCGCGACGCGGATCGTGCGGAACTCTGCCAAAGTGTGCTGCAGTTGCGGCGGAAGATCATTTTCTCGCATCCGCTGCTGGACTTCGACCGGCTGCTCATCAACAAGTGCCCGACGCCAGGCTATTCACACCAGTCGCGCCAATACCTCGGCCGCTACAGCCGGCCGGGGCCGGGGCTGGCGGTGATTGAGAACTGGAAGGACCAGCCGCGCGAGACGTTACTTTGCGACGGCCGCCTGCCGGTGGGTTCGACGATGCATCCGGATCTGTCGTTTGACGCGCGTCGTGTCGCGTTCGCGTTTTGTGATCACACGCCGATGGATCCGAACCTTCGGCAATTTTTCCTCTGGGAGATCGGCACTGATGGGAAAGGACTCCGCCGGCTCACGGGGCGCGCCACCGACCGCACCGCCGGCGAGGAAGGGCGCCAGACTTCGCTGGTGGAGGATTTTGATCCATGTTATCTGCCTGACGGCGGCCTCGCGTTCGTCAGCACCCGGCCGCAGACCCACATCCGCTGCCAATACGGCGGTCGCTACTTTGCCAACTTCCTGCTCTATCGCTGCGACGCCGACGGCCGTAACATCCGCCAGCTTTCGTTCGCCGAAGCGCCGGAATGGAAGCCGAGCCTGCTCGACGACGGCCGCATCGTCTATTCACGCTGGGACTACACGAACCGCCATTCGTATCATTTCCAGAGCATCTGGGTGACGCACCCCGACGGCACCGCTACCGCCAGCCTTTACGGCAACCTCACCCGCAACCCATGCAACAGCGCCGAGCCGCGCCAGATTCCCGGCTCGCACAAGATCGTTTGCACGGCGGCGGCGCATCACGCTTACACGGCCGGCTCGATCATCGTGGTGGACCCGCGCGCGGGCCTCGACGGCTTGGAACCGATCACGCGTGTCACGCCTGAGGTCGCTTTCCCTGAAACCGAAGGCTGGCCGGTGGGTGCGTTCACGACGCCGTGGCCGCTCAGCGAGGATTTGTTCCTGGCCGCCTACACGTCGGAACCGCTCGCGAAGGAAGGCAAGCTGCAGAGCGCGAACGCCTACGCCATCTATCTGGTGGACACGCTCGGCGGACGCGAACTGATCTACCGCGACCCGCAGGTGTCGTGCGTCTCGCCGATGCCGCTCGTGCCGCGTCCGAAACCGCCGGTGTTGCCGAGCGCACTGGCGACGGCGGCGGAACCGACCGGCACGTTCTACATCCAGAACATTTATCAATCGAGCCAGCCCATCGTCCCCGGCAGTATTGCGGGCGTGCGCGTGGTGCGCGTGTTTCCGCAAACCGTCGAGACGCCGCCGGGCCGCAGCGTTGCCGTCTATGAAATGCCCAAGCGCATCCTCGGCACCGCGCCGGTGGACGCCAACGGGTCCGTGGCTTTTCGCGCGCCGGCCGGCCAGTCATTGTTCTTCCAACTCGTGGACAAGAACGGGATGGCCGTCATGACGATGCGGGCGCTGGTTTATTTGCAACCGGGCGAGGAAAGCGGTTGCATCGGCTGCCACGAATCGCGCCATGGCGCGCCCGATCGCATCTCACGGCACGGACGCGTAAGAATCTACGACCTCCAACCGCCCGCCGGGCCGCGTTGCGAAGGCGGCCTCAGCTTCGCCAAGTCCGTCCAGCCCGTATTGGATCGTTACTGCATCGCTTGCCACGGGTTGGAGCGCAATGACGGCGGCATCAACCTGCTCGGCACGCTCCAGCCAGTCACCTTCCCGCGCAAGCAATGGCCCGGCCCGAACAAGATGTGCGTGAGCATCGCTTATGAGTCGCTGATGACCCGCACCGGTCTCGTGGCGGTGGCGCAGGGCGACATGGAGAGCGACTTCAGCAAGCCGAAGGATTACTTCGCTCACGCCGGCCGGCTCGCGCCGATGCTGCTGGCCGGCCATCCCGACAAGAACGGCCTCCCGCGCGTGCGACTCGACCGCGAGAGTTTTGCCCGCATCGCTGACTGGCTCGACCTCAACGCGGTTTGTTATGGCGACTACTCATGGAACAAACCCGAATGGCGCGAATCGTCGCCCGATGGTGAGAGTGTGCTGCGCGAACACGTGCGCACCACGTTTGGCGCGGCTTTCGCCGAAGCGTCGTTTGCCGCGTTGGTGAACGTGGCGATGCCGGAAGAGAGCCGTGTGCTGAGAGCGCCACTGGCGGTGGCGGCTGGCGGCTGGGGACAGATTTCCGAAAACGGCTGGCGCGACACATCTGATCCCGGCTACGCCGCGATGTTGCATCTGGTGGAAGCAGCCATCGCGCCGTTGCCCGGCCGCGACATCGCCGGCACCTGCGGCCGTAACGACCGTTGCGTTTGTGGCTGCTGTTGGGTGCGGCACACTATTTCGGCTGGTTCCGCGAAGGACAAAACCAGCCCGGCACAGTGAACCCACAAGTGGTTTTGGCCTGCGAGGCTACTTCTGACTCGCGGCGGTTGGCGGCTCGGCCAGCAACTTCAGTTTCAAGTTGTGGCTGTCCAACTCGTCCTCCACCAGTTTTTCGTATCGGTCGCGCGGAATCTGGCTGCCGTAGTGGCGGACGTGTTCGATGATCGTCTCCATTTCCGGCGCTTTGGCGGCGCGCAGGCGTGTCAGCCCCAATAGCATCTGGTGCAATCCCTCCAACGGGCTTCCGCGATCGAAAACAACCTCGCCGTGCAGGGCGCGCGCCATGCCCTCGGCGCGGACGTCGCGGAGCGCCGGGGCGATGCGGATGATCTCGTCGTAGGTCGCCAACGACCTTGGGGCGTCGCCGACGGAACGCGCGGCTTGGGCGAGGCGGAACAAGACCATCAACCGTTCGCGCTTCGCTTCGGGAGCGGTGAGGCAGGAGGCCGCCAGTTCAAAACACGCCAGCGCCTCCGCCGGCTCGTTCGCGCCCGCATGGATGTCGCCCATCAACGCGCAAACGCGGCCTTGCGAGAGGTGGTCGGCGGTCAGCCGCAGCACCTCCAGACAAGCGCGCAGGTGATTCAGCGCGGCGGCGTTGTCGCCGGCTTGGCGCGCTTCCTGCGCCTGATTATAGTATTCGAGAACTTTTTGTTCTTCGGGACTCATGCGATACCGGAGCATAGTCGAAGCTTTCACGCAGTCCAAAATCTATTTACCGGCTCCAGCGACGGGGAAGGCCGAAGAGTGCATGACAAACGCCGTTGCTACAGATAGTCTGGCTTTTGCCGGTTGCCAACCGGCGAAATCATGCGGAAAGCTGTCAGCTACCATCAACCAACCTATCGCGAGGCGGGCAAGACCTACCACGCGGACAGCTGCCAGCCGCTGGTGGAAGCGGTGCGCGCGGGCCAGGTGCGGTTCAGCGCGCTGGCGCGCGAAGGGTATCCGGGCCGCCGGCTGGGGCGCGAACAGTTGCCGGGCGTGCGCAGCGTCGGTTACTGGGACGCCGGGCCGATGCAACATTGGGGATTGCCGGTCCACCGCAACGAGGGTATCGAGGTCGCGTTCCTAGCGAGCGGACAGACGCCGGTGTTCATCGAATCGAACCGGCAGACGCTGGCGCACGACCAGTTCATGATCACGCGCCCATGGCAGCCGCACCAACTTGGCGACCCGTGCATCGGCTCCAGCAAGCTGGCCTGGTTCATCCTCGACGTTGGCGTGCGCCGGCCGCACCAGACGTGGAAGTGGCCGGCATGGATCATCCTCAATCACGAGGACCTGGAATTCCTGACTCGCTGCCTGCGGCAGAACGAGCAATACGTCTGGCCCGGCTCGGAGGACATGCGGCGCTGCTTCCTCGGCATCGCGCAGGCGGCGGACGAGGACCGCGATGGCAGCCGTTGCTCGCGGCTGGCGGTGCTCATCAACGAGGCGCTGCTGGCACTGCTGGAGATTTTCCGTGAGCGGAAAATTCCGCTGCGCGAGTCGCTGACCAGCGCCGAGCGGACGCTGCGGCTGTTCCTGGGCGAACTGGCCGCCGCGCTCGACCAGCCGTGGACGCTTGAATCCATGGCGGAAAGCTGTCACATGAAAGTGACGCAATTTGTACATCATTTCCGAAAACTGACGAACATGACGCCGACAAAATACCTGAACCACGCGCGCATCGAGCGGGCCTGCGACCTGCTGGCGCGCCAGCCCGGGGCGACGATCACGGATATCGCCTTCGCGAGCGGTTTTTCATCGAGCCAGTATTTCGCCAACGTTTTCAGCCGGCAGATGCGCTGCACGCCGCGCGACTACCGCCGGCAAACCCAAGGCCGACATTGAATTCAGCGATCCAAATTCCGCGTCCCCACAGCCGGCTGGTGCTGATCGTGCCCTGTTACAACGAGGCGCACCGGCTCAAGATCGCCGCGTGGCACGCGCACCTCGCCGAGGAGCCCAACGACTGGATCGTGTTCGTGGACGACGGCAGCACCGACGGCACCTTGGAGATGCTGACCGGCTTTGTGCGGACACATCCGCGCGTGGAGGCGATCCACCTCAGCCGCAACCTCGGCAAGGCCGGCGCGGTGCGCTACGGCGTGCTGCACGCGTTGCGGCTCTGGCCGTCGGAATATATCGGCTACTGGGACGCCGACCTTTCCGCGTCCTTGAGGCTGGTCCACGATTTCATGACGCAACTTGACCGCCAGCCGGAGGCGCTTGCGGCCATTGGTGTGCGCCGGCAGGACGCCAGTCACAAGGTTCACCGTCCGGCGTGGCGGCGGTTGACGAGCTGGGGGTTTGCGCACGCGGCCTCGGCGGCGCTGGGGATGCGATTCCACGACACCCAATGCGGCGCGAAAGTGTTTCGTCGCAAGGCGGCGCAGGACATTTTCCGCGAACCGTTCCTCAGTCCGTGGCTGTTCGACATCGAAGTGATGGCGCGCCTGATTCGTTTCGTGGGCCGCAAGCAGGCGCGGCGCGCGATTGCGGAAGTGCATTTGCGCGAGTGGCGCGACACGGAGAAGTCCCGGTTCTTTTCGCACTACGCGTCACAAGCTCCTCGCGACCTGTTGCGGATTTGGTGGCGCTACTGATCGCATTCGCCTTTCCGGTGGGCAAAGCGATTTCTTCTGGTTTTCAACCAAAGCCGGCCGTCGCGCGCGCAATCGTCTGTGGACTTTGCCGTCTAACTCCACTACAAACCCACAGGATCGTTTCCGGGTTGCCCGCGGAGCGGGATGGCTTCGGAAACGAAGAGTGAAATGAAATCCAAAGTCTCCGATTTACGCGAGCGATACGAGCGGTTGCAGGCGTTGCACAGCGTCACCGTCGCGCTGAACACCACGCTCGACCCGCGCGAGGTGGTCAACCTCGTCCTGCGCGAGGCCGTGCGTGTCACAAGGGCCGACAGCGGCTCGGTGGTGCTCCTTAATCCCGACACCGGCCGGCTGGACGTTGACGCGTCGTTCGGACTGGACCCGAAGATCATGCAGGTGAAACTACGTCTCGGCGAAGGCGTCACCGGCTGGGTGGCCGAACACGGCCGGCCATTGCGCGTCGGCGATGTGACACACGAGCGGCGATACGTAGCGGTGCGCGAGGGCGTGCGCAGCGAACTGGCCGTGCCGCTGGAGTTCGAGGGCCAGGTGCAGGGCGTGCTAAATGTGGACAGCGACAGGCTCGACGCGTTCGGCGTCGCCGACGAGGAATTGCTCGTGGCGCTGGCGGCGCAGGCCGCGCGCGTGCTGCACAACGCCTGGCTCATCCGCCAGCTCCGCCAGCGCGCCGCGCAACTCGAAACGCTTATCACCATCGGCCAGGACATCCTGCTGCCGCTCACGCTGGAGGAAGTGCTCCGGCACATTGTGCGCGAGGCGCGGCGGCTGATGCGGGCGCGGCTCTGCTCGGCGCTGCTGTTGACGCCGGACCGCGAAGAGTTGGAACTCAAGGCCAGCGACGGAGCCGGCGAAGACTACGTGCGTCGGCCGAACCTGAAAGTTGACGATTGCCTCGTCGGCGTCGTGGTCCGCCGCAAACGGCCGCTCGCCGTCCGCAACGTCCAGGAAAGCGACCAGTATCAGCACACCGAGCTGGCGCGCCGGGAAGGCCTCGTTTCGCTGTTGAGCGTGCCGCTGGTCTCCGGCGACGAGGCCATCGGCGTGCTGTCGGTCTATACCGCCGAACCACACCGTTTTTCCAACGACGAAATCCTGCTACTGACGGCGCTGGCCGGCCTTGGCTCCGTGGCGGTGCGCAAGGCGCAGCTTTACGAAAAGGTGGTGGACGTCGAGGAGCAACTCCGCCAGAACGAACAGCTCAGCGCGCTCGGCCTGCTCGCCGCGGAGATCGCGCACGAAATTCGCAACCCGCTCACCATCGTTAAAATGCTCTTCCACTCGCTCGACCTCCGGTTCGACGGCGGCGATCCGCGTACGAAGGACTCCCGCATTATCGAGGAGAAGATGGACCAGATGAACCGCATCCTCGATCAGGTGCTGACGTTCGCGCGGCGCAGCGAGCCGGAGTTGAAACCAGCGGACGTGAACGCGCTATTCGACGACGTGCTGCTGCTGGTCCGCCACAAGCTTGCGCAGCAAAACATCGCGCTCCAGTGGCGGCCCGCGCCCGACCTGCCGCGCGCGTTGCTGGACCGCACGCAGATCGAGCAGGCCGCGCTGAACCTGATCCTCAACGCCGTGCAAGCGATGCCGCGCGGCGGCACGCTTACCATCACCACGGAGCCGCGCGATGCGGGTGTTTGCGTGGTCATCACCGACACCGGCGTTGGCATGACCGCCGAGGTGCGGCAGCGGTTGTTCGATGGATTCCTGACCACCAAACGCACCGGCACCGGACTCGGCCTCGCCGTCGTGCGCAAAATCATTGACGCCCATCACGGCCGCATCGAAGTGGAGAGCGCTCCCGGCAAAGGCACCACCTTCCGCGTATTCCTGCCAGCGTAGTTGGGTGAGGATGGAGAAGTTGGCGGAGTTCAACGCAGAGGCGTAAAGGGCGCGAAGGAACGCGGAGTTTATGCAGAATCTCTGCGTCTCCGCGTTGAATTCCGCCCCTAACCTCTTTCTCGAAACTGCGCCGTGACGTAGCGCTTCGCGCGACGCACCGCCTCAATGAGACCGGCTCCGCGCGCCAGCCACGCGGCAATGGCCGCCGAGTAGATGCAGCCGCTGCCGTGAATCTTCATCGCCGCCACGCGCGGCGCGCGGAACTCGCTCAGCCGGCTGTTAACGCAAAGCACGTCCACCGCCGATTCGCATTCCGGCAAATGGCCGCCCTTGATCAACACGGCGACGCCGAAATTCGCGGCAAGCGTCCGCGCCGCCTCCCGCATTTGCGCGACACTTCGCGGCGGATCGCCGCCAAGCAGCACACCCGCTTCGTCGAGATTAGGTGTGACGAGCGTTGCCAGCGGCAGTAATTGGCCGCGCAGGGTCGCGACCGCCCGCGCGCTCAGCAGCCGATGGCCGCTGCTCGACACCATCACCGGGTCCACGACGATGTTGGCCAGCCGCCGCCGCGCCAACTCGCGCGCCACCGCCGCGACGATGGACGCGTTCGTCAGCATTCCCGTTTTCACCGCGGCCGGTCGGACTTCGTCGCACACCGCCTCGATTTGCCGCGCGACGATGGCCGCGCGCGCCGCTTGGACGCCAATGACGGCGCGAGCGTTCTGGCAGGTCAACGCGGTGATCGCGCTCGCGCCGCGAACGCCGAGCGCCCAGAACACGCGCAGGTCCGCCTGCGCGCCCGCGCCGCCGCTGCTGTCGGAACCGGCGACGGTCAACGCGACGGGCTGTGGCCTTGTGGATTTCATGGCGTCTGTTAAGTTCTGCCGCAATGGCACCGAAAGATATTCAGCCCATCGGCGAAGAGCTAGCGATTTTGTGGGACGACGGCCACGAGACTTATCTAAAGCTGGAGGAACTGCGCCGCTATTGTCCGTGCGCCAGTTGCCAAGGCGAACCCGACGTACTCGGCCATCTTCACAAAGGTCCGCCGCCGAATCTCACACCGCAAAGTTTTCAACTCGTCCGCCTCCAAGCCGTGGGCGGCTATGCCGTTCAGCCGGTCTGGCAGGACGGCCACCAGACCGGCATCTACTCGTTCGATTATCTGCGCGCGCTCTGCCACTGCGACGAGTGCGCGAAGAAGCGGCAGCTCGCGGGTTGAGATCAATTACCGGCGGCCCGCAGCAAGTCTATCTGCGCTTGCGTGTCGTGCATCAACCAGCCGAGCAAGCCGGCGAGGCCGAAATAAATCACGCTCATCAGCCCGCGCTGGCCCGGCGTCAGTTCGAAGTACCGCCGTTCCGCCTCATTCCGCCGCCCGAACAACGCGAACACCCGCGGCAATGAGAATCCGACAATCAGGATGATGAACAAATTGAACGAGGATTGCAGCAGCACGAACACCATCAAAACCAGTCCCGCCACCCACAGCCACGGCGAGATCGCCGTCACCACCCGCCCGCCGTCCAACGGCACGATCGGAATCAGATTGAACAGGTTCAGCCAGAATCCAGTGTAAGCCAGGACAAGGAAAAGCGGGTTGTGGAGAAACTCGTAAGCGAACAGGCATGCGAACGCGCCCGCCGTGCCCATCAACGGCCCGCCGATGCCTACTTGCGCTTCGATCCACGCGTTGCGCGGGGCTTCCTTCAACGCGATCACCGCGCCCATGAACGGGATGAACATCGGCATGCTGACCTTCAGCCCGCACCGGCGCGCGGCGACGAGATGGCCGCACTCGTGCACGAGCATCAACACCACGAAGCCGACCGCAAACCGCCAGCCCCAAAAATAAGCATAGACGACGATGCTCAGGATCATCGTGCCGCCGGCCTTCAACAGCAGCGGCAGGAACTTCAAGGCGAGCACGCCGCCGGCAGCGATGGCAGTTCCCCATTTTTTCCAAGGGTTGTGGTGTTGCGGCGGGTGAGACTCGCTCAACGCTTTTCTTCCTCCACGGCTTCCAGACAGAACTCCTCGCGCGGTTCGTAGCGGAAGAACCGGGAGACGAAGGACTGCCGGTCCAGCGCCGCGTTGTAGTCGCGGACTTGCGCGTTGTAGTCGGTGGCCGCGTTTTGCATCGCCTCGAACGCGGCGGGCAGTGCCGTCACGGCTTCGGCAAACCGCTCATCGCCGCCGACCGCCAAGGCGTCGCGCAATCCGCGGCTCAATTGGTTTTCCGTCCGCGCTTTCATCGCGAAGCCGGAGACGAACTCCGCCTGCGTGAGCACGTCGTGCAGCGCGTAAACCGGCGGATCGTCCGGCCGGGCGGCGCTGGCGACCATCTGGCGGCCAAGCTCGTGACGCCTTTCCAGAGAGGCTTGCACGCGCGACCATGCGGCGGCGACGCCCGTGGCCTGTGCCTGGAGCCGGCGTTTGCCCAGCGCCAGCAACACGACCGCCCAGAGCGCGGCCAGTCCAACAATGCCGATGAGCGTCACAGTCGGGCCTGCACTCCCTGGTTGACCTCGGCTGCTTTTTCCTTGCCGCAGAGCAGTTCCACCAATTTGAAGGCGAACTCCATCGCCGTGCCGGCCGACTGGCTTGTTACCACCGGCCCGTCCACCACCACGCGCTCGTCCACGACCTCGCCCGCAAGCAGCAGCGCCCGCGAGCTGGGATGGCCGGTGGCGCGCCGGCCCCGCAACACGCCGAAAGCCGACAACACCGTCGGCGCGGCGCAGATGGCGGCGGTGATCTTGTTCCGGGCGCGCAACCGCTCCACGAGCGTCTTCACGCGCGAGTCGGCGCGGAGATTGTTCGTGCCGGGCTGGCCGCCGGGCAGGACGATCATGTCAAACTCATCGGCGCGCGCCAGCGCATCGTCGAGCGTGCAGTCCGGCAGATGTTTGGTCTGGCGCGAAGCCTCGATGGCGCCGGCCTGCGTGCCCGCCACCGTCACCTCCACGCCGGCGCGCCGCAGGATGTCAACGACCGTGATCGCCTCGATCTCCTCGAAACCGGGCGCAAGTGGAACCAAAACCTTCTTCGTCATGGCCTGACCTTACCACGGAAATCGCCCCGCATTCAATGTCCCCGCCGGTTGCCGCGCCGGCCGCCTAGGCCACTGGCTCCGGTTCGATGACACGATACTTCGCACCGACCGGGGCGCGGACCGTGGTCTTGCAGCGGCCGTCCTCCACGCGCCACTCGACGGCGATGTCGCCGAGTGGCGTCGGGACGGTGCCTTGCGCCCACTCCAAGCCGCATGGCTGCGGCCGCACCTCGAACGAGCGCCAGCCGGGCGCGGTCGGTTGCACGCCGAGGATGTGCGTCGTGAGCAGATAGGTTGGCCCGGCGGACCAGCCGTGGCACCAGCTTCCGTCGGGGTTCCACAGTTCCCACCATGTTGTGGCGCCGGCGTCCAACATGCGCTTCCAGCGGGCGCGGATGTAATCGAGCGCAAACGCGTGCGCGCCGGCCCGGTGCAGCGCGCCGAGCAGGTAGAACGAGGCATACGGCGAGCCACACGCGACGACACCGTCGGGATCGGACGTGGTGTTCGCGCCGCAAATCGTTTCGAGCACCGCATGCCGGTATTGCGACGGCGCGATGTCCAGCAGCACCGCGAGCGAGTTGGTTTGCTGGCTGACGACGGCGCTGGGTTCGACGCCGACGCGGCAATCCACGTAGGCGTTGCGGCCAGCGTTCCAGAACTGGCGGTGAAACGCCGCCCGCACTTCGCGCGCCAGGGCGCGGTAGCGGATCGCCAGCGGCCGGGCGTTGACGATTTCGGAAAGCAAGCCGGCCACCTCCAGCGCGCGGGTGTAAAGGGCGTTGAGCGCGGCCACCTCGCCGCGCTGGTCCAGCGGCGCCCAGTCCATGAATATCCAGCCGGGCGTGCCGGCGAGCAGTTTGTTCGGCGAGACGTACCGCGCGAACCATTTCAGCGCGTTCTGCACTTTGGGATAAAGCTCGCGCACGAGATCGGTGTCGCCGGTGTTCCAGTAGTAATCCCAAAGCGAATGAATCCACAGCAGCGTGAAGCCCGGCAGATGGCGGTCGGGGAACGTGGTTGGATAAACGCCGCTCACGCCGCCTTCCTCGTCCTGCGACTGGCCGATGAGCCGCAGCCCGCGCCGCATCAACGCCGCGTCGCCGAATGCGACCGTGTTGACGAGGAACTGAATCCGGGCATCGCCCCACCACATGGCGCGTTCGCGCCACGGCGAGTCGGTGTAGGCGTCCTCCATGTTGAGCCGCACGGTGTCCGCGCCGGTTTGCCAGATGCGGTTCAGCAACGGATCGCTGCATTCGAAGCTGCCGCGCGCCTCCACGGGGTAGGCGGACGAGCCGACGGTGAGTTGGTCGAGGTGAACGGTGTCGCTCGCGTGGCGGCAATCCACTTGCAGGTAACGGAACGCCCGCTTCTCGAACGGCTCCCAGGTTTGCGGGCCGCCGCGCGTCACGAGGCGGTCGGCGTAGGCGAGTTCCTGGCGGTTTGGGCGCAACACACCGTCGAAAAGCCGTTCGCCGTAGCCGATGTCGAGAATCGCGCCGGCGGGCGCCCGCAGGCGCAGCCGCGGGCAGCCGGCAACCTCGCGGCCGAAATCCACGAGCACAAACTGGCCGTCGCCGATCGCGGCCGGAAAGTTTTCGTGGAGTTGTAAACCGGGACCGTGCTGGGTGAAGTCCATCAGCAGCGCCACGGCGCGCTCGCTGCCGCCGCCGAACGGGCCTTGTCCGCGCGTGTCGGCGAGCCGCTGCCAAGCCTTCAACTCGGAGTCGTTGTCGTTCGTCTCCGGCGGCAACGGCGTATCGAGCGCCGTCTGCGGATCGTGCACGCCGGCGAGCGCGTAGGGGCCGCTGATGGCCCAACCGGGCAATGCCGGCGCGCCAGGCTCCGGCGGCTGCCACGCGCGCGGCAGCTTGTCGGCCGCGCCGACAAATCGCACGATGGCTTTCCAGTGATGCCGGCCTTGCAGTAGTTTCATCACCAGCCAGTTCCAGCCGGGGCGGAGCGGCGCCTCCACTCTCAGGCGGTTGTCCGCCAACGCCGGCACGATCAACTCGCCGTTGACCCAGAGCTTGAGCGCCTGCGCGGTGATCAGTTCCATCTCGATGGTTTTGGGCTCGTCACTGCGGATGCACGTGCAGGCATAGGCGACCTGCCAGCTCGATATGAGGTGGTCGGTCAGGAAGAACCTTTGCAGGTCGAGCACCTCGACCGGATGCAGCGGCTCGGTTTCGCCCGACGCGATGACTTTTGCGCCTCCGGTTTCCGTTTCGCGCAGCAACGGAATCTCGCGGCTTTCGAGGTTGAACCACGGCGCGCACGGCGGTTTGCCGATGACCGTCGCCGGCGGCCACTTGGCGTCGTTGAAATCCGGTTCGGTCCAGCCGACCGGATCGCGCCGCGCGTCGAACACCTCCGGGTAATCCAGTTGAACGCGCATCCGCGACAGGTCGCGGAACCACGCCGTGCTTTCGAGCGTCTTCCACGCTGGATTGCTCCAGACATTCAGCGCGCTGCATTCGAACAGGAATCCGGCGCGGCCAAGGATGTAGCTGAACGTGCTCTCGCCGTAATGGTGGACCAGCACGGCCAGCGCGTTCCGGCCTTCATGCAGGAACGGCGTGATGTCCACTTCGTCGCAGCTTTGCCAGCGCGGATCGCACCGCGACGGGCCGCGGCAGACGAGGCGGCCGTTGACCCAGAAAATATAGCGCGAGTCGGCCGTGAGCCGCGCGAGGGCTTTTGCTGGCACGTGTGCCAGGTTCACCTCGCGGCGAAAATGCGCGTAGGCGTTGTGCGGCGTCGTTTCGCCGCTGGTCCAAATCCAATCTCCCTGCCAGTTCATGAAAACCAATGGTTTGCTAGCTTCGGATGCCGGTCGTCGTTGGAGCCGTCGCGTCCGCGCGCCTCAGGTCGCCGGCTGCTTGACGATCACCAGTCCAAATTGCTCGATGGACTGGATGGTTTTCATCACCTGGTCCAGCAACAACGGCTTGGTGAGATAACTATGGGCGTGCAAATCGTAGGTCTGCAAAATGTCGGTCTCCGCTTGCGAGAAGGTGAGCACCACGACGGGGATGTGGAGCAATTGGGGATCGGCTTTGATTTCCGCGAGCACTTCGCGACCGCTCTTCCTCGGCAGGTTCAGATCCAGAAGGATCAGGTCCGGCATCGCCGCGCCGGCGTATTTGCCCTCGCGGCGCAGGTAAGCCATCGCGTCCTCGCCGTCGCTCGACACGTGGATTCTATTGCGTACGCCGCCGGCGCGAAACGTGGCCAAGGTCAGCCGCACGTCGCCGGGGTTGTCTTCGATCAGCAGAATCTCGATCGGTTGGCCAATCGGGTTTGGACTCACCATAAATTTCCTCTATTCCTGTAAACGCGAATCAGCCGCTCGGGTCTGTGCCTCTTCCGGGAAGAACCAAGACCAATTCAAAACCGCAGTGTGCCGCTTTCGCCGTCGCGCGTCAATACGCTTGCGCGGCCAAAAGAAGGAGTAACTTATGCCGTGGCTGCGAAAGGAGCCCGTTCATGGAAAAACTGGAACAAATGACATGCACCGCCTGCCGCAAAGGCGAGCCGGTCGTGACCGACGCGGAAATCGCCGCGATGTGTCCGCAGATTCCCGGCTGGCAGATCGTGGAGCGCGACGGCGTCCGGCGGCTCGAACGCGTTTTCACGTTCGTCAACTTCGCCGGCGCGCTCGCCTTCACCAACCGGGTGGGCGCGCTTGCCGAAGCCGCGGGCCATCATCCGGCGCTGTTGACCGAGTGGGGCAGGGTCACGGTCGCGTGGTGGACGCACAAGATTGGCGGGCTGCACCGGAACGATTTCATCATGGCCCGGAAAACAGACGCGCTCGTCCCGCCGCCGGGCTGACCGCCGGTTTCGCTACGCCTCCAACTCCGGCCGCATCTGCCGGCCGAGGACGACAAAGCGCGAGCCGTGCGCAATGCTGAGCCGCACGGCTTCGTTGACGGCGGTGCCGATGAGCGCCTGCTGCGGCAACGGCCGTGTCTTTTCGAACAGCGCGATCAACTGGCGGCGCCCGGCGGCGCTGACGGCGTTGAGGCGGGTGATGTCGTGCAGTGGTTGCAGAATGCTGTCGCCGCCATAGCCAACCCACTCGGTCTTCGCCGGGTCTTCCCAGTCGTTGTAGGGCTTGAAGAAATGCGGGTTGAACCGCTGCACGCCGCCGCTCTGCGTGACAAAGTTGGAATTGCGGTCGGCATTGTCGGCGCGATACTCCCCCTGCGTGCAGGTGAGTTGGAATCCCTGGTTGGTGAGGTTCGGATTCGAGTCGGGCAACACCCACGACGTTTGCACGTAGAACGCCGCGTCGTTTTCCCACTCGACGACGGCTTGCACGGCGTCCCAGGCGGCGTGGCCGAGTTGCTTGAGCAGCTTGTGTTGCCGGAACGCCGCGACGCGCCTCGGCTTCAGGCCGGTGATATAATGGAACGCGTCCACGTAATGGCAGCCAATGTATTCGAAGCTGCTGCTCGCCCCGGCCCAGCGCGCGAACACCTTCAGCGGCATCTCGCGGCGCTCCTCGATCCATGCGTGGCCGCAGAGCGCCTCGCCGAGTTCGCCGGTGGAGTATTTGTATTTGGCGGCGCGCACGGCCTTGTCGTGGCGCTTGTGATAGTCGGTGTAGACGTAGCGGTTCGCCTTCGCGGCAGCGACGGCGATCCGGTGCGCCTCGGCAACGCGCAAACAAAGGGGCTTTTGCACCACCACGTCAAAACCCGCCGCCAGCGCGTCGAGGATCACCGGCGTGTGCAGATGGTCCGGCGTGGCGACGATGACGCAACCCGGCTGCTTCAACTTCCGGATCGCTTCCTTGTAGCCGTCGGGATGCGACGCCTGCGGGTCCTTGTCCTCAGGCCAGCCGGTAAATTCTTCCGCCGGAAATATTTTCCGCAGGTCGAGGACCGTCTGCGCCCGGCGCGACGCAACGTTGACGTCGCCGACCAATCCGGTGCGGCGGGCTTGGAACACCGTCGGCAAAATCACCTCGGCGGAAATCATGCCGCCACCGACGACGAGAACGTTGAGGGAATTTTGAATTTTGGATTTTGGATTTTGGATTGCGAGTTTGGCGCTCATGGTCGTTGGAAGTGCGCGCAGGATAGGCTCGCGCGTTGCGGGGAGCAAATGTTTTCAGACCTGTTTTTGACCGTCACTCTACCGCCGTTCTTCAGGCGACGGGCGAAGCTTTTTGAAGAACCGTTTGAACACTTCACGCGTGGGCGGGTCTTTGAGCACGTCGTTGAACGAACAGACCTGCACGCGGTCGCCGCCGCCGTCGAGGATGGCCTGCAGTTCCTGCGCAAGCCGTTCCGGGCCTTTGACGGGATAAAGCTCCGGGCGGTTATACACGCCGACGAGCGCGACGCCTTCCGCGCGCGCAAAGTATTTCTTTTCCTGCCCGAAAATGACGCGGGTGTAATCGCGAATCTTCTCCATGCTCCAAAGCGGCTCGAAATACCACGCCGCCGTCTGGCCGCAGTAGTCCACATCGAGGCGGTTGCCGTAGAGCGGTTCGGGCAGGAACACGGGATAGACGTGGCACTGGACTTTCGCGGCGGGCCGGATGGACCGCGCGTAGCGGGCAAGCGTGTTGGTGAATTCCACCAGCGTCTCCAGCGAGAACTGATCCAGCGCCTTTTCGCGGGAGAGGGCCGGGTGCTGCCGTTGCCACGCCTCAAACGCCGCCATCGAGCGCGCGCACCGGCAACAGCGGTAGTTGCGGTAGCCGAAGAAGTCGAATACAACCCCTTTGATGCCCGGCACCGAGAGGATGTCCCGGACCTGCTCCTTGAAAAACGCCAGCACCTCCGGCGCGTGGAAACAGAGCATCGGCGAGGTGAGGACTTCGACCGGTTGGATTGGTTCGCCGCCATACTGATAGCGCGACTTGCCCCTGGTTTTGTCCGCCTCGATGCGCGCGAGCGCGGCGTTCTCCTCCTGGTTCATCTCCTGTAGCGGTGGCGCGATGCCGGCCCGGCGTTTCTGCCAGTCTTTGACGTCGCTCAGAAAAACGGAGGAATAGGTGCCGATGCCGTGTTGCCGGCCGACCTCGACAAGCCGGCACAGGTAATTCGTGTCGTGGTTCACCACGATGATCTCGTTGAATCCGACTTCAGCCGCCTGCGGAACAATCTCCTCCGGTTTCCCGCCGCCCCATCCGGTCAACTGAACGAACCCGCTCTCCGCCCGCGCAGTCGTCAGGGCCAGAATCAAGCAGCCGTGACAGGCAATGCGCCTCAACCAGCAAAGGACGGCGACAAGATTGTATGGGCTTTGTGAAGCCACAGTGCTTTGCGCAACAAGTGGTTAGAGTTCGATCGTCATGCCTTCGGCGGCGGCAAAACACTCGACGGATTCACCGGCCTTGCGAATTCGGTCCCGGCAATATTCCACCTGTTGATCCAAATCATCGTCGGTGCGGTCCGGGTCATGGTGAAAAAGGCCCAGACGTTTGACGCCAGCCTCAACAGCCAGACCGGCGGCGTCCGCGAAAGTGGAGTGTCCCCATCCGCGAGTGCGCGTGTAATCCTCTTCGGTGTATTGGGCATCGTGGAACAAAAGGTCTGCGCCGCGGCAAAACTCCACCTGTTCCGCACGACCCGGCCCGCCTTCGTGGTGAAACCGTAATTCGTTATCCGGGATGAAGACGAAGGTTCTTCCGGCCTCCGTGAATTTGTAGCCGTAGCCGCCATTGGGATGGTTGAGTAACATGCTGGAAACCTCCATCCCATCGAAACGGCAAACACGCAGCTCGCAATGGGGGTTGTCGCATTCAAAGTTGAACCTGGCTTTCAGCAGGCTGAAATCCACAGGAAAGTAGGGTGCTTCCATTTGGCGTGCGAGATAACGTTTGATGGAAGCTTGGGCGTGCCGTCCGCCACAGAAGGTGATGTTATAGTCGCTGGAATAGGCCGGCTTAAAAAAAGGAAAGCCGACCAGATGATCCCAGTGTGAATGGGTGAAGAAGAACCGAATAGAGGTGATTTTTTTCTCCTGGCACAGGGACTTGCCGAGGTTACGCACACCCGAACCGGCATCCACGATCATGACAGCGCCCTCGGATGTTCTGACCTCCATGCACGCGGTATTGCCGCCGTAACGCAAAGTGGACGGTCCCGGTGTGGGGATCGAGCCACGACATCCCCAGACTTTGATTTTCATGGGATTGTTTCTTTCTGCAGGTTTTCGAGAGCCATATCAGTCGGGAAGCAGCGTTGACGGCAAACACGCACTGGCTATCCCATCAGTGTAGCGTGTCGCGTTCTCGACACAACAGGAAAGTCGCGGTGGATGGCGCACGCTAACGAAGCCATTTCCGAAACCACTCCGCTGCGGCGCGGCGCGCGGGCGGCGGAAAATCGTGGTCGCCGGGCACCCACCAATACTGCACGCGGTCGCCGGCACCCAACGCGCGATAGACTTCGCTGACGGCGGCGTGGTTCTCCTCCTCCATTGGCCGGCGTTCGCCGACTGCCTGGCAGACCGCGAGCGGACGCGGCGCGATGAGCGCGGTGAATTCGTAAAACGTCACCGGCAGCGGCAACGTGTGGTCGAGCACATAAGGCCGCAGGCCGGGCAGCGACGCACTGCCGCTCGAACCGGCCGGCACACCCCAGTGGATGCCGTGATGCAGAAAGTCGGAGACCGGCCCGCTCGCGAACGCCGCCTTGATGCGCGGCTCAAGCGCCGTCGCGAAGAGGGTGCTGTGGCCGCCGTAGGAATGACCGACCATGCCGATGTGCTTGCCATCCACGAACGGCAGCGATTGCAGGTAATCCACCGCCCGCATGTTGTCCCACACGTCCTTGCCGACGCACGACCAGTTCGGAAAACGCCGGTAGAAGTCGGTCGTGTCGTAAGGTTTCCCGCTTGGCGGCAGCCGTTCGCCGTCGCGCAGATAGTCCGGCGCGAGCGCCACGAAGCCCGCCTCGGCCATGTCCACCGCAAACGCGCGGTTCTTGCGCGGCGGCGTGCCGGGCGCGGGGCCGGAGAGGCCGACGGTGGTATCCTTGCCCGCGCCGCTGGTGGTGCCGTAGAAACAGATGATCGCCGGCGCGCGACCGTGGAGTTGCTTCGGCACCAGCAACCACGCCGGCATCCGATCGCCGGGCTGGACTTGGATGCTGATTTTGCGCCGCAGGTAACTGCCGCAATCTTCCTCGGAATGCACCCGCGGCTCCAGCGGCACGATGTGATCCGGAAACGGGCCGAGGATTTTCATCATTTCCGCAAGGATTCGCTTGCGCTCCTGCGGCCAAGTCCACGCCGTGACCGGCACGCGCCACAAACCCGTGGCCGGATGCGCGTCCATCTCGCGCATCGTCACCGGCGTTGGCGGCAGCGCCGGCCGATAACGCGCCTTCTTCGCCGCAAATTCGGCGGCGATTTCCTCCGCGCCCACCTCGCGCGCCGCCACCCATGCGTCGCCGACGAGACCGCCCTGCGGCATCCCGAGGCGCAGCGGCTCGCCGTCGGCCGCGTCGCGGAACGGCCAGACCTTGCCGGTCCAACACGAGTCGGCGTCGGAATGGACCAGCATGCCGTTGTGATAAAACTTCTGGCCGCCTTGCGCGTCTTTCACAAGCGCGAGCTGGTGCCACGCGTCAATCTGCAGCGCGTCGAGCGTCACCAGCGGGAACGGCATCATGCTGTTGCCGTTCAGGCAGCCCATGAAGAAGCCGTGCGGGTCGGCACCGAGGAAAAAGTTCACCCAGCCCTCCGCTGGCCGGAAGGTCCGTTCGCCCAGCGGTGCGACCTGCGGCTGGCCGCGAAGCAGAAAAGTGCCCTCGCCCGCCCGCCTCACGTAGAACCAGCCGCCGATGGTCGCCGCCTGCGCGCCGTCGAGTTTGCGCGCAAAGTCCGTCTCGGCGTATTGCAGCGGCGCCGTGAACTCGATCGCGCCACCGAAGCTGCCCGTGACGTGCTTCGCCCCGTGCATCAACCGCATGCCTTCCGCGCCGCGCGAGAAATCCAGATGCAGGATCGAGCCGCGTGGCAGCGTGTCGGCGGCGGCCGAGAGAACGACCGAGACACAGGAGGCGAAAAGAAGTTGTGACAGACCGCGTCGCACGCTCATCCGAACACCGTTGCGCAGGATAGGCCCCGCTCATTGCCGGGAGCAAATGTTTTCGAGACCATGAACGCATGCCAATTCGGATCGCACACTTCTTTCCGGGCGCGGCTTGACGGCGGCGGGCGAAAGCGGGATGTTGGCCGCGTTGTCCACCACATCACCGCCATGAAAACCGCCACGACTGCCGTGTCTCTCATGCTCCTCGCCGCTGCCGTTGCCGCGTCGGCGCAAGCGGCGAAAGGCCGCGAATCCATCAATCTCACCACCGTTGAGTTAAAGACCAGCGAGCACGTCTTCAAACAAACGCCGCAGGGCGACCTGAAACTCTACGTGCATTATCCGCCGGACTGGAAAAAGAGCGACCAACGGCCGGCCATCCTCTTCTTTTTCGGCGGCGCCTGGCGCTTCGGCACGGTGGCGCAGTTTGAGCCGCAGGCCGCGTATTTCGCCGCGCGCGGCCTCGTCAGCGTGCGGGCCGATTACCGCATCGCCACCAAACACAAGACCACGCCCGACAAGTGCATCGAGGACGCCAAGAGCGCCGTGCGCTGGCTGCGGTCGCACGCGGGCGAACTGGGCGTGGACCCGGACAAAATCATCGGCTCCGGCGGTTCCGCCGGCGGCCACTTGGCGGCGGCAGCGGCCCTCGTGCCGGCCTACGAAGCGAAGGAGGACGACGTGAAAGTTTCCTGCAAGCCCAACGCGCTTGTGTTGTTCAATCCCGCCCTCAACTTTCCCAACTTCGCCGTCAAGGACGACGACGGAAAACCGCTGAAGGATTTCTGGCCGACGCCGTTCATGAAAAAGGGCGCGCCGCCCACGGTCATGTTCTTCGGCGCCAAGGACAAGATGGTGACCCAGGGCCAGGAGTTCCTCGCGAAGGCAAAGGAACTGGGCAACCGCGCCGAGCTTTACACCGCGGACGGCCAGGGGCACGGCTTCTTCAACGGCTCGCCGTGGACCCAAATCACCACCCGCCAAGCCGACCTGTTTCTGGCCTCGCTCGGCTACCTCCAGGGCAAGCCGACGCTCAAGCTCCCCGCCAACGCGCCCGAACTCAAGCGCGAGGAATAATCGCGCAGTCCCGAACCGCGGATCACCAGTTCCAAATCACGAGTTGCGAATCAAGGCACCAGCGGCGGCGGCAATACCTTCGCTGGTGCAATTTGGCGCCCGACGCTGTATACTGCTGCTCACGAATCGGAGCCACCAATGGCAAGCACAACCGCCGCGCTTATCGCGTTGAGAGAAAATCTGGCCGAAGCCGAAGAGCCTATTCTTCGGGCGCTGAAATTCCGCATCAAACTTCCGTTCAACGGCAAACTGTATTCCAGAATGCCGTGGATTGGTTTGAGTCGATTCGATGTCCGGCTGTATCTTCAGGAATTTGAGCGGGCCTGGTCCGGAAGTTACCGGCACGGGGAAAGACCGCTGAGCACGCTATGGCTGCCCAAGACGAAGCCGGATCGCCTCGATGTGACGGCCGACCTCCGGCGCGGTTATGTGGAAGTCCTTCAACAATTATGCCCCGCGGGAGATAATCCCAGGACTTATGACGATGCGTGTCGCGGGGATTTCGACGCGCTTTGGTTTTTGTCGAAGAGAATTCGCGAAGCGGGGGTTTCCGTTGGCGAGAGGAAACTGAAAGACGCGGACCAGGAAACCCTCGCGCTCTACAAAGCCGAGGCTCGAGAGAACCATCGGGAGAGACTCATCGAACTGCTGAAAGACGAGGAGCAGGAGAGAACGGTCACCGAAAGAGTCCGGGGAAAAGCGGAGGAGGTGCGGCTGGATCCTGACATTGCGGAGCGCCTGTTCCGGGAGCTGGTATTTCCCACGACATTAAAACTGGAAGCGCAAGTCATCCTCCGTTTTTTCCAGCCCAGCTGACGCATTCGGCTCGGATTCGCCCGGTTTCCCCCATCCGCCTTCATTCAATCTTCTTGTCTATCCAAAAATTGAATGTCTCGCCGGCGTCGTTGATCAATTGCGAGGAGGTCGGACCGAAGACCAGGGAAACATAGCGCCCCTCGTACCGCCACGACCAGCGGCACCATGTCTTCGCCCTGAGCAGCCATTTCTCGCCATCGGACCGCTGAATCAGGACCCTGTCGCCATTGAAATCTTTGAGCAGCAAGACGCGTTCGAGAGGGCCGTATTTCTTGCTTGGAACTGTCACCGTCTCCTTGCCCTGTTGTGAAGCCGCTCCCGGCCGGCTCGTCGTGAGCAACACGGACGACATTGTCAGGAACCACCGGTCCAAAGCCTCGAGTTCGGCGCGGGAAAGCTTGCCCAAACCCGACGCTTTGAAGGTCTCCGCGTTCATGGACGCCTCGATGAAGGTTTTCGCGCCCGATGAATCCCGGCCGGCCTGCGGCTCACTGGCTGCCGCCCGTCTTTGGGCTTCCATGCGCGTGGCGAAATCCGTTGCCGCGGCCGGCAATCGCGCGGTGAGATTCCGATAGGCGACATCCACGCTATCGCCATGCACCCCGATCAACTTCATCACCGTGCCCTGCGGCGCCTGCACCGTGCCGGCCTGCCCGTCGCCGGCCACCGCTGGAAATTCGACGGGCTGGATCAAGGCGATTTCCGGCGGCCATGGATTGGTGGCTGCGACCTCCGGCTTCAGCGGCGACTCGGCAAACGCCTCATGCCACGCCACAACCGAAAGCGCCGCCATCAACATCCATCTGGCTCTCACGACCTGTCTCTCTCGCGGGAAACGTCGAATCCTCTGCCAGTGATGCGCGCCAACTGTGCAAACACCCATTGCGCCATGCCTTTGATATCATCCAACATTCGGAGCGACGGTATTCTCCCGCACTTTGCGCCGAGCGTCAAGCCGCAGCGCCGGTCTCTTTGTGTTGGCGGAAGCCACCGCCGCCGCGATTTGCAAAATCCTTCGCCGGTAAAATCCACAAGACGAACGGCGCCAGACCGGCTATTCTCCGCAGCCTCGTAACAACGAATCGTCCGCAAAACTTGAAGTTTAGAGCCATGAGAACGATGCCTTCCTGCCGAACGAAGTTTCTTCCCGTCATTGCCGCTTCCTTTCTCGCCGCGCTCGCCTGCCAAACAGGCGCGGCCGAGCCGATCCGCGTGCTGATCCTCACCGGCCAGAACAACCACAATTGGAAGGAGACGACGCCGAAGTTGAAAGAGATTCTCACCGCGAGCGGGCGCTTCACGGTGGACGTGACGGAGCACCCGGAGCAGTGCGACGCCGCGACGTTCGCGCGCTACGACGCGCTGCTGAGCAATTGGAACAGTTGGGGCAAAGCCGGCGTCACTAACTGGCCCGCAGCGACGCGCGAGGCGTATCTTGATTTCATCCGCGGCGGCAAAGGTCTCGTCGTCATCCACGCCGGCGGTTCGTCGTTCTACGACTGGCCGGAATACCAACAGGCCGCCGGCGCGTCCTGGAATCTCGGCCAGACCGGCCACGGCAAACCGCACGAGTTCACCGTCAAGGTTGTCGCCGAGCATCCGGTCACGCGCGGCTTGGAGCCGTTCAAGACCACCGACGAACTTTGGATGCGCCCCGGCGTGCAGCCGGCCGCAAAAGTTGTCGCCACCGGCGAGGACCAGCCGCTGGCGATGGCCACAGAGTTTGGCAAAGGCCGCACCTTCACGCTGTTGCTCGGCCACTCCGCCGCGTTCATGGCCACGCCCGGTTTCCAAACGTTGCTGCTGCGCGGCGCCGAATGGGCGGCCACAGGCAACGTGACGCTGTCGGCGACCGTCGCCGCCACCGCGAAGCTGGCCGATCCGGACACGGTGCTGAAGGAACTGGCGGCGTATCGTTTCGGCGACAATCGCCAGCCAATTCTCAACTTGGAGCAACTCGCCGCCGCCGTGTCCACTGATCCGGCCGCGAAGAAGCAGCTCGCCGCGAAACTCGTTGGGCTGCTCGCTTCCGGCGCGACCGTCGAGGCAAAGCAAACCGCTTGCTGGCAGCTCTCCATCGTCGGCTCCGCCGCCGAAGTGCCGGCGCTGGCGAAGCTGGTCGCCGACAAAGAGCTTGGCTATCCGGCGCGGCTGGTGCTGGAAAGGATTCCCGGCGACGAATCGCTGGCGGCGCTGCGCGCGGCGCTGGCGACAACGACCGGCGAAGCGCGCGCGGGCGTGATCAACTCGCTCGGCGCCCGCCGTGACGCGAAAGCCGTCGCCGAGATCGCAAAGTCGCTGACCGACGCGGACGCCATGACGGCGGGCGCGGCGATGGAGGCGCTCGGCAGAATCGGCGGCGCGGCGGCGGCCAGTGCGTTGATGGCTGCGGACGGGAAAGTGCCGGCGGCGTTGGAGACGCGCCGGAGTGTCGCGTTGCTGCGATGCGCGGAAGGATTGCAGGCGGCAGGGCGCGCGAAAGATGCCGCGCCGATTCTGGAAAAACTCTGCCGCGCGAACCAGCCGGCGTTCATCCGTATTGAGGCGTTTCCGGCGTGGGTGGCCACGCTGGGCGACAAGGGCGAGGAACTGGTTCTCACCGCGCTGGCCAGCGGCGACCGGACGAAACAGACGGCGGCGATCCGCGCGTTGCGCCACACGCGCAGCCCGGCGCTGGTGATGGGTGCGACCGAGCGCATGAAGACGCTCCCGGCCGACTTGCAGGTGCAGGTCATCGTGCTCTTGACCGAGCGCGGCGACACGGCGGCGCTGCCCGTGATCGCGGACGCGGTGGAAAGCAAGGAGCCAGTGGTTCGCGAGGCGGCCCTGGCGGCGTTCGGCGTGGTGGGCAACGATGCCATCGTTTCCTTCCTGGCAAAGCGGGCCGAGAACGCCACCGACGACGAAAAGAAAATCATCGTCGCGTCCCTCGCCCGGCTGCGCGGCGGCGGCGTGGAGGCGGCCATGATCGCGGAGTTGAAACAGCCCGTTCCGGCGGTGCAGCAGGAGTTGATTCGCGCGTTGGTGGCGCGCAACGCGAAGTCCGCGCTGCCCGCGCTGGTCGAGGCCGGCCGCGGCGAAAATGCCGGTGTGCGCAAGGAAGCCATCGCCGCGCTCGGCAAGCTGGGCGACAAAACGACGTGCGGCCCGCTGCTGGCGATGCTGGAGAGCAGCCCGGCGGCGGAGGCGGCGCTCGTGGCAATTTGCCGGCGCGAGGGCACACTGGAGCCGGTGCTCGCGGCGTTCGAGCCGGCGGCGACAGAGAAAAAGGTGGCGTTGCTCGGCGTGCTCGGCGGCGTCGGCGGACCGCAGGCACTGGAAACGGTGCGCGGCGCGATGAAGTCCGGCGACGCGCCGCAACGGCTCGCCGCCGTGCGCGCGCTGGCGGAGTGGTCCGACGCGGCGCCGCTGGACGAACTGGCGGCGCTCGCAGCGGCGACCGATGACCCGAAGTGCAAGGCGTTCGCGCTACGCGGCGTGGCGAAACTCGCGCCGCTGGCCAAGGACCGGCCGCCGGCGGACGTGGTCGCGTTGATCGCGCGCGCGATGGCGGCGGGCGGCGGCGTGGGCGAGCGGCGGGCGCTGCTCGGCGCGCTGGGCAATTTCCACGGCCCGCAGGCGCTCAAGGCGGCCGAGGCGTGCCTGAACGATCCGGAACTGGCCGCCGAGGCGAAGCTGGCGGTGCAGCAGATCAAGGCCGGCGGGCAGGCGGGCCGGGCGCATGCCGGGCCGGCGTTTACGGACGAGGTTGTGAAACTTTTCGACTCGCCGGACAATCTCGCGCACGGCGGCAAGGCGACGAACCTCGACGGCCTGGCGCCGGACGGCCAGGGCCAGCCGGCGTTCGCGGCGATTGACGGCAATCCGGCCACCTACTGGGATGAGACGGACAACCAGGGCCTTTATTGGATCCGCGTGCAGCTCAAGGCGCGCGCGACGGTGGCGTGCATCCGCATACTCGGTTTCCAGCATCACAACTACGCGCCGAAGGATTTCGAGGTGATCTGCGACGGCAAGGTCGTCAAGAAAATCGGCGGCGCGGAGTATAAGGAGAACCTGCTGACCGTAACGCTGCCGCCAACGGAGTGCGAGGCAGTAGAGTTGAAGATCACCGGTTACTACGGCAAAAGCCCGGCGATTCGCGAGCTGGGCATCTACGGCAAACCAGTCGCGGCACAATAGCGCGGCGGTGTCATGAATGGTGATGAAACCAATATGAACTCCTCCTACCCGAGCCGGCGTCAATTTCTGAAACGCGCCTCGGTCGCCGGCGCGGCGCTGACTTTGCCGAATTTCATCCCGTCGGGCTTGCTGGGCGCCAATGCGCCAAGCCAGCGCATCGGCATCGGCCTGATCGCGTGCGGCGGCCGCGGCATGTATGAAAGCAGTTGCTACCCCGGCTCGGACAAATGCCAAGTCGTGGCGGTGTGCGACCCGTGGGAATCCAAGCGGTTGCGGGCGAAGCAGGTGTTCGAGCGGCACTACGCCGCGCGCCGGCGCAGCGGCGCTTACAAGGGCTGCGACGCCTACGCCGACTTCCGCAACGTGCTGGCCCGCGAGGACGTGGACGCGGTCTATATCGCCACGCCGGACCACTGGCACGTGCCCATCACCATCGCCGCCGCGCGCGCGGGCAAAGACATGCACACCGAGAAACCGCTCGGGGTCAGCATCCGGGAGGACCTTGCCGCGCGCGAGGCTGTGCGGCGTCACGGCCGGATTTTTCAATACGGCGCTGAACGCCGCTCGACCACCACCGCGCGCCACGCCATCGAGCTGGTTCTCAACGGCCGCATTGGCAGAGTGCAGAAGATTTACGTCGTCAGCCCGGCGTCGGTGAAAGGTCCGGTTGACGATCCCGTCCTGCCGGTGCCGGCGGATCTCGATTACGATCTCTGGCTCGGTCCCGCGCCGTGGGCGCCCTTCAGCGCCGCGCGCGCCATATCCGGCGGGAACGGCAACGGTATTTTTCACATCTACGACTACGCGATCGGTTTCATCGCCGGCTGGGCGGCGCATCCACTCGACCAGGTCCAGTGGTGGGCCGACAACGCGGGCATGGGCGTGCCCGTGACCTATGAAGGCACCGGCCGCCTGCCCGACGACGGCCTTTTCAACTGCCTCATCCAGTGGGATGTCCAGTGCCGCTACAAAAACGGGCTGGTGATGCGGTTCATGGACAACCGGACCGCCCAACAGCAGGACATCCCTGGCATCCGCGACTCGAACGCCGCGACATTCGTCGGCACGGATGGGTGGATTTGCGTCAACTACGGCGAGGTGCAGATGAATCCGCCGTCGCTCCAGAACTCCATCATCGGCCCGGATGAGATTCATTTGGTGCGCAGCAACCGGGCTGGCGGCGAGTATGTGGAGCCGCATCACATGAGCTGGCTGGACTGCATCCGGACACGCCAGGACCCCGTCGGCAACATCGAGAGCGCCGTGCGCTCCGACATCATCAGCCACCTCAGCGACATCTGTGTCCGCACCGGCCGCAAGATCCGGTGGGACCCCGTGAAGGAAACCATCGTCGGCGACGACACCGCCGCCCGCATGATGACCCGCGCCCGGCGCGCGCCATGGACGTTTTAGAATGGAGTAAACTATATGAACAAGACGATCATCTCGCGAAGACATTTTCTGAAATGCGCATCGGCCACTGGTGCGGCGCTGGCGTTGCCGAACCTTATCCCGGCGCGGCTGCTGGGCGTCAACGCGCCGAGCAAACGTGTCGCCGTCGGCCACATCGGCGTTGGCGGCCAGGGCACCGGTCTGCTCAACGGCTTCCTCGGCTGCGCGCAGGGACAGAGCGTGGCCACGTGCGACCCGATCAAGGAGCGCCGCGAAGCCGCCGCCAAACGCGTCGAGCAGCGTTACGCCGCCGACCGAGACCGCAGTTCCTACAAAGGCTGCCGGACCTATAACGATTTCCGCGAGTTGCTCGCGTGCGACGATATTGACGCGGTTGTCGTCGCCACGCCCGATCACTGGCACGTGCCGGCCGCCATTGCCGCCGTGCGCGCGGGCAAGGATGTCTATGTGGAGAAGCCGCTCGGCATCAGCATGGAGCACGACAAGGCGATTCGCGAAACGGTGCATCTGCACAGCGCGGTGTTCCAATATGGCACGCAGCAGCGCTCGTTCAGCCAGCATTGCGGGTTCGCGTGCGAGTTGGTCCGCAACGGCTACATCGGCGACATCAAGGCCGTTCACGTCATCGCGCCCAACGGCGCGCGTGGCGGCGTCCCCAAACCCGAGCCGGTGCCGGATGGCATTGACTACGACCTCTGGCTCGGTCCCGCGCCGGTGACGCCGTTCTGCCACGACCGTTGTCTGGGCGCCGGCGGCACCAAGGGCGTCTATCACATCTACGACTACGCGATTGGCTTCATCGCCGGCTGGGGCGCGCATCCGTTGGACATTGCGCACTGGGGTTACCCGCACATCCCGGTGGAATACGAAGGCACCGGCGTGATTCCGACCGACGGCCTTTTCGACACCGTCGTGGACTGGGACGTGCGCGGGCGTTACGCCAACGGCGCGGAGTTCACGCTCAAGCCCGGCTCCGACCTGACGACGTTCGTCGGCACCAAAGGCTGGATCGCTGCCGGTCGCGGACGCCAGACGCTGGCCGCCGAGCCGGCCTCGCTGCTGGAGGTGAAGATCAAGCCCGATGAAATCCACCTGCTTCAGGAAAACAACCACTACGCCGACTTTCTCAACTGCGTCCTGACCCGCCGCACGCCGGCTAGCAACATTGACTCGGCCGTGCAGTCCGACTTCATCAGCCATCTCGGCGACATCTGCATCCGCACCGGGCGCAAGATCAAGTGGGACCCAAAGAAGGAAACCATCGTCGGCGACGACTCCGCCGCCCGCATGATGCGCCGCACCCTGCGCGCGCCGTGGACGTTGTGACGCCTGGCGGTTCAACGACTGTACCCGCGAGCAGAACCAAGAGGAGATTCCCGTTGCCGGGCCAGAGGACCGGCGTATACTCGCACCACCAACCCCGGTAGTGTTCGAGATTGATGAATGCAAGCAGCAGAAACATTCTCGACGCAGATGTGCTTTGGAAAACAGGTCGCGCACATAAAGAAGTCTGTTCGTCATCTTCCGGAGAAAGACTATGAGAAACATTATTTCCGTTGCGACCGCGATATGGATGACGACAACAACTTTCGTTGCCGGACAAACTTCGCCTCAAATCAAAGTGGGAATTATCGGTCTCGACGCTCACGGCGTTCCGTGGACGAAGATCATCCAGGGCGCGAAAGCCGGCTCGCCGATCAGCGCGCTGAAGGTCGTCGTGGCTTATCCGGCCTACAGTCCCGACATTCCGTTCAGCAACACCAACATCCAGAAGAACATCGAGATCGTGCGCGGGCTGGGCGTGGAAATCGTGGATTCGGTGGAGGCAGTGGTGGCAAAGAGCGATGCGGTGATCATCGCCAGCATTGACGGCCGGCCGCACGTGAAGCAGGTGAAACCGGTGTTTGCAGCGCGCAAGCCGGTGGTCGTGGACAAGCCGGTGGCGTCGTCGCTGCGGGAGGTCGTGGCGATTTATCGCGAGGCCCAGCGCACGGGCACGCCGCTATTCTCCAGTTCATCGCTGCGCTATAGCCCGGGCATCGCCGGCATGACCAACGATCCCAAGATCGGCAAGGTGATGGGTTGCGACGCCTACAGCAACAACGTCTCGATTCTTCCCGATCATCCCGATTTGTTTTACTACGGGATTCACGGCACCGAGATGCTTTTCACGATCATGGGGCCGGGCTGCAAGAGCGTCTCGCGAGTGCGCGGCGAAACAGCCGACATCGTGACCGGCGTGTGGAACGACGGGCGCGTCGGCACACTTCGCGGCATTCTGCAGGGCCGCACCGGATTTGGCGCCACGGTGTTCGGCGAGAAGGGCGTCGGGCCGGCAGGAAAGTTTGAAGGTTACGAGCCGCTGGTGGTGGAGATCGCGAAGTTCTTCCAGACCCGCAAGCCTCCCGTCGCGGCCGAGCAAACGCTGGAGATTTATGCGTTCATGGAAGCCGCCGACGAAAGCAAACGGCAAGGCGGGCAGCCGGTGTCGGTCGAGGATGTTTTGAAGAAAGCCCGGCGTGAAGCCGAACTGCGCGCCTGGTAACTGACGGCGCGCTGGAATCGGAGATCGCTCATGAACAGGAAGGTTTCACAGCACGCGTCCCGGAAAACCGAAAAGGGTGGTCGCGGCCGCGGATGTTTCACGCTGTTTCTGCTGTTCGCGCTGATCCTTCTTGTAAACGGCGGTTGTGCCCTCGCCGAAGAAACAGTTGCGGACGTGGTCGTCTATGGAGGCACGTCCGCCGGCGTCATGGCCGCTGTGCAGGTCGCGCGGTTGGGCAAGAGCGCGGTGCTGATTGAACCCGGCGGGCATCTGGGCGGACTGAGTTCGGGCGGGTTGGGAGCAACCGACATCGGGAACAAAAAAGCCATCGGCGGCATGGCGCGCGAGTTTTACCATCGCGTTTGGGAGCATTACCGCAGCCCGATGGCCTGGAAATTCGGGACGCGCGATCAGTTTCTGGGTCTGAGCAAAGGGCGCGCAGACTGGAACCAGGATCAAACATGGTGGCTGTTCGAGCCGCACGCAGCGGAGGAAGTTTTCCGTGCGATGATCTCGGAGAGCCGCGTCTCTGTCGTCTATGGCGAGCGGCTCCTCGGCGCGAGAGGAGTGGAGAAACGCGGTTCGCGGGTCATCAGCATCAAGATGGAATCCGGCAGGAAATTCTTCGCGAAGTTTTTTGTGGAAGCCACCTATGAAGGCGACTTGATGGCTCAGGCGGGAATTGCCTACGCGACCGGACGCGAGCCGAACGCCCGCTATGGCGAGACGATCAACGGCGTGCAACCGCACCGTGAACATGAGCGCTATTACTACTTTCACCAGTTCAGCAAACCGGTCAGCGCCTTTCTAAAACCGGGAGATCCGTCCAGCGGGTTGCTGCCGGGCGTGGGCGCGGAGGGGGTCGGTGTGGAAGGCAGCGGCGATCACCGGGTGCAAGCCTATTGTTTCCGCACGTGCCTGACGGACCAGCCGGAGAACATGGCTCCGATTTCCAAACCGAAGGACTACGATCCACGCCGCTACGAGCTTCTGCTGCGTTATTACGAAGCTGGTTTTGATAAGATTCCGGTTGATCCCCTGGCCCGGCGGGGTCCGAGCGGCCTCTCGCCGCAAGTGTTTCTGCCGAATCGCAAGACCGACAACAACAACATCTACGCCGTTTCAGTGGACTACACGGGAATGGACTATGGCTATCCCGACGGCGACTACGCCGCGCGAGAGAAGATCATTCGCGATCACGCTGCCTACCAACAAGGGCTGTATTGGACTCTGGCGAACGATCCTCGCGTGCCGGAGAAGCTCCGTCAGGAAATGCAGCGATGGGGATTGGCCAGGGACGAGTTCGCTGACAACGATCATTGGCCTCATCAGTTGTATGTGCGCGAAGCCCGTCGCATGGTCAGCGACTACGTGATGACGGAACATAATGGCTGGCGCAAACGCGTGGCTGAGGATCCCGTCGGCCTGGCGGCCTACGGGATGGATTCGCACAACGTGCAACGCTACGCCGACTCCGAAGGTCATGTCCGCAACGAGGGCAACGTCCAGACCGAGGGCAACGAAGTGCTGCAGCCTTATCCGATCAGTTATCGCTCGATCGTGCCGCGAGCGGGCGAGTGCGCAAATGTCCTGGTTCCCGTCTGCGTGTCGGCTTCTCACGTGGCTTACGGTTCGATTCGGATGGAACCCGTGTTCATGATTCTGGGCCAGTCGGCCGGCGTGGCCGCCGTTGAGGCACTGGAACACGCGACGACAGTGCAACAGGTCTCCTATGATCGCTTGCGTGACCGATTGTTGCAGACGGGGCAAATCCTGGCATGGCCGCCATCAAAGTGAAATTGCGAGGACGCATAAAAACGGGTTTCTCACGGCGCACTTTTCTCAGATTGGGCTGCCGCGGCATCGTGCTGGCGCCATTCGTTCTTCCGGCCAAAAGTCCCGGTGCGGTCTCTCCGAACGCCCGCATCACGCTCGCCTGCATCGGCACCGGTCTTCAGGGCGGCCGCAACACGAAGATGTTCCTGGCCGATCCGCGCGTGCAGATCGTGGCCTTGTGCGACGCGGATCTGCCGCGCGCGAAGGCGGCGGCGGCGGTCATTGAAGATCATTACGGCAAACAGGTTGCCTCCGGCCGTTTCAAAGGCTGTGTTGTGACTCAGGACTTCCGCGAGTTGATCACGCGCAAGGACATTGACGCGGTGATGATCGGCACGCCGGACCACACGCACGCGATCATTGCGGTCGCTGCCGCGCGTAGCGGCAAGGACATCTACTGCGAGAAACCGCTGGCATATTCGGTGGCGGAAGGCCGCGCCGTCGTTGAAGCGGTCCGCCGGCATGGCCGCGTGTTGCAGACCGGCACGCAGCGACGCTCAGTTGACATGTTTCGTTTCGGCTGCGAACTGGTGCGCAACGGACGCATTGGCAAACTCCACACCGTGCGCGTCGGGCCGTGTGCCGGGCCGGGACAGGGAATTCTTATCCGCAACGGCTACAATGGTCATGAGCCGCCGCAACCGGTGCCGCCTGATTTCAACTACGACTTGTGGCTCGGCCCTGCGCAGTGGATGCCCTACACGGCGGCGCGGTGTCACATCAACTTCCGGTGGATCTTCGACTATGCCGAAGGCAACATCAGCGACAACGGCGTGCATTTCGTTGACCTCGCCTCCTGGGGCATGGGCACCGACCTGACCGGTCCGGAACACGTTGACGGCAAAGCGACGTTTCCGACGAGCGGCATTTACGATGCGCCGACGGACTTCACGATCACGTATCGCTACGCCAGCGGCGTGCGGTTGATCCACTCCACATTGGAGCAATTCGGCGTCAAGTTCGAGGGCAGTGACGGCTGGATTCATCTCAGCGGCTGGGCAATCACCGCCAGTTCGGACAAGATACTGACTTCGACGATCGGCCCCGACGAAGTCCATCTGCGTTCCGACGCCCACACTCACCACGCCGATTTCATTGATTGCGTGTTGAGCCGGCGCTTGCCCGCCGCGGCGGCAGAGATTGGCCATCGCACCGCCACGGTTTGCCATCTCGGCGCGATCTCGTGCCGGCTCGGCCGGTCCCTGACATGGGACGCGGCGCGGGAAGTTTTTCCGAACGACGCGGTCGCGAACCGAATGCTGTCGCGGCCGATGCGTGCGCCGTGGACACTGTGACGCATAAGGTGCTGACGGCAACAGACTTTGGGCTTGACCGCAGCTGCTGGCTGGCCTTGCCTATGGCCGACACGGACCTTTGCTATGAAAACCATCAGCCGCCGACAATTCCTCCGCACCTCCACCACCGTCGCCGCAGCCATGATCGTTCCCGCGCGTTTGTTCGGGAAGAACGCGCCGTCCAACCGCATCACGATGGGTTGCATCGGCGTCGGCGGCATGGGCATGCGCGACCTGCGCGCCGCGATGACCAACGACGACGTGCAGATCATCGCTGCGTGCGACCCGGTCAGCGCCTCCAACGAATACGGGCACTGGTTCAAGGACGGCTGGCAGGGGCCGTGGTTCGGCCGCGATTCCGCGAAGAAGGTCGTCGAGCACCACTACGCGCAGCAGACGGGCCGGGCGGATTTCAAGGGCTGCACCGCGTATATTGACTACCGCGAAGTGCTCGCGCGCGACGACATTGACGTGGTGACGGTCGTCACGCCCGACCACTGGCACGCGCCGATCACCGTTGCCGCCGCCCGCGCGGGCAAGGACATCTATTGCGAGAAGCCGCTTTCGCTGACGCTGGCCGAGGGACGCGCGATGGTGGAGGCGGTCCGCCGCAACGGCCGCATCCTCCAGACTGGCACGCATCGGCGCTCGTTCCCGGCGGCGCGGTTCATGTGCGAACTGATCCGCAACGGCCGCATCGGCAAAATCCGCAAGGTCACCGTCGAGATCGGAAAGAACCACCGCGAAGGGCCAAAGGGCGAGTGGCAGGCGCAGCCCGTGCCGGCGTGGCTTGATTACAACACATGGCTTGGCCCGGCGCTCCAGGCGCCCTACCACAAGGACCGCTGCCTCTACTGCTTCCGCTTCATCAGCGATTACTCCGGCGGCAACGTCACCAACCTCGGCGCGCACATGATCGACCTCGTCCAATGGGCCACCGGCCACGACGAAAGCGGGCCGGTCGAGATCGAGGACCTCGGCGGCGTGTTTCACCCGGAGGAGCTTTTCGACGTGGCCAACCCGGCGCACTTCCGCTTCCGCTACGCCGACGGCGTCGAAGCCGAGCTTTACAGCGGCGAGCGGTCCGCCTATGTGAAGTTCGAGGGCGAAAAGGGCTGGCTCGCGTTCGACGACAGCATGACGGCGTCCGACCCCGCGTTGCTCCACGAGACCATTGGGCTGAACGAGATTCACCTCTACGAATCCAGCGACCACATGCGAAACTTCCTCGACAGCGTCAGGAGCCGCCGCGAGCCGGCCGCACCGGTCGAGGTCGGCCATCGTTCCACCAGCGTTTGTCATCTCGGCAACATCGCCATGATGCTCAAGGCAAAACTCCAGTGGGACCCGGTGGCGGAGCTCTTCACCGGCCCCAACGCCGACGCCGCCAACCGTCTCCTTCGCCGCGCCTATCGCGAACCGTGGACGGCGTAAGCGAAACGAGCAGACGACCTCCAAACAGCGCGAACCTCTGCACGTGCCGCTAACCCAGCGGCGTGATTCTGACGGTCATATCGAGGGAAAAGCGGGCGAGGATTTTCTTGTGGCGCGCTGACGGCGGGCGGTGGCAGGCTGAGGGCCGCGGAGTGAAGATGAAACCCAAAGGATCGAGCACGAAGCAGGGCATCATGCTCTTCACCGCCGTGCTGAGTGAACTCTCGATCAGAACCGGATAAAGAAGGATTCTATGAACAACCAACCATCACCTCTGCCCAATGTTTCGCGACGGGCCTTTCTCAAAACCTCCGCGGCTACTGCCGCCGCGCTCGGTTCAGTCACCGCCAGCATTGGACCGGTGTTTGCCGCCGGGTCGGATCGCATCCGCGTCGGTTTGGTCGGTTGCGGCAATCGCGGGACCGGCGCGGCAATGAACTGCGTGCTGTCCTCGCCCGGCGTGGAAATCGTCGCGCTCGGCGATCTTTTCCAGGACAAACTCGACAAGGCTCTGGAAACACTCAAGGACACCAGCGGCAAGAAGGAATGGAGTTGTTCGTCACCGTGGACTCGCGCCGACGCCGTCAAAGTGACCAAGGACACCTGTTTCACCGGTTTCGACGCCTGCCAGAAGGTCATTGCCAGCGGCGTGGACCTGGTCATCCTGGCAACGCCGCCGGCTTTTCGTCCGCTCCACCTCAAAGCGGTCGTGGCCGCTGGAAAAAATGCGTTCATCGAAAAACCTGTGGCTGTGGACCCGGCGGGGGCGCGGTCCATCATCGCATCGGCGGAACAGGCCAAGGAAAAAGGGCTGGCCATCGTGGCCGGCACGCAACGCCGGCACCAGCCGCGTTACGTCGAGATGATGAAGCGCGTTCATAACGGCGACATCGGCGCATTGACGGGCGGCGAGTGCTACTGGGTCGGTTGCTGTGTGCGGCGTTGGGGTTTTTCCTCGCCGCGCCAACCGCAGTGGAGCGACCTCGAATGGCAATTGCGCAACTGGTATTTCTTCACGTGGCTCTCCGGCGATCACATCGTCGAGCAACACGTCCACAACATCGACGTCCTCAACTGGGCCTTGGGCACCCATCCGACCGACGCGCTGGGAATGGGCGGTCGCCAATGGCGGACGCAGCCCGAATACGGGAACATCTGGGACCATTTCGCAGTGCGTTATCGTTATCCGAACGGCGCGACCGTCCTGAGCATGTGCCGCCAGAACGACAACTGTTACGAGACCATCACCGAGGTCATCAACGGCGCCAAGGGCAAGGCGTTTGGCGGCCGGATCGAAGGAGCGAATCCGTGGAAGTTCGACGGCGACGAACGCAGCGCCTATGAACAAGAGCATGCGGACCTCATCAAGAGCATCCGCGACGGTCGTCCGCTCAACGAGGGCCGGCAGGTGGCTGAGAGTACGCTCGCGGCGATCATGGGCCGCATGAGCGCCTACACCGGCCAGATTGTGCAATGGAACTGGGCGATGGAAAAATCGCAGCTCGGTCTTTGGCCGAAGGAAAACCTCAAACTCGGTCCCTATCCTGTGCCGCCGGTGGCTGTGCCGGGCGAGACGAAACTCATGTGAAACATGTTTCATAATGCCAGGGCCGAGCGCAGCCCCAACGCCGCCGCCAACCGCCTGCTCCGCCGCGCCTATCGCGAGCCGTGGACGGTGTGAGCGAAACGAGCAGACGACCTCCAAACAGCACGAACCTCTGCACGTGTCGCTAACCCGGCGGCGTGGTTCTGACGGTCATATCGAGGGAAAAGCGGGCGAGGATTTTCTTGTGGCGCGCGGACGGCGGGCGGTGGCAGGCTGACGGACGCGCAGTGATGATTCAACCCAAAGGACCAACCACGATGATCGCAACGCGGCGGGACTTCCTGAAACAAACCGCCGCCGCGGCGCTGCTCGGACTCGGCGCGGGCGGCGCCGTCGCAAGCGCAGCCGCAACGGCGAAGAAAGCTTGCGGTGTGCGCACCCTCAAAGAGCCGGCGGCCATCGCCATGTGGGATTTTTCGTGGCTGTTGCGGCATGAGCCGGGCCATGAGTTTGGAAGCGAATTCGCGGATTGGGACAAGGTGCTCGATGGCCTTGTCGAGCGCGGTTACAACGCCATCCGGCTCGACGCTTTCCCCGCCCTGGTCGCCACAGGACCGGACGGCCAACTGACGGAAAGTTTTCATTTTCCACGAAACAGCAAACGCCCGGCGATGTGGGGCAATCAGCATCCGACCACGATCCATCCGCGCCGCGCGCTCAAGGAGTTCATCCCCCGCTGCCTCGACCGTGGCATTCTGATGGGCCTCTCGACGTGGTTTCACGGGCCGGGCGTGGAAAACATCAAGGGACTCGATGACTTCGTCCGCGTCTGGGACGAGACCCTGCGTTTCCTCAAGGACAACGACCTGCTTCATAACATTTATTACGTGGACCTGTTGAACGAGTATCCGCTCTTCAGCGGTTTTAAATGGCTGCGGGACCAGATGGACGGTGACATCAAGGCGCGCGAGGAAAAGGCGAAGACCGAGGGCGTTTATGAGTGGAAGGAGAAGGCGGGCAACTACAACAACGCCGCCTCGCGCCGCTTTTACACCGGCTTCGCCAACGATGCGATCAGCCGGCTCCGGAAAAACTGGCCCGACCTGGATTTCCTGTTCTCGCTGACCTACAACGGCTCCGCCGATTGGCGGGTGATGGCGCCCACGTCCATCGCGGCGCTGGATGTTCATTACTGGTTCGTCATGAACCCGCTGTTGGGCGACAAGGCCAGCGGCTACTGGCAGAACATCCACAAACTGGCCGAGACTGACGAGGCGTTTCCCAAAGTGCAGGAAGCGCTCTTAAAAAACTGGACGACTCACAAGCCCCAGTTGATCGAATGGATGGACCAGCAAATGGCCGAAATCGCCGCGCTGGGCCGCCAGCACGGCAAGCCTGTCGGCAACACGGAAGGGTGGGGCATCATCAACTGGCTCGATCATCCGTCGCTGAGTTGGGACATCATCAAGGACGCCGCCGAAATTTGCGCCGGCCTCGGCTGCAAACACGGCTACCGCTTCAACTGCACCTCGAACTTCACTCATCCGCAATTCCCACGCCTCTGGGCTGACGTGGCGTGGCACAAGCGCATGACGGAAAAAATCAGGAGCGCTTGAATATGCAAACACGAACCGCTTCTGTCGCAGGGCGGGAAGACTACTCCGCCGCCTACGTCGTTCTGGTCTGCTTTGTCGCCACGCTCGGCGGGCTGCTCTTTGGCTACGACACCGGCGTCATCTCCGGCGCCATCGAGCCGCTCACGGCGCGGTTCGGCCTGAGCGATTTCATGAAAGGCTGGGCCTCCGGCTGCGTGCTCATCGGCTGCGCGGCGGGCGTGCTCGTCGTCGGGCCGCTCTCGGACCGGTTTGGGCGCAAGAGCGCGATGTTCCTCGCGGCGGCGATGTTTCTGGCATCGGCCATCGGCACGGCGCTGGCAGCGGACATCTGGACGTTCATCGTGTTTCGCGTCCTCGGCGGCGTCGGCATCGGCATCGCTTCGATCTCGACGCCGATGTATATCGCCGAGATCACGCCGGCGCGAATCCGCGGACGGATGGTGTCGGTGAACCAGATCGCCATCGTCGGCGGCATCGCGGCGACGTCGCTCATCAACTATTTCGTCGCCCAATGCGGCGACCAGGCGTGGCTCATCCAGAGTGGCTGGCGCTGGATGTTCGGCACGGGAGTGCTGCCGGCGGCCCTCTTTGCCGCGCTGCTGCTGGCGATCCCCGAAAGCCCGCGCTGGCTCATCGAGCAACACCGGGACGACCGCGCGCTGGACGTCTTGCGGCGGGTCGGCGGCAGCGCGTTTGCCGAAGCGGAGAGCGCGAGCATCCGCGCGGCGCTGGCGCAGGAACGCGGCACGTGGGGCGAGCTTTTCTCGCCGTTGCTGCGCCGGCCACTGCTCATCGGCATTGCGCTCGCCATCCTCCAGCAGATCACCGGCATCAACGTCTTCATGTATTTCGGCGCGACGATTTTCAAAAACCTCAGTTCCTCGACCGGCGTGGACGCGGGCCTGCTCCAGCAGATGATCATCAACGGCTCCGGCGTGCTTTTCACGCTGGTCGCCATCGCCACTGTGGATCATTGGGGCCGCAAACCGCTGATGCTCACCGGCGCGGCCGGCATGGGCGTCAGCCTGGTGGCGATGGGCGTGCTGGCGCAACAGATGAGCGATCCGGCGGCGGCGGGCGGCTGGATGCTGGCGTTCATCGTTCTCTACATCGCCTGTTTCGGCCTGTCGGTCGGCCCGGTGACGTGGGTCATTCTTTCGGAGATTTACCCGACGGCGATTCGCGGCCGCGCGCTGGGCCTCGCGACGTTTTTTCTCTGGCTGGCCGATTATGTCATAACGCAGACGTTCCCGCTGCTGGATGCGAAGGAGTCGTGGTTCGTGCGCACGTTCCACCACTCCTTTCCGTTCTTTACCTATGCCGCGTTCTGCGCCGTGCTCGTGCTGCTGGTCTGGCGCGCCGTGCCGGAGACCAAGGGCCAGTCGTTGGAAGAAATCGAGCGGAGTTGGAAGAAGTGAGTCTGTTGAGCCTGCAATGAAAACAAGCATCGTCCCGTTGATCGTCGCCGTGTTTGTCGTGGCCGCCGCCGCTCAAGAGAGTTCGCCGCCGGAGGAACCGCTCAGTCTCTGGTATCGCCAGCCCGCGACGAAGTGGGAGGAAGCGCTGCCCATCGGCAACGGCCGGCTCGGCGCGATGGTCTTCGGCGGCGCGCCGGAGGAGCGCATCCAGTTCAACGAATCCACGCTCTGGACCGGCGAGCCGCACGAGTATCAGCACGCCGGCGCGGTGAAGGCGCTGCCAAGGATGCGCGAGCTTCTTCAGGAAATGCGCCGGCTCGAACGCGACGCGTTCAAACTCGATCCTGACGGCAAGACGGCGGAGGCGCGAGAGAAACTCAGCCAGGCGCGAGCAAAGCAGAAGGAAGCGGAAGACCTTGGCATGAAGGAGTTCATGAGCGAGCCGCTGCGCCAGACGGTTTACCAGCCGTTCGGCGATTTGCGGCTGGCGTTTGCCGGCCACGAGAAGTTCAGCGATTATCGGCGCGACCTGAACCTCGACACGGCCATCGCCACGACGCGCTACAAGGCCGGCGACGTGACGTTCACGCGCGAGGCGTTCGTGAGCTACCCCGATAAGGCCATCGTTGTGCGCATTGCGGCGAGCAAGCCCGGCATTGTCAGCTTCATCGCGCGGCTCACCAGCGAGCACAAGTCCGCGGCGACGCACGCCGCCGGCAAAGACACGCTCGCGCTGGCCGGCCACGTCGAGGACGGCGGCATGAAGTTCGAGGCGCGGCTGCGCGCCGTCGCCGACGGTGGCAAGGTGACCATGAGCGACGAGCAACTCGCCGTTGAGAACGCCGACGCGGTGACGCTGCTGCTGGTGGGCGCGACGGGCGTCAAGAACTTCCGCGACATGAGCGCCGATCCGGCCGCCCGTTGCGAGAAATTCATCAAGTCACTCGCTGGGAAAACTTTCGATTCCATGCGCGACGCGAACGTCGCCGATCACGCACGGTTGTTCCGCCGCGTCGCGCTCGATCTCGGCCGCACCGACGCGGCGAAGAACCCGACCGACCAGCGCCTCGCGGAGTTCGGCTCCGGCAACGATCCCGGTCTCGCCGCGCTCATGTTCCAGTATGGCCGCTACCTGACCATCACCGGCAGCCGGCCCGGCGGCCAGCCCACGAACCTCCAGGGCATCTGGAACGACCGGCTCCACCCGTCGTGGGACAGCAAGTTCACCTGCAACATCAACACCGAGATGAACTACTGGCCGGTCGAGATCGCGAACCTGGGCGAATGCGCCGGGCCGCTCTTCGACGCGATTGACGAACTCGTGCAGTCGGGCCGCAAGACGGCGCAGGCGCACTACAGCGCGCGCGGCTGGGTGCTCCACCACAACTTCGACCTCTGGCGCGGCACCGCGCCGATCAACGCCAGCAACCATGGCATCTGGGTCGTGGGCGGCGCGTGGCTCTGCCAGCATCTTTGGGAACATTACCTTTTCACCGGCGACAAGAAATTTCTGGCGAAGCGCGCTTATCCGGCAATGAAGGAGGCGGCGGAGTTCTTCGAGGATTTCCTTGTCAAAGACCCGCTGACCGGCTGGCTCATCAGCGGCCCGTCCAACTCGCCGGAGCAGGGCGGCCTCGTGATGGGGCCGACGATGGACCACCAGATCATCCGCTCGCTCTTCGCCAACACCGCCGAGGCCGCGCGCGTGCTCGGCCGCAACCGCGAGTTCGCCGCGAGGCTCGACGAAATGCGCGCGCAGATCGCGCCGAACCAGGTCGGCCGGTTCAACCAGCTTCAGGAATGGCTCGAAGACAAGGACGACTCGAAAAACCAGCACCGGCACTCCTCGCATCTCTGGGGCGCGTATCCCGGCTGGGACATCACCTGGCAGGAGCCGAAGTTTTTCAACGCCGCACGCCAGTCGCTCATCTACCGCGGCAACTCGGGCAGCGGCTGGAGCATGAGCTGGAAGGTGAACCTCTGGGCGCGCTTTCTCGACGGCGACCACGCCTATCTCGTGCTGCGGAACCTGCTTCAGCCCATCGGCGCCAAAAAAGGCCAGGGCGGCATGTATCCGAACCTCTTCGACGCGCATCCGCCGTTTCAAATTGACGGCAATTTCGGCGCGTGCGCCGGCATCGCGGAGATGCTGTTGCAAAGCCACGTGAGGCAGGCGGCAAGCGGCAAGGGGGAAGGGGAAGTCCAGCTTCTCCATCTGTTGCCAGCGTTGCCGAGCGCGTGGCCAACTGGCAGCGTCACTGGTCTGCGCGCCCGCGGCGGCTTCGAGGTGGACATCGCGTGGAAGGACGGCAAGCTCGCCGCCGCCACAGTCCGCAGCATCACCGGCACCGCGTGCAAGGTGCGGTATGGAGAGAAAGTTGTTGATCTGAAGTTGAAGCCGGGACAGTCGCATCAGTTCGACGCCAGCCTCCAATGACACGCGACGCGATGAAGGAAGGGATTCGACACATTCCTTTTTTGGACTGTTCCCATCTGGCCGCACCGAAGGTGCTGAAGTAAATCAGCCCAGGGCAAGCGAGTCCGCGAGCGCCGCCCTGGGAATGCGAAAGAACAAGGAAATGCGCCCTGAAGGGGCGCAGGTAATGGCTGCGCGCGAGTTGCTTTCCTGCGCCCTGTCAGGGCGCCCACCTCTTTCGGTTTTCCACCCAGGGCGGCGCTCGCGGACTCGCTTGCCCTGGGCTGGATTACCGCTGCGCCTTCGGCGCGCGTTGATCCCATTTCCGCCGGAAAAGAATGTGATTTTTCGCGGCCGCTTGTTTAACTTGAGCGGTGAGAAAACCCGGTATGCCTGGTTCCGCTCGCGACCTGACGATGACGGCGAAGGCCCGTTCGTCGTGGGAGATCATCCGCCGCGTCGCCGTTTATCTGCGCCCCTACCTGTGGATGGCGGTGGGCACGGTCGCGTGCGCCGTCCTCTCGCTGCTCTTCGCGTTCGCGTTCCCGAAGCTGACGCAGTTCGTCATTGACGACATCATCGCAAAGAAGCGGCTCGACATGCTCGCGCCGGTGATGCTGGCGCTGCTGGGAGCGTTTCTGCTGCGCGACGTCTTCAACAGCCTGCGCATCCGCATCAACAACACGCTGGAACAACACGTCATCTTCGACATGCGCCGCCAGCTCTACAGCCGGCTCCAGCGGCTCCCGGTGAACTACTTCGACCAACGCGCTTCCGGCGACCTCATGACGCGCGTCGTCGAGGACGTGAACAACGTCGAGCGCCTGCTGATTGACGGCACCGAGCAGGGCACCGTCTCCATCCTGAGCGTGATCGGCGTGCTGGTGATTTTGTTCGCAATGAACCCGGCGCTCGCGGCGGTGGCGTTGATTCCGCTGCCGCTGCTGGCCGGCGGCGCGCTCTGGTATACGATCACCGCCCATCGCCGTTATCGCGCGCAACGCGAAGCCGCCAGCGCCATGAACGCCCTTCTCATGGACAACCTCCAGGGCATCCGCCAGATCAAAGCCTTCGGCCAGGAGACCCACGAGGACGACCGCTTCGCCGCGCGCGCCGACGAGATGCGCCGCAGCACGCTCGGCATCATGCGCGCGTGGTCGAACTACTCGCCCGCGATGAGCTTCGTTGCCGCGCTCGGCACCGGCCTCGTGCTCTGGATCGGCGGACGGCAGGCCATCGCAGGCGACATGACGATCGGCCAGCTCATGGGCTTCATCCTCTACCTCGCGCTCTTCTACGAACCCATCGGCCGGCTGCACGGCTTGAACCAGATGCTCCAATCCGCCCGCGCCAGCGGCGAGCGCGTCTTCGACATCCTCGACACCACGCCCGAGGGACGCGACCCGCGCCGCACGCAAACCCTGCGCACGCCCGTCCGCGGCGAGGTGGTTTTTGAAAACGTCCAGTTCCGTTATCACGACGGCCAGCTGGTGCTGCACGACATTTCCCTCCACGCCCGCCCCGGCGAAGTCATCGCGCTCGTCGGGCCGACCGGCTCCGGCAAGTCCACGCTCGTCAACCTCCTGCCGGCGTTCTACGAAACCTCCGGGGGCCGCATCACCCTTGACGGCCAGGACATCGCCGCCGCGAGCCTTGAATCGCTCCGCGCCCAGATCAGCATCGTCAGCCAGGAGCCGTTCCTCTTCAACGGCACCGTCCGCGAGAACATCCTCTACGGGAAACTCGACGCCACCGAGGCGGAGTTGCAGGATGCGGCGCGCGCCGCCAACTGCCACGAGTTCATCAGCCGCCTCGCCGCCGGTTACGATTCCCGCGTCGGCGAACGCGGCGTCAAACTCAGCGTCGGCGAGAAACAACGCATCAGCATCGCCCGCGCGCTGTTGAAGAACACCCCTTTGCTCATCCTCGACGAAGCCACCGCCAGCGTGGACACCGCCACCGAGCGGCTCATCCAGGAAGCCCTCGACCGCCTCATGGCCCACCGCACCAGCTTCGTCATTGCCCACCGCCTCAGCACCATCCGCCGGGCCGACCAGATTCTCGTCCTGCGCCAGGGCCGCATCGTCGAGCGCGGCACCCACGACGAACTCATCGCCCAGGACGGCCTCTACACCCGCCTCGCCCGCATCCAAAACACCACCTTCATCGAGGAAAGCTTCGAGAAACTCCAAGTGCCGTGAGGGTGTGCTTTTCCCCCTCCTCCGTTCCGCCATTCGCCTTTCCCGTTTCGCGTTTCAGTTCATTCCGTCTTCCGCCTTCGCCTCCGGCTGTCCACTGACTGCTAACTGCTGACTGCTGACCACTTTCCGCCTTCACCGCCGTCGCGCAAACGCCGCATCCGCGTCGTAGTCGTCCATGGTCATGCCTCCTGAACATAGGTTCAGAAGCTTTTCGTCAGCCTCCTCGCCACGTGCAACAGATTATTGTCGAGTTGAAGGACAGTTCGAAGGGGAATGTCGAGTGAGTTAAGCTGTCGTAATCTGTGCCTTGGATGCTTTTTCTCTGGCAACTGCGCCAGCGATCAAACTCAGAAATCCAGAGAACATACATGGGGCCAGAAACGTATGAATGCCAGACTGTTGCCAAGACTCCGGCGACCAATAGCAACGCCCCATTTACTATGGTCTTTGTACTTCCAGCGTTCTTGGCGTTTCCAACAGCGCTGAATACCATGCCGAGGACGATCACTCCGAATGCGCCGACCAGCTTTACCATGATGGCAACTGTCGCTTCCATAGTATGTTCTGCATTATTCGTGTCCTCACCAAGTCTTTGGCCCGTGGCGACGAGAGCGCCACCGAAGCAAACGGCGAAGAACCCAATGACGCTCCAAATGATTCCAATGACACATGCGATTATTGAGAGAATTTTTGAGGGAACCTTCTCGAACTCTGAATGTTTCGCTGCGTCCGAGTGCTTTTCCAGCAATTCGTAATAACGCTTAAGTTCTTTGAAACTGTGTTCGACGTTAATGCGGAATAAATCAATTTTCATTACTGTACTGCTATTGTGTGCTTGAAAGAGCAGGACCAAGGATACAGGAGACGAACCCGAGCAAACTGAGGACTAATGCGGCATACCAACGGTCACGAGTTTTGTTTCTAAGAAGCCCTACGATGGAAGCGACAATTCCCACAACACTGCCTATGACACCGATACACGCAAGGGGCCTTATGTCCTCCCAGCCGAATGCTAATAGACCGGCGACACACCAAAAAGCGCCTAGAACCATCGGTCCTGTAGGATTCCCCTTATTTTTTGAAGGGGCCGCATCGGGGAACAGATTCAGCTCGTGCCGGTAATCAGGGCGCAATCCTGATGTCTGGTATTTCTCCACTTCATACTTTAGATGCGCATCCAGCATATCGTTGCCAAACTGCTCTTTGACTTGAATGAACTTCCAGACAATAAAGTTCATAGTACCAGCAGGTAGATGTTCACCTCCTTGCTCCGATGCTTGGCGAAAGGCCGTTCCCACTTTCTTATATATGTCGATAATCTCCTGATCAGTTGTCTGTGAAGTAGGCGCGCACCCCTGTCGCGCGGCAATCATGCGATACCCACCGACGATAACGTGTTCAAGTTGATCAAGAGCGCTTCTTTGCCTTTCGTGTCCATAGCCTTTCGCTCGGTCACGAATCAAAATGGGGTTGCCCTTGATAAACTCTTCGATAGGAAATGTAGGATCTAACTGCTTCAACAATGCTCTTTGAAGCTCTTCTCTTTTATCGGGTGGAACTTTTAACCCACCAGGAGTCGGGAAGAATCTACCGGCGATGTTGGTTTCCACAACTCGAAGAAGGGCTAATACCATAGGCTTGCCTTTCAAGCTACTTCCCATTGCTTTATCTTCGACTTGACCGTCAAGCCATAATTTAAACGGCCAGTAAGTGGCCGCGAATCTGAGAAAGGCATCACTCGCTTCTGGATATTGCTCAGCTAAGGCCTTGCCCATAGCCTTTTGGAAATTAATAGGAACACACGTCTCGCCCTTTTTACCGAGATGCACGAATCCTTGCAGTAACGTTGCATAAAGTTGTTCATCATATTCTCCTATCTCATTCAGGGAGTTGTATACATTTTCACTCCTCAGATGTTGGAGGTCAACTTCTGTCAATGTTTTGCCGGCATTCTCAGCAAGGACTCGCGCAACAGATAATTGATAATCGATCGCTGAGGTCAACTCCTGATTCTGGACGGTTGGGGTGGACTGGAGACTCTTCACAGGCTCTCCTGCGACCGACTTGAGACGCTCAGGCACTTGCCTTCTGGGCGTTTCAACCACAGGAATGGTAATAATGACTTCGCTAATGGTTTCACTGACTCCACTCCCGAAGTGAATAAGGCAATTAGTGAAATCAGAGAATAGACTGGTCCTTAACTCCAATGGACCGATATCGGGCGAAACAATCTCTTTGAACATATCCGCCAAGAGTCCGGCAGCCTGAAATGAGTTTCCTGAACCGAACTGTTGTTTCACGTATTGATATTGCGAAAACCGACACTCCATTTGAGCAGCGACTTGCTTTTTTGCCTCAGGAGGAGCTTTTTCAAACATGTTTAGGAAACTGGTTCGAATTTGATCTTGCACGGCTTTCTTAACCGCTTCCGGCCAAGTGCTGTCTTCCACAGCATCTGACACAATAAACATTTTCATTAAGATCGTTTCCATCTGAGCAGTTGTTGTGTCAGCACAGTATTCAAACAATGCACCGCTTGACCCTTTCAGGGCCGAACGCACAACAACTGTATAGATCGCATCGACCCATTCCTCAGGGGTTGTAGAAACACAATTGCTCATAAGGAGATCGCCCCAGAGAGTTCCTTAACGGAGTAATTAGTGCGAGTGAGCTTGGGCATCGTTACCCTTTCATCTGAAAATGTGATCGTCCGTTCAACACCACCGAGTTCAGGCCATTTTCTTTCGCATCCGAACTGTTATTTATATTATCCCACACACCCCAAGCAACTGAAAACCCGTTCAAATTATACAGAATTTTTATTTGTTTGAACTTTCTGTGATGAACGTTTTTTGGCGTCGGCATTTTTTATTCCTTTCATTTGTTATTGATGAATTGACCGGACATCCATCCGCGTTCATCGGTGTCCATCAGTGGTTTCACATCTTCATCATCTCCTCATCGCCTGAATCAACTCGTTGAGTTTGTTGGCCACGGCCATGAGGTCGGCGGCGGAGGGCGGGTCGGTGAAGGTGCCGGTGTCGAGCAGTTGCACGGCGTTGGTGTTGGCGCTGGTGCCGGCGATGGCGTCGGTGAGTTGTTGGGCGGTGACTTCGCCGGGAGGGCCTTGCTGGCCCGGTGCGCCGTCGGC